>JANXWA010000031.1 GCA_025351385.1 Acidimicrobiales bacterium | reverse complement strand
GGGAGTCGAACCCGCGACACCACGATTATGAGCCGTGTGCTCTAACCACCTGAGCTACGCCGCCTGGCGAGCCCTCTGTCGGGATTGAACCGACGACCCCTTCCTTACCATGGAAGTGCTCTACCACTGAGCTAAGAGGGCTTTCACGTCAAAATAGGCGCGGGGGTGAATTGTACTCCGCCTTCGGCCGGCCTTTCCAACCGGCCACAGTACCCTTGACACTCATGAGGACCCGCCTGGTGGAACTGGCCGACGCGCCGGCGCTCATGAACATCTACAACCCCGAGGTTATCGAGACGACGGTCAGCTTCGACCTGGTCCCGCGGACCCTCGCCCAGCAAGAGACGTGGATCGGGGCCCATCTGGCGACCCACCCCTGCATCGTGGCCGTCAACGAGGACGACGAGGTCGGCGAAGTGGGAGCTCGCGGCGACCTGATCCTCGGGTTCGCCCTCGTCTCGCCCTTCCGCGATCGCCCCGCCTACGCCACGACCGTCGAGAACTCGGTTTACGTGCACCGCCAGGCCCGGGGCCGCGGCGTCGGTGAGCGGCTGTTGCGCCAACTGGTCGCCACCGCCGGTGAATCGGGCTTCCACTCCCTGATCGCGCGGATCGTCGGGGAGAACGATGGATCGATCCGGCTGCACGAGAAGTGCGGGTTCACCCTGGTCGGGACTGAGATCGAAGTCGGGCGCAAGCACGGTCAGTGGCTCGACGTCGTCGAGTACCAGTACGTGATCCCGATCAATCGCCGATAGGCGCCATCTCGAACTGCTTCTCGGGCCACGACCACTGGGTCCATCGACCCATCGGCACGAGGAGCAGCCCCCCGAGGATCGCGACCGCCGTGGCGATCAGGAGCGGATTGCTGTGCACGAGCCCGTCCAGCAGCGCCCGCCCACCGGGGATTCCGATGAACGGTCCGGTGATCGAGAGGGCCAGCAGCCAGAAGTGCTCGCGGCCCTTGTAGCTCGCCGCGAGCAGCACCAGTCCCCACGCGAGGTACCACGGCTGGACGACGGGTCCCAGCTCCACGATGAGCACCAGCGACAGCCCGAGCGAGCGGACCCAGCCCCGCCGTTCGGCGTGCCAGAGCAGCCAGAGAGCGAATCCGGCCGCCGTCACGAGACCGAGGGTTCGGGTCACGGAGAGCACGGTGGTGATCGCCACGGACTGCAGGCCGACCTTGTGCAGGAGGTTCCCGACCGCCATCCCGATGGCCGTCGCCGGGGCGGCCCACGAGCGAACCGTGCCGTTCGAGAGCAGGTTCTTCACCCAGCCGAATCCGAATCCGGCGAGCAACGTCGAGACACCGAGCGTCGCGGCGGCCACCGCGCCGCCGATGAGGACCGGTCGGAGGCGCTGCTTCAACGTGGCTTTCGGCCCGAGCCACGTCCAGGCGACGTAGGCGAGTCCCACGACCGCCGGCGCCTTGATCGCGGTGGCGAGCGAGCAGAAGAGCAGTGCCCAGTACGGATGTCGCTGGACCGCCAGGGCGATCCCGACGACGAGCAGGCCCGCCATGATCGCGTCGTTGTGAGCTCCGCCGATCAGGGTGAGCAGAACGATCGGGTTCATGGCGCTCAGCACGAAGGCCTCGCCAGGGTCGCGGCCGAGCCCCCGCGCAAGGACCACGACCCCGTAGCCGATGAGCGCGACGGCGAAGGTCTCGAGCAGGCGCAGGCCCACGACGGTCGCCAACTGGTTGTGGCGGGTGATCCGGTCGATCGTGCCGTCGAGGAACAAGAAGAGCGGTCCGTAGGGGGCGGGGGTATTGCCCCAGAGCGGATCGACGGGATTGACGTAGGGGCTGGAACCCAGGGTGAACGGTCCGAAGAGATACGGACTGATGTGGTGGCTCGTCATCTCGCCCTGGGCCGCGTAGCTGAAGACGTCGCGCGAGAACAGCGGGGGGGCGACGATGAGAGGACCGGCCCAGAGCAGCAGGGCCCACCACAGCGACTTGAGCGACGCGCCGCGGTGCAGCTTCATCACTTCGGCGAGCCTGAGCCACACCCGCATCAGCAAGAGGAGCCCGCCGTAGACGAGGACGACCGAGAGGATGTACTTCGTCTCGCTCGACGTGCCGGACTGGTTGGCCGACGGCTCGCCGAAGAACCAGGTATTGACCATGTTCAACTTGAACGGCGAGTTGGTGAACGAGCACCCCGACACGATCAGGACCGCCGCCACGAAGCCGAGCAGGGCCGGCTGCCAGAGGAAGGACCAGCCCTCGAATGGGCCCGGGCTGAACCGACCGAGGGGCGTGTAGCGGTGCTCGAGGATCTGCACACCCGCCTCGAAGCGGCCGGCGACTCGTTCGTAGTTGCGACGAACCGCGTTCGCCAGCAACCTCAGTCGATTCACGCCGCTCCTCCCCTGAACAGTGCCACCGTACTCCCGCCGCTCGATTTCGGGCATGGCCAATCCAGCGTTCGCTGGATTGGCCTTGGTGGGCCGGGAGGGATTTGAACCCCCGTAGGCTAAGCCGTCTGGTTTACAGCCAGATCCCTTTGGCCACTCGGGCACCGGCCCGTCGAGAATCCTACAGTCCCGAGTCAGCTACCTCCAACTGGTGGCGACCATCTACCATCGGTCCATGCCCACTTTCGACATCGTCTCCGAGATCGACCTCCAGGAGGTCCGCAACGCCGTGGACCAGGCGAACCGCGAGGCCAACACCAGATTCGACTTCAAGAACACCAACGCCACCATCGAGTACACCGACAAGGAGCTGACGCTGTCGGCGTCGACTGAGGACCGCCTGCGCGCGCTCTACCAGCTCCTCGAGGAGAAGCTGGTGAAGCGCTCGGTCTCGCTGAAGTCTCTCGACCCGGGCAAGGTCGAAGAGGCCAGTCATGGCGCGGCGCGCCAGAAGGTGTCGCTGAAGGCGGGGATCTCCCAGGACGTCGGCAAGCAGATAAACAAGCTCGTGAAAGAGATGGGCGTGAAGAGCCTCAGCTCGTCGATCCAGGGTGACCAAGTCCGCGTCACGGGCAAGCAGCGCGACGATCTGCAAAAGGCGATCGCGCACTTCAAGGAGGCGGACCTCTCGGTCCCTCTCCAGTTCACGAACTTTCGCGACTAGCTCGCCGCGGTCTCCTCGGCGGTGAGGTGCTGATCGATCTCCTCGATGTCGTTCACGCGGAAGATCCGGTTGAACACCATCATCTTCAAGAACCAGAACAGCGCGAAGCTGAACAGGTTGGTGAACGAGACGAGCGCCGTGTTGGTCAGGTGGGCCCAGTGGTGGGCGTGGACCTCATGGCGCGCCCAGAGCGCGCCGATCTGGGACACGCCGATGCCGAGGAACGTCATCGCCCAGAACGGCATGATCTCCTTGCGGAAGTGGCTGCGGCCGCGCTTGCCCCAGGTCCAGCGCCGATTCAATTGGTAGGCGGGCAGTGAGGCGACGAGGTTGCCCGCCAAGGTGGCCCACATGACCCCCGGGATGATCTTCAACCCGTAGAAGAGTGAGATCGCCGTGAACGAGGTCAGGGTGGACACCACCGACACCATCGTGAATCGAATTACCTTCTTGCCCTCATGACTCTTGGACCACGCCAGGAGGGAGCGAATGCGAGCAATCATTCTCTCCAGACTAGTTCGCGACCTCCAATCACCACTGCGGAAGCGGGTGTCAGAATGGGGGGATGTCCGACGCCCTCCAATTCCTCGTCAAACTGCTGGACCTCGAGACCATCGAGGTCAACACCTACCGCGGCGAGCATCCCGAGGAGGAGCGCCAACGCACTTTCGGCGGGCAGGTGGCGGCCCAGGCGCTGATGGCAGCCGGTCGGACCGTCGCCCAAGGCCGCGTGCACTCGCTGCACTCCTACTTCCTGCGCCCGGGTGATCCGCGCACCCCGATCCTCTACGAGGTGGACCGGATCCGCGACGGACGCAGCTTCACCACCCGTCGCGTGGTCGCGATCCAGCACGGCCGGGCGATCTACAACATGCAGGCCAGCTTCCACACCGACGAACTGAGCATCGAGCACCAGGTCGAGATGCCCGACGTGCCCGGACCCGAGACGATCCCCACGCTGCTCGAACGGGTCCAGACGGAGTTCGGCAACGTCGATGAGTGGTACAACCGCCAGCACCCCATCGACCAGAGATTCATCGGCGAGGTCCCCTGGAGCCCGAAGCGCGATAAAGAACCTCGCCAGCGGATCTGGATCCGGGCCGACGGCACGCTGCCCGCGGACCCCCTGCTGCACGCCTGCGTGGTCACCTACGCGAGTGACATGAGTCTCTTCGACGCCATCCTCGCACCGCACTCGATCCGCTGGGACAACGGGTCGTTCATGGGTGCGAGCCTCGACCACTGCATGTGGTTCCATCGCGAGGTCCGCGCCGACGAGTGGCTGCTCTACGACACCGACTCGCCGATCGCGCACGGGGGACGGGGTCTCGCGCGAGGCTTCCTCTTCAACCAGGCGGGCCAGCTCATGGTCTCCATGGTCCAAGAGGGACTCACCCGAATCGTCGACCCGGCCAAGGAGAGGAGATCGTCGTGAGTCTCACCCAGTCGCTCGCCGACTACGAGTCGGCGACGTCGCACTTCCTCGAGGCCGCCGCCGTCGTCGACGACGGGAATATCGACCGGCACCTCGAGGGCGGTTGGAGCGCCCGCCAGGTCATCCACCACGTTGCCGACTCCGAGGCCCAGTCCTACGCCCGCCTGCGCCGCCTGCTCGCCGAGCCGATCGGCTCGACGATCGAGGGCTACGACGAAGCGGCGTGGGCCGAGTGTTCCGCTCTGGGATACCGGGACCTGCCCACCGAGCACTCCCTCGCGGTCTTTGCCGCGGTACGGCGCGCCTCGCTCGACGTGATCGGCCGAATCACGCAGAGCGACCTCGAACGCCACGGCGAGCACTCGGAGTCGGGCCGTTATTCCCTCGCCGACTGGCTCGACATCTACTGCCAGCACCCGCGCGTCCACGCGGCACAGCTGCTCGAGGCGATCGGCGCCTAGCTACGCGCGCTGGGCCATCGGCACGTAGTCGCGCTCGTCGGCGCCGATGTACAGCTGGCGCGGGCGGGCGATCTTCAGGTCCTGGTCCAGCAACTCCTGGTAGTGCGCCAGCCAGCCCGACGTGCGTGGAATCGCGAACAGCACGGTGAACATCTCGACCGGGAAGCCCATCGCCTGGTAGATGAGTCCAGAGTAGAAGTCGACGTTGGGGTAGAGCTTGCGCGAGATGAAGTAGTCGTCGGCGAGGGCGATCTCCTCCAACTTCAGGGCGATGTCGAGCAGGGGGTTCTTGCCGGTGACGGTGAAGACGTCGTCGGCGGTCTTCTTGATGATCGTCGCGCGCGGATCGAAGTTCTTGTAGACGCGGTGCCCGAACCCCTCCAGCTTCGTCTTGCCGGCCTTCACCGTCTCGATGAACGCGGGGATGTTGTCGATGTTGCCGATCTTGTTCAGCATCTTCAGCACGGCCTCGTTGGCGCCTCCGTGGCGCGGGCCGTAGAGCGCGGCGGTCGCGGCGGCGGTGGCGCTGTAGGGGTCGCCGTGCGAGGAGGCGACGATGCGCATGGCCGTGGTGCCGCAGTTCTGCTCGTGGTCGGCGTGCAGGATGAAGAGCACGTCGAGCGCGTGCGCAAGGATCGGGTCTGGCTCGTAGCGAGGCTCGGCGACCTTCCACATCATCGAGAGGAAGTTCTGGCTGTAGCCGAGCGAGTTGTCCGGGTACACGAACGGCATCCCGACCGAGAACCGGTGGGCCGCGGCGGCGAGCGTCGGCATCTTGGCGATGAGGCGAACCACCTGGCGGTGCAGCGTCTCGGGGTCGTCAAGGACCTTGGCGTCCTTGTAGTAGGTCGACAGCGCCGCGACGGCCGAGACCAGCATCCCCATGGGATGGGCGTCGTAGTTGAAGCCCTCGAGGAAGCGCTTGCGCACGTTCTCGTGGATGAAGGTGTGGTGGGTGACCTCTTTTTCCCACTCGGCCGACTGGGTCGCGTTGGGTAGTTCGCCGAAGTTCAACAGGTAGGCGACTTCGAGGTACGTCGACTTCTCGGCCAGTTGCTCGATGGGATAGCCGCGGTAGCGTAGGATGCCGGCGTCACCGTCCAAGTACGTGATCGCGGACTGGGCCGCGGCGGTCGCCATGAAGCCCGGATCGTAGAACCAGACGCCGGGAACGACCTTCGAGAACTCGCTGGCGGCCACTCCACCGTTCGCAATGGGAATCTCACGAGTCTCACCGGTGCGATTGTCGGTCACGGTAATGGACTCTGTCACTGTTCCTCGATTCAACATTCTGGGGGCGTGAACATCGTACGCGAACTCTGCTCAAGCCCCTCGGCTCAGCCGTTGCCCGAGGGGGACATCTTCACCTGGTACGTCCGGCTCCTCGCCATATTCGGTGCGGCCAAGGCACCGGTCAAGGATATGACCAAGGTCCCTCGCTCACTCGGCCGCGTGGCGAGGAGTCGCGGGACGAAGGCGTAGGACCGCAGCGGTCCGAGCGTCACCGAGAGCACCTGGTGCTGCACCGGGCCAGCGCTCGGTGTGAAGGTGACCCTTAGGGTCACCGGCTGGGTCGCGTAGGCGGCGTTGACCACGGACACCCCGAGGTGCACGGACGTGACCGGTGGTAGCAGCAGCACCCCCACAGCCGCCGGTAGCGGCGACGGGGTGACCGCAACCGCGGCGATGCCGATCCCTCGGGTCAGCGCAAGGGTCGGTGACGCGACGAGCCCGGCCGTGCCGACGTTCGAGAAGAAGGTGGCCGTCGCGGTCGTCAGTGCGTGAAGGCGCACGAGGCCAGGCTCTTTCACCAGCGACCAGCGGTCGACACCCCACTGCCCGCTCGATGCCAGCAACGTCTGTGCCGGATCCGTGACGGCCTGGGACGTCGTGGGGATGGTCGGCCAGGGAAGGCTGAGCCGGCGCGCGACCACGGCGAGCAACGACTGATACGCGTCGACCCGAAGCTCGGTGAGCTGCGCCGCGTCCTCGTTGACGTTGTGGGCGAGCTTGGGACGGCGGAGCAGCCCCGCCTCGGTGGTCCATACCGGCAACGTCTGGTTCAGCTGCTCGAGCCGGGCGGCGAAGACCGGACGGCTCAGCGACTGACCATGGGCCAGCAGATACGCGAGGTGGGCGTCGAAATCGTTCTGCTGAGAGATCAGCACGTTCGCCAGTGAGCCGAAGCTGCGGTTCTCGCTCCGACGCGGCCCGATCGCCCCGTGGGCCGACCTCGTGACGTCACGCGCGAAGAGCAGCACGATGAGCGTCGCCGCCAGCGCGAGAGTGAGGTACAACGTCTGACGACGACGTTGAGCGCGAGTTCGGGCCACGTCGTAAGAACTTACTCGTCGGCTTTTTGATCCTCTTCCTCGACGCCCTCGAGATCGAGGATCTCGGACACGCCCTCGGGCAGCGCATTGTCGTCACCCACTCCCCACTTGCCCTCGTTCAATGAGTTGGGGAGTCGATCGACCGGCTCGAGCTCTGGAAGCCCGCGGGCCCGCTTCGTCCCACCGAGCAGTCGCACGTTCTTCGCCGCCGGGATGAGACGGCCCTCGATCGAGCTCAGCATCGCGTTGTAGTCCTTCACCGCCGAGTCGATGGACTTGCCCATCTTCGCCACCGGCTCGGCGACGTTGCGGATGCGCTCGAAGATGGTGTCGGCGATCTTGTAGATCTGCTCGGCGTTGAAGGCGACCTGGTGCTGCTGGACGATGACCGCGACGGACCAGAGCAACGAGAGCAGCGTCGTGGGTCCGGCGATGATCACCCGCTGGTTGGTCGCGTCGGCGTGCAGCGTGGGGTCGGCCTCGAACGCGGCCGTGATCGCGGCGTCACTAGGCACGAAGCAGACCGTGAACTCGGGGGCCGGTGCGATCGCCTCCCAATACCCCTTTTCCTTCAGCGCCTTCACGTGGCCGCGCAGGTCCTTCGCGTGCTTCTGCTGCAACTCACGGCGGGCTTCGGAGTCCTCGGTGTCGAGCGACGCCTCGAATGCGGCGAAGGGGAACTTCGCGTCGACGGCGAGTCGGATCCCGTTGGGCAGGTTCACCACGCAGTCTGGCCGTTGCGCCTGACCGGACTCCGCAGTGCCCGAGACCTGCAGCTCGAAGTCGATACCCTCGCGCAGATCCGACTTGGCCATGACGTTGGCGAGTTGGATCTCGCCCCACGCTCCGCGTTGGCTGGATCGGCCGAGCAGTGCATTGAGCCGACGGGTCTCCTCCTGGGTCCTCAATTGAGCGCTCAGCAACTCGTCAGCCCGGTTCTTCACGTCCGAGAGCGCCCCGGCATTGACCGTATTGAAGTCAGCGAGGTTCTTCTTGTACTCGCCCAACAAGTCCTCCAATGGCCGCAGCGTCGAATCGAGCTTGGACTCGCGAAGCTTGACCAAGTCCTCCTGGGACTGGCTGAACTGCGCCACAGTCTGGTTGAGGACTCGGTGTGACAGATTCTCGAACGTCTGCTCCATGTTCTCGATCGAGCTGGCGTGCTCGACTCGCTGGCGCTCCAACAGCTCACTGGCGGCCGCCAGCTGTGAGTCGCGCACCGCGAGGGCGGACTCGGCCCGCATCGCGTCCTCGCGCAGGGACTGGGAGCGGCGCAACGAAAGCGCCCACGTGACTACGACGCCCAGCACGAGGCCGGCGACACCAGCGAGTACTCCGACCATGTCAATCCCTTCGTCCGAACGTCACCACCCTAGATAGGTCCTGTAACGCAGAACTAGCCTGTGGCGATGTACCGCCTCTTTCACAGCCGCAACGAGCCCGAGCTGGACGACGTGGTCGTCAACGGAGACCTCGAGGACCTGCGCCCACAAGTGGTCCAGATCTTCGCCCTAGTCGGCGAGGCCATAGCGGGCGCGACCCACGCGCTGCTCGCCGGCGATCGCGAGCTGGCCAAGCGAGTCGTCGAGAAGGACATCATGATCGACGAGTTGGTGAACGCCACCGTCGACACGACCGAGGCCCAGTTGCTGCAGAACGCGTCGCTCACCTCCGAGGATCGACGTCAACTCCTGACACTCCTGCGGATTCTTCCCGAGGTCGAGCGCAACGGCGACCTCGCCGAGCACATCGCGCGGCGTGCCGCGCGAGGCCTCGGCAACGAGATGTCACCGCGAAGCCGTGGACTGATCGAGCGAATGGGAGAGGTGGCCTCGATGATCTGGCGCGAAGCGACCGACGTCATCATCGACGGCAAGACCGAGGCCGTCGGCGCAATCGAGGACATCGACGACGAGCTCGACGACCTGCACGTCTCGTTGACCGCGGAACTCACTTCGGGCTCAATGACGCTGCCCGTCGCCGTCGAGCTCGCACTACTCGCGCGCTTCTACGAGCGATTCGGCGACCACTGCGTCAACCTGGCGCGCCGACAGGTCGGGCGCGGCGGAGCCGACTAGCGAAGCGTCAGAAGGACTTCAGCGATCTGCACGGCGTTGAGGGCGGCGCCCTTGCGCAGGTTGTCGTTGCTCAAGAAGAGCGAGAGTCCGTTGGGCACAGTCTGCGCGCGGCGGATTCGCCCGACGTAACTCGGGTCCCTTCCCGCGGCGAACCTCGGCGTCGGCATCTCGCGCAACTCGACGCCGGGGGCGCCGGCCAGAGCCGCCGTCGCCTCTTCGGGGGAGATTGGTCGTTCGAAGCTCGCGGTGATCGAGAGCGAGTGTCCGGTGAAGACCGGGACTCGCACGCACGTCGCGTCCACGAGCAGTCCCGGGATCTCGAGGATCTTACGACTCTCGTCGCGCAGCTTCTTCTCTTCGCCGGTTTCGAGTGAGCCATCGTCGACTATCGAACCGGCCATCGGGATCACGTTGTGCGCGATGGTCGCGGGGAACTTCACACCGGAGTCGAGTGGCAAGACCGAACCATCGAAGGTGAGGGCGCGCACGTCGCCCCCGAGCGACTTCTCCAATTGGTCGGCCAGTTCGTCGACCCCTTCGCGACCGGCGCCGCTGACCGCTTGATAGGTCGACACCGTGATCGACCGAAGACCGGCCACGTCGTGCAGCGGCTTCAGTACCGGCATCGCGGCCATCGTCGTACAATTGGGATTGGCGACGATCCCCTTGGGGATCGACCGAAGGGCGTGGCCATTCACCTCTGGCACCACGAGCGGGACCTCGGGGTCCATGCGCCATGCGGACGAATTGTCGATCACAATCGCCCCTGCAGCGGCCAGCCGCGGCGAGAGGACCTTGGACGAGGTCGCGCCCGATGAGGCCAAGGCGATCTCGATGCCCGAAAAGTCCGCAGTGGCGGCGTCTTCGACCAGGACCATCCGCCCGTCCCACGCCAAGGTCGTGCCCGCCGAGCGGGCCGAGCTGAAGAAGCGGATGTCGTCGACTGGGAAGTCGCGTTCTCGCAGAATCGACCGGATGACGGTCCCGACCTGGCCGGTAGCACCAACAATCGCTATTCGCATGGGGAGAGTCTAGGGCTAGGCGGCGTCGAGACCGAACGCGGTGTGAAGGTGGCGCACCGCCGCTTCGACGCGGTCCGCTCGCAGCACGCACGAGATACGGATCGAGCTCGTCGAGATCATCTCGATGTTGATGCCGTTCTCAGACAGCGTCTCGAACATCAGCGCGGTGACGCCGGGGTTGGACTTCATGCCGGCGCCGACTATCGACACGCGCCCGATGTCGTCATCACTGGTGACCTGCGCCGCGCCGATCTCGACCTTCACCTCTTCACACGCCGCCGTCGCCGCGGCGAGGTCGGTCTTGGCCACGGTGAACGAGATGTCGGTCATGCCGTTGAGACTGGTGTTCTGGACGATCATGTCGACGTTGATTCCCTCGTCAGCGAGCCTTCGGAACAACTTCGCCGCGATGCCCGGGCGGTCGGGCACGCCGCCGACGGTGATCTTGGCCTCCGACGTGTCATCAGTGACGGCCGAAACGACGGCTTCTTCCATGGTGGGGTCCTCCTCCACAATCCAAGTACCTGGCTCCCAGGTGAAACTCGATCGAACGTGCAACGGAACGGAGTGGCGTCGGGCAAGCTCGACCGAGCGCAACATCAGCACCCGCCCACCGGTCGCCGCGATCTCCAACATCTCGTCGAACGAGACCTTCGCCAGACGACGGGCTTTGGTCACCACGCGCGGGTCGGCTGAGAACACGCCCGTCACGTCAGTGTAGATCTCGCACACGTCCGCCTTCAGCGCCGCCGCGAGGGCGACGGCCGTGACGTCGGTCCCGCCACGACCGAGCGTGGTGATGTCGCGCTCCGTCGAGACTCCTTGGAAGCCGGCGACCACCGGCACGAGGCCGGCGGCGAGGGCCTCGCGGATCCGATCAGGTCGCATCTCGAGGATCTTGGCCCGTGTGTGCTCGGTGTTGGTGATGATCCCGGCCTGACTTCCGGTGAAGGAGGCCGACTCCACGCCGCACGCACCCAGCGCCATGCTCACCAACGCCATAGAGATGCGCTCCCCGGCGGTCAACAGCATGTCGAGCTCGCGGGGCGGTCGAGTCGGCGAGACGTCATCGGCCAGGCGGAGCAGGTCGTCGGTGAACTTTCCCATCGCCGACACGACGACGACGACGTCGTCGCCGGCCGCCCGAGTCCGGGCCACGTGCTCGGCGACGGCGCGAATGCGTTCGGCATCGCCCACTGACGTCCCACCAAACTTCTGAACGATCAATGCCATGACGACCAAGGTTAGTGGAGGCAAACCGGGGCCTTCTGGGAGCCAACTAATGTCTCTCCAATGGCTACAAGCAAACGTGAACGTCAGAAGGCGGCCCGCCGCGAGAAGTTGGAACAGATGCAAAGGGCGGCGAAGCGCCGCCAGAACACCCGCCGGCTGGTCATCGTCGCCATTGTCGGGATCCTCGTGCTGGGCACCGGGGCGCTCCTCTTCTCCACCACCACCACGCCCACCACGACCACCACGATCAGCTCGACGAGCTCGACAACCTCGACGTCGACCACCACAACCATCGCACCCGCGGTGGCGAAGAAGGCCCAAGGCAAGGCCGACGCCCTCGCGGTCGCCGCGGGATGCCCCGCGACGACGTCGGCACGAGCGAACACGCTCACGTGGAAGACGGCCCCTCCGATGACGATCGACAAGTCGAAGGCCTACTACGCCCACTTCCACACGACGGCCGGTGACTTCGTCGTCAAGCTCGAACCGCAGGCAGCGCCGGTCACGGTCAACAACTTCGTGTTCCTCGCCGAACAGAAGTTCTACGACTGCGTGATCTTCCACCGCGTCATCCCCGGTGGCGTCGTCCAGGGTGGCGACCCGACTGGTATCGGCGCCGGCGGCCCCGGCTACACGATCCCCGATGAGCTGCCCGCGGTGGGCGCGCCCACCTACCCGCTCTACTCGGTGGCGATGGCGAACAATGGCCGACCGCACACCGGCGGCAGCCAGTTCTTCATCGTGACTGGAATCGCGTACGAGGCCCTACCGGCCTCCTACTCGCTCTTCGGTCATGTCGTCAGCGGCCAGAGCGTGGTGAATATCATCAACAGCGACGGTAACAGCGCCCAGAGCTCCAACGGTGTCCCACCCATCGTGACCCAGCGCATGCTGAGCGTCACCATCACCAACTCCTAGGAAGCCATGACTGATCAGATTCCCAATCCCGACGGTTCGAGCGAGCGACGTCAGAAGTTCAGTGGGCCGCCGCCCACGATCATCGACCCGGCCAAGGTGTACACCGCCACGATGGTGACCTCCAAGGGGACCCTGGAGATTGTCCTCGACCCCCTCTGTGCCCCGGTCACCGTCAACAGCTTCGTGTTCCTCGCGCGGTGGCACTACTACGACGGCGTCGCCTTCCACCGCGTCATCCCGGGCTTCGTCCTGCAGGGAGGGGACCCCACGGGCAGCGGTTCGGGCGGCCCGGGCTACCGATTCGACGACGAGCTGCCCAAGCCGGGCCGCTACGAGCTGGGCTCGCTCGCAATGGCCAAAGCTGGGCCGAACACCAATGGCTCGCAGTTCTTCGTGATCTCGGGCCCTGACGGGATGCGCCTGCCGCCGCTCTACGCGCTCTTTGGCAAGGTTGTCAAGGGCCTCGACGTCGTGGCGACGATCAACGAGACCGGCTCACCCTCGGGCAAGCCCCGCGAACGGGTCGTCATCGAGTCGGTCACCATCCTCGAGGTCTAGAGCACCGCGTGGTCGTGACCCCGCGTCACGACCACGTCGTCGACCACTACCCGCCACGCCGCGCCGTCGTTGAGGACCACTCCCTGGGGTCCGAGCACCACAAGCGCCAGTTCTGCCGGCATCAACGTCCTCGTCCGCAGGACCTGTTCGTCGCTGGCCGGCGCCGCAAAGACGATGCCGTCGCGATAGCCGAGGCCGGTGGTCGGCGCCCCACCGCGCGGGTCGATCATGACCGCTCCGAGCACCGATGCCACCGACCCAACCGCGAGCAGTCTGCTCGCCCGATTGATCCCCTCGCCCACCGGAGTGGCCCGCCATACCGCTCGCGCGTGCAGGGGCGAGCCGTCGCAGAGAACGACGAGGTCGGCCGCACCCAGTCGCTCGACGAAGTACGGCTCGCCGGCGGACGTCCGATCAGCGACCATCAGCGCCTCGACTCGCAGGTCGAAGGGCTCGCAGACCTCGGCCACGGCCCACGCCGCCTCGGCGATTCCGACGAAGGCTGCCGCCGTCGGGACCACGACCACGTCGGCCCCGGCGTCGAGTCGAAGCAGCGAGCCGTCCGACAGGACCGACCGGAGTCCCTCGAGCGATCCCACCGCGACGGTCGTGGAGCTCATCGAACGAGTATCGCATCCGGGCCCAGGTTTACCGCCAAGTAATGTCTCACCATGACCTTCCAGAAAGTCGGCGTACTCGGCTCGGGCATCATGGGCAGCGGCATCGCCGAGGTCGTGGCCGGCGCCGGCGCGATGGTCATCGTGCGCAGCCGCTCACAGGCGACGGCCGAGGCGATGCTGGCGGCCCTCGAGAAGTCGTTGGCCAAGCAGGTCGACAAGGGCAAACGCAGCCAGGTCGACGCCGACTCCCTGCGGTCCCGGGTCTCGGCGACGACCAGGCTGACCGACCTCGCGGACTGCGACCTGGTCATCGAGTCCGTCGTCGAGGACCTCGACGTGAAGCGGGCCCTCTTCAACGAGCTCAACCACATCATCAACCCGAGCGCCATCCTTGCGACCAACACGTCAACCCTCTCGGTGATCGAGCTCGCGATGGAGACCTCCCGTCCCGAGCGGGTGTGCGGGGTGCACTTCTTCAACCCCGCGCCCGCAATGACTATCGTCGAGGTCGTTCGACCGCTCTGCGCGAGCGACGAGACCATGGAGGCCGTCACGCGGTTCGTGGTCGCCTGCGGCAAGGAGCCGGTGAACGTGAAGGACCAGGCCGGCTTCGTGGTGAACGCTCTGCTCTTCCCCTACCTCAACAACGCCGTACGCCTCCTCGACCAGGGGGTCGCGACCAAGGAGGACATCGACACCGCGATGAAGGGCGGCTGCGGCTTCCCGATGGGGCCGTTCGCCCTGCTGGACCTGGTCGGCCTCGACACCTCGCTCGCGATCCTCGACGCGCTCTACGCCGAGTTCGCCGATCCCAACTTCGCGCCGGTCCCGCTGCTGCGCCGCATGGTCAGCGCCGGACGGCTCGGCCGCAAGTCCGGCACCGGCTTCTACGATTACCGTCGTTAGGAAGACGACGAAGGGGACACGTGGCTGACCGATCAATGCCGTGGGTGATGCGGACCTACTCGGGCCACTCGAACGCGGTGAAGTCCAACGAGCTCTACCGGGGGAACCTCGCCAAGGGCCAGACGGGCCTCTCGATCGCCTTCGACCTGCCCACCCAGACCGGCTACGACCCCGACGACCCCGAGGCCGCCGGCGAGGTCGGCAAGGTCGGCGTGCCGGTGGCGCACCTCGGCCACATGCGCCAGCTCCTCGACGGCCTACCGCTCGCCGAGATGAACACGTCGATGACGATCAACGCCACCGCCGCGTGGCTCTGGGGGCTGTATCTGGCCCTCGCCGACGAAGAGGGCGTCGACCTCGCGACGTTGTCCGGCACGACGCAGAACGACATCGTGAAGGAGTACCTCAGTCGCGGCACCTACATCTTCGCCCCCGAGCCATCCAAGCGGCTCATCGTCGACATGATCGCCTACGGCATCGACCACGTCGCACGTTGGAATCCCATCAACGTCTGCAGCTATCACCTCCAAGAGGCCGGGGCCACCCCCGTCCAGGAGATCGCCTACGCGCTGGCGACCGCGATCGACGTCCTCGACGCGGTGCGCGACTCGGGCAAAGTCCTCCCGAGCCAGATGCCGCGGGTCGTGGGCCGAATGTCGTTCTTCGTCAACGCCGGTGTGCGCTTCATCGAGGAGATCGCCAAGTTGCGTGCCCTCACCGCCATGTGGGACGAGATCTGCCGGACCCGCTACGACGTCCAGGACCCGTCACTGCGCCGCTTCCGCTACGGCGTGCAGGTGAACTCGCTCGGCCTCACTGAGCAACAGCCCGAGAACAACGTCCAGCGAATCGTTCTCGAGATGCTCGGCGTCACGCTGTCGGCCGACGCGCGGGCCCGCGCCATCCAGTTGCCGGCCTGGAACGAGGCCCTCGGCCTGCCTCGCCCCTCGGACCAGCAGTGGAGCCTCCGGATGCAACAGGTCCTCGCCTACGAGAGCGACCTACTGGAGTACCCCGACGTCTTCGCCGGCTCGAGGGTGATGGACGCCAAGGTGCGCGAGCTCACCGTCGCCGCCCAGGAGGAGCTCGACGACGTGCTCGCCCTCGGCGGAGCCTTCGCGGCCATCGACGAGCTCAAGGGGCGACTCGTCGCGAGCCAGTCAGCGCGCGTGGCGCGCATCGAGTCCGGCGAGCAGGTCGTGGTCGGCGTCAATCGCTTCACCGAGACCGCCGAGTCGCCGCTCACGAGCGGCTCAACGATCGAGGCCATCATGACCGTCGACCCGCTGGTCGAGCGCGAACTCGTGAACGACGTCGTCGCGTGGCGGGCCAATCGGGACGCCTCTGCCGTGGGCGCCGCCGTCGCGGAGCTCACCCGTGTTGCGCGAAGCTCGGATCCCGCCGACAACATCATGGTGCCCACCATCGCCCTCGCCAAGGCGGGCGGGACGACGGGCGAGTGGGCCGGGGCCCTGCGCGAGGTCTTCGGCGTCTACCGAGCGCCGACCGGCGTGCGCGCCGGTGCGGCGAGCCGCGGCGAGCTCTTCGGTTTACTCGTCGAACGGTCCCGGGCCGTGGCGGCCCGGCGCGGGTCACCGCCTCGGCTGCTCGTCGCCAAGCCGGGCCTCGACGGCCACTCGAACGGTGCCGAGCAGATCGCCGTCGCCGCGCGCGACGCCGGCTTCGAGGTCGTCTACCAGGGCATCCGCACGACGCCCGAGGAGATCGTCGCCGCCGCGCGCGACGAGGACGTCGACGTCGTAGGAATCTCGATCCTCTCGGGATCACACCTCGCGCTCGTGCCCCGTGTCATCGACGGGCTGCGATCGGCCGGCGTCGAGGCGAAGGTCGTCGTCGGAGGCATCGTGCCCGACTCGGACGCCGCGGCGCTGAAGGAGCTGGGCGTGGCCGCGATCTACACGCCCAAGGACTTCTCAATGGCCGCCATCATGGGCGACCTCCTCGGGATGGTCGAGACCGCTAGTTGAGCGGGTGCGGGCGGCGGTTCGCGTACGGGCCGGCGTTGAACCATCGTCCCGAGAAACGCCACGCCGGCACCGAGTCCTCGACGGCCGCGGTCTCGACGCGCAAGAGCTCCTCGGCCACCGCGACCAGCGCGGCCATCTCGTCGGGCGCCAACGTCGGGCGCGGCGCCAGACCGTGGCTCACAGCGGGACGTTCCCGTGCTTGCGCTTGGGCAGGTCTTCGCGCTTCCCGCGAAGCAACTCGAGCGAGCGACACAGTACCTGGCGGGTCTCGGCGGGGTCGATGACGTCGTCGATGAAGCCGCGCTCGGCGGCGATGTAGGGATTCGAGTAGCGCTGCGAGTAGTCGTCGATCAGCGCGGCCCGCATCGACTCGGGGTCGTTAGCCTCGGCGAGGTCGCGCCGGTGCACGATCTCGACCGCCCCCGCGGCGCCCATGACTGCGAGCTCCGCCGTCGGCCACGCGTACGCGAGATCGGCGCCAATCGACTTCGAGTTCATGACGACGTACGCGCCGCCGTAGGCCTTGCGGGTGATGATGCAGATGCGCGGCACCGTCGCCTCGCAGAAGGCATAGAGCAGCTTCGCGCCGTGGCGGATGATGCCGCCGTACTCCTGGTCGACACCGGGCATGAACCCAGGCACGTCCACGAACGTCACGATCGGGACGTTGAAGGCGTCGCACGTGCGCACGAACCGCGCCGCCTTCTCGCTCGAGTCGATGTCGAGCACCCCGGCGAGGATCTGCGGCTGGTTCGCCACGATGCCGATGGTGTGCCCGTCGACGCGCGCGAAGCCGCACGTGATCTGCTGGGCGTAGGTGGCGTGGACCTCCATGTAGTCGCCGCCGTCCACGACCGAGGTGATGACCTTCTTCATGTCGTAGGGCTGGTTCGCAGACGGAGGCAGGATCTCGCGCAGGTTCTCGCACAGCCGATTGGCGCTGTCGCCGGTCAGGATGCGCGGGGGCTCTTCCATGTTGTTCGACGGCAGGAACGAGAGCAGGTAGCGGACCTCGTCGAGCACGCTCTTCTCGTCGGGCAGGACGAAGTTGGCCACGCCCGACTTGGTGGCGTGGGTCTGGGCGCCGCCCAGCTCCTCGAGCGTGACGTCCTCGCCGGTCACCGCCTTCACGACGTCCGGGCCGGTGATGAACATGTGGCTGGTGTCCTTCACCATGAAGATGAAGTCGGTCAGCGCGGGCGAGTAGACCGCTCCGCCGGCGCAGGCGCCGAGGATGACCGAGAGCTGGGGGACGACGCCCGAGGCGCGCGCGTTGCGCCGGAAGATCCCGCCGTAGGCGTTGAGGGCGGCGACGCCCTCTTGGATACGAGCACCGGCGCCGTCGTTGAGTCCGACGATGGGCAGCCCCATCGTGGTGGCGAGGTCCATGATCTTTTGGATCTTCTCGCCGTGCGTCTCGCCGAGCGCGCCGCCGAAGACGGTGAAGTCCTGGGAGAACACGCAGACCTTGCGTCCGTCGATCTTCCCGAACCCGGTGATCACCCCATCGGTGTAGGGGCGCGAGTCCTCGAGCCCCATCCCCGAGGCCCCGTGACGGTTCAACATGTCGAGCTCTTGGAACGAGTCCTCGTCGAACAGGTACTCGATGCGCTCGCGCGCGGTCATCTTGCCCTTGGCCTGGTGGCGTTCGATCGCCTTCTGGCCACCGGCGAGGCGGGCCTCGGCCTTTCGAGCGGCGAGTTCGGCCAGGCCGTCGGCCATTGAATGCTCCATGAGCAGCAAGGCTACCCAAGTAGGCGCGGCCGGTCCGAGGCCTGCTCCGACGTCCGCCACTGCGCACACGATCATCGGGGAGTCGCTACCGTTACCCGCCGGTAGAGCGAGTGCCCGGATCGCCACCTCGATTCAGACCACGCGCGGGTCCTGCACGAGCTCGATCAACGTCCCGAAAGAGGTCTTCGGATGGACGAAGGCCACGATGGTGCCGCGCGAACCGGGGCGCGGCGCGTCGTCGATCACCCGTCCTCCACTGGCCTTCACCGCATCGAGGGCGACCGCGCAGTCCGCGACGCGATAGCCAACATGGTGCAGGCCTTCGCCTCGCCTCTCGAGGTACTTCGCCACCGGCGAGTCGTCGCGCGTCGGGGTGAGCAGTTGGATGAAGGAGTCGGCGACGCGAAGCAGCGCCTCGTCGACGCCGTCGGATTCGACGACTTCGCGATGCTCCACGGTGGCGCCAAAGACGTCACGGTACCAGGAGATGGCCGCCTCCAGGTCGTGCACCGCAATGGCGACGTGGTCGATCTCGGTCAGCAGCGAGTCCATGACTACCCCTTGTCGTGTCGCCGGAAGATGGTGAGGCGCTGCTCACCGACCCGGGCGCGCAGCTCGGGGTTGGTGATGCCCAGGCCTTCGCTCGGCGCAGCACAGAGGATGGCGATCTTGCCTTCGTGGCGATTGTGGTGAACCTCGTAGGCGGCCTCCGCGGTGTCGACGAGGGGGAAGACCGCCGAGAGAGGCGGCACGACCTTGGCGTCGATGATCGTCTGGTTCGCCGCCCACGCCTCGCGATAGTTCGAGAAGTGCGAGCCCTTGATGGTCTTCAGCTTCATCCAGAGATGGCGGTTGTCATACTCGATCATGTAGCCGCTCGTCGCGGCGCAGGTGACGATGGTGCCGCCGCGCTTGGCAACGAAGACACTGGCGCCCATCGTCGCGCGGCCCGGGTGCTCGAAGACGATGTCCGGGTCGTCGCCGACCAGAGCGCGGATGTCCTTGCCCAGACGGCGCCACTCGCTCTCGTCCTGGGTGTGGTCGTCACTCCAGAATCGGTAGCCCTTCTCCCGGCGGTTGATGACGTGCTGACAACCCAACTCGTAGAGCGTCTCGACCTTGTCCTCGCTCGACACGACGCCGATCGGCGTGCCACCGGAGTTGAGGACGTGCTGCACCGCGAACGAACCGATGCCGCCCGAGGCCCCCCAGATGAGGACCTTGTCGCCTTGGGTGACCGGGGCGCCGTGGCGCGACACCAGCATCCGGTAGGCGGTGGAGTTGCACAGGGCGTTCACCGCCGCCTCCTCCCACGTCAGGTGCGTCGGTTTGGGCATCAGCTGGTTCGCCTTCACCACGCAGATGTCGGCCAGTCCGCCGAAGTTCGTCTCGAAGCCCCAGATCCGTTGGTTGCCCGCCAGCATCGAGTCATCGTGGCCGCTGGGATCCTGGTCGTCGACGTAGTTGCAGTGCACCGTCACCTCGTCGCCGACCTTCCAGTTGCGCACCGCCGAACCGGCTCGAATAATGACCCCGGCCGCATCCGAGCCGATCACGTGATAGTCCAGCGCGTGTCGACGGCCCCAGTACGACTCCTTGCCGAGCCGGTCAAGGAATCCGAAGGTCGAGAGGGGTTCGAAGATGCTGGTCCAGACGCTATTGAAGTTGATCGACGAGGCCATGACCGCGAGGAAGACCTCGTCGGGGGCGAGCTCGGGCAGGGGCACCTCGTCGACGTGGAGGCTGCGTCGGGGATCCTTGTCCTTGCTCGCCATTCCGGCGAACATCTCCTGCTCGTCGCGCCGCACGAACACGGCGCGAGACCTCTCGGGCATCGGCGTCGAGGCCAACGCCTCGCTCGAGGCGCCGGCGCGGACGGCATCGAGAATCTCGCTCATCTGGGCGAGGTTAGCGGTCGCGCGCATTTGCACGCTGACGCGAATCCGAGATGCCGGCATGTCAACATCGCAGCACTGCGCTGGACGACATCACGTCAACGGTCTCGAAAGCGGTCCTTCGTCGGCCGCGACCGGTCGTCCTCTTGGACCGTGGACGTGACTGGACCGGGATTGCCTCCACTACGCGGCCCTACGGGGGCAACCGTAGAATTCGCTCGTCGACACCGTGATATCAGGGTTCCCATCGCACCGAGGACGACTCAGACTGTGGGCATGGGTGAATTGTTGGGTGGCGTCCTTGCGCTAGTGCTGGTGGCCTGCTTCGTCGTTCTCGCGGCATACTTCGTCATCGCGGTCCTCGCCACGACGTCCACGCTGCGCGAGGCGAGATTCGGCGACCGGTTGTCGGCGGACCTCGACCGAGTGCTCGACGAGGTCTTAGGACCGCGGTCCAATAGCCACCGGGTCAACTGACCGAACTAGCGGATATTGGCTGGGAACGGGCCCACCAGGAACAACAACGTCTCGCCGCTCAACGATGAGGCCCGGCGCTGCACGTCTGGTGGGCAACTACTCTATCGAGATGAAGCTCAAGCTCTCGAAGCGTGGCGACTACGTCGTACGCTCGGCGATCTGCCTGGCGTCCAGCTACGGCGCGGAGACGCCCAAGAAGCTCCGCCAGGTCTCGCTCGAAATGGGGGTTCCACGGACGTTCGTGTCCCAGATCATGGGCGACCTTGTCCAGGCGGGCATCGCCACCTCCTTCTTCGGCACCAACGGGGGCTACCGGCTCGCCCGCCGGCCCGAGGAGATCACACTGCTCGAGGTAGTGGAGGCCGGCGAGGGTCTGCTCGACGCAGACACCTGCGTCCTGGGCGACGATCCCTGCAAATGGGAGTCGGTCTGTCCGCTCCACGAGACCTGGACGGCGGCCACGGCCGCGATGAAGGCCGAACTGGCCTCGACGACTTTGGCCACCCTGGCAGAGCGCGACCGGGCGATCACCTCCGGCGAGTACCACGTGGTCGGTCACCGGCGGGCCCACGCCGAGACGGTGGAGATCAAGGACTCGGTGCAGGTCGAACAAGGTGTCGTGACGATCGTCGATCGCCTTCAGGCCGGAGGGTCCTGGTTGATCCCCCATCTCGACGCCGCGCGCGACGACGGCGAGGAGCTGCTCATGCGGATTGGACCGGGGGGGTCCGGTTGGCTGACGAAGACGGTCGCCGTGCACTTGGGCGAAGCGGTGAAGAGCGAGGGCGCGGTGGTCATCCCGATCACCTGGGAGGCCACCGGGCCAGCGGGGCTGTTCCCTCGATTGACTGGGACGCTGCGCCTGGTCGAGGTCGACCCCGACCGGACCGAGGTCGCTCTGGACGGCCGTTACCGACCTCCGCTCGGCCGGGCCGGCCAAGCCCTGGATGACGTGGTGCTAACCCGGGTAGCGCGCGCCACCGTTCGCTCGCTGCTGCGTCGCCTCGCCCACGCCCTCGAAGAGGCGTGAGCGGGCGCCGGCCTAGCGACTGACCACTCGCACCGAATCCAAGGTGCGCCAAGGTACCGACGAGGGTGCGACGTTCGCCTCCAGTCCGAGCTGCGCCACGAGCGCTCGCACGAAATCACCGGTTCCCAGGTGACCCGCATCACCTTCACGATCCTTGGGCCCGAACGCGCGCTCCCCCGCGATGACGCCACCCTTGGCCTCAATCGCCGAACGCATCTCGCTCAAGGTCGACTTCGGATCGACGCCGTAGGTGCAGAAGATGCCAACCGGGCGAGACCCGAGTCGCGGCATCGCCTCAAGCCACTTTCGCGTGGCCTTGGCGGGGTGGACCCGAGCCACGACGAGCCCCTCGACCCAGGTGCCCACGACCACGACGTCAGCCGCCGCAAGTTCGCGAGCACCGACCTCGGCGATTGGCAGCGTCGTCACCCGCGCACCGAACGCGGCGAGTTGGCCGGCGATGGCCGTGGCGGTGGCCGCCGTGGTGCCACCGGCGCTCTCGTGACAGACGAGGACACGCTTGGCGACGCTTGGGCGACGCTCGGCCCCACCTGGTCGCGACGGCTGCGCGTCGAGGATGGCCCTGGCCGCACGACGACCCTGCGCCATCGCCTCGACCACGGTCGACGGACCAGTCAACGCGTCGCCGACGACCCACAACCGCTCGTCGACGGGCAACGCCGCCGCCCAGAGGCCGACCTCGCGGTCCAGGGCCAACTCACCAACGGGAGAGTGGTTGGCGTAGGCCGATGCGGCGTTGGCCATGATGCCGCTTGCCCTCCATTGACCATCGGACACGCCGGTGGCCTTCTTGCGAATCGGCACGTGCGAAAGCACCTCGGCGAAGGCCGGGTCGACTCGGTACCCCATGGCCATCACCACCAAGTTCACCTTGAGTCGGTCGTGGCGACCGGTCAGGACCTTGGGCTGGCGCCCCGACTCCTCCTGGACCGTGTGCGTCAACTCGGCCAGATCAACCCGTCCGGCGAAGCCCTTCAGCGTGGTGAGCGTCCGCTGGAAGCGGACCTCCACGCCCTCGTGGCGGGCTTCGGCGAGTTCGTCGGGTCGCGCGAGTGCGAAGCGCTCGTCGAGCCAGTCAATGCACATTGCGTCCAATCCAAGCCGACGCGCCATGCGCGCGACGTCCATCGCGGTGTTGCCCGCTCCGAGTACGAGGACCCGGAAAGGCGTCCCGGTCGAGTTCGTCGGGGCCAGACCGAGGCGTCCGAGGAACTCCTGAGCGTTCCCTACGGGTTCAAGGGCGGCCTTGGCTCCTTGGAGGAACTGGGTCGCGTCCACGACGCCCTCGAGGTCCGCACCGGGTACCGGGAGGCGGATCGCCACGCCAGCCCCATGCGCGACGACGACCGCGTCGTGCTCGTCCAACAACCGGTCGACGTCCTCGGGTTGAATGACGATGCCGCATCGCAGATCCACGCCCGCCGCCGTTAGCTGCTGCCAGGGCCTCGTCGC
Organism: Acidimicrobiales bacterium; assembly: GCA_025351385.1. Lineage (GTDB taxonomy): Bacteria > Actinomycetota > Acidimicrobiia > Acidimicrobiales > RAAP-2 > RAAP-2. Next base: position 51,812 of record JANXWA010000031.1, on the reverse strand, counting down.
GACGGCCTCGGGCAGTGTGAAGTCCGGCATACCCCACATGCACAGGCCACCGGGCGTCGACTCCTTCTCGTAGACCGTGACGGACGCGCCCGACTCGATCAGGTCCCACGCCGCGCCGATGCCCGCCGGACCTGAACCGATGATCCCGACCGACATGCCGCCACCGGCGTGCTCGACCCACGCCTCGGACGTCATACTCGGCGCCGGCACCGGAGCCTGATCCGCGATGAAGCGCTCGAGACGACCGATCGCCACGGGCTCGCCCCCGGCCAGGGACCAGCTGCACGAACCCTCGCACTGCGCCGACTGGTTGCAGACCCTCGAGCAGATGTCGGGGATCACCGTGGTCCGGCTCAGGATCCGGTGGGCCGTGGCGAGGTCGTGGTCGCGAACGGCGGCGATGAACTGGGGAATGTTGTTGTGGGCCGGGCAGCCGCGCACGCACGTCGGGTCCGGACACTCCAGGCACCGGCTCGCCTCGGCGATCGCCTCGTCCCAGGTCGCAAAACCGACCCTCGTCTCGTCGACGTTCCCACGCAGCTCCACCGGGTGGTGCAGCGGCGGATCGTGGCGCTCAGTGACCAGCATCGGGCCCCCGACGCTGATGGCGCTGAAGGGACACGTCCGCACGCACTGGCGGCACCCCACGCAGGCGCTGTCGTCGGCGAGGACGGTCCACGTCGTCGGCTCCATCGACAGTGCTCCGGAGGGACAGCGGATGACGCACTCCTGGCAACCCGCGCAGCGGTCCACGAAGACGGTCACGTGAGGCGTGTTATTGACGAACAACTCTGTCAAGGTCATGGCAGTCTCCTAGCTCGCGGCGTTCATCAGGACGTACAGCACGGCGGTCGCCGCACCGCAGACGAAGGCGAAGCCCGCGGCACCGACCTGCACGGCCCGGCGATTGACGCTGGCCGGGGCCAGGTCGCGGCCGGCAATCTTCCAACTCGCCCACATGGCCGCGGCCGTGCCCATCACCATCACCGCGACCTGGACCGCGATGATGCCGGCGCTCGAGGAGATGAGTGACGTGTTGTAGAGCTTCGAGGTGGTCGTACCGTGACCGAAGAGGTGCCCGATCGCCGTCACGACTCGTGGCACGTGAAGGAAGAACTTCGGCAGCTGACGCGCGAAGTAGTCCGCACCGACCACTGGGATGATGCCGTACATCAGAGGGAGGAAGTAGAACCGGAACTTGCTCGTGCGGTCGTTGAAGTTCCTGCCGCCCTCGACGATTACCGCGTCCGGTGAGGCGAAGGTCTTCTGGAATGCCTTGGCGCCGGCGACGAGCAGCAGGGTCACCCCCGCGATCGTGCCAACGTAGTTCAGGGGGTTCGGGTACTGGGGGAAGTAGGTGTGGGCGTTCAGCCAGCTGTCGAGACTCGCGAACGGCGACAGCGCGTTCAGTTGCTGGTAGACGACCAGGCCGAAGAGGATCGCGACCGACCACGCCACGTCGGCTCGACGACGCGTGGGGGCGACGACCGACGTCAACGGCTTCTGGATGAACAGGCCGATGTTGTCGTTGGGGCAGGCCTTGTAGCACTCCGTGCATAGGCCGCAGGAGAGGTTCGAGTCCGAACTGCCCGGCCACGTGTACCACGCGCAGCCGTAGGCGTCCTCGCCGCCGCGCATGCACTCCTTGGTTTGACAGCTCAAGCAGACATTACGGTCACGAGTACGAAAACCCGCCACCGAGCCCATGGCCCCGACCGAGCCCACCAGGGCTGACAGCGGGCACAGGTAGCGACAGAAGGTCCGACGCTCGAACACCAAGAAGAAGACCAGTGCGCTGGCGACGATGCCAAGGACCATGAAGCTGGTCGACGCCGGATTGCCCGGACCGGCGATGTTGAAGTACTCCTCGATCCACGTGAGCAACAGGAACGTACCGACCGAGAGGAGGAAGCCGTATTGCGCGACCTTCTCGGGCATCTTCAAACCGAGCCCGATAGTCGACGTCGTCCGGTTCCAAAAGGTGTGGCGCTGGACCCACTCGCCAAAGCCACCGAAGGGGCATATCGCGCACCAGGCTCGGCCGATCACGACCATCATCACGAAGACCAGGCAGAACCACAGGTACCAGGTAATGGCGGTGGCGAAGTTGAGCCCGGGATCGACGGCACCGAGCAGGCCGATGCCGATGACCAACCAGAAGATGATCTGGTTGGGCAGGATCATGAAGAATTGGAGTCGACGGCTGCTCAGTAGACGAGCGACGCGGGGGTTGCGCGCGACGTCCAATCCCGGCGAGGGGTCCGTCGGGATGAAGCGACCGGTGCCGGCTGGGTCCTGAGGCCGACGCGTGCGTATGGCGACGGCGATCGGGTCGATCAGATGAGTTGCGTCCGCCCGGGGCGAGCCTTTGCCTTCCGTTTTCACTGCCATTCGTGCCCCCCACTTATGTTTAGTGAATTACTTGAGTATTACCGTAGAACTACTGGTATACTTACGTACTATCACTGATGTCCCAATCTGTCAAGTACTGGACGATTGGGATCAGAAAGCGAGGACGTACGTGCGAAGTGGCCGTTGCTGACCTAGAAGGCCAGATCCGACCAGAAGACGCGGGACCGGGGTCCGCGATCAGAGATCAGGACCGGCCGACGCCCCGCGCGACGCCGCATTCCCCCACTACGTACCGTGGTCCAATACTTAGAATGAAAACGGGCAAGGAGTTGTATGGGTGAATCCGACGGACCAGTGCCCCTCAAAACGTCGCCGACCGAGTCGTCGGAGCGGCCGCTCACGACGCCGCCAGACCCGACGGCGCTCCGGACGATCCGGATCCTCATCGTCGACGACCACGCGTTGGTGCGCGAAGGCACCCGCCAACTCCTCCAGCAAGAACCCGGCATCGAGGTGGTCGGCACCGCGGGATCGGCCGAGGAGGCTCTACCGATGCTGCGCGACCTGGAGCCTGACGTCGCCCTCGTCGACATCAACCTGCCCACCATGAGCGGACTCGAGCTGGCGCGCGACGTCGTGACCTCCCAACCCAACGTGCACGTGCTCATCCTCAGCGCCTACGACGAGTACGCCTACGTCGCGGAAGCCCTGGAGATCGGCGTCGGCGGCTACCTCTTGAAGACGGCGAGCGCCAAGGAGCTGGTCGACGCGGTCCGGGCCGTCTCGGACGGAGTCCTCGTCCTCGACCGCCAGGTGTCGAAGCGACTCGTGCGCCATCGCCAGAGTGGACCCGAGACGATTGGCACACTGACACCGAGGGAGACCGACGTGCTCGTGCTGCTGGCCCAGGGCAAGTCGAACAAGCAGATCGCCGCACAACTCGAGTTGGGCATCCGCACGGTAGAGGGCTACGTGTCCAACGTGTTGAACAAGCTTGGCGTGACGTCGCGTACCGAAGCGGTAACCCACGCCCTGAGCCACCGGCTCGTGAGCGCTCCGAATCACGACAACCCCAACGACGGAAGCTAGGGACGTTTCTCATGGATCGAATGCTCCATCCGCCGGTGCGCGAGACGGCCTTTTGGATCATCCAAGCGATGATCCTGCTCATCGTGAGCATCCACTACCTGATCGACCTCCAGTCCTCCTTCCTCAGCAACGCGTTCCCCACTGGCCTGCCGGTGGCGCTCCTCGTCGTCCCGATCGGCTACGCGGCGATGCGCTACGGCAACGCTGGTTCGATGGCGACGACCTTCTGGGCCCTGCTCCTCTGGTTACCCGACCTCGTACTGCCCCACGACCAAGGACACGTCGGGGACGACCTGATGAACTTCGCCATCGTTCTGCTGGGCGCCTTCGTCTTCGGCCGACGGATCGAGGCGGAACGTGAGACCCAGGTCCGCGTCGAAGAGGTCGCCGCGCTCACGCTCGCTGTCGAAGTCGGCTATCGGCGCCTCTTCGAGTCCAACCGATCGCCGATCCTCGTCCTGGATCAGGGTGGGCTCATCACGGACGCCAATCCCGCCGCCCTCGCGCTACTCGGCTCGAGTCTCGTCGGCACGCCGGCGTCGGCCCTGCTGGACAATGCGTCGGACGTCGAACGACTAACGGGGAAGGTCTTCACGCTCGCCAACGGCCACGACTACCGTATCGACGTCGTCTCGATGCCCGACGAGGCGACCGTCCAACGTCGGCAACTCAACTTCGAGGACGTTACCGAGGAGCGGAGCGAGGAGCGCCGCACCCGGCACTTCGCCCAGCACGTCATGCAGGTCGAAGAGGACCAACGCCGTCAGTTGGCGCGCGAGCTCCATGACGAGCCCCTGCAGCTCTTCTTGCACCTCGCCCGCCGTCTGGATGTGCTGTCCACGACCCACGGGGTCCCGAACGACGTCGTGGACGGCCTGGGCGAGGCTCGCAACCAGGCCGTCGAAGCGGCGGCGCGCCTGCGCACGCTGGCGCGTGACCTGAGACCGCCGGCCCTCGACCAACTGGGCCTCGTCGCGGCGCTCTCGAGCCTCGTGGCGGACATCGAGGACGACGACGGCGTATCGATCCAGTTGACCGTGATCGGGCCGGCGTGTCGACTGGCTCCCGACGTTGAGCTGGGCGCCTTTCGCATCGTCCAGGAGTCCCTTCGCAACGCCGTGCGTCACGGCGAACCCCATCATCTACAAGTGACGGTCGAGTTCGAGCCCCAGTCACTCAACCTCGACATCTACGACGACGGAAGGGGCTTCGATCCCAGCACCGCACGTCCCGCGGGCGTCGAATCGGTGTCCCTGGGCCTGGTCGGCATGCACGAGCGTGCGAAGATGCTCGGCGGCACGCTGCAGGTGGTCTCGCACGTCGGGGAAGGAACCCACGTCGAGGCCGTCCTGCCGACCAACCAACCGGCATCATTGGCGTCGGCCCGCGCGCGCTGAGCCACCCGGCCGACGTAGGACGTCGCGCGAAGCTCTGCGTCGGTGTCGGGGCCCACGAAGGACGGTGAGGCACCGTCTATCGTGTCCTTGGTCAGTGGAAGTTGAGCGGAGGAGACCACATGTCGCGCAGTGTCATCGTTTCTGGGAAACGCACCGCAATAGGGAAGCTCTCAGGAGCCTTCGCATCGTTGAGCGCTCAAGAGCTCGGAGGTGCCGCGATCAAGGGCGTCCTGGACGATGCAGGAATCGACCCCGCGACGATCGACCTCGTCTTGATGGGCCAGGTGATCCAGGCCGGCCAGGGACAGATCACCGCCCGCCAGGCGGCGGTGAAGGGCGGCATCCCGATGACCGTCCACGCCACCACGATCAACAAGGTCTGCCTCTCCGGACTTCAGACGCTCTACCTGGCGGACCTCATGATTCGCGCCGGCGAGGCCGACGTCATCGTCGCCGGCGGCATGGAGTCGATGACCAACGCGCCGTACCTGCTGCCCGGCGCGCGGGCGGGCTATCGGCTCGGCGACCAGAAGGTGGTCGACTCAATGATGTTCGACGGTCTCACGTGCGCCTTCGATCAATGCGCCATGGGGCTCGCCACCGAGCGGTACAACGCCGGGCGGATCAGCCGAGCCCGCCAGGACGAGTTCTCCGCGCGCAGCCACCAGCTGGCCGGCGCGGCGATCGCCTCGGGCAAGTTCGCCGAGGAGATCGTGCCCGTCGCGGTGCCCCAGCGCAAAGGAGATCCCCTAATGGCCGCGACCGACGAGGGAGTGCGCGTCGAGACCACGGTCGAATCGCTTGGCCAGTTGCGCGGCGCCTTCGAGAAGGACGGCACGATCACCGCCGGCAACGCCTCGCAGATATCCGACGGCGGCGCCGCGCTGCTGGTGATGTCCGCCGAGCGTGCCGCCCAGCTGGGTCTGACGCCGATTGGTGAGCTCGTCAGCTACGGACAGGTGGCCGGGCCCGACGCGTCACTGCTCGCCCAGCCGGCGAACGCAATCCTCCAGGCCGCGAAGAAGGCCGGACTCGACGTGAAGGGCCTCGACCTCATCGAGATCAACGAGGCCTTCGCCGCAGTGGGGCTCGCGTCGTCCGACGACCTCGGCATCGACGAGGCCAAGGTCAACGTCAACGGTGGCGCCATCGCCCTCGGCCATCCCGTGGGCATGTCGGGCACTCGTCTCGCCCTCACCGCGCTGCTCGAACTACGCCGTCGTGGCGGCGGCGTGGCGGCAGTCGCCCTATGCGGCGGCGGCGGACAGGGCGACGCCGCGATTCTGCGCACCCTCTAGGAGACTGTTGAATAGTGCACGGTGGTCTCTGCGGTAACGATTTCCGTTGGACTGTTTTGACTTTGAGAGCACATTAAAGTCCTTAGAAGGCCGTACAGCGCGTCGTCATTTCCGGGTGCTCCACCACACTGGGAGAATTTCGACTGACTCAACAGTCTCCTAGATGGACTCGGCGTCACGGACGATGCCCTTCAGCAGCCCGGGGAACACCAGGAAGTGGAAGGGCGCCACGGAGTACCAGTAGGCGCGACCGAGCAGGCCACGCGGCTTGAAGAGAGCCAGTTGGGTCACGGTGGTGCCCAGTTCGCCGGCCTCGACAGTCCACTCGAGCCACGCCTGTCCCGGCAGCACCATCTCGGCGTGCAGCCGAATCAGCTGCAGGTCGTCGATCGCCTCGACCCTCCACAGATCGATGAAGTCACCCTCGTGCAGTTCGTGCGGGTGACGTCGTCCGCGGCGCAGGCCGGGACCACCCCAGAAGAGGTCGGAGAATCCCCGAAGTCGCCAGAGCCACTCGCCGCGGTGCCAACCCTTCTCGCCACCCAGCGAGGTGATCGCCGAGAAGACGTCCTCGACGGAGGCGTTAGCGATGCGAACCCGCACGTCGCGCAACTCGGTGCCACCCGACCACTCGGGGTCGGTCTGGTACTTGCGAAAGGGCTGCAGGTCGGCGCTGGTGAACCACGTGGGCACCTCGTTGCGAGAGATCACCCCCAGCGCCAGTCCAATCGCCTCGTGCAACGTCCGCTTGGGCGGTCCGTACAGCTCGACCGCGCGCTGGTCGTGCACGACAACCTCGTTCATCAGGCTGTCCACGAGCGGGCGGGCGAGCGAACCCGGCACCGGAGTGACGAGCCCCACCCAGAGGCTGGAGAGGTGCGGCGTGAGGAAGGGAACCGTGAAGACGTGGCGACGTTTGAGACCGACCTCCTCGGCGTACATCGTCATCATCTCGGCGTACGAGACGATATCCGGTCCGCCGATCTCCAAGACGCCCGCGAAGGGCTCTTCAGCGATGATGGCCTTCACGAGATAGTCGAGCACATCGGAGATAGCGATGGGCTGAGTGCGCGTTCTCACCCAACGGGGTCCGACCATGATCGGGAGAACCTCCACCAGGTAACGGAGCATCTCGAAGCTGGCCGATCCGGAGCCGATGATGACCGCGGCGCGCAGTTCGGTCACCGGGATCGGGCCCGCCGCGAGAGTTCGCCCCACCGCGTGGCGGCTCGCCAGGTGGATGCTCAACTCGGCGTCGTCAGCCCCCATCCCGCCGAGGTAGATGATCCGCTTGACGCCGGCCTCCTCGGCGGCGAGACGGAAGTGTTCCGCGTCGCGCGACTCCTTGTCCACCCAGTCGTCACCCTCGCCGATGCCGTGCACGAGATAGACCGCGGCGTCGACGCCAGTCATCGCCACCGCCAGCGGTCCGTCAATCGAACCACGCACAACCTCCACTTTCGTGACCCAAAAAGCGTTAGTCAGCTTGTCGGGAGTGCGCACGAGGCATCGCACCTCATGCCCCTCGTCGAGCAGTCGGGGAACGAGCCTTCCGCCCACGTAGCCAGTGGCGCCGGTGACGAGTATCAAGCTCATGCTGGAGCGAACGCGATGCTCATCATTTGAGCGTACCGGCGGAACCGGAGGCTTTCGAAACGCCGTTGACCGGGGTGGGGACCGCGGCCCGTCACTCGCTGACGGGGACCGAGTATCGCCCAGTCGTGACCGTGAGAGTGCCGGACGGTGCCGTGCGGCTGGGCCACTCGAAGGGAGGGGCGTAGCAAGAACCGGCATCATCACGCACGACTTCGGCTCGTCCGACTTCGTGCGAACTCCGGACTTGATGCGTGATGAGACGGCGGTACTCGGGATCGTCATGGTCGCACGGATGACCCCGCAGCCAAGTTGGCGCCGGTCCGACCTCGCAAAGCCCGTCCCCGGGATCGAGCGTGGCCCGGTGAACAACGTGGCGGTGGTCGTCGGGGGCCCGGTCAGGATCCTTCACAGGGACGGCGCGAGAGGAACGTCCAGGAGACTGTTGAATAATGCACGGTGGTCTCTGCGGTAACGATTTCCGTTGGACTGTTTTGACTTTGAGAGCACATTGAAGTCCTTAGAAGGCCGTACAGCGCGTCGTCATTTCCGGGTGCTCCACCACACTGGGAGAATTTCGACTGATTCAACAGTCTCCTAGTCGGGGACGTAACTCGCCACGACCTCGTAGCGCGAGAGCCCGATCCGACGATCGTCGCGTAGCGCCAGCACGAACGCTCCTCCGAGCGGATAGTGGTAGCCGCGCAGGGCCTTGGGCAGATCTTTCGCCAGCGACGTTACAAACTCGTGCACCGTGGGATTGTGCCCAACCACCAGCAACGAGCTCGTCACCGGATCGATCGCCGCAAGATCGACGAGAAGGTCCTCGGCGGAAACGTCGTGACGGCCGTTGTAGATCAGCTCGCTGAACTCCGAGCGCGCGACGAAGGGCGTGCCCTCGAAGGCGCGCGCGAAGGTCTCCCTCGTGCGCGCGGCCGCGCTCACCAGCGCAGTCGTCGGGCCAAACCGGCCCAGCTCGTCAAGATCGCTCGCCCACTCGCGCAACTGGCGGGATTGCTCGCGACCACGCTTGGAGAGCTCGCGGTCGAAGTCCGCCTCGCCGGGCTGCGCCGGTGATGCCTTCGCGTGTCGAACGACGGTGAGATAGCGCACGACACGATTCTGACTGATAACCGTGGTCGGGCGGTGCCTCCGGGTTCGTTTATCGTTGGGTCGTGCACGCCTCACTCACCTACTTCCAGGCCATTGTCATGGGTCTCGTGCAGGGGGCTACCGAACTCTTCCCCATCTCGAGCCTCGGGCACTCGGTGTTGCTGCCAGCCCTTTTGGGATGGCACAACCTCGCCAACTCCCAAGCTTCATCTGAGTCCTTCTTCCTCGCCTTCATCGTCGGACTGCACGTCGGGACGGCGATAGGGCTCATCCTCTACTACTGGCGGACGTGGGCCGCGCTCTTTCGCGGGCTGTGGACCCAACTCACCGACGTGGGCACCAGGGGAGTCTCCTCGCTCTGGCACCTCACCGACCCGGAGATGGACGCGAACTACCGACTGCTCTTCCTCCTGGCGATCGCTACAGTGCCCGTCGGGATCGTCGGAGTGGTGCTTGAGCACAAGCTGCGTGTCCTCTTCGCCAAGCCACTCGCCGCGGCGGTCTTTCTCAGCATCAATGGCGTGATCCTGCTCGTGGGCGAGCGGCTGCGCCGCTCGCGCGGCCGTCACGTCGCGCACAAGCAGATCGCCTCGATGACCCCTTCGAGCGCACTCGCCATCGGTTCGTCCCAGATCCTCGCGCTCTTCGCCGGCATCTCGCGAAGCGGATCCACGATGGTGGCGGGACTCATGTCAGGGCTCGAGCACGAAGAGTCGGCCAACTTCGCATTCCTCCTGGCCACCCCCGTCATCCTTCTCGCCGGTCTTTACAAGCTGCCGGACCTGCTCGGTCCGCTTGGTGACGGTGTGAGGATGCAGACAGTCGTCGGCGCGTTGTGCGCGATGCTGACCGCGCTGGTCTCGGTCAAGTTCCTCACCCGGTGGTTCACCACCAAGACGCTGATCCCGTTCGGGATCTACAGTTTGGTCGCCGGTCTGCTCTGCGTGGTGCGCTTCGCCTAGTTGGTGAGAACTCGCCGGCCGTCGATGGCGCGACCGAGGGTCAGGTCGTCGGCGAACTCGAGGTCGCCCCCGACCGGCAGCCCGCTCGCCGGTTGGGAGACGACCAGGCCGGGCACCTGCAGCAGGCGACTGAGGTACATGGCGGTGGCGTCACCCTCAACGTTCGAGTTGAAGCAGAGGATGACCTCCTTCACCGGCCCGTGCAGGCGCATGACGAGCTCCTGGATCCGCAGGCGATCGGGGGTCACACCCTCCAACGGGGAGAGCACCCCATGGAGCACGTGGTACGTCCCGTGGAAGGCGCCCGAGCGCTCGACGGCCATCACGTCGGGCGGGTTCTCCACGACGCAGATCACGGTCTGATCGCGACGGTCGTCGGCGCAGATTGGACAGAGCCCACCACTCTCGGCGATGTTGCAGCACCGCTCGCAGAACGACAGCTTCGTCTTCATCTCGTCGAGCGACTGGGCCAGTCGAGCCACGTCCTCACTCGGCTGGCGCATGAGCCAGAAGGCGATGCGCTGAGCCGACTTCGGTCCGACGCCCGGGAAGCGACCTAGTTCGTCGACCACCGCTTGCAGGGCTGGCGGGTAGGCCATCAGATCTCCTCGGCCCCGGGAAAGATCGTGGTGATCAGGTGGCCGGCCGCCGAATCGACGACGATCGACGTCTCCTCAGTCGGGGCCGGCTCGTCCGGCGCCGGTCGGCGGGTCGACGGGGCTCGCTGGCTGGGCGCGGACGTCTGGGCCGCGAGCGCCGGGTCGACGGTCCAGACGATCTGCAGCGGGCTCTTGAACTCGTGCTCCATCGCACTGCGCAGCCCCTGGGCGATCAGCTCGGTGTTCTGGCGCATCTCCTCGCTCGCCAGGGCAATCGTCAGGCGCGAGCCGTCGAGTGAGCGGAGCTGGGCCGCCTTCAACAGCAGCTGCGCCGAGCGCGAGGTGCGCGGAATGACCCGTTGGACAAAACGTTCGCGGACGTCGTCGAGGTCGAACTCCGAACCCTCGGCGGGAGGCGCAGCCACGTCGACCACGGTCGCCGGCGCCTCGGGGACTGCTTCGAGCACTGGTTCGGGCGCCGACTCGACGACCGCGGATGGCGTCGTCGTGGTCGATCCGATGGGGCGCAGCACCGGCGCCGGCGGCGTCGGGACAGCAGCGGCTGTCGCTTTCGCTGGGTCCCGCTCCAGTCGGGTGAGACGTTCGTCGAGCGCCTCGTAGGAGCTGTCGAGGTCCGGGCGCACCAGTCGGACGATCCCCACTTCGAGCATGACGATCTTCTCCGGGGCGCTCTTCATCTCTCGCATCGCACGCCCAACGGTCTCGAGGATTCGCACCGAGCGCGGCAGGCCCAGTTGCGAGCCCCACGCAACGAGACGTTCCCGGTCGGCGTCGACGGCGTCGGCGACTTCGGGGGCCACCTGCAGCAAAAAGACCTGGCGCACCTCCGCGGCAAAGCTCTCGGCGAGCTGCTCGGGGTCCCAGCCCTCGCGGGTCAGTTCGGCCAGTGACTGCAACGCCTCGACGGCGTCGGCGTGCACGAGGGCGTGGAACAGGCCGTCGAAGGCCGGCTGCGCCTCGACGATCGAGCCAGTCGCGATGAGCTGGTCGAGGGCGCTCAGCGCGTCGCGGGCCGAGCCGCGTCCCAGTCGCACTGCCGCATCGATCGTGGCCTCATCGACGTCGAGCCCGGCGGCGCCACGCACGTCATGCAGCAGCGAGTTGAGCGTGTCACCTCCGATGAGTCGGAACTCCAGGTGCTGGGTTCGCGAACGGATCGTGGGCGGGACCTTGTGCGGATCTGTCGTGGCGAGGACGAAGACCACGTGCTGGGGCGGCTCCTCGAGCGTCTTCAACAGTGCGGCGGAGGCGGCCTTGGAGAGCTGGTGGACCTCGTCGAAGATGTAGACCTTCCAGCGTCCCGGTGTCCCGTGCCAGGCCCCGACGGTGATCTCGCGAATGTCGTCGACGCCGTTGTTCGACGCGGCATCGAGTTCGATGACGTCGAGCGACGACCCCTTCGTGATGGCGGCGCAACTGGCGCACTTGTTGCAGGCGTCGCCGTCGAGCGGGTGCTCGCAGTTGAGCGCCTTGGCGAGGATGCGCGCGGCCGTTGTCTTGCCAGTGCCGCGGGGTCCTGAGAACATGTACGCGTGGCTGACCCGGTCGTTCTTCACGGCTCCCTGGAGGGCTCGCACGACGTGGTCCTGGCCCCGGAGTTCGGCGAATCGACCGGGTCGGAACCGGCGGTAGAGCGAGGTGACGCCGTCAATCGATGTGGGGGTCGGAGTCGCAGCAGCCATGGGGTCATGCTAACGGCGGGGTGCAAGTCGCCGAGGTCCAAAGCGATGGCCAGGCGGTCCGTGGCACCCGGCGCAATCCGCTGAGAGCTGCTGGCTTCCACCCCTGACTCGGTTCACGAACGACCGTCGCACGGGACCCGACCACCGCTTTGGACCTCGGCGTAAGAGAGGCTACCGGACCGGGCCTCGAGCCGTCTCGGGTAGCCTTGCGAGCCGGTATTCATTTCAGTGGAGTGGACGCCGACTTGATGGAGGAGTGCGAGAGCGGCCGAATCGGCACGATTGGAAATCGTGTGAAGGGAAACCTTCCGTGGGTTCAAATCCCACCTCCTCCGCCACAGGGCCAGCACAGTACCGCGGTTCGAGTCCTCAGTCACCCCTGGGACGAAAGTGGCTAAGTTTTCCTACGAGTTCAATGAGATCCGGTGACGTCCCCGGCCGCGGACGACACGCCATCCAGAGGCCGATCGCGAAAGGCCGCCCATGACGTCGGACAGGGATCTCGGTCCCACATGGTTCGCTCAGTTCTTCGAGAACTCGCCCTCTCTCGTGTGCATGGTCAAGGCCGACGACACCGTGGTCGCGATGAATCCGTCGCTGCTCGCCCTTCTCGGGCTCCCCGAGGAGCTGACGAGCTTCCCCTTCACCGACGTCGTCCACCCCGATGACATCGACCGGGCCACCGAGCACCTGCGGGTCGTCTTCGAAGGTGACTCTCCGAGCGTGGCGCTTGTCCGGGTTCGCACCCAGGAAGGCGGTTGGGTCACCATCGAGAGCCGTGGCGGCAAGGTGCTCGAGCAGAAGGGATCGCAGACGGCCGCGGTCTTCATCTTGCGTGACGCGTCCCAAGACGTTGCGACCAACACCGAGCCCTACGAGTCCGCGTCGTCCGGCCTCGGCGCCGACAAGTTCATGTCGCACGTCGGCCACGAGCTGCGCACGCCGCTCAACTCCGTGCTCGGACTGACCCAACTTCTTCAGATGGAGCTCGACGACCCCCACCACGTCGAGTTGGCCGACGACATACTGAAGGCCGGCCATCGGCTATTGGGGCTGATCGACGGCGCGGTCGCGACGCCCGACCACCAGTCGAGCGTCGCGACGGCGAGCGTCGAGAACGGGCGGTTCGATCCGATCGACCCGCCGGGCGCAACACTTCTCTACATCGATGACAATGACGCCAACATCGCGCTGGTCGAGCGCCTTATGGCGCTGCGGCCGAACGTCCAACTGTTCACCTCGAGCCGGGGTGAGCCCGGCATCGCGATGGCCAAGCAGTACCGGCCCGACCTCATCCTCCTCGACGTCCACCTGCCGGACCTGACCGGCTACGAAGTCCTGCAACTGCTGCGCGCCGACCCGGCGACCTCGGACATCCCGATTGTCATGCTCTCAGCCGACGCGACGGAGTGGCAGATCAATCGCTTTCGCGACGCCGGGTCCAACGACTATCTGACCAAGCCACTGGACCTCAAACGACTACTTTCGGTACTCGACGTCCACTTCGCCAACGGCCGCGACCCCGCCAGTGAGCAGGCGGACGCGTCGAGCCAGTCCGGCGAACCCGTCGTCGTCCGTGCGACGACGCCCGCCAGGGCCCGGCCGGTGAAGCTTCGAAACGCGACCCTGCTCTACATCGAGGACGCAGTAGCCAACATCCAGCTCGTCGAGCGCCTCTTGCTTCGCGTGCCCGAAGTGCACCTGATCACCTCGCAGCTGGGCAGTCTCGGCGTGGAGCTAGCTCAGCAGCACCTGCCCGACCTGATACTCCTCGACGCATGGCTCCCGGACCTGCACGGACTCCACGTGCTGCGTCTGCTGCGTGACGACCCGCGCACCGCTGCGATACCGGTCGTCATGCTCTCGGCCGACGTCGACGTGCGCCAGATCAGCCGACTGCGCGCCGCCGGCGCGAACGACTATCTCACCAAGCCGTTCGACCTGCACCAGTTGCTACGGATCCTCGAAGAGTACCTGGGCGAGGTCGACCTTCCGACGAGCTAGCCACTCCCGAGACCGCCGGTCGCGATCGGCGCCTCGCCCGGCATCACGCGCCGGTGCGACGTCGAACTAGCGGATCGGTCCGACCTCGTCGGCGTCCGTGTCGATGATGGCGGCGACGCAGCGGCGCAGGATCGTTCGACAGAGCTCGTAAGCGCGTTCGTTCGCCAGCTCGCCCGCGCCGGCCGTGACCGGGTACGTGAGGCAAAAGACGAGGCATCGCCGATAGTCGTTCCACAGGGCCTCGAAGGGGTAGTTGACGCCCGACGCCACGAGTTTGGCGTGGTAGAGACTGAGCAGCTCGTGCTCGGACGCGCGGCGGTCGTCGACGGTGAGGCTCTGGCTCATGAAGTAGGCCACGTCGTTGATCCCCGGCCCGATGTTGGCGATCTGCCAATCGACGACCGTGATCGGCCAGTCGCTTCCCTCATTGAAGAAGATGTTGTCGAGCCGCATGTCGCCGTGGCACAGCGTGACCGGATGATTGACCGTGTCCTCCATCATCACCGGGCCGAAGTCGGACCAGTGCTCGCAGATCGCCGCGATCCGATCGGGCACCAGTTCGCCGAATCGCTCCACGATGACGGGCCAGGACTGCTTGAAACTCTGGTCGTTGAACTGGGGCCAGGGCGGCGCGCCGGCCGACTGGATGTAGGGCAGGGTCGCGAGACGTGGGTCATTCCACCACGTCGCGTGGTGCTTGGCCAGCGCCGTCACGATGTGACGAGCGTCGTCGATGGAGCAGCCCTGCAACTGGTCGGTCGACCTCAGGTGACCGAGGTCATCGATGATCACGACAAAGTCGTAGGTCTCCTCGCTGACCGCTCCGTAGTGGAAGTGCGGGGCGAATCCCAGCTCCAAACTCAGCTCCCGGTAGATCTCCACCTCGCGCTTGTACATGCCGTAGCCGGCCGCAATCATCCGAATGATCTCGTAGGGCGAGGCGATCTTCGCGACCAGCGACACCGGCCCTGCTCCCTCGTCGTACGTTGGAGTCAGTCGGAAGACCATGCTCATTATCCCGACGCCGACACCGATTGGCACGACGTCGAGCGAGGCCACATTGATGTCGTGGCCCCCCGCTCTCAGCGCAGCCGTGAGCCACGCCGGCGTTATCTCGTCCATCGACCTCGGAATGGCCACGTCAGGTCCCGTTCGCGCCATGGTCTTCCCCCCATTGTGGCGCCCCGCGCCCGCCACTTCTGGCCGATGTTACTCAAGCCACTCGCGCTGGCGCGTAATTTTTGGGCTTGCCAGACAACGCCAGGACCAAGGACGGCTAGTGGGCGAAGACCACGCGCAGGACGCTCGCCTCCACCACGCTTCCGTCTTTCGCCGAGAACGTGCGCAGCACCAGCGCGCCGGCGGACGCCGTCGGCGCGCTGAACGTCACACTCTTGGCGAACGGTCCCATGACGCCCATCGAACCGCCCATGACGGTGGTTCGCACGACTGGCACCAGACTGTTGTCCTGACGCAGGTCGAAGTTCACGACCGCTTCGAAGGCCGAGCTTCGACCCGACAGGGCCAGGGGCGACGAAACCGACGCGAGGGCCTGCGGTGCGGTCACGTTGATTGAGGCGGACGCGGCTCCGAGGACCCACCACGTGTTGTCCGACGTGAGCTGGCGGACCATCACGGTCGTCACCGGTCCGTTCGGCGTGGCGCGGACCGGCACCTCGCCCGAGCGGGTGTCACCTCGCTGGAACGCGCCGATCACCGGTTGGGCAAAGCCCAAGTAGTCGACCGCGAACGAGTACGCCGCCGTCGAAGGATCGGTAAATCGCATCAGGCTCGTCGCGAAGGGCCACACTGCGGTCGCCGGTTGCGCGACGATCGAGGTGGTGGTCGTCGAAGACGTGGTCGTCGGCGTGTAATTCGTCTGGCGACCGATGACGACACCCAAGGCGGCGACGACGATCAACAGCGCTCCGACGTAGACAAGTGACCGCCTGCTCATGATTGCTCCCGTTCCGACCAAACCACTCCTCAATCCCGAAACTAGGGCCTTCGAGGGTGGAAGGTCATTCGGGGTCGTCGTGCAACACTTGGTCAGACCCGACACGGTGACGCCGCAAAACCGGTCAAATCACTGGAGGAGCGCTCTCAGGATGATCGTGACGATGCGGCGCGTGCGATGAAGTTGTGACTTTCGACCCAACGGCGCACTGAGACCTGACCACACAATGGAGTCATGAGCGATACCGGTTCGCACGGATCCGGGCGGCGAATGTCTCGACTGTCCGACCTGCCGGTGTCGTTGGCGTGCGTCGGCCTCGCCGTCGGCGGCCTCCTTCGCCTCGCCAGCGACGTCGGTCCTGCGAATGCCGCCTGGAGTGTCACCATCGCCGTGGGAGTGGCGTACTCGCTCTACTCGACGGGGCGAAGCCTCGCGCGACGTCGACTAGGGGTCGACCTCATTGCCTTGCTGGCCCTTATCGGCACGGCGCTCGTCCATGAGTACCTGGCGGGCGCCGTGGTGGGCGTGATGCTCACCAGTGGCGGTGCCCTCGAGCGCTGGGCCGCGGGTCAAGCGCACCGTGACCTGGAGGCGCTGCTCCAGCGCGTCCCTCGCTCGGCTCATAGGTACCTGAACGACGCCCTCGTGTCGGTCTCCCTCGACGACGTCGTTCCCGGCGACGCGCTGATGGTCGCCTCGGGGGAGTTGGTGCCCGTCGACGGAATGGTCCTCTCGCCCATTGCAGTGCTCGACGAGTCGGCACTAACCGGGGAGCCACTGCCGGTCAATCGCGTCCGCGGCGACCTCGTTCGAAGTGGAGTAGTCAACGCCGGCGGCCCATTCGACATGACCGCGACGACCGCCGCGGCGGACAGCACCTACGCCAACATCGTTCGACTCGTCGCGGACGCCGAAGCGTCGCAACCTCCCTTCGTCCGCCTCGCGGACACCTACGCGTTGAGGTTCCTCGCGCTGACGCTCGTAGGCGCTGGTGCGGCCTGGATCTTCGGTGGGGCGAGCCGCGCGGTCGCCGTGCTCGTCGTGGCGACTCCATGTCCGTTGATCCTCGCGGCGCCCGTGGCGTTCGTCTCGGGGCTCTCACGGGCCGCCCGACGAGGCATCATCATGAAGGGCGGTGCCGTGCTCGAGCGACTGGCTCGCTGCACGAACGTGCTTATCGACAAGACCGGGACGCTGACGGTCGGCCACCCCGTCCTTAAGGACGTGCTGACCGACGGTACATTCGGACGCGACGACCTGCTCGAGCTGGCCGCCTCACTCGACCAGGTATCGCCCCACGTCCTCGCGAACTCGGTTGTGCGAGCCGCGATCGACCTCGACCTCACGCTCATTCGGCCGACGAACGTGGAGGAGGTGCTGGGATTCGGAATCCGCGGACGCGTCGCCGAACACACCGTGGTGGTGGGCAACGCGTCATGGTGCGGTGTCGTCGGTACTCCTCCGTGGGCCAAGGCGGCGAGGCGCCGAGCCCGCCTCGACGGGTCGCTCACCGTCTACGTCGCGGTCGACGACCACCCGGCCGGGGTCCTCGTGTTCGACGACCCGCTACGAACCGACGCCGCGCGCACCATCAGGTCGTTGCGGAGCTGCGGCATCGAGCGAATCGTCATGGTCTCGGGCGACCGGGTCGAGGTCGCCGAGACAGTCGGCTCGATCATGGGGCTGGACGAGGTCTTCGCACAGAGAACGCCAGCCGAGAAGCTCGAGGTCGTGCGGATGCAGTGTGAGATCGCACCGACCATCATGGTCGGCGACGGGGTCAACGACGCCCCCGCGCTGGCGATCGCCGACGTCGGTGTCGCGCTGGGCGCTCGAGGGTCCACCGCCGCCTCCGAGGCCGCCGACGTGGTCCTCATCGTCGACCGCCTCGACCGGCTCGGCGAGGCGGTGGTGCTGGCCCGGCGCACGAAGCACATCGCCGTGCAGAGCGTCATCGCCGGAATGGTGATGTCGTTGGTGGCGATGGGCGTGGCAGCCGTTGGCCTCCTCCCGGCCGTCTGGGGGGCGCTGCTCCAAGAGGTGATCGACGCCGCCACGATATTGAACGCTCTGCGCGCACTCCACGCCGGACGTGGCGAACGAATCCTCGACGACGACGACACCGCTCTGACGGCGCGATTCCGGTCGGAGCATCGCTCGATTCGCGCGGCGTTGGACCGCCTCCAGGCCGCCGCCGACGGTCTGGGAATGGTCGATCAAGGTGAGGCCCTCGAGGAGGTTCGCCAGATGCACCGAGTGCTGGTCGACGAGGTGCTGCCCCACGAGGAGGCCGAGGACGCCATCCTCTACCCCGCGCTGGGACGAATCTTGGGCGAGACCGACACGACGGCGTCGATGAGCCGGGCCCACATCGAGATCAAGCACCAGACCAGACGGCTCGGACAGCTCCTTGACGAGATCGATCCGCGCGACGTCGACGAAACCGACCTGGTCGAGTTGCGCGGCGTCCTCTACGGGCTATGCGCGATTCTGCGCCTGCACACCGCCCAAGAGGACGAGAGCTTCCTGTCGCTCGGCGACGACCCGTCGATCACGACGTCCGCGACACCTCGGTGAACACGCTGACGCTCGCGGTCTTCGAATGATCACGCCGACGCAACGTGGCACCCTTACCATGAGTTCGTGACCGAGCCCATCGAGCGAGCGAGCCGGCCAGTGCAGCGAAGTCTCAGCCGTCCGACGAACGTGGCGGAACTCTTCGCCCTCTACGAGACGAGGAACCACCTTCGCTACGGCGAGTCGGTCACGCAGCTCGACCACGCCCTGCAGTGCGCTGCGCTCGCCCGCGACGACGGGGCCAACGATGCCCTCATCGCCGCGGCGCTTTTTCACGACGTCGGTCACCTGGTAGTCGACGAGCAGGGAGACCCACGCTTCGACCGGTCGTCGGTCGACGACCGGCACGAGACGCTCGGAGCCCGGATCCTTTCACCCCTCCTCGGTCTGGCCGTCGCCCAACCGGTCGCGCTGCACGTGACGGCCAAGCGCTGGCGCTGCACACGCGATCCCGACTACTACGACCGACTCTCGTCGACATCCCAGGCGACGCTTCGCGCCCAGGGCGGCTTGCTCATCGAGGCGGAGTGCCTGCGCTTCGAGGAGCACCCGGGCTTTCGCGAGGCGCTCTGGCTGAGAGCATGGGACGACTCGGCGAAGGCGACCGAACGCGAGGTGGGGAGCCTTCGCGACTGGGAGCCGCTCGTCAGCGCACTGGCCGCTGCTCGGTGACGAGCACGTCGCGGGCGTTCACGCTCAATCGCACCCGCGTACCGAGCTCGAAGCCGTCCGCGTCGCTGCTTGCGACGTCAGCCTTCACCGCCTCTCCCCCGATGCCGATCTCGAGGCGCGTCGTCGCTCCGAGGAAGCTTCGGTGGGTAACGACGCCGAGCCCGTCCGCGGCCGCCTCGACGTCGACGTCTTCGGGTCGCAGCAGAGCGTCCATTACGGCCAGGTCTAAACGGAAGTCGTCGCCGCGGATCTTCACGTCGCGACCGAAGAGCTCGACCGAGTCACCGGTGCGAGCGACGTTCACGCGGCTCGACACGCCGACGAACTCGGCTACGAAGGGTGTCGCGGGCCGCGAGTAGAGAGTCGACGGCGTGGCAATCTGCTCGGCGCGACCGCGCGACATGACGCAGACTCGGTCGGCCATCGACAGAGCCTCCTCCTGATCGTGAGTGACGAAGACCGTCGTGATCGCGAGTCGCTGCTGCACCTCGCGTATCTGGTCGCGCAGCTCGGCGCGGACCTTGGCGTCGAGCGCGGAGAGCCGCTCGTCGAGCAACAGGACCCGCGGCTCGATCGCCAGCGCCCTCGCCAGGGCGACGCGCTGCTGCTGGCCGCCCGAGAGCTGGTGCGGGTACTTCGCGACGTGGTCGGCGAGTCCCACCAACTCGAGCAGCTCCGCGGCGCGGCTGCGACGCTGTGCGCCGCGCTGGTGGCGTAAACGCAGCCCAAAGGCAACGTTGTCGCGCGCGGTCATGTTGGGGAAGAGTGAGTAGCTCTGGAAGACCATCCCCATGTCGCGGCGCTGCGCCGGCACGTCCGAGATCTCCGCGCCGTCGACGATGACACGGCCGACGTCGGGCCGCTCGAAGCCGGCGAGGACCCGCAGGGCCGTGGTCTTGCCACAGCCCGACGGACCCAAGAGGGCGACGAACTCTCCGGGCTCGATGGCCAGTGAGAACCCGTCGAGCGCCCTCGTCGCGGCGAACTGGCGGGTCAGGTTCTCGAGGACCACCGGGGCTCCTCCGCTCGGTGGAGGCGTCGACACTCGGGTGGCGGTCGACGTACGTGGTGCGAACTTGAGCATCAGCTCCTCCTGGAGTGGCGGGACTTCGAGCGGTCGAGCGAAACGAGACCCATGAGAAGTAGGCAGGTGGCGAGCAGGAAGATCATCGCGACGAGTGTGTTGATGCGAGGGTTGTTGGTCGGCGCGAGCGCGATCCACACCGGCAGTGTCGTCCAGTTGTCGAGGCTGGCCATCGTGAACTCACCGAAGACGAGAGCCAGCGTCAGCACCGAGGCCGACAGCAGCGCACTGCGCAGGTTCGGTACGAGCACCCGCAGGATCGTCGAGAACCATCCCGACCCGAGAGAGCGCGACGCCTCCACGAGCGTCTTCAGGTCGAGCGCCCCGAGGCCCGCGTCGAGCGACCGGTAGACGAAGGGCATGGCCAGCACCACGTACGCGAGGGCCAGCAAGTACTGCGAATTCTTCAGCCAGAGCGGCGAAGCTTGTAGCACGCCGACGATCAGCACGATCGGGGGTATGACGATCGGCAGCATTGTGACCACCTCCATGACGCGACGAAAGCGCGGCATCCGCAGGTGCACGTAGATCACCGTTGGCACCATCAGTACCAAGGTGATCATCATCGTGGCGACGGCTAACTGGGTGGAGAGCCACAGTGCAGAGACGAATCCCGGCGCCGTCAGGATCTGGGAGAGCGGTTGGAGCGAGAAGTGGCCCTGGATGTCCTGGAGCGAGAACTGCATGGCGGCGTAGAAGGGGATGATGAAGTACAGGGCCGCAATGACGAGGACCAGACCGCGACCTCCACGGATACGGCGCTTCGTCGGACGGCCGGTGCTGAACGGCTCCATTGGCTCGGTGGGCGCGAGGGAGTACTCGAGCTCTAGCGAAGCCATCGAGACGACCTCCGCTGCAAGAGCCCGTAGGCACCGATCGACCCCAGGAGGATCACGATCATTGCGAGACCGAGCGCGTAGGCGATATTGGCCTCACCGGCGAGCACGTTGCCCTGGAGTATCGCGCCGATCTGGATTGGGGTCAGTGCGATGGTGCCCGTCGTGAGGGCCTCCGCGGTGGCGTAGGCCGCGAAGCCGCTGCCGAAGAGCAGGAACATGCTGCCGAGCACCGAGGGCATGAGCACTGGGAGCCCAACGTGGCGCCAGTAGCGCCACGACGACGCACCAAGGTTCTCGGCGGCCTCGCGCCACGACTCTCGAAGGCCATGGAACGCCGGAGTGATGACGAGCACCATCAGCGGGATCTGGAAGTACACGTAGACGAACCCGACTCCCCAGAGTTTGTAGATGTTGAAGCCGTGATCCCACGGGTTGATGCCGGCCGCGGCCAGCCACTTGATGGCGACGCCGGCCGGTCCGAAGGAGGCGATGAACATGAACGCGAGGTTGACCCCGCCGAAGTTGGCGAGTACTCCCGAGGCCGCGGCGACTAGGCGCTTGAAGAGCTCGTGCTTCGACGTCGCGATGGCGTAGGCGAGCAGAGTGCCGAGGACGCCGGGCACGATCGAGGTGACGAGCGCCAGCTTGAGACTGTTCTCGAACCCCGTGAGGTACTGGCCACCCCGGAGGATCGTCGAGATGTTCTCGGTGGTCAGACGTCCGGCGTTCGACCGGAAGGCATAGTTGACGATCACCAGAGTCGGGACGCCGAGTCCGAGCGCCACGTAGGTGATGAACGGGAGGACGGGCGCGCTGGTTCGAAGGGAACGACCCAGTGCGCCCGGGTGGCGACTGCCGTGTCCGACCTCGCCACCCTCACTCGCAGGAGAGTGCGCGGTTTCGGTGGCGAGGTCGGACACGGCGAGGTGGCTAACTGATCAACCGGCGCCGCTGATGGCGGCGGCCCAGTTGGCGGCGACCGTCGACTTGGCGGCGTCGACCTGGGTCTGGGTCGGGAAGGTCAGGGCACCGGCGGGCGCGGCGGGCAGCTTGGCCAGGAACGCGTGGTTGACGGTGCCGTTCTTGATCATCGCGGGAAGTTCGATCGGACGCGCGTAGCCCTGGAGGAAGAGGTTCTGTCCCAGGGTCGAGTACAGGAACTCCTCCCAGAGACGGGCTGCCGCCGGGTGGGGTGCGTCGTACGTGATCGCCTGGGTGTAGTACGCCGCGATAGTCCCGTCACTGGGGATGACCAACTTCCAGCCGGGCACTGAGGACTGGATGCCGTTCTGCAGGTAGTCCCACCACAGCAGGATCGGGGTCGTCCCCGAGGCCGCCGTGGCCGCCGTGCCGCCGGGAACGAAGTTCCCGATCTTATTCAGGTTGGCGAAGAAGTCGATGCCAGGCTGAATGTTCGAATACGAACCACCGTTGGCCAGCGACGCGGCGTAGACCGCGTAGAAGGCCGCGGAGGCCGAGGTCGGGTCGTTGTTGATCGCCACCTGGTTTTTGTAGATCGGGTTCTTCAACGCCGCGAACGACGTGGGGCAGGTCGTCACGACCTTGGTGTCGCAGCCGATCGCGACGTAGCCGCCGTAGTCGTCGAACCATCGACCGTTCGAGTCCTTCGATGCCGACGGGATGGAACTCCACGTCGCTACCTTGTAGGGCGACCAGAGGATCATGTTCTGGGTGGCGTAGCTCGTCCCGACGTCCACGACGTCCGGCGCCGATCCTCGGCCCTTGCCCTGTTGGATAGCCGTGATCTCCTGCGCGCTCGAACCATTGGGGTTCGCGTCATTGATCTTGATGTGGTACTTCTTCGTGAAGTCCTTCATGATCAGGCCGTAGTTCGCCCAGCCCGAGAGCGGGATGGTGATGACGTTGACCGAGCCCTCCTTCTGCGCGGCCTTGACCAACGCGGCCATGCCGCCGCCCTTGGCGGCCGAGGTCACGTGGGACCAGTTCGTGGTGGCGGCGTTCGCCAGACCACTGGTGACCGAAACACCGACCGCCATGGTGCTCAACAGTCCGGTGGCCATCACCACCTTCATTTTCGTTCTTGACACGCAAAATGCCTCCTAAAAGTGAGCACCACGGTGGTGACTCGCCACGAGAGTAAGAGTCGCGAGTTAGCCCAGCGTGACGGGAGCGCACTTCGTGCGTGACAACTTCACGGATTCTTCGCGAACGGACTCTCAGCGCGAGGTCAGCGAATCGAAGCCGAGCAGGTCGACGACGGAGTCGACGACATCGTTGGCCCCGTGGGCCCTCAGGCGCAGCCCGTCGTCGGTGCCCGAGAGCACGCCCACGCAGCGCCCCGCGCCGGCGCGAACGCCAGCCTGCATGTCCGAGGCCGTGTCGCCGACCACCATCAAGGCGCCCACCGCGGAGACCTGAGCGCGCAGCGCGCACCATAGCAGCATGTCGGGGGCTGGCCGACCACGCCCGGCGTCGGCCGGCGACACGCGCAGATCGAACAGGTCCGACCAGCCGAGCACGTCAACGAGCGCCTCACGGGTCTGGGGCGAGAAGCCGGTCGTCAGGGCCACTCCGAGGCCGAGGCTCCGCAGCGTCTCAACAGTCGAACGGGCGCCGGGGATCTCGCTGACGCCCAGTTCCTGAGCGGCCTCGACGAAGTGGCGCTCGAACATTCCGTTCGCGAGCACCGCCCGGTCCGAGAAGAGCGCGGTGAAGACCTCGATCTTGGACTGGCCCATGGTCTCGACGACGTACGCTTCGGCCACCGAGGCCTCATCACCGACGACGCCGAGACCCTCGATGGTTCGTCGGAATGCCTCGAGCACCAGGCCGTTGTCGATCATGGTCGTACCGGCCATGTCGAAGCAGATCAGCTCGACGTCGTTCACGGAAGGGGCCCCCTCGCCTCGTCGTAAGGGACGCCCCCGGACTCCCCTAGTTCGCAGGTCAGATCGGCAGCGTCTCGCACGAGGGCCCATGGTACGACAGCGACATTTCTCGAGCGTGATGGGTCGGTGTCCATCGTTCGACTCTTCGCCGACATCGCCCGACTACGGCTCTCGGCGCTCGAGAAAGAACGACCGGAGTAGTTCGGTGGACTCACAGGCGAGAACGTCGTAGGTGACCACCGCCTCGTGGAGCAGTCGGGGGTCGCAGAGCAGGTTGTAGCGCGACCCCACAGCGCCGGCCTTCTCGTCCATCGCGCCGATCACAACGCGCCCGACCCGCGCATTCAAGAGTGCACCGGCGCACATGACGCACGGCTCGAGCGTGACGTACGCCGTCACGCCATCCAACCTCCAACCCGGGCGCGCCGCGGCGGCCGCCCGCAAAGCCACGAGCTCAGCGTGCGACGTCGGATCCTCGTCGACCTCGCGGCGATTCTCCCCGACCGCGATCACCACGTCGCCCTCGACCAACGCACACCCGACTGGCACGTCATCGTGAGTCGCGGCCAGCGCCGCGGACTCGAGGGCAATGCGCATGAAGAGCTCGTCGCTCGCGGAGTCCATGACGACGAACTGTACGGGAGTTGGGCCGACCGCGTCGCCGGACCCCATTGGTGGGCTCGAGCAAGCGTTGTAGACTCGTCGACGGAGGGGTGCGAGAGCGGCCGAATCGGGCAGTCTCGAAAACTGCTGTGTCTACGGGCACCGTGGGTTCAAATCCCACCTCCTCCGCCACGGGGAACGGGTGACTTCGGTCACCCGTTTCGCCGTCCCGGTGACGAGGCGCATGGGTGGAACTACGCTGGAATGGTCCGGCGTTGTCGGACATCGTCGCAGGAGAAGGTCATGGTATCGTCAATTGATTCGTCCGTAGGCACCGTGCGCAAGGTCGTCACCGAGCTCCCCGGGCCCAAGTCGCGCGCCCTCCACGAGCGCCGCAAGGCCGTCGTCAGCGCCGGGTTGACCAACGGCTTCCCGATCTACATCGAGCGCGCCGACGGCGCAATACTGCGCGACGTCGACGGCAACCTGATCCTCGACCTTGGTTCGGGGATCGCCGTCACGTCGATCGGCCACGCCGTGCCCGAGGTGGTCGACGCCGTGAGCGCGCAGGTCGCGGCCTTCACGCATACCTGCTTCATGGTGACGCCCTACGAGAGTTACGTCGAGGTGTGCGAGGAGTTGGCGGCGCTGACGCCGGGCGACTTCGCGAAGACCAGCGCCCTCTTGAACTCCGGGTCCGAGGCCGTCGAGAACGCCGTCAAGATCGCCCGGCTCGCCACCGGTCGTCAAGCCATCGTCGTCTTTGACCACGCCTACCACGGACGCACGAACCTGACGATGGCGCTGACTGCCAAGAACATGCCCTACAAGGACCGCTTCGGACCGTTCGCGCCCGAGATCTACCGAGCGCCGATGAGCTACCCCTACCGCGACGGTCTGAGCGGGGCCGAGGCCGCCGCGCGCGCCATCAAGTACATCGAGACCCAGGTAGGCGCTCACAACGTCGCCGCTCTCCTGATCGAGCCCATCCAGGGCGAGGGCGGCTTCGTCGTTCCCGCCGAGGGTTTCCTGCCCGCCCTGTCGGAGTGGACGACCAAGAACGGCGTCGTGTTCATCGCCGACGAGATCCAGAGCGGCTTTTGTCGTACCGGTGACTGGTTCGCAGTCAACTACGAGGGCGTCGTGCCCGACATGGTCACCACCGCCAAGGGCCTCGCCGGTGGCATGCCGCTGGCCGCGGTCACCGGTCGCGCCGATCTGATGAACGCGGTGCACGAGGGTGGCCTCGGCGGCACCTACGGCGGGAATCCCGTCGCCGCCGCGGCGGCCCTCGCCACCATCAAGACAATGCGCGACCGCAACCTCGTGACGCGCGCCCGCGAGATTGGCGAGATCACCCTGGGCAACCTGCGTTCGCTACAGCAGGACGTCGCGATCATCGGTGACGTCCGCGGTCGAGGGGCCATGATCGCGATGGAGCTCGTCAACCCGGGCACCAAAGAGCCCAATGCCGCTGCCGCCAAGGCCATCGTCGGTTACTGCAACCAGCAAGGCGTCATCGCGCTGGCCTGCGGAACCTACGGCAACGTGATCCGACTCTTGCCGCCTTTGGTGATCACCGACGAGCAACTGGCCGACGGGCTCAGCGTGCTCGCCGCCGCAGTGCGCTCCGCCGGCTAACTGAGACAGGACTGCGTCGGGACCGGGCCGGAGGAGGCGCGCGCGAGGTCGCGCACCACGACGTCGGCCGGGACCGCGTACGCCGTCAGGCGCTGCCCGTAGGAGTTGGCGAAGATCACGCCCACCACTCGAGACCCGACGAGAACCGGACTGCCCGAGTTGCCGGGTTGGACCTGCGCGTTGACGACCAGCACAGTCCGGCGAAACGACGTCGAGTCGTAGATGTCTCGACCTTCGGCGGTGATCTCGCCGCGCACGATCGCCGGGGCGCCCGTGCGCGTTGCGTCGAGGGGGAACCCCACCACTTCGGCGGAGGTGCCCACTCGCACGGTGGCGGTCGCGAACGCCGAGGCCGCCTCGGACCGCGACGAGACTCGAAGCACCGCAATGTCATTTCGGGGATCGAATAAGACGACTCGCGCGATGGCTCCATCGACCGACACGCGAGTGGCACCGGCGACGACGTGGGCGTTAGTCACGGCCTCGTGCCCACTGACGAAGAAGGCCGTGCCCTGGCGGTCGTTCGGGCATCCTCCGCTCGCGAGGACCTTCACGACGTTGCTCGGCGCGGCCAGCGACCGCACGACCGGTCCGAGTCTGGACGGCGTCGGGCCGGGCAGCGTCGGCGCGACGACGCTCGCGAACACACCGGGAAAGTCACCGAATCGGAACAGCGACTGGACCCGGGCCGCGATCGACGATGGAGTCGGCATCACCCGGTCCATGGCCGCGATGATCCGCGACTCCTGGATACCCCGATCGAGGGCGCCCCACGGCGTCGCTGTCACCAGGCCGGCGAACAGCCAGCAGACGAGCAGGGCCTCGACGACCCCCATTGCGACACCGGCGATGGAGTCGACGATCCCGACCCGCAAGAAGTTGAGCGACTGGCGCACGAAGGATGCGAGCAGGGCGCCCAGGAAACTGCCGACGACGGATAGCGCGACGACGATGCCCACCGCCAGCAGCGGGCGCCAGCGGGCGTGGGTGATCGCCGACGAGATCGGCGGCGCCACAAGGACGCCGGCGATGAACCCCGCAACGGCGCCGACGATGCCGCCGAGCTGGGCGAGCGCGCCACGGGTGCCGCCCCGGACCCCCTGGGCCAGCACGATGACCGCGATGACCACGTCGACCCAACTCATCGCCCAAGGGTAGACGTCCGGTCCCATGATTCCTCGGCCCAATCGTCCCCGAGGTCGAGTGTTGTGCCACCGTTGACATTGCCCCTCCGGACGTCGAACGGTCGGAACTGGCCCTTGTTCCAGCGTCGAAGATGTGAAAAGTAACATCGTTCACACGGCAGTACGTCGACGCGATCGCAAGGAAACCATGAGCCGAGTACCGGGCAGCGCGAACTCGTACCTGCGCAGCGTCGCAGTCGCCCTCGTGGCCGCGGTCGCGCTGGCGGCCTGCGGCACGACAGTCGCTTCAGTGCCGCACGTCGTGGGCGTTCCCGCCATCAGCATCTCGGTGCCGCTGGAGACGGTCGCGTGCACCGCGAAGAATTCGTGCGTCGCCGTAGGGACCCTCGCCGGCCCCGTCGGGCCGCCGACCATCGGCGAGTATCGAACGCCCGGCGGTCGTTGGGTGCGGATCGCGGTCCCTCCCACGACGTCGGCCGTGATCACGACCTCATCATGCTGGAGCACGGTGTGCCTGCTCGCCGGCTCCGAGCCCCATGGGGACCTGCTGTGGAGGTACGACGCCACTACCCATTCCGTCACCGTCGTCCCCGCACCCGGGCCGGCACTCGGCGTCAGCGTCGTCACCTGCTATGCAGAGCTGTCGTGCGCGATGGTTGACACCAGCAGCGCCGGCACGCCGCAGTACCTCCTCACCGCCGACGGGGGTTCCACGTGGACGACACCGATCGCGATGGACTGGGCCGGCGGCGAGAGCGTGACCGGACTCGCCTGCAGCGCCGAGTTCACCTGCGTGGCGAGTGCGACCTCCCCGTCGGGCCAATTGAAGTTCGAAGTCACGAGTGACGGCGGCGCGACGTGGACGATAGACCCCACGCCGAGCTCCTGGACCTCCCTGCGCTCACTGTCGTGCTGGGGGCGCCGGTGCGTGGCGCTCGCGACGACCGCCACCCGGACCCGCCTCGCGCGCACGGCGTCGTTCGGCCGGTCCTGGACGAGTGTCGCCCTCAAACACAATGCCAACGCCCTCGCCTGTACCACGTCCGTCACTTGCGTGGTGGCCGGTCAGAAGGATGGGCTGACCCCTTGGGTCGCACTCGCGCGTCGCGACGTCGTCAGCCCGGTGACGCTGCAGTACGTGCCCACGCCAGTCATTGACGTGGCTTGCGGGACGAAGGTCTGCGCGGCGATTGGCGTCACGACACTGTTGGCGATCGCGCCCTAGCCCTTCAGCGCAGCCGCCAAGAGCCCCGGGAGCTTCGCCCAGGACGGCTGGACCTCGAAGGCGAGGAGCTTGCGCATGATGACGCCGGCGTGTGCGTTCGTCGCGAACCACGCCGGGGCGGGTGTGGCCACAAAGGGGCCGCGCACGACGGACTTCTGCGGGCGAGCGAAGAGGTAGGCGTTGCCGACGAAGCCGCTACCCGATTGGATGTCGGTGATCGGGTGGCCGGGGTAGGCGCCCCAGACCGTTGTCGAGAAGGCGAAGCTCATCGCGTGCCAGATGTTCACCCCGATCGATCCGTAACGAAGGTCCGCGACGGCCTGCTCGATGGCCGGACCGGTGACGGGATCCTTCATCGTGCGTGGATCGGCGATCAACGTCATCGACAGGGTCCCCCACACGACGTCATTGCAGAAAGCCGTCGCCTTCGCCACGAAGTCAGCCGGCGAATCGGCGGCGAGAGCCGTTTCGCTGGTCAGGGCGCAGAACGCCTCGACGTTGAGGCAGATGTCGCCCTGGTTCGACGGGTCGATGCCGCGGATGATCGTCCAGGGCATGCGGTCGCCGCTGTCGTCACCGATCTGGTGGGCGTCGGGATGCACGGCGAGGAACGACGCCCGCCGCTCGCTGGCCCCGGGGTAGTAGGCGCGACGGGTCGGCAACGTGGCGAACACGGCCTCGAGCGCGTCGAGGAACTGTTCGCGCTGGGCCCACTGGTCGTGGGTGACGATAACCCGTGGCGTCAGGCAATTGAACCCCGCGTTGTTGGCGATCATCGTCGCGACGTGTCGCGCCTGGTATTCGATCTCCTTCGCCGACCATTGGCCAGGCACGATCACCACCGGTGAGACGTTGCCGAGTTCGCAGCTCAAGGGCTTGGTGACGATCGGCTCGTTGGCGGCCTTTCGACGCTGGCCCTCAGGACCAACGCCGAAGACGATGGCGTCGTGGGTCTTGTCCGAACCGGTGACGTGGATGTCGTCGACGAGCTCGTGCTGAGTGAGGTACGACCCGACTTGGGCGCCGCCGCTCACGATGCGCAGGTACCCCTCGTCGATCAGGGCGCCCATGGCACGGCGCCAGTAGGGCACCAGGTAATCGTTGACCGGGTTGGCCTTCAACACGACGACCCTCCCCTCGGCGAAGAGCTTGGTCAGCACGTCGCGCGGTCCGAGCGAAGCGACGTTGCCCGCGCCGAGCACGAGCGAGACGCCAGCGTGTGCGGCCGGCGCCTGGTAGGCCTGCGCCTGGGTGGCCTTCACTTCGGCCTCGGAGACACCGGGCTCCATCCACACCTCGCCCGTCACGCCTCTGAAGAGGATCCGGTCGAAGAAGTTGTCGGGCGTCACCTGGATCGCGATGCGCTGGCCAGGCTTGTGGCGCACGGGCCCGGGGTACTGCGGGCGGCCCTTCGCGTTGATGTCGAGCATCGAGCGACGGAAGGACTGGGCCATCCGCACGAATGTGCCGATGCCGCCGAAGAACTCCTCTCCCCCCTCCGGTCCGCGGGGGTCGTAGCCCTTGGCGGCGCAGGCCGCGTCGTTCCACTCCTCGGCGACGGCGTAGGTGTCGCGAACGATCCGTTCGAGCAGCTCGGCGCGTTGGCGGGGAGTCGTCTGGGCCCACTGCGACGCGCGCGCCGCGACCTCGGCCACGGCCTCGTCCAGCGCGCGCTCGTCGAGCGCCACGTGGTCCTGGGTCCCGGAAGTCGGAGCTTGCGCCCCCCTCGTCTGGCTCATGGTCCCTCCCTCGTTTCTATGCGAGGCTAGTTCTGTGAGTTTGACTTCGCCCAGTCCGGCGCCGCCCGGTTGGTACCCCGATCCGGCGGGCGAACGCCAGTGGCGCGTATGGACCGGCGCGGAGTGGTCGCACCTGACCCGTACCTACGGCCCCTTGGTCCCGGCGAACCGGGTGAGCGCGCACCTGACGCTCCTCCAGGCGCTGCGCCGGCTCCTGCACTACGGCATCGTGGGGTCCTTCTCCGGCCTCGCGGTCATCGTGGGCGTGCTGGCCCACTGGCCGGGGACGGCGCACCCCGCCTCCCTGACGTTCTGCGTCATCGCCATCGACGCCGGTGCCGCGCTGCTCGTCGTCGGGTCGGCCAGCTTCGCCTTCGCGGCCCGAGAACTGGACGGACGATGGTCCCCTTGGGCCCTGGTCCCGGGCGTCAACCTCATGTGGGTGAACGCCCTCGTCACTCGTCGCCTCGGCGGCCGGTCCGCCCGTCGCGTCGCCTCCGAGACCGTATTGCTCGCGCTGTTCGTGGTCCAGTTTCACGCGCAACCGTGGCTCGGGGTCGCCCCGATGGTCGTGGCGGTCGGCCAGGCGCAATGGACCTCGACGCTGATCAGCCAGCTCACCGGCACGGCGAGGGGGACCTCGACCTCGCCGTAGGATGGCGGTGACGTGGGCGCAACCGGCCCCGATGAGGAGAGACCGCGATGGCGAATGAACTGTGGGGACCGCTGGCCGGACTGATCGGAACGTGGGAGTCGGGCTACGACGGCCTCGACGTGTCGTTCCACAATGACGAGGGCAAGATCGCCGAGACGATCTATCGTGAGAAGACGGTCTTTAAGCCCTTCGGGCCTATCGACAACGGTGACCAGTGCCTCTACGGCCTGGACTACAAGACCGCCGCCTACCGCCTCGACGAGGACCTCCCCTTCCACACCGAGCTCGGCTACTGGATGTGGGACTCGACCAACCGCCAGGTGGCGAGATGCTTCGTGATCCCCCGCGCTCAGGCCCTCATCGCCGGCGCGACCGTCGAGCCTGACGCCACGTCGTTCCGGCTCGAGTCGGTGCTCGGTTCGGACACCTACGGCATTCTCTCGAACAAGCACATCGAGACGATCGCCCACACGACCCGGTTCGACGTCACCATCAGCTTCACCGAGGACTCGTTCTCCTACGACGAGACGACGATCATCGAGCACAAGAAGTACCCGACGGTCATCATGCACACCGACCGCAACACCCTGAAGCTCGTCAACCGGGAGACCTGAGTCGATGTACGACTGGTCCGACGAGCACCAGGCCATCATCGCGGTCGTTCGCCGGTTCGTCGACGAGGAGATCCGCCCGGTCCTCGACGACCTCGAGCACCACGATGTCCCTCCCTACGAGATACTGCGACGGATGTACGACGTCTTCGGCCTCAAGGAGATGGCCCGGGAGAGCTTCCATCGCCTCTACGAGCGCAAGGTCTCCGGCGAGCCGGCGAGCCCCCGGGGCGGCTCGGACCCGGCAGCGCAACTGATCTCGACGATCGAGCTGTGCCGGGTCAGCCCCGGTCTGTTGACCTCGCTCGGCGTGTCGACGGGGCTGGCCGCGGGCACGATAAACAAACTCGGCACCCCGGCCCAGATGCAACGCTGGGCCCTCGACCTCATGACGCTCGACAAGATCGGCGCCTGGGCGATCTCCGAGCCGGACTCGGGCTCCGACGCCCTCGGCGGCATGCGCACCACGGCTCGACGCGACGGTGACGAGTACGTCTTGAACGGCCAGAAGACCTGGATCACGAACGGCCCGTACGCCGACACGATCGTCCTCTACGCGAAGCTCGACGACGGCAGCGGCGAGGCCATGCGCAGTCGCAAGGTCCTTACGTTCGTCCTGGACAAGGGGATGGAAGGACTCGAGCAGGCCAAGCGCATGCGGAAGATGGGCCAGCACGCCTCGCCGACGGGCGAGATCTTCCTCAGTGACGTGCGAGCCGGCCGGGACCGGTTGCTCGGCGAGACCGAGGAGCCCAAAGGCGGCGGAGGAGAGAGCGCGAAGGACAACTTCGTCGCCGAACGCGCCGGCGTGGCGGCGATGTCCCTCGGCATCATCGAGGAGTGCGTCCGGCTGTCGGTCGACTACGCGAAGCACCGCACCCAATGGGAGACGCCCATCGGCCAGTACCAGCTCATCCAGTTGAAGCTCGCCCAGATGGAGGTCGCCCGGATCAACGTGCGCAACATGGTCTTCGCTCACATCGAGCGATCCGGCGACGGGGTCGTGCCCACGCTCGCCGAGGCCTCGGCCATGAAGCTCTACGCCGCGCAGGCCGCCTGTCAGGTCGCCGACGACGCCATCCAGGTCTTTGGAGGCAATGGCTACATCGCCGAGAACCGCGTCGAGCAGCTCAGTCGCGACGCGCGGGTGCTGCGCATCTACGCCGGAACCGACGAGATGCAGGTCGTCGCCATCGCGAAGGACCTCCTTCGCCGCTAGCCGGCGGAGTAGCGCTGGTAGCCGGCGATCCAGTCCACCTCGAACACCCGCTGAGCGACGGCCAGTGACACCGTGCCCGAGCAGACCAGGCGGTGCATCCGGTTCTCCAGAGCGTCCTTCCTCGTCGCGCCCCAGGTCGTCAGGCGCGGTTCGGGCCAGAGGTTCTTCACCGAGGTCGGGTTCCCGCCGACCTCGAGCGGGACGAGGTGGTCCTCTTCGTAATGCGACGCCCGGGTGTCACCGCGCAGGTTGTAGCCCGAGTCGAGTTGGCGGTACTTGAGTGGCTCGGTGAAGGACTCAAGCGGGCGGATGGTGGCGGTGTAGCCCGACACGCAGATCGTCGAGTGGATGTTCGACTGGGTCACCCGGGGATTGGTCGCGCCGGGGGTGACCGAGCGGATTGGCAGACCTGGGTCGCGCCCCGCGCCGTCGGCGGCGCCGGTGCTGAGCGTCACCGCTCCCACCAACACGACTGCGGCGATCACGACGTTCCTCACGGGTCCATCATGGCCGGGGACTCTCACATCAACGCACGCTGAGCGCCGAGCGCAGCTGTTCGGCCACGCCGCGCCAGCCCTTGTAGTCCTGCATCTCCTCGGGGGTCGTGTCCAAGGAGTGCAGCAGCAGCGAACCGAAGTCCTCGTACTGATCACACATCTCCTGAGCCGAGGCGACGTAGTTGCGGATCGTGAAGACGATCGCGCCCGTGACCTCGAGCCGTCGCAGGGTCTGGCGCTCGACGCGAAAGTACCATCGTTCGAGGTCTCCGTGGGGCGCCCCGCGAACCATCGTCGGCTGGTGCAGCGCGGGACTGTCGATGAGCGTCCAGTTAAGGCGCCAGAACGAGCGCTCCGGCCGCAGACGGTCGAAGACGGCGCTGGTCGGCCCGGCGAGCTGATCGTCGTAGAAGGGGATCGGCCGGTGGATGTCGTCGAGGGTCGTGCCGATCTTGGTCGCGAGGCTCCAGCGCGAGGGGAAGCAGACACTCGCCGCTCGCAGTCGCCAGGCGTCGCTGCGAACGAGGACGCAGAGGTCCTCCTGGACCAGACGGCTCGCCTCGACGATCGGATGCTCGCGCGAGGTGGTGACCGGCGCCAGTGTGGGGTGGTGGGTCGCGAGGAATGCCCGCACCTCGACCAAGAGCTCCGCGCTCGCCTCATCGCCCTCGGGGTTGGTGGCTACCACTACGTCGAAGGCGCTCTCCAGCAGTTGGCGCTTCAACTCGAGCTCGCCGTCGCGGTGGGCGTCGACCTCGAGCCACCGCGACGGGTCGAGCGGTCGCAGGCCCATCGCCATCCGCCAACCCTTCGCGTCGAGCGGTACGTACGGGAATCGCTCCACGGCTAACCGCTCCGACGGCGCGCAATGAAGTGCCAGTAGAACAGGGCGGCGAGCGCCGGGATGACGAGCACGACGACCCTCGCCGCCGGCAGGACCGCGCCTCGGTGCAGATTGGCCAACGTCGTGCTCATCGTCAACGTCGCCAGCATCCCGCCATTCTCCTCTTTCGTCTGGGCCCCGCCACGTCGCGGCCCGCTCAGCCAGTGAACTACGTGGACCTGGCCTCCACTTGGGCCATGAGTGTCTCAATGCGTTCCACGATGCTCGAGATTGCCTCGTCCTGGGCCAGGAGGTGCTTCTGGATCTCCTCAGCCTCCTTCAGCACCGCTTCGGCGTCCTTGTACGTGTCTTCGGCCCGCTTGTCCGCGGCGGCGGCCTGGATGTTCTGGCCGACGATGATGATCGGCAGCAGCACCAGCTGCAAGAAGCTGCTGGAGAGCCAGACCACGACGAAGTAGGTCCCCTGTTTGATCGCCGAGGGCAGCGCGAACGCGGCGATCACAGTGAAGAGGTAGGCCGCCCACATGGTGCCCACCACCAGCGTGATCTTCAAACCGAATCGGGCGTTGAAGCGCACGAAGACGTTCTGATGATCGACCTTTCGCAGGTCGGCGGTCTTCACGGGTTGACCGGCGTGGAGCTCCTCGGCTCGAGGATGACGAACGTACTCGTAGATCTTGGACATGCACGGATTCTCACACGTCGTGAGACGGCGCAAGGGGAGCCGACGCGGCCGCGCCGAGGTGGGCTAGCTCTCCATCAAGTCCGGTGAGGTCTCCATGCCCTTGCGCCACACCGAGCGCGCGATGATCTTCGTCGTGTCGGCGCGGTCCTTGTAGCGCAGCGCCACGTCGCGCACCTCCTCCAACAGGCCCTCGGAAAGGACGACGGGGTCGAGGCCGAGGCCCAGGAACTGGTCGCGGCTGACGTTCAGATCGTTCTCGGCCGACTCGCGACGGGGATTGGGCAGGTTCGCCACTTCCACCCCGGTCATCTTCGAGAGGAGCGCGGCGAGGTCGCGCACGCGATAGGTCTCGGTGACCTGGTTGAAGACCATGACCTTGTCGCCGCGCTCGGGCGGGTTTTCGAGGGCGATCTGCACGCAGCGCACGGTGTCGCGGATGTGGATGAAGGCACGGGTCTGGCCCCCGGTGCCGTGCACCGTCAAGGGGTGGCCGATCGCCGCCTGCATCAGGAACCGGTTCAGCACGGTCCCGTAGTCGCCGTCGTAGTCGAAGCGGTTGATGAGGCGCTCGTCACGCATGGTCTGGGGCGTCTGGGTCCCCCAGACGATCCCTTGGTGCAGGTCGGTGATGCGGACCTGGTCGTTCGCCGCATAGAAGGCGAAGAGCAGCTGGTCGAGGGTCTTGGAGAGGTGGTACACCGAACCGGGGTTCGCGGGGTGCAGGATCTCGCGCTCGAGGTCGCCGTCGGGCGTGGGGACCTTGACCGTCAGGTAGCCCTCGGGGATCGGCGCCGACCCCGACCACCCGTAGCCGTAGACGCCCATCGTGCCCAGATGGACGAGGGCGATGTCGAGGCCCGATGCGACGACCGCCGCGAGGACGTTGTGCGTGCCACGGACGTTGTTGTCGATGGTGTAGCGCTTGGCGATGGTGCTGCGCATGGAGTACGGCGCGGCACGCTGCTCGCCGAAGTGGACAATGGCGTCCGGGCGCACGTCACGCAGCAACGTCTCGAACCGGTCGAACTCCTCGGCGAGGTCCAAGTGGACGAAGCCGATCTCGTGGCCAGTCAACTGCTTCCATACCCGGATGCGCTCGCCGATCGGGCGAATTGGCGTGAGCGACTCGACTTCGAGCTCGAGGTCGATCTCACGACGGCTCAGATTGTCGACAATGGTGACGTCGTGACCGAGGTCCGAGAGGTGCAGCGACGTCGGCCAACCACAGAACCCGTCACCGCCAAGTACCAGTACCTTCATCAGATCTCCTCGAACCGACCCCCGGAAACGGGGTTTCGCAACCAATAGACCTTACCAGTGGCGCAATTGTCCCCCGACTGGACGCCGGGACGAGGTTCACGTCGCCGGCGCCGGCGTCAGGACCCGAAGACGGGAACGATCTGAGCCCGCGCGATCGCGTGGAAGCGCAAGTTGAAGCCGACGATCGCGGCCGAAGCGTTGCCGTCGACGTCAAGATGCTCGACGTCGAGCGCGTGCACGGTATGTACGTAGCGATGCGGCACGTCGCCGGGGGGTGGCGCGGCACCCATGTAGCCGTGGAATCCGGCGTCGTTGCGGATCTGCAGGACGCCCGAGGGCAGCGCGAGCGAGTCACCCGAGCCGGCGTTGGTAGCCAGCTCGTGGACGTCGGCCGGGATGTTCACGACCACCCAGTGCCAGAAACCGCTGCCGGTCGGTGCGTCAGGGTCGTGCACGGTGACGGCGAAGCTCTTGGCCTGAATGGGAAAACCGCTCCAACTGAGCTGCGGGGACCGGTTGAGACCCGAGTACCCCATGGCACCCGCCACCTGGCCCTGGGACATCATCTGGCCGTCAGCGACGTCGACGCTCGTGAGCGAGAAGTCGGGCAGTTCAGGGAAGAACGAGAAGGTGAGCGGTGGACGTGTGAGACCGGTCATGGTGACCTCCGTGGCGAGAAGGGGCAGGATACGTCTCGACTGTAGCCATGAGTGGGCCTGGCGACAGGGGCCATCGAGTGGCGGACCGAGTGTTTCGCCGGCCCGCGCCGGCCCGACGGCTAGGACCTGGCCGCGGGCGCTGCGTTCAATGCGGGGATGATCGTCTCGCCGTAGGCCTCGAGGGTCGCGGACTTCGCGTCGTGCTGGAGGTAGAGCGCGAACTGGTCGACCCCGATGCTTCGCAACTCCTCGAGGCGCTCAATGTGCTGGGCCGCCTGGCCGAGCAGACAGAAGCGGTCGATGACTTCGTCGGGAACGAAGTCAGTGTGAGTGTTGCCCGCGCGACCGTGCTCGTTGTAGTCGTAGTCCTTTCGCTCCTTGACGTAGTCGGTCAGGGCTTCGGGGATGGTGGATTCGGGGCCCGTGCCGTAGCGCTCGACGATGTCGGCGACGTGGTTGCCGACCATCCCGCCGAACCACCGGCACTGGTCGCGTTGGTGGTCGAGGTCGCCGCCGACGTAGGCGGGCGCCGCCACGCAGAACGTCAGCGTCGAGGGGTCGCGTCCGGCATTCGCGGCGGCTTCGCGTACCGCCGTGATCATCCAACGGGCAATATCGGGGTCGGCCAGCTGCAAGATGAAGCCGTCACCGACCTCGCCGGCGAGCTGCAGCGCCTTGGGGCCGTACGCGGCGACCCACAGTTCGAGGCTGCTCTTCTCGCCCCAGGGGAACTTGAGGGTCGAGCCGTGGTACTGCGCCGAACGGCCGTTGGCGAGTTCGCGGATGACGAGAATCGCCTCACGCAACGTCGCGAGCGTCGTTGGCTTGCCGTTGGTGACGCGCACCGCGGAGTCGCCGCGCCCGATGCCGCACACGGTGCGATTGCCGAACATCTCGTTCAACGTGGCGAACAGGCTCGCGGTCACGGTCCAGTCGCGGGTCGCGGGATTGGTGACCATCGGTCCGACCTTGACCTTGCGCGTCGCGGCCAGGATCTGGCTGTAGATGACGAACGGCTCCTCCCACAAGATGTGCGAGTCGAACGTCCACACATAGTCGAATCCGAGCTGCTCGGCTCGCGCGGCCAATTCAACGACGCGCGAGGCGGGTGGATTCGTCTGCAGCACGACTCCGAACTCCATGGGACCTCCCAACACTTGGTTGACTAGGAACTGCGACCTCGTTACAGCAGGTACTGGCTGAGACCGCGCCGCAGGAACCGTCCGTGGCCGACGGCTCCGGTGAAGGCGTTGCCCTCGATGACGACCCGACCTCGGGAGAGGACCATCTCGACCCGGCCGTCCACGTGGATCCCCTCGTAGGCGGAGTGGTCCATGTTCATGTGGTGAGTCTTCACGCTGATGTCGGTCACGCCCTTGGGGTCGTAGACGACGATGTCGGCGTCCGAGCCCGGTGCGAGCACGCCCTTTCGCGGATAGAGGCCGAACATCCGCGCCGGCGTCGTCGAGGCCAGCTCGACCCAGCGCGCGAGGCTCAACTGGCCCGTGACCACGCCCTGGTAGAGCAGGTCCAACCGGTGCTCGACCGAGCCGATGCCGTTGGGGATCTTCGAGAAGTTCCCGATTCCGAGCTCCTTCTGGTCCTTCATGCAGAAGGGGCAGTGGTCGGTGCTGACGATCGAAAGGTCGTTGGTGCGAAGGGCGCGCCACAGCGCGTCCTGGTGGCCCTCCTCGCGCGAGCGCAGCGGCGTCGAGCAGACGTAGGCCGCCCCGGCGAAGCCGGCCTTGGAGAGGTGCTCCTCGAGGCTCAAGTAGAGGTACTGGGGGCAGGTCTCCCCGAAGACGTTGGCGCCCATGTCGCGCGCACGCGCGACCGCCTCGACGGCCTCACGGGCACTCATGTGCACGATGTAGAGCGGGGCCCTGGCGACCTTGGCGAGCATGATCGCGCGGTGCGTCGCCTCCTCTTCCATCTCGACGGGCCTAGTTAACGAGTGGTACCGGGGATCAGTCTCGCCACGGGCCAGGGCCTGGGCGACGAGCACGTCAATGGCCGGGCCGTTCTCGGCGTGCATCATGATGGTCGCGCCGAGCTCGGACGCGGTCTGCATGGCCCGCAGAATCTGACCGTCATCCGAGTAGAAGACCCCGGGGTAGGCCATGAACAGCTTGAAGCTGGTGACACCCTCGTTCTTCGTAAGGTCGGCCATCGCCTTCAGGGCGGCGTCGTCGACCCCGCCGATGATCTGGTGGAAGCCGTAGTCGATTGCGCAGTTGCCGTCTGCCTTCTGGTGCCATGCCGCGAGACCGTCGTGGACGTCCTCACCCGTTCGCTGGACCGCGAAGTCAATGATCGAGGTCGTGCCGCCGAAGGCCGCGGCGATGGTGCCCGTCTCGAAGGTGTCCGACGCGGCGGTGCCGCCGAAGGGCAGCTCCATGTGGGTGTGGACGTCAACGCCGCCGGGCAGCACGTACTTGCCCTTCGCGTCGATGACGCGTTCGCACGTCGCGGCCATCGAGGCGAAGTGCCCTGGCGTCACCAAGGCCGCGATCTCGTCGCCGTCGACCAGCACATCGGCCGCCTGCGACCCCGTCGCCGACAGGACCTCGCCACCGGTGATGAGTATCCGAGCCATCCGCTCAGTCCTCGGCCAGCGACCAGTACATGTCGGGCCGCCGGTCACGGTAGAAGGCCCATTGGTCGCGGACCTCTTTCAACAGATCCATGTCGAGGTCACGAACTATCAGCTCGTCGCCCGTCGTGCTCGCGACGTCGCCGACGAACTGGCCCCGCGGACTCACGAAGTAGCTCTGACCGTAGAAGTCGTTCGTGCCGAGCTCCTCGACACCCACGCGATTGATCGCCCCGACGAAGTACTCGTTGGCGACGGCCGACGCCGGCTGCTCGAGTTGCCAGAGGTAGGCCGACAGCCCGCGACTCGTCGCCGACGGGTTGAAGACGATCTTGGCGCCGGCGAGACCGAGGGCCCGCCAACCCTCGGGGAAGTGCCGGTCGTAGCAGATGTACACGCCGATACGCCCGACGGCCGTGTCGAAGACCGGGTAGCCGAGGTTTCCGGGGCGGAAGTAGAACTTCTCCCAGAAGCCGCTCACCTGGGGGATGTGAGTCTTGCGGTACTTGCCGAGATACGTGCCGTCAGCGTCGATCACCGCTGCGGTGTTGTAGAGCACGCCCTCCTGCTCCATCTCGTAGACCGGCAGGACCATCACCATCTGAAGCTCTTGGGCCAGCGCCATAAAGCGCTGGACCGTCGGGCCCTCGGGGACGGCCTCGGCGTAGTCGTAGTAGGCGGCGTCTTGCACCTGACAGAAGTAGGGCCCGTAGAAGAGCTCCTGAAAGCAGATGACCTGGACGCCCTGAGCGGCCGCGTCACGGGCGTGGCGCTCGTGGAGCTCGATCATCGTTTCCTTGTCACCGGTCCACGCCGCTTGCACCAGGGCTGCTCTCACTAGGTCGGCCATCCTGCTCCCTTCGACTGCGGCCGCATCGACCGCTCAACGATTGTGAATAAGTTGAACCATAGACTCGAAACTGGATCGCGTCTCAACGATGGCCTGAGGAATCGGCGCTGCCTCGCCCTACGCGTCGACCTCGGCGCTCGACCCGGCGTGCTCGCTCGACGGGCCTGATGAAGCGACAAGACCGGTCTTGAGGAACTCAATGACGTCGGTGGCGTGGTAGTCGCGACGACCGCGCAGGAGGATGGCCAATTCGTTGGTGCAGTCGCCGCTGGTGACTATCGGCAGCTCGCGCTCGCCCTTCGAGCGGATCTGCCCGTAGCCGGCCGTCGCCATTAGGGCGTTGCACAGGCAGACCCGGTCGACGGTGTCCTCGAGCGCACCACCCTTCTTGAGAAAGATCTCCACCGGCTCAGACGGGCAGCGGTATCCGACACTGCCGTCGTCCTTCAGGTACGCCTCACGCAGGTAGCCCAGGTCACAGATGCGCGCCCGCTCGCCGTAGACGTCGGCTTCGGAGAGGGTCCCCTCGATTGAAGCGACCTTGAACGGATAACCGGTCGAACTCGCACTCGTCGAGGTCTTCACGTGGACCGACTCGCTCTGTACTGCAACGAGCACGGAGCCCTTCAGGCTGCTCTCGAGTCCCGACTCGTGGCAGTACGCGAAGAGCGTGCCGACTTGGACGCCGGTCGCACCCAGCGCCATTGCTTCGCGGACGCGCTCGGGCATCGTGATCCCCCCGGCGACCCAGAACGGGACGCCGAGGTCGCGCAGCACCGAAAAGTCAACCTGGTCGCGCTCACCGTAGATGGGGTTGCCCTCGTCGTCGACCGACATCGCACCCCGCGGCGGGGCGTTGTGCCCGCCGGCGATCGGCGCCTCGACGACGAGGCCGTTCACCTGGCCGCTGCTGCGCTTCATCATCGCGCCAGCGAGCACGTGCGAGGACACGATTGCGAGAAAATCTGGGCGCTTCAGCGATCTCTCCGTGAGAAAGCGGCGCGGGTCGAATCGAAGGTTCGGCACCTGTTCCTTCTCCGCGGCGCCCTCCATGATGAGTGCCGTCTCGACGACCTCTCCACGGGCCAGTTGATCGAGGATTCCCGGGATGTGGACCGGGATGCCCGCGCCCATCAATACGTAGTCGACGCCGGCGAGCATCGCACCGAACAGCGTCGGCACTGTCGGGATCTGCACCTTTGTCAGCAGGTTGATCCCGACCACGCCTCCGTGGCCGGCTTTCGCGAGCGCCACTTCCACGTACGAGGCCAGTACGAGCAGGTCCTGAGAGGACTGCACGTTGCGGTGTGTCGACATCGGCACGACCCGGTAGGGGAGGTCCGGACCACCGCGACGTGACGGGTTGAACTTCGCCAACACGTCGGTGACGACCGTCGGGAGCGGGAACGCGTCGAGGACCGCCTGTAGTTCGGCGTCGACGCCGTCGTCCTGCAGGCGACGCACGAAGACAGTCTCAATCCCGGTGCCCGAGACGACGCCCAGCTGACCGGCCTTAGAGACCGCGCGAGCGAGCGTCCAATTCGAGATGGCGATGCCCATGCCCCCCTGGATGAGCCACGGGAGGCTCCGAACGCCGGAGTCGGTCGGTGAGGTCATCGAGTGACCCGCTCGCCGACGACGAACAACAACTGATTCAAGGGTGAACGTTTCATTTCGAGGCTCTTGACCGCCAATCTCTACAATCGACAATAATCCCTGCGCGTAGGTCAGTCACGAAAAGAGTGAGACGCGCGGTGGCCCGAGACGAGGTGCAATGGCCCTGACCACTCTAGACCCGACGTCGGCGCTCATCGTGGTCGACCTCCAGAGGGGGATCGTCG
Source organism: Acidimicrobiales bacterium (assembly GCA_025351385.1). Classification (GTDB taxonomy): domain Bacteria; phylum Actinomycetota; class Acidimicrobiia; order Acidimicrobiales; family RAAP-2; genus RAAP-2. The sequence goes on along the minus strand of JANXWA010000031.1, from coordinate 9,636 downwards.
GACGACCGACCGTCCACTTCATCGAAGGCGTCGTGCAGAACGCCACGCGGCTGGCCGCCGCGTTTCGAATACGCGGCCTTCCCGTCGTCCTCGTCAACGTGACCGGGGGCGCTCCGGGACGCATTGACCGGGCGCGACCGGCCTTCGCTCCGCCACCGGACTGGGCTGAACTGATCGACGAGCTTGACGCCCAGTCGAGCGACCTACGAATCACCAAGCAGCGTTGGGGTTCGTTCACGGGAACGACGTTGGACGCACAGCTTCGCGGGCTCGGGGTCACCCAGGTCGTGCTCTGTGGAATCTCGACCAGCATTGGCGTCGAATCGACGGCGCGTTCGGCGCACGAGCTCGGCTATCACGTCGTGTTGGCGACTGACGCCATGACCGACACCGACACCTCCGCACACGAGAACAGCGTGCAGCGCATCTTCCCGCGGCTCGGTGAGACGGCCACTACCGCCGACATCATTTACATACTCGGTAGCGAAACGTCACCGTCCACTCAAAGTGATTCAGCGAAGTCGGGGTGACGTGCGAAGCGCAGTGGCTTCGCACGTCACCCCGTCAACTCATGAGTCCCGTCGGAACCCCTGGCCATCGCCGTTGGAATGGCCGTGCTCACGGCCCCCACCGTGGCCACCGTCACCGCCACCACCGTGGTGGCAGTCATTCGAACCGTGGCCGTCGTGTCCGTGCCCGTCACCACAGCCCGTGATCTGACTCACGACCGTCAAGGTCTCAGGATTCGACGTTGACCCCGCGAAGTTCGAGTCGCCCGAGTAGGTCGCGGTGATGGTGTATGTCCCGACCGGGAGCTGGCCGTTCGAGAGGCCGCAGGTCGCGACCATGGTGTGACCGCCGCCCGACGACAGAGTCGACGTGCAGAGGATGGTCGATCCGTACGGGAAGGTGACCGTGCCGGTCGGTGCGACGTGGCCGCTCCAACCAGTCACCTCGGCCACGAGGACCACGCTGTTCTCGTTGCCGGTCACGACAACAGAGGGAGCGAGGTCGAGCTCCGTCTTGGACTTCTTTCCAGTCGCGGTAAATGTGACGGTCGCATCCGCCGACTTCGCCGCGTTGTAGCCTCCTCCCGCGGCGATGGAGGCAAACACGTAACACGTGCCCGGACCTGACGCACTGAGCGTCCCGCCCACGAGTGAGCAGACCCCACTTGACGTGTGACCGTTGCTGCCCGTGTCAAGGCTCAAGGTGATGGCGCCTGTACCGTGCGATCCGGTGCTACCGACAGTCACGGTGCTCGTCCAAGGAACCGACGTCTGGGAGACGGTCACGGTGATCGTCTGGTCGGCCGCGGTGAAGGCGGCGGTCACGCTCACCTGGGGTGCGGCGTTCCAGTTGGCGTCACCGGCCTGGTCGAGCAGGACCACGCAGGTGCCCGTCGAGTTGGCCGAGACCGTGCCCGCGCCGTTGACCGCGCAGCCCGTCGCCGTCGAGGACGGGTCGATGCTGTAGGTGACGGTGAGGCCCGACGTGGCCGTGGCGCCGACCGCGAGGGTCGAGGACCACGGGCCGCTCGGCGGGGCCGGGGCGGTGATTGTCTGGTCGGCGATCGATACGTCGAGAGATGCAGCGCCGGACGCGGTGGCTCCTGTCGGCGTCGAGCAACTGGAGTTGCTGAATTCAGTCACGTCCGCGGAGAAGGAGTTCGACCCCGGTGCCGTAGTGCCGGTAGTGACCGTGGCGTTCGCGAACGAGGCGTTGCCACTTCCGTCCTCGGCGACACAACCATCCAACGAATCGCTGAACGATGCGCCTGCTGGGAGGCCGGACGCCGACAGCGACACGTAGTCGCCGGTGCCCAAACCACCGGACCACGACACCGTGTACACAGCTGAAGTGTTGAAAGGTGTCGGATCGGGTGACTGTATCGACACACTCGCCGCAGTCGCGGCCGACGCAATCCCCGCATTGAATAGTGGCGCTGCGAAAGCAACCAGCATAAGCAGTGGGACTGAGATCCTGAAGCTTTTCTTCATGACTTGCTTACCTCTCCTTGACTACTACGAGAATGTGGGCGTGAAGGTTCATCGCGCGACCATTGAATGGGTGAGAGGTGCGGTGGCACCTCGAGAGACGTGACAGTGAGTCGATGTCATGACGCAGACGTGATACGCCGCTCCCGGAGTCCACTGATCGAACTCTGAAGTCCCCGCACTTGCCGACACCAAGCTCCCCTGTCAGCCCTTGCGTGGTTACCGAAGTTCGACGATTCTGCGTTGCGATTATCTCCGCGTCCTCACGCTCCACAAATCCAGCCCAAAACCACTGTCATTCGGTCCGTAGAGATGAGTGGTGCTCTGACTTTCCACCTATTTCGAAGAGAGAACTTGCGGTGCATCGCCGTTCGCTCTCCGTCGCCACGTCGGTGCCGACCGTAGAGGGCTCGCGAATTCAATCAGCTTGATGGTCTGTCAGTGGAACCGAGATGACATTCAATTGAAGCCAGCAACAGATCGTCTGCGACGATTCGAACTACCGAGTCTCTCCTCAGACGGCATGTTTCGGCAGAAGTTCCCACGTCCATCTCATGTAGACGGACCAACGCAATTGATCCGCGCAATTACCAAGGCCAACCCTCCGTCACTCCTCCCCATCCAACCGAAGGGAGGGCGGACCGTCGGAGAATCGCAGCTCGAGTACGCCGGAAGACCAACCCGAGTACGGCGTAAACGTGTCACCAACCCGGATTGAGTGGACAGAATTGGAGTTGTTGGACCCGGGCGCACAAAGGCTCAACCCACAGCCGATTCCGTGTTTTGCATACAATCTCGCCCTCTTCTGAATCCCTGTCGCCACTCCGGATCGTTAAATGCCTTAGATTGACAGAAATGAAATCGGCGGCTCATTCAACTGCCTAGAAATTACATAGAATCGTGCACATGACGGTTCGCGAATGCGGAAGGGGACACATGAGGATCATTGAAGTTGGTCCCCGTGACGGTCTGCAAAACGAGAAGCGTGTCGTCGCGACCCAGGACAAGATCTCCTACATCGAACTGTTGGTGGAGGCCGGCCTGTCACGAATCGAGGCCGTCAGTTTCGCCCGCCCGGATCGCGTGCCCCAGATGGCTGACGCCGAGGCGGTCATGGCCGGCGTGCCCCGACGAGACTCCGTCAGCTACATCGGACTCGTGATGAACGAACGCGGGCTGAACCGAGCGATCGCGTCGGGTGTCAATGAGGCCAATATCGTAGTGGTGGCCAGCGAAACCTTCAGTCAACGCAACCAAGGCATGTCGGTGAAGGTCGCGCTCGACGGACTGGACGCAATGACCCAGCGCGCCTCGGACGCCGGCCTGGCCGTGAGCGTCACGATCGGCGCGGCCTTCGGCTGCCCGTTCGAAGGCGAGGTCCCGACCAAACAGGTTGCCGACATCGTTCGCGTCGTCTCCGATCTGAACGTCGACGAGATTGCTCTGGCTGACACGATCGGCGTCGGCACACCCGCTGACGTGAAGCGACTGGTCTCGACGACGATGGAGATCACCAGCAAGCCCGTCCGCCTGCACCTCCACAACACTCGAAACACCGGCTACGCCAACGCGTTCGCAGCGCTCGAGCTCGGCGTGAGTGCGCTCGACTCCAGCTCCGGCGGCATCGGTGGGTGCCCTTTCTCTCCCAACGCCACCGGCAACATCGCGACCGAGGACCTCCACTACCTTCTCGAGCGCAGTGGCTCGACAACGGGACTCGACTTTGACCGTCTGATTGAGGCGTCCAACTTCATCACCGGAAGGCTGGACATCCCGACCCCGGCGCTCCTTGGCCGGGCCGGTTGGTTCCCTGCCGCGGACTACCCCGATTCACTGTCTCGGACCTAGGACTCGAAGACTCGGGGCTTGATCCGGGGCCGTTCGGATTCGAAGGCCGCAATGGCATCGCCGGACGTGAGGGTGATTGCGATTTCGTCGAGTCCGTTGAGTAGGCGCCGGCGCAGGTAGTCGTCGATCATGAAGCTCTCCTTGATGTCGTCTCCCGCCATGACGGTGCGTGCTTCGAGGTCGATCGTGATTGTGGCTCCCGGATTCAGTTCGCAGTAGTCCCAGAGCCGCTCGACCTTCGATTCGGCGAGTTCAACGGCGACCAGTCCGGATTTGCCGGCGTTCGTACGAAAGATGTCGCCGAAGCGAGGGGCAATGACAGCCCGGAATCCGTAGTCCTGCAATGCCCACACGGCCGCTTCGCGCGACGAGCCGATGCCGAAGTCCGTTCCGGCGACCAGGACGGTGGCGTGGGTGTACGCCGGTCGATTGAGCACGAAGTCGGGCGACTCGCGCCACCCAATGAAGAGGCCGTCACCGAAGCCCGAGCGGGTCACCCGCTTGAGGAACCTCGACGGCAGGATCTGATCGGTGTCGACGTTGCTCATCCGCAGTGGTGCGCCGATGCCCTCATGGACGACGAACGGCTTCATCTCGTTCGCCCTCGCACTTGGGACTCGCGCGTCGTGCTCCAACCGGAGAGGACGGGCCTCGAAGACCCGTGATTCGCGCCGAGGCGAGCAGTCCTACACACGTCGGGCAGACTCCCGATCGCCAACAGCCAGGTAGTGCTCGAGGCCGACCAATTCGTTCAACTCGTCGAGCCCGTACATACGCTCACGCCACGTGCGCGCGTCGCCGTTGCGGTGCAGATCGACCATGAATTCCTTGATCGCCTTTGCGGCGATCCGGAGTGGCGTCGTCGGATAGATGACCATCTGGAAGCCCAGCTCGTGGAACTCCTGGGTCGGCAGTGACGGCGTCCGACCGCCCTCGCTGACGTTCGCCATCAATAGGCCGGGGATGGACGATCCGATCTGGGCGAGGTCCTCCACTGACGCCGGTGCGTCGATGAAGACCATGTCAGCCCCAACATCGTGAAAGCGCTTCCCGCGTCCGATGGCCTCGTCGATCCCTCGTGGCGCCAGCGCGTCGGTTCGCGCGATGATGACAGTGCTCGGATCGCGACGGGCCTCGACCGCGCTTGCGACCTTGCGGACCGCGTCATCAGCGTCAATGACCTCCTTGCCCACCATGTGGCCGCACTTCTTGGGCCACACCTGGTCCTCGATCTGAATGGCGGCAGCCCCCGCCGCTTCGAGCAGCCTGACGTTCGCGTACACCGTCGTGACGTCGCCGTATCCGGTGTCGGCGTCGACGATCACGGGCAGGCTCGTCACCCGAAGAATCGCCGTCAACGCGTCGAGCAGTTCGCCCGCCCCTAGTAGTCCGATGTCCGGAAGGCCGTGACGCCAGGCGGCGATCGCGTAGCCGCTCAGGTAGATGGCGTCGAAGCCGGTGCTCTCAATCGCCAGCGCCTCCAATGGCGTCCCCGCACCCGGCACCACGAGCGACTGGTCTTCACGCCCGAGAAGTTGGCGAAGGGTGTTTGCACTATTCATCTGTCTGTCCTTTGATTTGCGATCGTGCTGCGCTGGTGATGTCACGAACTGTTGATTGGGTCGAGTCAGCTGACGGGCCGAAGACAATGACCTGGCGCAGGGCGTCACCGCGCTCGAGAACGTCGAACGCGGCGTTGATGTCGTGCAGATCGATCTGCGAACTGACGAGACGTTCGACCGGAAGACGGCCAGCTCGCCACATGTCGACGAAGACGGGGATGTCGCGCGCGGGGACGCAGTTGCCCAGATAGCTTCCGATGACCGATCGACCTTCTGCGACCAGTCGCAGTGGCGAGAAGCTGGCCAGGTCGTCAGGAGCGGGGAGTCCGACGACCACCGTCCGACCGCCCGGCGCGGTCAATGCCACCGCACTCTCGAAGGCGACTGACCGACCGACGGCCTCGATGACCACGTCCGCCTTCACTCCTAGCTCCAGGGCCTCGCTTGGGGTGTAGGCATCGTGGGCGCCGAGCTCTTTGGCCAGCACCAACTTCTCGGCGTTCGCGTCGATTCCGGTGACCCGAACGCCCTCGTGGGCGAGGCCCACGAGGAGGGCCGCCATCCCGACGCCGCCCAAGCCGACGACGAGCAGCGTTTCGCCCGACTGAACTTGCCCGGCGTTGATCACGGCACCACCGCCGGTCAAGACCGCGCAACCCATCAACGCAGCGACCTGCGCCGGAACGTCACTGGCGACGGGCACGACCGAACGCCGATCGACGACCGCGTAGTTGGCGAAGGCCGAGACGCCAAGGTGGTGGTTGATGAGTCGCTCACCATCGTGGATCCGCCACGCGCCGTCGAACAGCCGACCCTCGGCGTTCGCGACGCTGCCCGGTTCGCACGGAGTCCTGCCGTTGGTCGCGCAGGCGGCGCAATGCTCACATCGCGGGAGGAATGACATGACCACACGCTGCCCGACCGTCAGATCATTCACGTCAAGCCCCAGGGTCTCGACAATGCCGGCGGCCTCGTGGCCCAACAGCATCGGAATCGGTCGCGGACGTACCCCCGTGACGACCGAGAGATCGGAGTGGCATATGCCCGCAGCCTCGATTCGAACCACGATCTCATTTCGACCGGGCTCGTCCAGGTCCAGTTCGCGGATCACCAACGGCTGCGACTGAACGAAGGGGGTCGGGGTTCCCAGGGTCTCCAGAACCGCACCGGTGATCCTCACGGCCTCGCCGCACTCACTGGCGTGGGAACCTTCTCGGCGTCAATGTCGGCCGGCGCCGACAGTCGCCCCACGACGGCCGTCGCCGCCGCCACCGCGGGCGAGACGAGATGGGTGCGTGCGCCGGGGCCTTGGCGCCCTTCGAAGTTCCGGTTCGACGTGGATGCGGTCCGTTCGCCCGGGCCAACGATGTCAGGGTTCATCCCGATGCACATCGAGCAGCCCGCCCCCCTCCACTGTGCGCCGGCCGCCACGAATACCTCGTCGAGGCCCTCCTCTTCGGCCTGGCGCTTCACGGCCATAGAGCCCGGCACGATGAGCAGGCGAACGCCGTCAGCGACCCTTCTGCCCCGGAGGACCTCCGCCGCCGCGCGAAGGTCCTCGATCCGGCCGTTGGTGCAGGACCCGATGAAGACGGTGTCGACGACGACGTCGCGCATTCGGGTTCCCGGAGTGAGGTCCATGTACGAGAGTGCGCGTTGGGCGGCTGAGCGTTCCTCCGGGTCGGTGAACTCATCGGGTGACGGCACCACGTCACTCAGGGCTACGCCCTGGCCCGGATTCGTGCCCCACGTCACGAAGGGGACCACCGACGAGGCGTCCAGCTCGATCTCCTCGTCGAAGGTTGCACCTTCGTCCGTTCTCAGGGAGTGCCAGTACTCCTGCGCTTCGGCCCAGAGCTCGTCCGACGGCGCGAAGCGCCGCCCACGTAGGTAGGCGAAGGTCGTCTGATCGGGCCCGACCAATCCAGCTCTCGCGCCCCACTCGATCGACATGTTGCAAAGGGTCATGCGTTCCTCGATCGACAGCGCAGTGATCGCCTCGCCCCGGTACTCGACGACGAATCCCTGGCCGCCCCCTGTTCCGACGCGGGCGATGAGCACCAATGCCAAGTCCTTCGCCGACACCCCGAGGGGAAGCCGACCGGTCACGGTCACGACCATTGTGCGGGGCCTCTGCTGAGGCAACGTCTGGGTCGCCAAGACGTGCTCAACCTCGCTGGTACCGATGCCAAAGGCCAGCGCGCCGAGGGCCCCGTGCGTGCTCGTGTGGCTGTCGCCACAGACCATCACCATTCCCGGCTGGGTCAGACCAGTCTCCGGGCCGATGACGTGAACAATCCCCTGGCCCTCGTCGCCCAGCCGGTAGAGCGTGACGCCGAACTCCAGACAGTTGCGCCGCATCGTTTGGACCTGCAGCCGGCCAGTCGGTTCGCGCAGCTCGAGGGTGTCGGTCGGGACATTGTGATCTTCGGTGGCGATCGTGAGATCCGGTCGTCGGACGCTTCGCCCCTTCGCGCGGAGACCATCGAACGCCTGAGGGCTCGAGACCTCGTGCACGAAGTGCATGTCGATGTAGAGAAGGTCGGGCTGGTCGTCTCCGCGCACGATCGCCTGACGGTTCCAGATCTTCTCGACCATCGTGAGTGGGCCACCGTGGGTGGAAGCGACCGGTGGCGTCATCGTGCGTAGACCGCGGCAGCAAGCTCGTGAGCGTTCAACTCTTCGCGTTCGATCGTCCGTATGATCCTGCCGCCAGACATCACGTGCACTCGGGTGCAGAGGCTGGCGAGGTCGTCGTACTCAACCGAACTGATGAGAATCAGGGCTCCCGCCTTCGCCAATGCTGTGAGGTGATGGAACACGTCGCGCTTGGCGCCCACGTCGACGCCCTGTGTCGGTTCGTGAAGGACGAGCACGGACGGCTCGCCAATGACCCACTTGCCGATCAAGACCTTCTGCTGGTTGCCGCCGCTCAGTGTCGAGAGAAGCGCGTCGCTGCGGCGGGGGGACACGCCGAAGTGCTCGATCTGCTCGTTCACGACGGAACGCTCACGGCGATGGTGGATGAACCTGCCGAGACGTGTGAATGAGGCGATATTGGGGATCGTCATGTTCTCGATCACCTTGAGACCGGTCGCGCCGCTGGAACCCTTCCGGTCGGCGGGAAGCAGCACGATTCCCTTCGCGATCGCCTTACGGCTATTGACCTTCGACGCGTCCACCTGGTCGCCGTGCAGCTCCACCGAACCTGACACGGCCCTCAGCGCGCCGGCGATCAGGTACGAGATCTTGTCGTAGCCGCTGCCCGGCAGTCCGACGAAGCCGATGATCTCGCCGGCGTTGCCAATGAAGGTCGCCTCCGAGACCTCCTCGCCGGTCAGTCCGACGACCGAGAGGACCGGGGTGCCGATCGGCTCGATGTAGTCGGGGTACATGTCCTCGGGTGGCCGACCGAGCATAAGTTTGATGAGGTCACGCTCCGTTTGATTCTCGGTCGGAATATCCGCCACCAAACGACCCGCTCGCAGGATGACCGCTCGAGAGCAGAACTCGAGGACCTCATCCAGGCGGTGCGAGACGAACAGGACGCTGATACCCTCCTCCGAGAGACGTCGCAGCACACCGAACAACCGCTCGACACCACTCTTGGGCAGGTACGCGGTGGGCTCGTCCAGAACGAGCAACCGGGACTCGAGACTCTCTCCGGCCTCGATGTCCGCGAGACCTCGAGCGATGACGACGAGCGCGCGTTCAGTGACGGTCAGATCGGAGACCTTCGTGCGAGGCGAGACGTCCAGGCCGACGATCGAGAGGATCCGACGCACCTCTTGCTCTTCCGTCTTCCACTTGATCCGGTGGCCGAGTCCAATGGCGAACTGCTTGATCCGGAGGTTCTCCAGGATCGTCAGCGACTGGATCAACGCCAAGTCCTGGTGGATGAATGCGAGGCCCGTCGACGAGGGCCCCTCGTAGAGCGAGCGGGTGACGTCCCGGTCTCCGACGTAGACCTCGGCACCATCGTCGGGAGGGTGGAATCCAGAGAGCACCTTGATGAGCGTCGACTTGCCACTGCCGTTCTGACCAATGAGCCCGACGATCTCGCCCCGCTGGATGTCGAGCGAGACATCGCTCAATACGGTGATGCCGTTGAATGACTTGGAGACATTGCGTACACGCACCGCGGTGGTGGTGGCGTCAAGTTGCTCGGTCATGTCATCTCCTCTGCCAAGTGGGGCTCGGTGGTCCGGGGGAGACGCGGGCGCCGTTCG
>JANXWA010000009.1 GCA_025351385.1 Acidimicrobiales bacterium | reverse complement strand
CAGAGTTGCAAGGCAAATGGGTAGGGGAGTGCGCCGCTGGGAAGACAACGAGTAGTACGGACCCGAGGATGGAAAATCGAAAATCCCACGTTTTATCCCACATACCAATCCGACACCACCGGACGAATCCGACATCACCGGGCAAACCTTTCAGTGATTCTCGGACCAGTCCGACGCCACCAGACCAGTCCGACCGAATGCTCCCACCTCATAATCCCTCGGTCGTGGGTTCGATCCCCACCGGCCCTACTGCTCAGTGTGTTGCAACGCCTGATGGTTGACATCGGACCATCAGTTGATGCTGGACACAACAACACCTGACGCCTGACACAACAACAGCTGACCCTTGACACCGGCCCGCCGCCGGCCTCGACTTGCGTCGTGTCGGCGCCGCATTCATGGAGTGGCTACTGAGCCTGGCTCACCGAGGACATATTGAAGCCTTCAATCACGAGCGAGGGCATCGCCGTGCGATTAAAGTACTTGGCGAACTCGCGTGAGGTCGCACGTCCGGTGGGTGTCGAGCCGATAATCCGCGCGATTAGCTCGACGGGACTCTCGTTGAACCGGAAGTTGTTCACCGATCCGGTCACCTCGCCCCCTTCGACCATATAGAGGCCGTCACGCGTGAGACCGGTCAAGAGAAGAGTCTGGGGGTCGACGACGCGCATGTACCAGAGGCTCGTCGCGAGCAGCCCACGCCCGAGAGTCCCGACGAGCTCCTCGGACGATGTCGCGCTCGGCTCGGCGACGGTGAGGCGGAGGTTGTCCACAAAGGGGGTGCAGGCGAGTCCGGTCAATGTCGCCGAGTGACGGGTCTGGACTAGGCCGGTGAGCGTGCCGTCGGTGATCCACGAGGTGGGCGACAGAGCTAGGCCGTTGTCGAAGACCGACGACATCGCGTCAGACTCGAAGGCCAGAACTACCGGGGAGCAGCGCATGCTGGCGTCTAGCGGGTCGTTCGGGTCGCTGGTCATCGATACGGAAACGTCAGTCAATCGTTCGCCGAGACGGGTGCCTCCACCGGACCCGCGAAACACGGTTCGACCTTCGACGGCGTCGAGCGCTGAAGCGGTGCGGTAGAGGAACGTCATGAAGTCGGCCACTGCGTTGGGTGGCAGGAGGGTGTCGTAGTGTCCGGCGGCGAGGTCGAGCCGGCGTCGCTGCCAGTCGAGCCGCACCGAGAGCTCGTCGACGGCGCCTCGAAGGTCGGGAGCGTGGCGGAGGTCGAGCGACTGAGACCACCAGGCCGAGCGCTCCATGTCGCTCGACTTCGAGTTCAGTTCGATTCGTCCGGTCGGCACCACCGAGCGGGCCCGAAGTCCCCTCGAAGTCCCCACGTGGGTCGTGGCCAGTTCCTGCTCGGCGTAGCCGAACAGCAGCTCGTCGCGCGAGCGCACGGCGTCGATGGCTCCTTCGAGCGGCTCCAACAGCGCTGCGAGGGTAGCGACGTCGAGAGACTCGGTCTCCTCGCCCCAGGTAAGGTCGCACGACCCTTCGACCAGGGCGGTGGCGTCCTCGGCGCGTGGTGCGAGGCGTGCCGCGTGATCGGCGAGGGCGACGAGATCGCCCACCGATTCGGTGGTCACGCCCTCACGTCGAACGGTGGCCGCCGCACCGTCCACCACGGCGATGACCGTGGCGCGCAGTTGCACTGTGAAGCCGTTGGTGGTGAGGGTGTTGTTGGCCCAGCGCAGGTTCGCCGACGAGACCTCCTCGACGAGCACGACGCAGTCACTCGAGGTGCTGGCCGCCAGCGCACGTTCGACCGTCTCGGCCGCTCGGTTCGTCGTCACGCCCGGCCCTCTTGGGTCGCGTTGAGCACGCGCACGGAGCGAAAGAGGGCTGACGGACAGCCGTGACTGACCACCGCGATCTGGCCGGGCTGACCCTTGCCGCAGTTCATCGCCCCGCCGAGCACGTAGGTGCCGTGTCCGCCGATTGCCTCCATAGAACCCCAGAAGCCGGTCGTCATCCCCTGATAGACGACGTCCTTCACCTGTCCCGCCAGCTCGCCGTGGCGGATCCGGTAGAAGCGCTGTCCGGTGAACTGGAAGTTGTAGCGCTGCATGTCAATCGACCAGCTCTTGTCACCCAGGATGTACAGCCCGTCCTCAACGCGGGCGATCAACTCGGCGGTCGAGGTGCCGTCCGTCGCCGGCTGCAGCGACACGTTGGCCATGCGCTGGAGCGGAACGTGCGACGAGCTGTCGGCGAAGGCGCAGCCGTTCGAACGACCGAGGCCCTGGCGCTGCGCCATGTCACGGTTGAGCTGGTACCCCACGAGGACTCCGTCCCGGATGAGGTCCCAGGACTGGGCCTCGACGCCCTCGTCGTCAAAGCCAACGGTGGCGAGTCCGTGCTGCGTCACTCGGTCCCCGGTGACGTTCATGCACGTCGACCCGTACTGCAGCCGCCCGAGCAACGGGAACTTGGCGAAGGACGTGCCGGCGTAGGCGGCTTCGTAGCCGAGCACCCGGTCGAGCTCGGTGGCGTGGCCGATGGACTCGTGGATCGTCAGCCAGAGGTTGGAGGGGTCTATGACCAGGTCGGTCGGACCGGCCACCACTGAGGGCGCGCAAAGCTTCTCGGCCAAGAGTCCGGGCAGTCGGCCCAACTCGTCGTTCCAGTCCCAGCCGGTGCCCTCGAGGTACTCCCAGCCGCGACCGACCGGCGGCGCCAGGGTCCGCATGGTTTCGAAGGCGCCACTCGCAGCGTCGATGGAGATCGCGGTGACCTGGGGGTGGACTCGGACGCGCTGTTGGAGCGTCGTGGTGCCCGAGAGGTCGGCGTAGAACTTGTTCTCCAACACCCAAGTCGCCGACGCGTCAGCGTGGCTGACCCCGGACTCGGCCAGAAGGCGGTCGGTCCATCCGGTCAAGAGGGCGACCTTCGTGGCGTCCGGCACGTCGAAGGGGTTCACTTCGTAGTCAGAGATCCACGTACCGGCGTGGACCGGCTCGGGGGCCAGCTCGACGCGTTCGTGGGTGTCCGCCCGAGCCGCCCGCGCGAGGGTCAGGGCGTTCTCGGTCGCGACACGGGCCGCGTCGACGTCCGTCGACGTCGTCGAGGCGAAGCCCCAGGTGCCGTCGACCAGGACGCGCACGGCGAGTCCGCGGCTCGTGACGTCACTGCCTCCTTCAAAATGGCGATCGCGGATCCGGAGCGAGGCGTCGCGCACCTGCTCCAAGCGGCACTCGGCGTGGGTGGCTCCGCCGCGCGACGCGCTCGAGAGGACAGCGTCGGCAACACCGGAGCGGACGAGCGTGCCGAACTCCTCTTCGATGCCTGAGCCGTCTGGAGTGTCCGTCGCCACGCCTCCCGATCCGAAGGCGACCGGTGAGGTCGCCGAGAGGCTCAGTGTATCCAAGGCGATTGATGTGATGGCGCTGCGAACGTGCTCTCAGCTCTTCGGCTCGATACCACTGTCGACCGCCTAGGACGTCGCCTTCGGTGCTTGGTCGGCCTTAACGCCCACGACCCGCGGAGGTCGGTCCGACGTGGACGAGGAGCCAGTCGTTCAGTGGTTTGGAGTTCCGGAGGAACTCCACCACGCGGGCCTTCGCCGCGACGCTGGTTAGCCAGGGCGCCGGATCCCACTGGCGCCACGCGGCGAGGTCCTTCCTGCGAAGCAGATCGACGCGAGGGTGATCCTTCGGAAAGCCGCGAGGAGCAGTCTTTAACTCTTCGCCCGCGTAGATCCCGATGTGTTTGGCCTTCAGCGTATTTAGCACCGCGACCAACTCCGGGCCGCTGACCTCGTGCGCCACCGCGTCGCGAAACTTGGCCAGCTGATCCGACTCAAGGTGGTGGTAGCCGGATCCCACGGCGAGCCCTTTGGCGGAGAGTTGGACATAGCCGCCCCGCTTGAGCAGCGCTCCGATTGCCGTCTTGTACGGCGATTTGTCCGCGCTGAACCGGATGTCGCGATTTGGACGGAAGATCTTGCCAAGACCGAACTCCGGAGCTAGCTCGTCTAACAGCGCGGTCATTGGAGCGAGGACGTTGGCCTCGTAGACGGGCTTGTTCGCGGTCCAGTACGTCTTGGAGTTGTCGCTCTCGAGTCCGCGGTAGAAGGCGAGAGCCTCTTCGGGCCAGCCGCGAAAGGTCACGGACGTGACGATATTCACTTCGCCCGCTGTGCGCAATCCGTGCTGACCAGGTCGGTTGCGGGCACCTCGGACGCGGGCTCGTCTGGACAACCGCTGCGCGCGGTCGCCACTTCATTGGGCGCGAAGGCACCAAATCGTTTTCGGGGGCGACAACTACGATTGTTTCGAAAGCCATTGAGTGATCTCACGGCGTACTCTCACCGCGTAGGTCTGGCGAAGGATTCTCTCCGCCGCGCTCTCGACGCCACCTCGGCTATGGCACAGGAGCACCAGTTGATGCTCGAGGAGCGACCATGAACATCGTCCGCAATCCCGACGGAAGCCTCGAGGTGCCGATTCCCGAGGTCCGCCATCACGACGGCGACGACGTTTCGGAATCCTCGACCGGCGAGGCAGCGACCCAAGCGAACGCGCCGACCACTCGAGTGCTGCACCCCGGCGAGGGCGGGTACAACGAGGCGCTGGCCGAATGGGACCTCGAGCAGAATCCTGATCGGGCGCCCGCGGTCTCCACGGCGACGGGCCGTGAGGAGGCCATGAAGGTCGTTCACGACGTCGCCGAGTCGCCGGTCCACGAGGTCGCCGAGGCTCTGAGAGCACTGGACGATCCTGAGGCGAGCGGCGAGGCGTTGCGCCACGTGCTCATCGGAGGAGTTCACTCAGTCGAGGCCTTCTCCAATGAGGTCGCCCAGGCCGAAGGCGGCGAGCCGATCCCCAGCCACAAGCTGACCAAGATCATCGGCGAAGTGCTCGCAGAATTGGACAAGTAGGACGCCTCCTCCGTGCGTCGCCCTGGTCCCTGCGCCAGTGTGGGTCGTCCGTTCGCCGTCGGACGTGATACTCGCTTCGCGTCGGACTGGAGGCGGCTCGATGCGTCCCCTCGATGTCGATGGCTAGATCGAGCGGGGTGTCGAACGATCCATTCAAGCGACGGTGACCGTGGCGAGACCCCCTAGAAGTCGTGACGATCGACTCAAGTGATTGGATCTTCGTCGCCCGCGGCGTCCCGATCGAACTCGCTCGCGATGGTCACGTTGACCTCGGTCTCGATCGACGCCCCCGCCTCGAGAATCGCCGCGCTCCCGTTCTCGATCGACTGGGCCAGACTGCCGGGCAAGCTCGTGCACGGCTCGGTGAGCAGGACGTGATGGCCCCGCCATCCTCCGAGCACCCTCCACTGCCATGGTGTCTGGAATACGTCCTTGTCGAAGGTGATCCTCACGGCGAGACTCCGTGATGGATGGGTGACCACGCACCACCCCTCACGTAAGTCGAGCGCGAAGAGGAACTCCAATCGACCACTGTCGGGTGGACCGAGTCGGCTCAGGTCACGGCCCGCGTGCACCGGCCAGGCCACCGTTCCATCGTGCTCGAGCGACGGCGGGTCGCCAACCACGCCCATGCGGCTCGCGGGCACGTGGACCCTCGAGTCGTCGCCGACGGCGTGAGCGATGTGCTGGTTCCACATGAAGCTGAAGGGGCGCGATCCATGATTGGTCAGGCGCAGTCGCACCGAGGCGGAGTTGCCGTCGCGCCGCACGGAGATCCACTTCTCGGCCCTGCAGGGCAACGACACGCTCTCTCGGCTCAGGTGAAGGACGCCGACACCCCCGTCGTCTCGTACGACATCCCACGCCCAGGGGGCGATCCACAGGTCGCCGTGATCGTGATAGGCGGAGCCGTCGACGTCACAGGCCGGGTCGGTGGGGAAGACGTCATCCCAGCCGCCGCACCACACGTCGTCGAACGGGGCGCCGGCGTAGGTCCTCGCGACCGGCACTCGAGGGTTCTCCCAGAGGAGGTTGAAGCCCGAGTCATTGTCGATGAGACGCAGGATCTTCCCTCCGGACTCGGGGACGACGACCACGGTGACGTGGTCGGCGCGCAGGCTGATCTCGCTCAGGCCGTCGGCCTGGCTGACCTCGACGATCTTGTCCTGATCTTCGTTCACGCTCAACGGTGCCCCTTGCTCGATCGATCGGTGTCCGTAGGCCGATCGAAACGCTGTCGGTCTAGCACAACGCGGGGCCGGCCGTGGTGTTGCCTACTCGGTGTCGACGGCGTGGGCGACAACGCGTTCGGGCCGGCGCAACCAAGGCACGATCGCCGAGGTGGTGCGCTGGAACTGCTCGTACTCGGGGTAGCGAGACACCGAGATCTGCTCGGTGAACGAAGTTGAGCCGACGAAGAGCAGAGTGAGGAGGAGTGGTCCCGCGACCGTCCATTGGAGCACCGAGCCGGCGGCAACGGTGCCGATGAAGCACAGGATCCACCACTGGGCCTGTTCGAAGAAGAAGTTGGGATGGCGAGAGAAGCGAAACATTCCCGTCTGCACGAACCGAGGGCTCGGTGAGAGACCCGCTTCGATCTCGCGGCGCTTCCAACTCTGGAACTCCCACTGCTGCTGATCGGCCACGGTCTCCCCGATCGTGCACCCCAAGAACAGCATCGCCAGCACCGCATCAAGTGGTCCGAAAGCGGTCGATCGATTGTCGTACGCCGTCAGCGCCGGCAGCACGATCAGTACCAACAGCAAGTTCTGGTAGAGCACAATGAAGAAGAGGTTGAAGAGCTGGAACTGCCATCTCGACATCCTCGACCGCAGGACCTCCCAGCGATAGTCCTCGACACCGGAATAGCCGCCCTTGCGTGCGAAGTTGAAGGTGAGTCGGACTCCCCACACGGTGACGAGGCCTGCCATCACGTCGAGGCGGGCGTTCGTCAGATGGGCGTAGGCGGCGAACACCCAGAGGTAGACGACCGGAACGATCGACCAGCTGCGGTCGACCCACGAGGTGTCCCCGGTGACGAGCGACGCGATCCAGGCGAAGGCGCACGCCGTGCACGCGAGGTAGACCACGACGAGGAGGGGCGTCATGGCGATGAGCCTACCGGTGTGCCCCTCCCGGCTTGAGCCGCGTCAGGGCGCCTCGGGGTCACTGCCGGCGCCGTCGCGTCGTCGCACCGCATCGTCCGGGACGACGAATTTTAGGTTGCTCTTACCTTTGCTATGCCGTATTTATTACTGAGTCTTCCTAGGGTTGCGCCGTGAACCCACCACCGCCCACGACGGAGCTCCGCCCCGCGAGCCCACCGACGTCGGCGAAACCTGCTCGCCCCGCGACCCTGCCCAAGTCTTCCAAGCAGCGCCATCCGGTCTTCACCGGTTCGGCCACCACGAAGGCGCCGTCGCGCACGCGTCGCGCCGGCCACGCCCCCCGGCCGATCGTGGCCGACGCCCTCGGCGCTCTCGGTGGCCTGGGATTCGGCCTGACACTGGCGCTCGTCGTGATCAACGAAACCCCCGGATCGCTCGCATCGCCGGGTGGGTGGTTCAACGCGGCCGGACGGTTGACCGGCTTCCTCGGCTCGTACCTGATGCTGATGATGGTCTTTCTCATCGCGCGCATCCCGTGGCTCGAACGTGCGGTCGGTCAAGACCAATTGGTCCGCTGGCACCGTCGCATCGGTGGCTGGCCGGTCATCTTCATCGCCCTGCACATCGTGTTCGTGACCCTGGGCTACGCCAAGATGGACGGCGTCGGGCCGTTGAAACAACTGGGCATTTTCGTCATGCACTACCCCGACGTCCTCGCTTCGATGGTCGCCTTCGCACTCCTCGTGATGGTCGGCGTCACGTCGTACCGCATCGTGCGCAAGCGCCAGTCCTACGAGAACTGGTGGGCCGTGCACCTCTACACCTACCTGGCCCTCGCGCTGGCCTTCGCCCACCAGGTCGTGACCGGCGCCGCGTTCCTCCACCACCCGATGTCCCGGACCTTCTGGATCGCCGCGTGGGTCGGCGCCGCATTGACGGTGCTGGCCTTCCGAGTGTCGCTGCCGCTGATCCGCAACGCCCGCTACCGCTTGAAAGTGGTGTCGGTGACCGAGGAGGTGTCCGGCGTCTTCTCGATCGTCTGCTCGGGCCAGAAGCTCTCGCGGTTGGCAGTGTCGGGTGGCCAGTTCTTCCAGTGGCGCTTCCTTACGCGGGGCCTCTGGTGGCAGGCCCACCCGTACTCGCTGTCCGCGCTGCCCAATCCCCCCTACATCCGGGTCACCGTGAAGGACCTCGGCGACCACAGCGGCTCGGTCGCGAGACTGAAGCCGGGCACGCGGGTCTTCGTCGAGGGACCCTACGGCGCGTTTACCCACCACGCCCGCGAGACGAACCGGGTGGTGCTCGTCGGCGCCGGCGTCGGCATCACGCCGCTACGCGCGATCCTCGAGGACCTGCCCACCACGGTCGACGTCACGGTGATCGTGCGCGGCTCGAACGCGGAGGACCTCATCCACCGCGACGAGATGGCCGCCCTCGTCAGCCAGCGCGGCGGCGTGCTGCACGAGCTGGTCGGCTCCCGCCACAAGGTGAAGCTCGACGCTGCGACGCTGCGCCGCCTCGTTCCGTCAATCGCCACGAGTGACGTGTACGTCTGCGGTCCGGCGGCCTTCACCGACCACGTCACCGCCACCGCGGCCCGCGCCGGCGTGCGCGAGGAGCGGATTCACACAGAAGTGTTCGCGTTCTGACATGACCACACATCGAGCCACGATCCAGAGGGTGAATCAATGAAGCGTTCAATCATCGTCACGTCGGCCACGGCGGTCGGACTGACCGGGGTGATGCTCTTCCACACCGCGCCCGTCGGCATGACCCTCGGCGGCCTGCCGACCAGTGCCGGCGCCAGCACCGGTACCGGCGCCACCACGACGACGCCGACGACCGTGCCGGCGACAACGTCAACGGTGGCCGCGGCGCCACCTCCGAAGACGAAGAAGTCGGGGACGACCACGACGACGCCCACGACCACGGCGCCCACGACCACGACGACCGCGAACGGTGGAACGCGCTCGGCGATCGGTGAGGCGGTCAACTACTACTTCGGCGTCCTCTCGGTCAAGGTGACCGCGACCGGGAGCAAGGTCACAGGCGTCACGATCTCGGCGCTGCAGGACGGTGGCAACTACCGCTCGCAGTCCATTGACCAGCAGTCGATCCCGATGCTCGAGCAGGAGGCGTTGCAGGCCCAGAGCTCCAACATCCAATCGATCTCGGGGGCCAGTTACACCAGTGCCGGCTTCGCTCAGTCACTCCAGTCGGCGCTCAAGAAGCTCGGCATCTAGGACTGGACCCACGGGTCAACGCTCCTCGGACGTCTAGGTTTCCCCTCATGCGACACCACGAGGAAGAGGTGATGGGGACGGTCGTCACGTTCGACCTCTTCGACGAACGGGGCTTCAACGATCACGCTGTCGACGAGGCCTTCGCGCGAGCGGCGGCGCTGCTCCACGACGTCGACGAGGTCTTCAGCACGTGGAAGCCGCAGAGTCCGATGAGCCGACTCCGCCGTGGCGAGATCGCCGTCGCCTCGGCGCCGTCCCAAGTGGCCGAGGTGCTCGAGCGGTGCGCTTACGCCAAGGAGGTATCCGGCGGGTGGTTCGACCCCTGGTCGATGCCGGGGGGCGTGGACCCGACCGGCTACGTGAAGGGATGGGCCGCCCAGTCGTCGCTCGCCGTGCTCGCGTCGCTCGGGGCCGCCGGCGCGATCGTCAACGCGGCCGGCGACGTCGCGGTCGCCGGGCAGCCGAAGCCGACAAGCGGATTTCGAGTCGGCATCGTCAATCCCTTCGACCGGTCCGTGCTCGTGTGCGCGGTGGAGGTCGCGGGTGGTGTGGCGACCTCGGGGGACTACGAGCGCGGTTCCCACCTGGTCAACCCCTTCACCGGTGACACGACGACGGCGCTGGCGTCCGCGACGGTCACCGGGCCGGACCTTGGACTGGCCGACGCGTTGGCGACGGCGCTGGTCGTCGGGGGACGCGAGGTTCTTGCCTTCATCGAGGCCCTCAGCGGCTACGAGGCCTTTCTGATTGGCCACGACGCGACGTGGTCGACGTCGTCGTCGTTTGCGTTGGCGTCGGAGGTCGTGCTGTAACGAGGGGGTCGCGTCAGCCCCCGGTTCGCGGCCCGGGTACCCACCGGCGTTGTGATAGGCCGAATCGTCGTGTCCTTTCGGCCTCCGAGCGCCCTGCGAACAGGTCGTGACATCAACAATTTGTCAAATATCTGATCTAGATCACCGTCCGAACGTTAAAATCCGGTGATGGCTAAGCAAAGTCGCTCCGCTCCCGTCATGCAGACCGTGCTTGACGCAGTCGCCGAGCGCCTGATGAGCGCCGATGAGTCGCTGATTCGTATACCGGAAATCTGTGAAGCGACCGGCGTGAACTACGGGTCCGTGTACCACCACTTCGGATCGCGCGAAGGCGTCATCGATGCCGCCTACGACATGATGTTCACCGCGCTCGCCGAGGAGGGAGTCACGGCGCTGCGACAGGTCAACGACTCGGTGGGCTCTTTCGAGGAATACGTCGTTGCGCTGCAGGGCATGGTGGGCGCCTTCGCCTCGGGTCCGGAGCGGCGCGCCCGTCGAGGTCTTCGCGTGCGCGTCGTGGCGGCGTCAATGATGCGCCCTGAGTTGAAGGCGCGCATCGGCCTGGCGCAGGCCCGTCTCACCGAGGAGCTGATGCGCATCGTCGAGTTCGGCCAGGAGCGCGACTGGTTGCGCAAGGACATGTCGGCGCGCTCGATCGCGGTCTTCGTCCAAGTGATGCTGGTGGGTCGCACCCTCGACGACATCTCGGCCGAGCCGATTGACGACGGCGAGTGGGCGGCCGCCATGGCGGTGCTGCTCTCGGAGCTGCTGAACTACCCCTGATCGGCCCCGATCGGGTGTGCTGTACTTCGATCATGAGGATGTCCCGACTCGCCGCCACGGCCCTACTGCTCGTCGCGCTCGTGGTGGCGAGCGTGCACACCACCGCGACCTCGGCCCAGCCGCCCTTCGCCGTCCCGTGCAGCGTCTCGTCGCTCGGAGCGGCCTTCGCCGGGCCGATGCAGCTCGACTCAATCGACAACTTCGGCTGCCAGGGAAGTTGGGCCTTCACCTGGGCGACCATCGGCACCGAACCCCACAAGATCGGCGTCACCGAGGTATTGCACTTCAATGCCGCATCGTCGCGTTGGACGTTCGCCTCGCGCGCGACCGTCTGCAAGCCCGAGATCCTTCCGCCGGTCGTCTACCGCCTGGGGTGCTTCTCCAACTGACCGGTCAGGTCCCCTTCGGCGGTCGGGGGACGAACGAGCTGGTCGTCGTCACGTAGCGCTGGTAGCCGGTGCGCGAGGTCGTGAGCTTGCGCTCGAGCATCGGTCGGCCCGAGAGCGACGTCAACAGCCAGACCATCAGGACCGGCGAGAGGATCGTCGCCACACCCCAGCCCGCCGAACAGGCCACGACGTAGAAGCCACACCCCGCCACCGCGTCACCGAAGTAGTTGGGGTGGCGCGAGTAGCGCCACAGGCCCCGGTCCATCGTCGAACCGCGGTTGGCCGGGTCGGCGAGGAAGCGCCGCAGCTGCTCGTCCCCGGTCGCCTCGAAGGCCACGCCGATCGCGACGAGCGCGAGTCCTACGTAGAGCAGTCCGTCGAAGTGCTCGTGGAAGGCGGTCCACTGCAACGGTAGTGACACGAACCAGAGGAGCACCCCCTGCAGCCCGTAGATCGTGCGCAGTGCGTACCACGTCTCGTGACGGCCGTGCGCGCCGCGCATAATCGCGACGTAGCGCGAGTCCTCGGCGGAGCCGCGCTGGCGAAGGGCCAGGTGGGCCGAGAGGCGCACTCCCCACAGCGCGACCGCGCCGAGCACGAGGTAGCGCTCGGTGAAGCCGGGGGCGATGGTCAGTCCCTTGAAACCCGGCGGGAACGTCACGTGGCGCACGACCGCCAGGCTCTCGACGTAGACCACCACGAAGCCGGCACCCCAGAACGCGTCGATGGTCGAGTGGCGACCGACCATGCGGCCGACCACGAACGCGGTCATCGTCCACGCCAGCGCGGTCGCGAGGCTGAGCGGAAGGTTCTGGAGGAACGACCAGTGCACCGGGCCGGTCTAGCAGGACGTCGACGCACAACCCGCGCGGTGGTCCAATGACCATCACCTACCATGGATACTCGTGCGCCGCCGAGGATTTGGCTCTCTAGCGTGGGCCTCCGCGCAGGATCTCTTCGATCAAGGCACGGCCTTCGGCCGGCTCGCGCTGGTGCACGTCCTGATGATGGCCGGCGACACGATGGTGACCGTCTCGCTCGCCGGCTCGCTCTTCTTCTCGGTGTCGCCGACCGAGGCGAAGGGCAAGGTCCTGCTCTACCTTCTGCTCACGATCGCGCCGTTCGCTGTCGTTTCGCCCATCCTCGGGCCGCTGATCGACCGTTCGGCCAACGGACGGCGGATCTTGGTGGCGGCCTCGGCCGGCGTGCGCGTCCTGCTCTGTTGGATGATGAGCCAGGACCTCAACTCGTTGTGGCTCTATCCCATGGCCTTCCTCGTCCTCGTGTCCTCGAAGCTGTACGTCGTGACCCGCGGCGCCCTCGTTCCCGAGATGGCCCGCACGGACCAGTTACGTGAGCACTCGGCGCGCGTGGGCCGCGCCGGTTGGCCGATCGAGGGGGTCGAGGAGGAGACCGGTTTCGCTGGCTTCAACGCGCAGTTGACCCTGCTCGGCACGCTCGTCGGACTGCTGGCCGGGTCGATCGGGGCCGGACTGTTGAAGGGAGTCGGCGCTCGGAGCGTCCTGATCGTGGCGGCCTTCGTCTTCCTCAGCGCCACCGTCGCCAGCCTGCGGCTGCAGCAGCCCACCAAGGTGATCCGCGACGAGGTGGAGGGACTGACCCAGAGCGAACGGGACCGCAACGCGCTGAACCCGATCGGCGACGTCGAGGTCGCCTGGGGGCTGATCGCAGCGGCCCTGATGCGTTTCACGGTCGGGTTCGCCACCTTCCTGCTCGCCTTCGGTTTGCGCCGCGCGCACGCGGGCCTCGGCTGGTTCGCCTTCGCGCTCGCCATGAGTGCCCTCGGCGCTCTCGGGGGACTGGCCCTCGTCACGCGAGTGCGCAACACCGTCCCCGAGTCGACGCTGCTGACGTTGGCCCTTCTCGCGACGGGCCTAGGAGCCGGCATCGCCTCGACGCACCCGGCCCTGTTCGCCCAGGTGCTCCTCGCCGCATGGCTGGGTCTCTGCTCGGCCGTCGTGCAGCCGAGCTTCGACGCCATCACCCAGCGCAACGTCGCGCCGGGCGCGCAGGGACGGACCTTCGCCCGTTTCGCCGTACGCCAGCAGCTGCTGTGGGTGGTCGGCGCGGTGATCCCGGTCGCGGTGACTCTGCGATTCTCGGTCGGCGACCGCCTGCTCGCGGTGCTGATGGTCGCGGCGGGCGTCGTCTACGGACTCGGTCGCCGGTTCGCACGTCGCTAGCGCGCCAACGACATCTTTATGCTGGAGCCGTCATGGCGATGTCCCTCCACACCACCCCACGGTCCCGGGACCTCTTCGACTTCCCCCACGTCGTCGTGATCGGCGGGGGCTTCGCGGGCATCGCGACGGCCCGGGGCCTCGCGAACCGGGACGTGCGCGTCACGCTCGTCGACAAGCACAACTTCCACACCTTCTTGCCCCTCCTCTACCAGGTGGCCACGGCCGGCCTCGAGCCGGCCGACGTCGCGTACCCGATCCGCACGATCTTCGGTCACGCCGACAACATCCGCTTCCGTCACGCCAAGGTGGCCCAGGTCGAGCACGCGCGTAGCGTCGTGGTCCTGGAGGACCGCACCGAGATCGCCTTTGACCATCTGGTCGTCGCCACGGGCGCGACGGCGGCGTTCTTCGGGATCCCGGGGGCGTCGAAGTACGCGATGCCGCTCTACTCGCTCGCCGACGCCCGGCGCTTGCGCAATCGGCTCCTGGTGTCGCTCGAGGAGGCCGACCTGCGCTCCGAGCACCCGGGCGCGTCACTCAACTTCGTCGTCGTCGGCGGGGGACCGACCGGCGTCGAGACGGCGGGCGCCCTCTCGGAACTGATCCGAATCGCTATCAAGCGCGACGGGATGCGTCTCGACGGATCCCACGTCCGAGTGCTGCTCGTCGACCTGGCGCCCAGGCTGCTGACCGCGTTCCCGGACTCGGCGAGCCGCTACGCGAAGAAGGAGCTCGAGTCCCTGGGCGTCGAGATCCAGTTCGGGCGCTCCGTCGTCGAGGTCGAGGAGGGTGCCATCCGCTTCGACGACGGCGAGCGACTCGAGACGGCCGCGGTCATCTGGGCGGCCGGCGTTACCTCGAGCGGCACCTTGGCGCACGACCTGCAGGCGACGCCCGGCCCCGGCGGGCGCGCCCGCGTGACGTCCGACCTGCGCCTGCTCGAGAGCGCCAACGTCTGGGCCGTCGGCGACGCGGCCGCGGTGCCGCTCTCGGGCACCGAGTACTGCCCCCAGCTGGCGCCGGTCGCGATCCAGTCGGGCCGGCACTGCGCGACCCAGATCATGCACGTGCTGCACGACGAGCCCACCACCCCGTTCCACTACCGCAACAAGGGCATCATGGCGACGATCGGCCGTCACGCCGCGGTGGCCAAGCTGCCCCATGCGGGCGTCATCAAGGGCACGGCCGGATGGCTCGCGTGGCTGGGCCTGCACCTCTGGTACCTGATCGGCTTTCGCAACAAGTTGCGCGTGATGATCAACTGGACCTGGCGCTACTTCGACTGGCCATCGGGGCCGCGCCTCATCGTGGCCGACGCCGAGACGGCCGATTGACCTCCGCTGACGCGGACCTCTAGTAGTCCGGGAGCTGGAAGTCCAGGTTCGGCGCGTCGGTGCCGCCGTCGATCTCGAGGACCTTGCCCGTCATGAAGCTGCCGGCCGGCGAGGCCAGGTAGACCACGCCCGCCGCGATGTCCTCCACGTCGCCGATCCGGTGCAGCGGGGTCATGTCCTCCATCATCTGCTTGAGCACCGGCGTCGTCATCACGATCTCGAGCGCCGAGGTCGCCGTCGATCCGGCGGCGATCGCGTTGACGCGGATGCGCGGGGCGAGGTCCTTCGATACGAGGCGGGTGTAGTGGGCCATCGCCGCCTTCGTCGAACCGTAGGCGGCGAAGCCCCGCCCGGCGACCCGGCCCATGACCGACGAGATGTTGATGATCGAGCCGCCGTCGTGGGCGAGCATCGTCGGCACCGCCGCGAGGTTGAGCGCGTGGGCGGTGGCGACGTTGAAGTGGAAGGCCTCCTCCAGGTACTCGACGGTCGTGTCGAGGAAGGGCAGGGGGATGGTCCCGCCGACGTTGTTGACGACGACGTCGATGCGTCCGAACTCGCGTTGCGCCACGCCGGCGAGCGCCGAGACGGCGTCGAGGTCCATCAGGTCGCACGCGACCGTGACGGCCCGCCGCCCGACCGCCTCGACGGCTCCGGCGACCGCGTCGAGGTCCGACGCGGTGCGTGACGAAATGACGACGTCGGCTCCGCACTGGGCGAGGGCCAGCGCGCTGGCGGCGCCGATGCCCCGGCCGGCGCCGGTGACGATGGCCACCTGGCCGTCGATGCGGAATCGGTCGAGTATCACTGTCTCTCCTGGCTCGGGTTGGGACCCGCGTCTGGCGGCTTGTCTAGCACGGCTGCCCTCGAGGACGCCGAATCGCGGTCGAGGGTTAGGAGAGTCGCGCCTCGAGGTCGTCGACCTGGGCGGCCAGCTTGGCCGGCAGGCGGTCACCGAACTGGGCGAAGTGCTGGCGGATGAGGGGGACCTCGGCTCGCCACTCGTCGACGTGGACCGTCAACAGTTCCGCCATGTCCTCCTTCGACACGTCCAGTCCGCTGACGTCGATGGCATTCGCGGTCGGGACGTAGCCGATCGGGGTCTCCACGGCGTCGCCGCGGCCGGCGGTGCGCTCGAAGACCCACTCGAGAACGCGACTGTTCTCGCCGTAGCCCGGCCAGAGCCACTTGCCGCCCTCGCCCTTGCGGAACCAGTTCACGTAGAAGATCTTGGGGAGATTCGCCTCGTCGAAGCGATCGGAGAACGTCAGCCAGTGCGCGAAGTAGTCGGCCATGTTGTAGCCGCAAAAGGGCAGCATCGCGAAGGGGTCGCGGCGCAGGTTGCCAATCGCGCCCGTGGCGGCCGCCGTCGTCTCGGAGGACATGATCGCACCGAGGAAGACGCCGTGGTCCCAGTCGCGCGACTGGAAGACCAGCGGGATGACACTCGCGCGGCGCCCGCCGAGGAGGATGGCGTCGATCGGGACGCCCGCCGGGTCCTCCCACTCCGGGGCGATCGCCGGGTCCTGGCTCGCCGGGGCGGTGAAGCGCGAGTTCGGGTGGGCGGCCGGGCCCCCCGACGACGGGTCCCAGGGCTGGCCCCTCCAGTCGGTGAGGCCCGCGGGCGGGTCGCCCATGCCCTCCCACCAGATGTCGCCGTCGGAGGTGAGGGCGGTGTTGGTGAAGATGGTGTTGGCCTCGACGGAGTACATCGCGTTGGGGTTGGTGTGCATGTTGGTGCCCGGTGCGACGCCGAAGAAGCCGGCCTCGGGGTTGATCGCGTAGAGCCGTCCGTCGGGACCGGGCTTCATCCAGCAGATGTCGTCGCCGATCGTCTCGACCTTCCATCCGGGCAGGGTCGGCACCAGCATCGCGAGGTTCGTCTTTCCACAGGCGCTCGGGAAGGCCCCGGCCACGAAGCGTGACTCGCCCGCGGGGTTGGTGAGCTTCAGGATCAGCATGTGCTCGGCCAGCCAACCGGCGTTGCGCGCGAGCACCGAGGCGATGCGCAGCGCGAAGCACTTCTTGCCGAGCAGCGCGTTGCCGCCGTAGCCCGAGCCGTACGAGATGATCTCCTCGTTGTCGGGGAACTGGACGATGTACTTGTTCTCGGCGTCACAGGGCCACGCGACGTCGGCCTGGCCACTGGCGAGCGGCATGCCGACCGAGTGCAGGCAGGGCACGAAGAATCCGTCGTCGCCGAGGACTTCGAGGGCGCCGCGGCCCATGCGCGTCATGATGCGCATCGACACCGCGACGTAGGCCGAGTCGGTGATCTCCACGCCGATGTGTGAGATGGACGAGCCGAGCGGGCCCATCGAGAAGGGGATGACGTACATCGTGCGGCCCTTCATCGACCCGGCGAAGAGGCCCTTCAGCAGAGCGCGCATCTCGGCCGGTTCGCGCCAGTTGTTGGTGGGGCCGGCGTCGATCTCCTTCTCCGAGCAGATGAAGGTGCGATCCTCGACGCGCGCCACGTCGCCCGGGTCCGACGACGCGTAGTAGCTGTTCGGCCGCTTGGCGTCCGAGAGTCGCGTGAAGGTGCCGTTGTCGACCAGCAGCTGGCAGAGGGCGTCGTACTCTTCGGCTGACCCGTCGCACCACTGGATACGATCGGGGGTTGTGAGCAGCGCCACTTCCTCCACCCACGAAATGAGCTTCGGGTTCTGGGTCGGGTACGTCACGTTGGGTTCCTCCATCAATCTCGATGCGCCGCGGCCCTGCGGCGCTGTCCTGGCGAGCCAGTGCCATGTCCCCGTCGGTTGACCCAACAATCCCCCAGAGGGATAACCCCCGGCGCGAAGATGACGTCATTGAGCGTATCGCCACAATCGTGGGCCAGGCCAAAATCCCCAAGGGCGAGCGCCATATCGGCGACGACGCCGCGGTGCTGGCGCCCTTTGTGGGCCAGGCCGTGATCAGCACCGACGTGGCCGTCCTAGGGGTGCACCTCGACGCGGAGCTGTTCCCACTCGAGGACCTCGGCTTTCGCGCCGTGGCCGCGGCCGTGTCGGACTTGGCGGCGATGGGCGCGCGCGCCCGCGCTGCCGTCGTCGCGGTGACTGCGCCCGTCGGTACCGACCTCGAGGAGCTGCACCGGGGGATGGCCGACGCGTCGATCATCACCAACTGCCCCATCGTGGGCGGCGACCTCTCGCGGGGCCGCGACGTCACGGTGGCGGTGACCGTGGTGGGCGAGTGCCCGGGCGGCGGCGCGGTGCTGCGCAGCGGCGCCATGCCCGGCGACGAACTGCTCGTCACCGGACCGCTCGGCCGGTCCGCCGCTGGGCTGCGTCGCCGGCGTGACGGGGCGCCCCTGGGCGACGAGTTGGTCGTGGCGCACCGCCGGCCGTGGCCGCGTCAGAGCGAGGGCCAGGCGGCCCGCGGCGCCGGCGTGCACGCCATGATGGACCTGAGCGACGGTCTGGGTCTGGACCTGCACCGCCTCGCGGACGCGTCAGGCGTCGGATTCGAGCTCGTCGACCTGCCCGTCGCCGCGGGCGCGACGCTCGAAGAGGCGACGAGCGGGGGCGAGGACTACGAGCTGCTGATGGCGACCGACGACCCCGCCAGGCTGCGCATGATCTTCCTCGACCGGGGACTGCGCGCACCGCTCACGATCGGGGTGGTCGTGGCCGACCCCTCGACCAGGACGTGGTGTGGCGAGCCGTTCGAACGCCGGGGCTACCAGCACCTTCTCTAGCGCAGGCGTCAGGCGTTGGCGTTGCGGCGCGCGGGCTTGGTGATCTTGCCCGAGCGAATACATCCGGTGCAGACGTTCACGCGCTTGGGCGTGCCGCCGACCAGCGCGCGCACGCGCTGGATGTTGGGGTTCCAACGGCGCTTGGTGCGGCGGTGGGAGTGGGACACGTTCATGCCGAATGACGGCTTCTTACCGCAGATTTCGCAGACGGATGCCATGATGAACGTTCTCCTTTGTGCCAGCCGCCGCGTGGTGCGAGGGCCGGTGTAAACCGAAGGACCATTGTAGCATCGCTAGCGATGACCACTCCTATGACGCTGTCCGCAGGGGAACTGCGCACCGCGATCTCCACCTACGCCGAGCTCCTGCGCTCGCACAAGGAGGTCATCAACCGTCTGAACGTCTATCCGGTGCCCGACGGGGACACTGGGACGAACATGACCCTGACTATCGAATCAGTCACCAAGGAGCTCATTCCACTCGGGGCCAACGCCCCGATGGCCGACGTCTGCAAGGCGATCGCGCACGGGTCCTTGATGGGCGCGCGAGGCAATTCGGGCGTCATCCTCTCCCAGATGCTGCGCGGGCTCGTGGCGAAGTTCCCGGCCGACGGCGACGTCGAGCCCGGCGTGCTCGCCGACTCGCTCGAGCACGCCGACGTCCTCGCGCGCCAGGCCGTCGTGCGCATCGTCGAAGGCACGATGCTGTCGGTCGCTCGAGCGGCCGCCGAAGGGGCCCGGGCCCACTGTGAGTCGCTGACCGCGCTGGTGCGATCGGCGCGCGACCGCGCGAAGGTCGCACTGGCCTTCACACCCGAGCAACTGCCGGTCCTGAAGCAGGCCGGCGTCGTCGACTCCGGCGGCACGGGACTACTACTGCTCTTCGATGCCCTGTGCACGGTGGTGGCGAACGACCCGCTGCCGGTCGCGCCGCCGGTCGAGTCGATCCATGTCCACGTCCATGAGATGACCGACACCCACGCCGAGGGCGACATCGCCGAACTGCGCTACGAGGTCATGTACCTGCTCGACGCGGACGACGACAAGATGCACGCCTTCCGCGAGGTGTGGGCCGGCATCGGTGACTCGATCGTCATCGTCGGTGGCGACGGCATCTACAACTGCCACATCCACACCGACGACATCGGCGCAGCGGTCGAGGCCTCGCTCGACGCCGGCCGTCCCCGCGAGATCCGCGTGACCGACCTCAGCGAGCAGGTGATCGAGGAGCGCTGGGTCCGCGAGGCGAGTGGCGCGGACGTCGAAGAGGTGACCGAGCCGGCGCCACCGACCGCCGTGGTGGCGGTCGTCGTCGGCGAGGGCGTCGGTCGGATCTTCCGGTCGCTCGGCGTGCGGACCCTCGTGAAGGGGGGTCAGTCGATGAACCCCTCGACGGCCGACCTCGTCGCCGCGGTGCGCGCGACGGGATCGGCCCAGGTCGTCCTGTTGCCCAACAACAAGAACATCCGTCCGGTCGCCGAGCAGGTGGACGGCCTCGTCGACCAGACCGTCACCGTCGTGCCGACGAACTCAATCGTCGAGGGGTTCGCGGCGCTGCTCGAATACGACCCCGACGCGTCGGCCGCCGAGAACGCCGAATCCATGAGCCGCTCGGCGTGCAACGTGGTCGCGGCCGAGGTGACCCAGGCGGTGCGCGACGCCACCACCGATGCGGGCGAGGTGCACGTGGGCGACTGGATCGGCCTCAGCGCCAAGGGAGTGCGCTCCATCGCTGACTCCATCGCGGTCGCGAGCAACCGGCTACTGGCCGAACTGATCCGGCCCGACCACGAGCTCTTGACGATCATCGAGGGCGACGGTTCGTCGCCGGCCAACACGCGCCGGATCACCGAGTTCCTGGCTGACGAGTACCCGGCCATCTCGGTCGAGGTGCACCACGGGGGCCAGCCGCTCTACCCCTACTACTTCGGCATCGAGTGAGCGAGGCGGCGCCGCGCCGACTACGCCAGCTGGGCGACATCCCGGTCGGCCAGCTGCGCAACGTCGGTGAGAAGCGCGTCGCCGCGCTCGCGACGCTTGGAATCGAGAGCGTCCTCGACCTACTGACCGTCTACCCCCGTCGCTACATCGACCGCACCAAGCGCGTCGACCTCTCGGACCTGACGGTCGGCGAGGAGGCGGCCGTCTTTGGCGAGGTGACGAAGATCAGCGGTCGCCGCACGCGCCAGGGCCGGGTGATGATCGAGGCGACGGTCGCCGACGATAGCGGCTCGTTCAAGGTCGTCTTCTTCAACCAGGCCTGGCGCGAGCGCCAGCTGCCCGCCGGCGTGCAGGCCCTCTTCTTCGGCAAGGTGACGGACTACAAGGGCCAGCGTCAGATGACCAATCCCGTCGTCGACGTGATCGTCGGGTCCTCGGGCGACGAGCGCGACGCCACGCGCGTGGGCCGGATCGTGCCCATCTACCCCGCCTCGGGCAAGGCCGGCCTGACGAGCTGGGAGATGGGTGGGTTCATCGAGGAGTCGCTGCGTCGGGCCGGGCCGCTGCTCGACCCGGTGCCCGAGTCGGTGCGCGCGCAGATGGGTCTGGTCGATCGGACCGCCTCGTTCTGGGGCATCCACCTGCCCGAGGAGATCGACGACGTCGCGCCGGCGCGACGCCGAC
>JANXWA010000001.1 GCA_025351385.1 Acidimicrobiales bacterium | reverse complement strand
TGAAGCGACACCAGTCATTGAGAGCGTGCGCGACGAACTCTGGTCCATTATCCATGCGCAAGAAGTGCGGCTGTAAACGCGCATCGAAAGTAGCCACACGTCGCCTCTGAAACGCGCATCGAAATCAGCCACACCCAACAGCCTCGGCTGACAAGTTGGTTCCCTAGGGAATCAACCAGCGAAACGGGAGAAGGGTGCACAGCAATATGCAAGTTTGGACGAAGATTCGCCGAAAAGTAACGGTCGAGTGAGATTCCCCAGAAGAAGTAGGGGTCGAAGTGGCGAGCGTCTCTTGCGTTGGTGCGAGCGATGGCGCTGGGACGGCTGGCGAATTCGATGTGAGAGAAGTCGCTGTTGGAATAGTGGTTGAGGTTGGCGAAGACGCCGACGCAATTCCAGGCGCAAATTCAACCGAACCTCCCACCGTGAGTACCAGACCAACACTCAGAATTGCACGATTGAATTTCGTCATCAACGCCGTTCCTTCCAGTCCCCGCTCTGCAAATCTCGACAATCGCCAGTGTGGCACTGATCGGCGCGACAGCTTACGTCCAGAGTGCCCGTGGGGTGCCCAAGACATTTGTTTGTACCGAACATTCAGTTAGAAATGTGTCCTGATCTGTAGTAAAACTCCTTCGGACGGATCCGGTTGCCCACCCTTCCAAGCTGGTCATGCGGGTTCGATTCCCGTCACCCGCTCCACCGTCACCCGCTCCACTACCGGGCGCCGTGGGTGACAACGACCCACACCGCCAATGCCAGTAGGGGAACCCCTCCAAGGCGCAGGAGCCATTCGCGCCGGCCCGACGCTTCACGAAGTGATGCCTCGGACGTCGCGGGGTGCTGTTGGTTGGCTGCGCTCTGCGCACCATCGTCGAAGGGCGGTTCTTCGAAGAGCTCGAGGGACCAGCAGACGAGGATCGGAATCGGCAGGAGAATGAAGCCGATGCGCACGAGCTGCGCGGCGTTGGCGACCAGGTGTTCGAGGAGCTGGGCCAGTACGAGGCCGACGACGATGACAAGCGACCACTTGACGAGCCCGCGCGGGCTCCACTTCGTCACTAGACGGCTCTTCGGGATCCGGTCGGCAAAGAGCCAGGGGATGAGCGGTGCGAAGAACAGGCCGGCGCCCAGGTACAGCGCCCAGGTCGTGCCCACGAACGCCACTGCGACGAAGACGAACACAGAGATCTGGATGATGAGCGAGAGTCCTGTCTGGAGGGTGCCGGACTCGAGCGCGCCCACGTGATGGACGGCGGCGAGTCGACGAGGGTAGTGGTGCGCGGCGACCGTTTCGATAGCGATTCGAAGGGCGAGGAAACCAAAGACCGTGAGCGCGACGGCGTCGACGTGGTGCCCGATCGGAAGGTCGTACCCCGCCAGACCCGAGAGGGCGCTCGACATCTTCACCGCCGCCCACGCCCCGAAGAGACCGGCCAGGACCAGATCAGCGGTCCGGTCCCAGAGACCGACGATCGATCGATGGACGTTCCGCCGCAGAGGACGAAGCGCGGCCGCGGCGAGGGGAACCGCGAACCAGACCAGGGCAATGCCGGCGGCCTCGCGGACCTGCGACGCGGTGGTGACGTGGCCGGCGACGACGGCGCCGAGCAGGAACGCAATCCCCGCCAGGTACCCGAGGGTCGAGTCGAGCACGCTCAACGCGAGGACCGCGAGGAAGAGCCACAACGTCGGAGGCACGGCGAACCAGTCAGTTCGCGCCGACGCGTCGAGGCCGAGACCGATCGCGGCAGCGCACAGGAGCAGCCAGCCGCTGCCGAACATGGCTCGCAGGTAGTCGCCGTCGACCGCCACCCGGCCCGCGACCGGCGAGACCGCGGCGAGGCGGGCCGGATAGGTTCGACTCCCTTGGTCGACGCGACGGGTGCCCGGCCAGCGCCACGTTCGTGAACGGTCGCCACGCGAGCCGCCGCTCACCTCACGTTCCTCACGTTCGAGTTCGACGTCCTCGAGGTAGCCCTCCCGAGCGCTCCGCCCGGACTGGCCACTTCGAGAGCCTCTCGGTCCACTCACGCCACGATCCCGGCGAATCACCGCTCCGACGGCGGCGATCACCACGGCGAGGCCGGCGAAGATGACGAGCAACGAACCCGGGTCCGAACGCGGGTCGAAGGCGACGTAGCGGGCCAGCGGGCCCGGCGGAATCGCTCCGATCGTTCCGAACACGCCGCCAGAGGCGACAGTGAACGCCTCACTCGCGGCGACGTGTCGAGACTGGACAGAGAGGCCGTTCACCACGATGTGGTGGGCCCCAGGCGCCAGACGGGCCGGCATCGTGAGGCTGACCGCGAAGCGTCCGCGGCCGCTCACCGGCGCACTGCCGATCAGCGCCGGAGCCGAGTGGACATAGATGGACACCGTCGAACCGGGGAGCAGACCGGCCCCCGTGACCAGGATCCTTCCGTCAAGAAGCGCGGCGCCGGCGCGCGCGACGATGTCGATCGAGAGCCGACCATTCGACGCGGGACCGTGCGCAATCGACGTCGTGGTGGTGCTGGACGGCGGGGCGCTCGAAGTCGTGGCGTTGCTTCGAGTGGTCGTCGTCACTTTCGCCGTGGTCGTCGTCGACGTCGCGATGGTCGTCGTCGCCTTCGATGTGGTGGTGGTCGCGGCCCTCACCTTGACCGTCGTCGTGGTGACCTTGGGTCGAGTGGTGGTCGTGGTCGGTACGCCCGTGGACGACGTCGTGGTGGTGGTCGGTACGCCCGTGGATGACGTCGTCGTGGTCGTGGTTGGCACGCCCGCGGATGACGTCGTGGTGGTCGTCGGCACGCCGTTCTGGTGCACCTGGCCTGCCTCGGCAACCGCCGCCGTCGCGCCGAGCAGCGCGAGAGCGCCAAAGGCGGCGCAGATGGCCGCCACGTGACGCCTGCGAGAGTCGTACCGGGACGTTGGCCTCATCATTCCTAACGTTTCCCTCGGACACTAATCGTCGGACGGCGCTCCCGTCATGACGCGTCATCGAGTGTCGGCGAGGCTCTGATGACCACGGCCCAGCTCTTCGATGCGCCAGTTTCACCCAAGCCGTCGCGACAAGACCTCCTCGACGAGGAAGGGATCACTTCCCAGAAACGACGATCGCCCGCAGCCGATCGACCAGTCGATCCACCTCGTCGCGAGTTTCGTCATCGAGCGCGTAGTCCGACGTGGGACGGGCTCGAGCCGACCCGATCACGCCCTGACGAACCAAGATGTGCTTCTCGATCGCCACGAAAGAGTCGATCGTCGTCTGCAAGTTGATGAGCAGGCTCAACGGACCGTTGATGTCGTAGGCGAGCGACCAATCACCGGCCTGAAGTGCTGACCACATACCTTGGATCGCCCAACAGACTTCGGCCCCGGGCATCGTGCCAACGACGCCCCGTCGGAAGCTGTCGGTCAGGGCCGCTCCCCCGGTGCCCTCGAAGGCCCGGGCCTCGCCGAGCGTCGCGTCGCGCAGCATCGTGAGGCGCTGGCCGATCGGCGGCGCCTCGGGCTTGAAGTACACGCGCCGCCCGTACGCGTCGTGGAGGCGCGCCAGCGTCTCGATGCTCAGGGATCGCCCCACGTAGCCACTCGCATCCTGGACCACCACGCCGAGCGCCGTCGACTCGACGATCTGCGCGAAGTAGCGGAACGTCGCCTCGTCGTCGAGGTCTTCCGTGACGGGCGCGATCGCCATGACGGCGTCGGCGCCGCACTGTTGCGCGTGACGCACGTGCGCCACGGCACTCTCGATGGTCTCAGCGCCACAGCTGATGACCGAGAGCGCACCGCGACCTCGGGCCACGCCGACGACCACCTCGGTGAGCCGACGGCGCTCTCGATCGTCCAGAACCAACACCTCAGAGACCATTCCTGTCGTGAGCCCACTCACCCCCTGGTCGAGAACCCACTCGAGCTCGGCGGTGAGCGCCGTCTCGTCGATTCGACCACCGACGTCGAACGGCGTTTGAATGACCGGCAGCACACCGGACAACTCACGACCACTCGCCACTCGGAACCCTTCCAGACGTACGAGCGTCGAACGACGCTCTACCGTTCCCGTCGAAGTTACGCCCATTCCAAGGCTCGGGAGGACCGAAGGCCGATTGATTGGTATCTTGCGCCCATGTCATCCGGTCCAGGAGAGCTCATCGGTCGGGGTCGATCGGCCGACGTCTTCCTCTGCGCCCCCGACCGCGTACTTCGCCGCTACCACGACGGTCACGACGCCGCGTCCGAAGCCGACGCCATGCGGTACCTGTTGGATCGGGGCTATCCGGTGCCGGAGGTCTATGACGTCTCGGGTCCCGACATCGTCATGGCCCGCCTTGACGGTTCGACGATGCTGCACACCCTCGGCCGTCAACCGTGGAGGATCAAGGAGTTAGCGAGCCTGCTCGCAGCGCTGCAGCGCCGGTTGAACCTCATTGCCCCTCACGCCTCGATGCCGACCCGATTCGGCGAGCGAGAGGGTGTCCTGCACCTTGACTTCCACCCCGACAACGTGATGCTGACCAGTGGCGGCCCGATGGTGATCGACTTCGCGAGCGTCTCGGCCGGACCGTGCGGCGCTGACGTGGCCCAGTCCTGGATCATCATGGCGACCTCGACAATCCCCGGCTCGCCGATCGGCCGGCTGACCGGCGCGGTCGGTCGCCGTCAACTGATCCGGGCCTACCTGAGGGCGAGCGACGTGGACGGCGCCCGCAAGTGGATGGCCCGCGTCAGCGAAGCGCGCAAGCTCGACGTCCACACCACCGATGTCGAACGGGAGCGGATCGACCGACTGGCCGCCCGAGAGACTGTCGTCGGGTAGTCCCCAGCCCCTTGTGCGCAGGCACGGGTCGGAACGGGGACTCGCGAAGCGTCCCGCTGATCGACTGGAGGACTCCGATACGCGCGGTGCGCGCAGAGGACTACGTTAGGGCCAACACACATACGAATCGAGGTGCCAATGGTCATCGCCCCCAGCCACCCCAGAGCGAGAACCGTCGCTCTGATCGGACGAAACGGCGTCGGCAAGACGTCACTTCTGGAAGCTCTCGTCGTCGCCACCGGTGGACTGGAACGGCCCGGACGCGTCGACGCCGGCACGTCGCTGTGCGGCAACGACCCCGAGGAGCGACGACACCAGATGTCCCTCGGCATCGCAATGGCCCCGGTGTGGGTCGGCGAGGACAAGTTGACGCTGCTCGACACGCCGGGACTGATCGACTTTTCCGGCGAGGTCGAGCGAGCGCTCGATGTCGCCGACGTCGCGGTGCTCGTCGTCAGCGCGGTGGACGGCGTCCAGGCCGACTTCGTCTCGACGTGGAACCTCGCCCAGGAGGCTCGAGTCCCGGTGGTGATCTTCGTCAACGCCCTCGACGCCGAACGGGCGGACTTCGAGTCGACGCTGCGAGGACTCGAGCTGCTGGTCGGACCGACGCTCGCGCCGCTCGAATTGCCGATCGGTGAGGGAGCCGACTTCCAAGGAGTCGTCGACCTGCTCGCCGACGAGGCGATCACCTACGACGCACGCGGACCGCGCCGCGGGCCGGTGCCAGCCGAGCTCGCCGAACTCGAGGCCCGAGTGCGTTCGAGCCTCCTCGAAGCGATCGTCGTCGCCGACGACACGCTCACCGAGCGGTACCTGGAGGGCGACATCCCGACGATGCAGGAGCTCGAGCCGGCCCTCAGCGAGTTGATGATCGAGGGGCGGATCGTGCCGGTCACCTGCGGATCGGCCACGCAGGGACTCGGAGTCGACCGGCTCGCGACGCTGCTCGACGAGATCGCCATCAGCCGTCCCATCCCGGCCTTCGTGGGCGGCAACGAGATACTGCTCGAACGCGACCCCCACGGCGATCCCATCATGCGAGCCTTCAAGGTCATCGTCGACCCCTACGTTGGACGCATCGTGGTCATGGAGGTCATCTCGGGCACGATCACGAACGACATCATTCTTACGAACACGAGAACCAGGTCCGAAGAGCGCCTCCACGGGCTCCATCACCTCTTCGGCACCAAGCTCGTTCCCGTGGACCGGGCAGTCACCGGCGACGTCGTCGCCGTCGCGAAGTTAAGTGACGTGGTCGCCGGTGACATCCTGGCGAAGAAGGGCCTCAACATCTCGCCCGTGCCAGCGCCGGTGGCGACGCCCGCGATGTCGGTAGCCCTCGCCAGCTCGTCGCACGACGACGACGATAAGATCGCCACCGCCCTGCATCGGCTCTCCGAAGAGGATCCGTCACTACGGATCCGCCACGACCCGGTCTCGCGCAAGCTCGTCGTCGACGTGATGGGCGACACGCACTTGCAAGTGACGCTGGAGCGACTGCGCCGACGCTTCAACGTCGAAGTGGCCACCGCGACGCCGGACGTCCAACTCTTCGAGACGATCGTCGCGCCCCGCGAGTGCGAGGGCCGACTAAAGAAGCAGACCGGAGGCCACGGTCAGTTCGCGGTGGTCAATCTGAAGGTCGAGCCGATCGAGCCCGACACTCCCTTCGAGTTCGTCGACGCCATCGTCGGTGGCGCGGTGCCGCGCCAGTTCATCGGCGCCGTGCGCAACGGCGTCGAGAAGGCGATGATCCATGGAGGACCGAAGGGCCACCGCGTGGTCGGCCTTCGCGTGACCTTGCTCGACGGCAAGTTCCACAGCGTGGACTCCTCCGAGGCGGCCTTCGACACCGCCGGATCGATCGGACTGAAGGCGGCCCTCGAATCGGCCGGCACCAACGTCCTCGAGCGAGTCATGGAGGTCACGGCGACCTTCCCCACGGAGTACCTCGGCGAAGTGCTGAACGATCTCAAGCCCCGGCGGGGCCGCGTCGTGCGGACTGACCAGAGCGAGGCGTCGAGCGTGATGTTGGTCGCCTACGTGCCCGAGGCCGGCCTCAACCGTTACGGATTGGACCTTCGTGCCATCACCGCTGGACGAGCTCGGGTCACCATTGTCCAGCACCACCTGGCCGTGGTCGCCTAGACGGTCGATCGTCGCAATCGGCGCCGTGGCTCTCCCACAACGAGTTTCGCCGGCCGCCCGTTAGAGGGCAACCGGCGAAACTGCATTCACGTCCGTGGTGGAATCACCTGCCACGTGGCGTTCGATCGGACCTTGGTTTCTGGCACCTTGGCTTGGGAGGGCTTGGCCATTTCTGGTCGGTGCACTGGCCGAGAGTCCGACGATTCTTTACTGCGCTGACTCCTTTCGGGTCAGGTCAAGCGTTGCTTCATGAACGGCTGATTGGCACCTTGGTCATCGTGGTTGCCAATTCGCTCGCGCGCGGCATCCGTACTTCGAGGATGCCATCCTTGTACGTCGCCTTCACCGTGTGGAAGTCCACGCCGGTCGGCAGGACGAAGTCCCGTGAGAACATCCCGTAGCGGAACTCAGAACGGTAACTCCCCTTGTCCTTGTGCTCCGTGCGCTCCTCGCGCTTGGCCGAGATGTGCAGCACGCCCTCGCTCACCGTGATCTCGACGTCCCGTTCGGGGTCGATTCCCGGCAACTCCGCGCGCACGACCATCATGCCGTCCTCGTGCATCTCTTCGATGCGCAACCAGCGGTCAGCCTCACTATCGAGGTCCAACCAGCGGCGCCATCGATCCGCAAAATCCAATTCCAGTGGTTCAAATACCTTCAGTGCCATGACGACACCTCCTTGTTACTGGGGCCTTCACCACGACCCCAACTTCAGTATGAGTCCCCCTTGGGACCTTCGATAGGGCCGAAAGACACATCCTGGAGGGCGCTGTCGGGGCCGACGGCCGCCGGTCGCGCAACGCCGCAACTTCTCTTGTCGGACCACTTCGCGGCGTCGTCGATTCAGGCGCCACGGTCTCAGGGGATGGGGAGTTGTGGTGCCTGGGCGAGCGAAAGTCCCACGAGGCGCGACCCCTTCCGGGCGCCACTGGGGTAGATCGACTCGGGCCGGAATGACCGTCCCTTGGCCTCGCCGACCCGTCCCCCACGCACCTCGACCCACTCCTCGTCGGTGGCCTCGTTGACAACGTGCGCGACGAACACCCAGTGCTGGCGACCCTTGACGCCGTCGACGACGACGACGTCGCCCGACTTCACACCGTTCCACCGGGTCGAGCGCACCATGTTCCCGTGTCGGCTCACCAGTGGACGTTGCTTCACCCTCCATTTCTACTCGCCGGTGCCGCCTGGGCCGGTACGTGACAGGCGTGCCGTACGGTGGGGCCATGTCATTCGACCAACCGCTGCCCAAGTCGCTCTCACCGTCGAGGCTGGCCGACTTCCAGGCCTGCCCTCGCCGCTACCAGTACGCGTCGGTAGAACGGATCCCCCAGCCGGCCTCCTACGCCACGGCGAAGGGGCGCTTCGTTCACTACATCTTCGAGCAGCTCTTCTTGCTCGAGGCCGGCGCGCGTACCATCGAGCAGGCCCGCGAGTACATCGAGCCGGCGATCGAGGCGATCCTGACCGAGGACGTGCGCGTCGACATCGGAATGGACGACGCGATGCTGGCCAAACTGGTCATCGAGACCGAGGGGATCATCGCCAAGTACTTCGTGATGGAGGACCCGATCCTGGTCGCCAGCGAGGGCGTGGAGTTGCGCCTCGGGGTCACGATCGAGGGGACGCCGCTGTTCGGCATCCTCGACCGGCTCGACCGCAACGCCGACGGGAGCCTCACGATCGTCGACTACAAGACCGGGGGGCTGCCGAACCGCAACTACGACTCCCAGACATTCGCCAACGCCGAACTGTACGCCGCGCTCTGCGCCGCCAAGCTCGGCGAGCAGCCCACGAAGATCCGCCTGCTCTACGTCGCCCAGGGCGAGACCATCGAGCGCTCCGTCACCGACGTCGTGGTGCGGGCCCGCTCGCAGGCCGCGGCCAACGCGTGGGGCCGCATCAATAGTTACTACGACGACGGCGAGTTCCCCGCGACACCCTCGGTCAACACCTGTCGATTCTGCTCGTTCAAGACCGAGTGCAAGTCGAGCGGTGTGCCAGTACCCTCGCGCTAATCCCTAGGCTGGTCGGGTGACTTCCTTCGACCTCTCCTACGACTACCGCTGCCCCTTCGCGAAGAACATCCATCTCCACGTCATCACCGCCCTTCGCGCCGGCGCCGACTTCACCGTGACCTTCGTGCCCTGGACGATGAGTCAGGGCTACCGGGAGGAGACCGCGCCCGACGTCTGGGACGACCCTGCGCGCGACGCCGAGCACCTGGCGTTGGCCGTCAGTGTGTCCGTGCGCGACCGCCAGCCAGAACTCTTTCTCGACGCCCACGAGGCCCTCTTCCGGGCCCGTCACGGCGGTGGAGTTCGCCTCTCCACCATCGAAGAGGTGACCGCGGTGCTCGACCCGATCGGGGTGGACATGGACGCGGTCGACGAGGACCTCGCGACCCGGCGTCCCTTCGACGTCATCGGAGCGAGCTTCCGAGAGTTCGAACGCTACGAGGCGTTCGGCGTGCCCACTTTCGTCGTGAACGGCGACGCGACGTTCGTTCGTTACATGACCGAACCGAGCGATGACGCCAAGGACTCGATCAGGGCGCTCGAGTCGCTCATCTCGACCATGGCGCTCGATCCGGAGCTGAACGAGTTCAAGCGGACCCGCGTCCCCTACTAGGCGCGGACGACCCCGGCGTCAAAGGACCTACAGCGAGGCGAACTCGATCAACGCGTCGTAGGTGGCGTCACGGTCGCTCGCACTCGCGGTCATCGACGCCGAGAACTCGGTGACCCCGGCCTGGGCCAGCTCGTGGAGCTGGTCCAGCACCTGCTGGCGCGAGCCGAACAGGCCGACGTCGGCCGGGCCGTCGGCCCCCTCGCGGTCGAGCATCGCGCGGTAGCTCGGCAGTGTGCCGTAGATCGCGAGCGTCTCGTTGACCTTCGCTCGGGTGCCCTCGATGTCGCTGGTCACCGAGATCGGCAGCGAGCACACGATGCGCGGAGTCGGCTTACCGGCCGCGAGAGCGGCGGCGTTGATCGTCGGCGTGACGTGCGACGCGATGGTCTTGACCCCCGTCATCCACAGCAACGTGCCGTCGGTCTGGGTGCCCGCCATCTCGAGCATCTTGGGCCCCAACGCCGCCACGAGGAGGTCGGGGCTGCGAACTTGCTTCGGTCCCCACGTCCCCGTCGCGACCATGCTCACCCGTTCGCCCTTCGCGGCCACGCTCTCGCCGCGCAACATCGGCGCCAACGCCGCGAGATACTCCTCCATGTAGTTGGCCGGTCGGTCGAACGAGATCCCCCACACCTGCTCGACCAGGGGTTTGTGGGAGAGGCCGATTCCGAGCGAGAGTCTTCCGCCGATGGCCTCTTGGACCGTGCGGGCCTGGGCCGCCAGCATCGACGGGTGGCGCGGCTGGATCGGGATGACGGCAGTGCCGAAGTCCACGTCGCGAAGCTCGCGGCCGAGGACCGCGAACACCGTCAAGGTGTCGGGGCCGAAGATCTGTGACGACCACATCCGGGTGAAGCCGCGCTCGCGCAGCTGGGTCGCCGATTCGATCGTCGCGTCGAGTGGTCCGTCCACGCCGAGCCCGATAGCGATGTCCATGGTGCCCCCTTGGTCGAGAAAGGTCAACGGCGACCGGTCCGACCTCCCCAACCTACCGGGCGATCGCGAGTGGCCCGGATCGATCGGCCGCCCGCACCGGTTGGAGAGGGCGTGGGGCTTGGTAACGTCGCCCACGTGAAAGCATGGGGGTGCGTGCGCCACGCTCGTGATCTTGGGAGGAATAATGCAGCCAATCGTCGGCATCCTGATGGGGAGCTCTTCAGACCACGAGGTCATGCGCGAGGCGGCGGTGATCCTCGAGCGTTTCGCCGTCGCTAGTGAGATCCGCGTCCTCTCGGCCCATCGCTCACCGTTCGCGACGCTCGAGTACGCCAAGACCGCGAGGGAGCGGGGACTGAAGGTCATCATCGCCGGCGCCGGCGGCGCGGCCCACTTGGCGGGGGTGCTCGCGGCCGCCACGACGCTGCCGGTCATTGGCGTGCCCATCTCACTGGCGCGCCTCGACGGGATGGACAGCCTCTTGTCGATGGTCCAGATGCCCCGGGGCGTGCCCGTGGCGACCGTCGCGATCAACGGCGCCACCAACGCCGGACTGCTCGCCGCGCGCATCCTCGCGACGCACGACGAGCGGATCGCGAGCGCCCTCGAGGAGTACCGGGACGACCTCGCGACCCAATCCGCCTTGCAGGACCGCGAGCTACCACGGGGTTGATGGAATTCTTACGTCGATTGGCCGGTTTTCGGATTCAGGTGGTCGACACCGCCCCCTAGTCTGTTCAGGTAACGAAGGAGGCCCCCGATGGGTGTCATGAAGCGCATCAGCACGATCTTCCAGGCCAAGACCAACGCGGCCCTCAACAAGGCGGAGGACCCGCGCCAGACGCTGGACCTCTCCTACGAGCAACAGCTGGACAATCTCACGAAGGTGAAGCGGGCCGTCGCCGACGTCGCGACCGCGCGCAAGCGCGTGGAGATCCAGGCAGAGCAACTGAAGAGCCAGGGCGACAAGTTGGCCGAGCAGGCCAAGGCCGCCCTCACCCAGGGCAACGAGCCGCTCGCCCGCGAGGCGCTGACCCGTCGCGAGGCGATCTCGACCCAGCTGAAGGACCTCGAGGTCCAGCACGCCACGATCGCCGAGCAGGAGCAGAAGCTGACCGACACCGCCCAGCGCCTCCAGGTCGAGGTCGAGGCCTTCCGCACGAAGAAGGAGACCATCAAGGCCACCTACACCGCGGCCGAAGCGTCGGCGCACATCAGTGAGGCCGTCAGCGGCATCTCGACCTCGATGGGTGACGCCGGAGCGGCGATGCAGCGGGCCCAGGACAAGGTCGCCGAGATGCAGGCGCGCAGTGGCGCGCTCGACGAGCTGCTCGCCTCGGGGGCCCTCACGGACCTCACGAGCACGAACGACGATATCCAGGCCCAGCTCGACAAGTCGTCGGGCACCTCGGACATCGACGCCCAGCTGGCGGCGCTGAAGACGCAGATGGCGAGCGGCTCGACCACCGAGTTGCCGTCGGGCGAAGCCCAATAATGGCCAAGACGAAGATCGAGACCGACCGGGGCCTCGACGCGCGAATGTTCATGACGGGCCTCGCGCTCGTCCTTCTCTAC
The DNA here is from genome assembly GCA_025351385.1 of Acidimicrobiales bacterium. GTDB lineage: Bacteria > Actinomycetota > Acidimicrobiia > Acidimicrobiales > RAAP-2 > RAAP-2. The sequence continues at coordinate 20,766 of JANXWA010000001.1, read as the reverse complement.
GCGATCATCGTGACGGTCATGGTGCGCCTCGGCGTGTCGACGGTCTTGGTCATCGTGATCGCCGGAGCGTTGTTGTTCTCCCAGTACTACTTCTCGGACAAGATCGCGATGTTCTCGATGCGGGCCCACGAGGTGACGCCCCAGGAGGAGCCCAAGCTCCACGAGATCGTCGACCGGCTCTGCCTGCTCGCCGACATGAAGAAGCCCCGAGTGGGCGTCGCCGAGATCGACGTCCCCAACGCCTTCGCCACCGGGCGCAGCCCCAGCCACGCGGTCATCTGCGCGACGCGCGGCATCATGAGCCGATTGAGCGACGAGGAGCTCGAGGCGGTGCTCGCCCACGAGCTCAGCCACGTCGCCCACCGCGACGTCGCCGTCATGACCATCGCCTCGGGCGTGGGCATGCTCGCCGGCCTGGTGGGGCGCATGGCCATGTGGGGGGCGATGTTCTCCGGTGGCGACCGCAACCAGGGCGGTGACCAGACCGCGCTACTCGAACTCGCCACCTGGGTGATCTCGATCGTGATCTACATCATTGCCTACCTGCTCACCATGTCCCTCTCTCGCGCTCGCGAGCTCTCCGCGGACCGCTCCGGAGCCATCCTCATCGGTAAGCCCAGCGTGCTGGCGAGTGCGCTGGTACACATCACCGGCGACATGGGCAAGATCCCCCGCACCGACCTGCGTCACGCCGAGGCCATGAACGCCTTCTTCTTCGCGCCGGCGCTCGCCAGCGGGACCGCGGCGTCGCTGTTCTCGACGCACCCTTCGCTGGAGAAGCGCCTCGACCAGTTGAACAAGCTCGAGCGCGAACTGAACGGCTAGTGGGCCTTCGCGACACGATCTTCGGGCGCACGAAGCAGGTTTCCCCGAAGCTGGACAACCTCTTCGCCCTGCCGTCGGCGGCGCTGACCCTCGAGACGCAGTTGGACCTCGTCCCCTCGGGCCAGGCGGGGCTCTGCTTCAAGTCCGGCAGCGGCGAGACGACCCTCACCACCGACGACGACATCAAACAGCTCTTGGACTTCGACGAAACGGACCAGGAGAAGGTCACGATCTCGACCGACGACCTCGGATTCAAGTGGCTGGTGATCAAGGACCCCGACCTCGAGAACCTCGTGACGCGGATCCACAGTGCGAACACCTCGATGGTCGAGCACGGTCTCGGGCCCCGACTGCTCTGCGCGGTCTTCGGCTTCGTGCCCAAGACCCCACCGGGTGAGGGATCGGTGCGCATTGTCTACCTCTTGAAGCAGGGAACGTTCTACCCGTTCGCGCCGACGGGCGCCTCATCGCGCGACAACGAGCTGGAGCTGCGCGTGCGCTCCTTCCTCGGCGACGACCTCGCCATGGAGAAAGACCTCGCGCGCTGGATGGCGCTCTGGAACCTCCCGGTCAACTAGGTACGACGCCGAACCTCTCGACGATGGTGTCGAGACCCTCGGCGTAGTCGAGGTCGAGCCGGGTGAGTCCGCCCCGGTCGTGAGTCCAGAGCTCGAATCGCAGGTGGCAGTAGCCCAACGTCACGATCGGATGGTGGTCAAGGCGCTCGGCCAGCTCGACCTGGTCGTCGAGGATACGCACCGAGCTGGGATAGTCGACCGTCGCGAACTCGCGGACCAGGTGGTCGCCCTCGACGCGCCAGAGGGCGTGGACCTTCAGCCACTCCCCGACCACGCCCGGCTCCAGGCGCGCCGGACGGGTCACGGGTGGGTCATGTCCTCGGGCACGACGGCCGCGTCGAACTGCTCGGCGCTCAGGTAGCCCAGGCCGAGCGCCGCCTCGCGCAGGGTCGTGCGCTCCTTGTGGGCCTTCTTCGCCACCTGGGCCGACTTGTCGTAGCCGATGATCGGGTTGAGCGCGGTCACGAGCATCAGCGAGTTGTCGAGGTGGTGCTTGATCTGCTCGTAGTCGGGCTCGATCCCCTCGACGCAGAACTCGCGGAACCGGTCGCAGGCGTCGGTGAGCAGGTCGATCGACTGGCAGACGTTGTGGATGATCACGGGCTTGCACACGTTCAACTCGAGGTTGCCCCGCGAGCCGGCCATGGCGACCGCCGCGTCGTTCCCGAAGACCTGGATCGACACCATGATCATCGCCTCGGACTGGGTGGGGTTGACCTTACCGGGCATGATCGAGCTGCCCGGTTCATTCTCGGGCAACTGCAGCTCGCCCAGGCCCGAGCGCGGTCCCGACCCCAGCCACCGCAGGTCGTCGGCGATCTTCACGAGGCTCGTCGCGAGCGTCTTGATCGCCCCGTGGGCGAAGACCAGCGCGTCGTGGGCGGCCAGCGCCGCGAACTTGTTGGGAGCGGTCACGAAGGGCTTGCCCGTCAAGGCGGCGATGACCTCGGCCACCCGCTCGCCGAACTCGGGGTGCGTGTTCAGACCGGTGCCGACCGCGGTGCCGCCGGCCGCCAGCTCGAACAGACCGCCGAGCACGAGGTGGAGCCGTTCGAGGTCGGCGTCGAGCTGGGCGACGTAGCCCGAGAACTCCTGGCCGAGCGTGAGCGGCACCGCGTCCATCAGGTGGGTGCGGCCGATCTTGCACACGTCGGCGAAGGCGACGGCCTTCACGTCGAGGGCGTCGCGCAGACGCATCACCGCCGGGATCAGCCGGTCGGTGATCTCGACGACAGCCGCGATGTGCATCGCCGTGGGGAAGGTGTCGTTGGACGATTGGGACATGTTGACGTGGTCGTTGGGGTGCACGGGGTCCTTCGACCCCATGACCCCTCCGGCCAGTTCGATGGCCCGATTCGAGATGACCTCGTTCACGTTCATGTTGGTCTGCGTGCCGGACCCGGTTTGCCAGATGCGCAAAGGGAATTCGGCCATCAAGACCCCGTCGATGACCTCGCGCGAGGCCTGCTCGATCAGGACGGTGCGTTCCTTGTCGAGCTTGCCCAGCGCGTGATTCACCTGGGCCGAGGCGAACTTCAGAATGCCAAAGGCCCGGATGAGGGCCGTCGGCATGGTCTCGTCGGAGATCGCGAAGTGGTGCAGGCTCCGCTCGGTCTGGGCCCCCCAGTAGTGATCCGCCGGCACCTCGATCGTGCCCATGGTGTCGGCTTCGACTCGTACGTCTGGCATGGATTCCTCTCTACTTCTTGGGGGTTGACTTCTTCACCGCGAGCCGACCCGCGGCGGTCGACTTCGATGGCGGCTTCTTCGTCGTCGGCCGCTTGGTCGCGGGCTTCTTCACGGCCGACTTCTTCGCCACCGGCTTCTTCGAAGCCGTCGACGAGGTAGCGGTCTTGGCGGGCTTGGCCGACGCGTCGTAGAGCTTCACGCCGGCCGTCACGACCTTGCGGGCCTTGACGACGTCCTCGGCCCTCGGTCCGTCGCCGCCGCCGGGGACCTCGAGCAGGAGCGGCAGCTCGCGGATGCTCGGGTGGCCCACCAACGGCGCCAAACCGGCGGTGCCGATGGTGCCCTCATCGATGTTGGCGTGGCGGTCGCGGTTCCCGCCCAGCTCGATCTTGGAGTCGTTCAGGTGCAGGCAACGCAGGCGATCGATCCCGACGCGCCGGTCGATCTCCTTCACCAGCTTGTTCGTGCCCGCGACGCTCGAGTAGTCGACGCCGCTCGCCCACAGGTGCTGGGTGTCGATGCAGAGCCCGAGGCGCTCGTCGTGGGCGCAAGCGCTGATCAACGCCTCGATCTCCTCGAGGCTGCGCCCGACCGTGCCACCGGTGCCCGCCGCGTTCTCGATCAGTATCGGGCAGTCCTTGACGCCCGCCGGAGTCGGGTCGGCCGTCTCGAAGGCCCGCTCGAAGGCCTCGGCGATCTGGCGAATGACGGAGTCGAATCCCGCGCCCATGTGCGAGCCGACGTGCAGGACCACGCCCGAGGACCCCATGCCCCGTCCGACCGACAGGTTGTGCACGAGGCACGCGACGGACTTCTCGTAGAGCTCACGGTCGGGACTGGCCAGGTTGATCAGGTACGTGGCGTGACAGAACGTGTGGGTGATCGTCGGATGGGCGGCCTGGGCCTCGCGGTAGTTGGCCAGCACCTCGGGCGCGTACTGCGAGGGCTTCCACATTCGGGGGCTCTGCGTGAAGATCTGCACCGAGGTCGCACCGATCTCGACGCCGGCCTCGAGCGAGGGTACGAGCTTGCCGCCGCCGCGGACGTGGGCACCGATGTTCATTACAGTAAAACTACCTCTCCCTCCACCAACCAACGTCAGGAAACCAATGGCCGAAATCTTCTCACCAGCGACGCGGGCCATCTTCGACAAGCGGGTCATCGCCCACGTGGCGAGCATCGGACCCGATGGCGGACCCTACGTCAGCCCGGTCTGGGTCGAGCTCGACGGCGACGACATCGTCCTGAACACCGCGCTCGGGCGGATGAAGGCGCGCAATCTCGCCTCGGACCCGCGCGTCGCAGTCTCGCTGACCGACCCCGACGACGACGAGGTCTGCGTCATCGTGCTGGGCACCGTGGTGGGCTTCACGACCAAGGGGGCCGACGAGGTCATCGATCATCTGGCGATGAAGTACACCGGCTCGCCGACCTTTGTCGACCGCAAGGAGGGTCAGGTTCGGGTGACGGTGACGATACGACCGGACCGCATCGCGCGCCAACCTCGGTAGTCAGGCGAAGGTCGCGACCTCGCCGACGTCGCCGGCGGCCAAGGAGCGCAGCGTCAACAGGTGTTCCTCGCTGCGTAGTTCGACACCGTCCCAGCTCCACACCCGCACGGGGCGGGGCGGGGCGGGGCGGTTGTAGGCACCGACGATCGTCGCGACTCCGTTGGTGAGGTTGACCTCGTCGTCGGTCAAGAGCGCCCGCACCACCTCGGCGTGGTCCGCGGCGCCGGTGGCGGCGCTGACGACGACCTGGTCGAGCTCGACGAGCCAGCTGAGGGTCGCGACGTCGCGCGCGGCCAGCTGGGCCGGGTAGTCCGCGGAGATTTCGAGCCAGACGCCGATCGGGGCGTGGAGTTCGCCGCGCAGCGACGCCGCGCACATGACAGTGTCGGCGTCGGCCACCGAGAGCACGAGCGACCGGTCCGAGGCCAGGCGCGCGACGTCGCCCAGTTGGGCGAAGGCAACGGCGAGGCGGACCAGCTCCATCGCTAGGGCTGCAGGTCTTCCTTGGGCAACTTCTCGATGTTCACGTCGCGAAAGGTGAGGATGCGCACCGACGGCACGAAGCGCGCCGATCGGTACATGTCCCAGACCCAGGCGTCGTGCAGGTTGACCTCGAGCAGGGTGGGAGTCCCGGCGCTACGCACTTCGACGGCGACGTCGTTGGCGAGGTAGAAGCGGCGATCGGTCTCGACCGCGTAGTCGAACATCCCGACGACGGCCTTGTACTCCTGCACCAACGCCAGTTCCAGGGTCGACTCGTAGTCGTCGAGCTCTTCTTCGCCCACGCGTGACTACGCGCGCTCGGTGACGCGCAGCTCCTTGATCTTGGCGGCTTTTCCACGCAGATCACGGAGGTAGTACAACTTGGCTCGCCGGACGTCTCCGTAGGAGTCGACTTCGATCTTGGCGATGGTCGGGGCGTGGACAGGGAACGTGCGCTCCACGCCGACGCCGAAGCTGATCTTGCGTACGGTGAACGTCTCGTGCAGACCCGAGCCCTGTCGGCGGATGACGACGCCCTGGAAGATCTGGACACGCTCACGAGTGCCCTCGACGACGCGGACGTGGACCTTCAGGGTGTCACCGGTGCGAAAGGACGGGATGTCGTCGCGAAGCGAGTCGCGGTCGATGAGGTCGGTGGGGTTCATGAGAGCGGTCCCTTTCGGATCACTGAGGCTTTGGAAGTTTAGCCGTTCGGGCCGTTCTCTTCCAGAATCGTCATTTCGGCCAGTATCCGCGCCTCCTCCGCCGAGAGTCCACCGCGCCGGGCGATCAGGTCCGGGCGGCGAGCCAGCGTGCGCGCAAGCGCCTGGGCGCGGCGCCAGCGCGCGATGGCGGCGTGGTCGCCCGAGCGCAGCACCTCGGGTACGGCCAGGCCCCGCACCTCGGCCGGCTTGGTGTACTGGGGGTACTCGAGCAGGCCGTCACCGAAGGACTCGTCCACGCTCGACGCGTCGTTGCCGAGGCCCCCGGGGCACAGGCGCACCACCGCCTCGATGACGCACAGCGCGGCCAGCTCGCCCCCGGCGAGGACGAAGTCGCCGAGCGAGACCTCGTCGTCGACGACGGTGTCGAGCACCCGCTGGTCGATCCCCTCGTAGCGACCACAGAGCAGCGTGAAGCCTTCGAGCGCGGCGAGCGCGGCCGCGACGTCGTGGGTGAAGGTGCGTCCCGACGGCGTCAGCGCGATGAGCGGCCGGGCCAGGTCGGGGTTCGCCTCGATCGTGCGAAAGATCGGCTCGGCCATCATCACCATGCCCGCTCCCCCACCGAAGGGCGTGTCGTCGACCGTGCGGTGCGGATCGTCGGTGGCGTCACGCAGGTCGTGCAGGTGGAGACCCCAGACGTCGCGCTCGGCCGCGCGCCCGAGCACCGACGTCGTCGCGTACTGGGCGATCGCGTCGGGGAACAAGGTGAGGACGTCGACGCGCAGCGTCATTCGAACAGCCCCTCGGGCACGTCGACGTCGATGCGGCGATTGGCCACGACCCGAGTGACGAACGTGAGCGGCACCAACGCTCCGGTGTCGAGCACGAGCAGGTCGCTCGCCGGATTGGCTTCCACGCCCACCACGACGCCACGTCGCTCACCGCTCGCGTCGAAGACTTCGGCGTCGTAGAGCTGGTCGATCCAGATGACGCTCTCGTCGTCGAGGCGCGGCGCCGAGAGCACCACGCCACGCCAACGCTCGGCCTCCTCGCGCGTGGAGATGACATCGAAGTTGACGATGAAGCGGCCCTGATGGGCGCCGGCGTACAGGACGGTCAGCGACCCGTGCTCGGTGTGGAGTTGCGTTCCGACGTCCAAGCGCTCGCGGCGGTCGGTCCAGAGGTCGACGAGCACCTGGCCCTTCAAGCCCTGAGCCTTGATGATCCGCCCGACCTCGAGCAGTGGGCGCTCCGCGGCGCTCACGACTAGTCGACGATGTCGACGGAGGTGGTCACGCCATCGCGTGCGCCGGCGGCGCCCACGAGTGCGCGAATCGCCTGGGCGGTGCGGCCCCGACGTCCGATGACCCGGCCCATGTCGTTGGATCCGACACTGAGCGAGAGGACGACCTTGCCCTGGCGCTCGCTTACCTCGACGGCCACGGCGCTGGGGTCCTCGGCGAGCGACGTCGCGATGAACTCGAGCACGGCGGTGGCGGTGGCGGCGCGATCGGCGTTGCCGGTGCGGTCCGCCTCGTAGCCGTCGTCGATCTCGTTGACGTCGTCGACGTCGTCGTTGTCGCCAATGGTGTTGACGTCGCCCGCGACGTAGTCGTCGTGCACGTCGCTCACTTGGCGGCCTTCGCAGCGGCCTTGGCGGCGGACTTCTCGGCGGACATCTCGGCCTTGGCGGCGTCGAACATCTCGAGGGCGCCACTGGTCTTCAGCAGCTTGGCGACTCGCTCGGTCGGCTGAGCGCCCTGGTGGAGCCAGCGAAGGACCTTGTCGTTGTCGATCTTGGTGACGGTCTCGGGCTCGGCCACCGAGAGGCCCCGGGGCTGGTAGGTGCCGACGATCTCGAGGAACGCACCGGAGCGGGCGCGACGGCTCTCCGCCGCCACGATGCGGTAGGTCGGTTGCTTCTTCTTCCCCATTCGAACCAAACGAAGTTTCACGGTCACGGCGAAAATCCCTTCAAACCTTTTGTCCCGGTCCACCGGAACTGGGCGATATACCCGAGCGTCAGAGTTTAGCGTTGTTTGGGGGGCGTGACCCTCCCCCCCTTCTTCTTCTTGTTTTTCCCTCCGCCGCCGCGGGGCTGCGTCGCGCCGGCGTTCATGCCCGCGCCCAACGCCTCGAATCCGGCCGGCAGCTGGTCGCGCTGACTCGCCCGCGCCGCCATGCTCGCCATGCGACCCATGCCACCGGGCAGCGACGGCCCGTTCCCGCTACCCATCTGCTTCACCACCTTGCGCATCTCGTTGAACTGCTTCAGCAACTGGTTGACCGAGTTCACGTTCGTCCCCGAACCGCGAGCGATGCGCGTACGACGTGAGCCGTCGATGATCGAGGGGTTCCGTCGCTCCTTCGCGGTCATCGATCGCACGATGGCCTCGACCTTGTCGAGCTCACCTTCGTCGACGTTGCTGGCGGCGGTGCGCATCTCCTTGGTGACCCCGGGCATCAACTTCATCAGCCCGCCGAGCGAACCCATCTTGCGGACCTGGTTCAGCTGTGCGAGGAAGTCGTCGAAGGTGAAGGTGCCGCTCAGCATTCGACCGGCGGAGTCGGCGACGACGTCGGCGTCCATCGTGCGCTCGGCCTGCTCGATCAGGCTCAGCACGTCGCCCATGCCGAGGATCCGTGACGCCATGCGATCGGGGTGGAAGAGGTCGAAGTCCCCCATCTTCTCGCCGGTCGAGGCGAATACCACTGGCCGTCCGACGACGCCCCGGGCCGACAGCACCGCACCGCCGCGCGCGTCGTAGTCGAGCTTCGTGACAATGATGCCCGAGAGCGCCAGCGCCTCGTGGAAGGCCCGCGCCGTCGTCACGGCGTCCTGGCCGGTGACGGCATCGATGACGAGGAACGTGTAGTGGGGATGGGCCACGTCGCTGATCGCGCGGACCTCGTCCATCAGGGCCTCGTCGATCGAGAGCCGTCCGGCAGTGTCGACGATCACGACGTCGCGTCCCAGGCGTGTCGCCTCGGCGACGCCCCGACGGGTGACCTCGACGGGGTCCGTCGCCTCGGTGAAGACGTCGACGCCAACCTGGGCACCGAGCACGCGCAGCTGCTCGACCGCCGCGGGCCGTTGGAGGTCGGCCGCGATCAGGTAGGGCTGACGGCCCTGCTGCTTGAACCACGCGGCCAGCTTCGCCGCGGTCGTGGTCTTGCCGGCGCCCTGGAGTCCGGCGAGCAGCACGACCGTTGGTGGCTTCGACGCGTAGGTGACCTTCAGCGGCGACCCGCCGAGTACCTCGACGAGCTGATCGTGAACGGCCTTGATGACCTGCTGGCCCGGCGAGAGGCTCTGGCTAAGCGCCTCACCGCTCAAACGCTCCCGCACCGCGTCGAGGAAGGCCCGCACGACGCCGAGTTCGACGTCGGCGTCGAGCAGGGCGGCACGGACCTCGGACAGGGCGTCGTCGAGGTCGGACTCGCTCAGACGGCCGCGCGAGCGGAGCGACGAGCCGAGCCGCTCGAACCGTTCGCTCAGGGCATCAAACATGGTGTCGCAAGGCTACCGTCAGGCGTCGAGCAGCGAATCGACGAAGGCCACCGGGTCGAAGGCGATCAGGTCCCGCACGCCCTCGCCCAGGCCGACGAACTTGACCGGGATCCCCAGCTCGCGCTCGATGGCGACCACGATCCCCCCGCGAGCGGTGCCGTCGAGCTTCGTGAGCACGATCCCCGTCACGGTCGCCGCGGCGAGGAACTCGCGGGCCTGGCTGAAGGCGTTCTGGCCGGTCGTGGCGTCGAGCACCATGAACGTCTCGACGACCTGGCCCGGCGCACGGTCCGCGACACGGCGGACCTTGGCCAGCTCGTCGAGCAGGTTGGTGCTGTTGGCCCGCCGTCCGGCGGTGTCGGCCAGCACGATGTCCGCGCCCCGCGCGTCGGCCCGCCCGAGGGCGTCGTGCACGACCGAGCCGGGGTCGGCCCCCTCGCCCGCGCGCACGATGTCCGCGCCCGTTCGTTTCGCCCACTCCTCGAGTTGGTCGGCGGCGGCCGCACGGAAGGTGTCCCCGGCCGCCAGGACGACCGAGCGGCCCTCGTCGACCAGGCGTTGGGCGAGCTTGGCGATCGTCGTGGTCTTGCCAACGCCGTTCACGCCGACGAAGAGCCAGACCGGCACCCGTCCCGGATCGGCGCTCTCGCGCACCGAGCGCTCCGACGTCAAGGAGTCGAGCAGAACGCGCCTCACCGTGCCCGCGACGCCCTCGGGCGCGCCATTCGTGCGCAGCTCGTCGAGCACGACGTTGGTCGTCGCCACGCCGACGTCACTGCGCAACAGGACCTCTTCGACCACGTCGAGCTGTTCCGCACCGACCGCGCCCGAACCGGTGAGTGACCGAACGCGCTCGAAGACGCCCCGCGACGAGGTCAGCCGCTGGTTGAGCGACGGCGGACCGTCGACGAGCGTCGGCCGCTCGGCCACGCGATCGACCAACAACTCGGGCATCGCCGCGCGCGCGTCGATCGCGACGGGCGTCGCGAGACGACGGCGAACGATGACGAGGACCGCGAGCGCGAGGACCGCGACGACGATGAGGACGTAGGCGATCGTCACGCCGGTTCGGCCTCGCGGACCCGCTTCACCCGCTGGCTGACGACCTTGGAGGAGGCGCCCGGACCCATCGTGACGCCGTAGAGCGCGTCGGCGGCCTCCATCGTGCGCTTCTGGTGGGTGACGATCAACATCTGGGCCTCGTCGCGGAACTCGTCGACCAGGCTGAGGAACCGCTGCAGGTTCACGTCGTCGAGCGCCGCCTCGACCTCGTCCATCAGGTAGAAGGGCGACGGACGCGAGCGAAAGACCGCGAAGAGGAAGGCCAACGCCGCCATCGACCGCTCGCCGCCCGAGAGCAGCGAGAGCCGTCGGACGTTGCGACCCATCGGGCGCACCTCAATCTCGACGCCGGTATTGAGCGGGTCGTCGGGCTCAGTGAGGATCAGACGACCCTGGCCCCCGGGGAAGAGCATCGCGATGAGCGTTGAAAAGTGTTCGTTGACGTCGGCGACCGCGCTCGAGAAGGTCTGCATGATCTCCTCGTCGAGCGCGCGCAGCACCTCTTGGAGCTCGCGCCGGGCGTTGCGCACGTCACTCACCTGGGCGTCGAGGTCCTTGTAGCGGTCCTCGAGCGCCGAGAGCTCCTCGAGGGCGAGCGGGTTGATCGGACCGAGCGACGTGATGCGCGCCTCGAGCTCGCCAACGCGCTGTTCGAGTGTGACGCCGCCCGCCAGTTCCACCGTCGGGGCCGGGCCCAGCTCGTGGGGCTCAATGCCGAGGTCCCGACGTACGACGTCGTGGAGGTTGGCGATCTTCACGACGAGCTCGGCCTGCTCGATCTCGGACTTGCGCTCGACGTCGCCGAGCTCGATCAGCCGCTCGTCGGCGGCGTGGCGGGCTCGGCGCACCTCCTCGAGCCGTTCAGCGCCGGCGCGCGAGGCCTCGAGCGTCTCGCGGTAGGTCGAGTCCATCGCCTCTTGCGCGACGTGGATCTCGTCGGCGGCCCGTTCGACCAGCGCGGCCAAGCGGGCGAGCACCTGCTGGTCGAACTCGAGCGACTCGCGACGACCGGCCGCCTCGGCCCGCTCGCTCGAGCGTCCCTCGAGCCGTTGCTCGATCTCGCGCTGGCGCTGCTCGATCAGGCGACGGCGCTCGGCGAACTGGGCCTCACGCGAGGAGAGTTCCGTCGCCTGGTCGGTGACGAGCTGTCGTTGCACGTCCAATTCCGAGCGCGCCACGTCGGCGAGACGCTGACGGCCGTCTGCTTGGTCGACTGCCTCTTCGAGGACCGGCAGGTGGCCCCGCAACTCCACGAGCTCCTCGTCGATCGTGACGATCTGCTCGTAGAGCTCGGCCAGCTCGATTGATTGGGTCTCCGCATCGCCAAAGAGCGCCTCGACGAGCGCCGCGAGTCGCAGCGCCTCGCCCTCGAGACGATCGTGCTCGGCCTCCACCTGGGCCAGTCGAGAGGTCGCCCGATTGAAACGCTGCAGGGCGTCGCCGACCGCGGCCTCGGCTCGCGCGCGACGGTCGCGGATCGGCTGGGCGGACGTGGCGGCCTCACTCGCGGCCACCTCGGCGTCGCGCACCGTGGAGCTGGTGACGATGGCCCGCCCGGACGCGACGCGCCAGCCCGATGCGGCGAACCGGTCGCCCTCGGGCGTCACGATGACCAATGCGGGATTGGCCAGGGCGACCTCGATGCCCGACTCCCAGTCCGGCGCGACGAAGGCCCGCGAGAACAGCGCGTCGAGGACCCGCGTCACGTGCTGGGGAGCATTGTGCCGGGCGTGCACCAGGGCGCGCAGGGAGGAGCAGCCGTCGGGCGTCGCCGGCGCGACCACCGGGTCCTCGCCCACCGCCAGGATCAGTCCGGCACCGCCTTCGCGGCGCAGAGCTTCGAGCGCGGCGCGCGCCGACTGACGACCGTCGACGACCATCGCGCTGACCGACGCGCCGGCCGCCGACTCGATGGCCCGCTCCCAGCCGGCGTCGACCTCGATCAGCTCGAGGAAGGATCCGAGCACACCCTGGAGGTTCCCGATGATCGCGCGACCTCCGGCGCCAGAAAACTCGTCGAAGGCCGCCGCCAAGAGGACGGCGCGCGCCTGGGTCCGTGAGGCGAGGTCGGAGGCTTCGCGCAGTGCCTCGTCGGCGCGCATCCGCTCGCCCTGGGCGCCCTCGGCGGCGCTCTCGGCGTGGTTCAGCTCCTCGCGGGCCCCGTCGAGCTCACGGTGGGTCAGGCCCGTTGCGTTCCGGACCGCCTCGTGCTCGGCCGTCGCCTCGGCGCTGCGAGTCCGGGTCTCGGCCAGTCGGTCAGTGGCGCGACGCTCACTCTCGCGAAGCGAGTTGAGCGATCGTTCGAGCAGCGAGATGCGCTGGCGCGCAGCGACCAGGGCCGCCTCGTCGTCGAGCGTCGAGGACGAGCCCCACGCCTCTTCGAACGCGGCCTGCGCGGAGTCCAGCTCGGTCCGGGCCGTGACGAGGGCTCCGCGAAGGCCGTCGAGCGAGAGTTCCTCACCGCCGAGGTCCGCGAGGTCTCCCGTCAGCTTGGCGGCGTCGGCCTCGAGCGTCGCGATGACGTTCTCGTCGGCCGACGCGACGAGGGCCTGGCGCAGCGACCGGTCGCGCTCCTTGATGATCGACGACGTCCCCTTGGCCCGTTCGGCCAGTCCGGCGAGGGTGCCGAGGGTCGAGGCCAGCATCTCCTCGCGCCGGCTCGCCATCTCGGCGGCCGCGGCGCTCGCCTGGGCGTCGAGGGTCACGAGCTCGTGGCGGAGCTCTCGTTCGCGCGACGACGTCCCGAGGAGGTCGGCCTCCAACTCCCGTCGCCGGCGCTCGAAGGCCTGGAGTCGGTCGCCGAAGAGGGCGCGGCGCGCGGCGCGCAAGTCCCCCGCGACGTCCGAGTAGCTGCGCGCCGACGCGGCCTGACGCTCGAGGGGGCGCATCTGACGGCGAACCTCCCGCACCAGGTCGCCGAGTCGCTCGAGGTTCTCCTGGGTCGCGCCGAGGCGCCGTTCGGCACGCTCCTTGCGCCGGCGGTGCTTCAGCACCCCGGCCGCCTCTTCGATCACCGCTCGACGATTCTCCGAGCTGGAGTTGAGAATCGAGTCGAGCTGGCCCTGACCGATGATCATGTGCTGCTGACGTCCGACCCCCGAGTCGCTCAACAGCTCTTGGACGTCGAGCAGACGACAGGTCGTGCCGTTGATGGCGTACTCGGAGTCGCCGTTTCGAAAGAGCGTGCGCGAGATGGTGACCTCGGCCCCGTCGATCGCGAGCAGGCCCGAGGAGTTGTCGAGGGTGAGGGCCACTTCGGCCCGGCCGAGGGCCGCACGATTGGCGGTGCCCATGAAGATGACGTCGTCCATCCGTGAGCTGCGAAGCGCCCGGGTGCTCTGGGCACCGAGGACCCATGTCACGGCGTCGACGACGTTGGACTTGCCCGAGCCGTTCGGACCGACCACCGCGGTGACTCCGGGCTCGAAATCGAGGACGGTGCTGTCGGCGAAGGACTTGAAGCCCTTCATGGTCAATCGCTTAAGAAACACGGGTAGACGCTAGCAACCTTCGAGCGGGCGTCCGGTGCTAGCTCTGGCACTTCGGGCAGTAGTAGGTCGAGCGACCCCGCACCGTTTCGCGCTGTATTGGCTGGCGGCACTGGAGGCAGGGCAGGCCCTCTCGGTTGTAGACCTGGTGGAACTGCTGGAAGGTGCCGGGGACCCCGTCGGGGTCGACGAACTGCTCGTCGGCGAGGGTCGATCCACCGTGCTTGATGGCGTCGGTCAGCACCTCGCTGATGGCCCGGTGCAGTCGTCGGATCTCAATCGTGGAGAGCGACTCGGACTCGCGGTCGAAGCGCAGTCCCGCGGCGAAGAGGATCTCGTCGGCGTAGATGTTGCCAATGCCCGCGATGATGTCCTGGTCGGTCAGGACCGACTTCAACCCGGTGGATCGGCTGCGCAGGATCGCCGCGAACCGGTCCCAGCCGATCTGGTCCTCGAAGGGGTCAATGCCGAGGTGGGCCAGTTCGGGGATGGCCTTTCGCAGGGCGAGTCCGTCGCCGCCGATCGACAGTCGCGCGAACTTCGAGATCTCGACCTCGGCCCCCTCGGCCGGTGGCTTGGACACGTAGAGCTCCCCGAAGGTCCTCGGGTCGACGTAGCGCAGCTCGCCGCCCTGGACGAATGAGAACACGACGTGGGTGTGCTTGGGCTTGGGGTCCTTCGGGCCCTTCGCGCGCAGCAGTTGGCCGCTCATGCCCAGGTGGACCACCAGGTGGGTCCCGTTCTCCAGGGCGAAGACGAGGTTCTTGCCGAGTCGCTGGGCCGACTTGATCGAGTGGCCCTCGAGCATCGAGCGGAAGTCCTTCGCCGTCTTGTGACGACGAACGAGTCGACCGTTGGTCACCGCCACGGATTTGATCTTCTTGCCGACGAGGTCACGCGCCAGTGAGGCGCGCACCGTCTCGACCTCGGGCAGCTCAGGCATCGTCGCGACCCTTCCACGCCTCTTCGGCGGCCTCGACTTCGGCGCTCTTCTTCGAGCGGCCCTGGCCGGTGGCGAGCCGCTCACCGGCGACGTGCACGGCGGCGGTGAAGGTGACGTCATGGCTCGGTCCCTCGGCGACGACGTCGTAGACGGGCGTGCCCTGGCCCGTGGCCTCGGACCACTGACGCAGGCGGGTCTTGGGGTCGACCTCGCCCGGCCGCAGGGCGGCCTCGGCGACGGCACCTTTCAGCGACTCCTGCACGAAACGTCGGGCGGCCTCCCAGCCGGACTCGAGGTAGAGCGCGGCGACGACCGCCTCGAAGGCGTCGGCGAGCAGCGAGGGCCGCGCGAGGCCGTGCTCCTTCTTCACGCCACGTCCGATGCGCAGGCAGTTCGCGAGGTCGAGCCGCTGGGCGGCGACCGCGAGGGAGGCCTCGTTCACCACGCGCGAACGCACCAGCGAGCCCGAGCCCTCGTTGAGCTCGGGGTAGGCGGTGAGGATCAGGTCGGCGATCGCCAGGTCCACCACGGCGTCACCCAGGAACTCGAGCCGTTCGTTCGACTCGCAGCCGTGTTCGGCCGCGTAGCTCGAGTGCGTCACCGCCACGACGAGCAGCTCGCTCGACCGAGCCAGCCCGAGGCGTTCGGCCAACGCGTCCAGTGGCGAGAGCAACAGGCTCACGCGCCTCGTTAGGCCACCTGCAGTTTCGCCGCGACGTAGTCAACGGCGAGGCGCACCGACGTGAGCCCCTCGAGGTCCTCGTCGTCGATGTGGAAGCCGGCCGAATAGGTCGACAGGCTCTCTTCGATGGCCTCGACCAACTCAATGAGGGCGAGCGAGTCGGCGCCGAGGTCGGTGAAGGGGACGTCCTCGACGATGTCGCTCGGGCTCTTCTCCAGGATCTCGGCGAGGTTGTCGCGCACGATACCCAAGATGGCGTTCCGATCCAGTGATGGCGGGTTGGCAGCGTCAGCGCTCATATGCACTCCTTTGGGTTGCTGCACCAGATTACCGAGCGAACGGGGATGTGCTCCCGGTTATTAGCCCTGATCAGGACGGATAGTCGTGCGCAGTTTGCCGACCACGCCGGCCTTGTCCATCTCGGCGGCGACGCGCAGGGCGTTCATAATCGCCGTGGCGTTCGACGATCCGTGGCTGATGACGCAGATCCCGTCGAGCCCCAGCAACATCGCCCCACCTTGGTTCTCGGGAGTGAGAGCGGCGGCGGCGGGCGCCAAGTACTCGAGGAGGACGTTGCCGGCGGCCTTGGTCTCGTCATTGGTCCCGATGACGCCGAGCACCGTGGCGAAGATGAACTTCAACGCCCCCTCGAGCGTCTTCAGGGCCACGTTGCCGGTGAAGCCGTCGGTGACCACGACGTCGACCGGCGAGGGGATGAAGTCGCGGCCCTCGACGTTGCCGACGAAGTTGAGCCCAGCCGTGGCGGCGAGCAGTTGATGGGTTTCCTTCACGAGCGGCGACCCCTTGGTCGACTCCTCGCCAATGGAGAGCAGTCCGACCCGGGGGTCCGCGACGCCGTAGTGGGCCCGTGAGAACGTGCTCGCCATCTGGGCGAACTGCACCAGCATCTCGGGCGTGCACTCGGAGTTCGCGCCGGCGTCGACGAGGACGGTGGGCGTGTGACCGGGGTTCGGGATGGGCGTGGCGATGCACGGACGCACGACGCCGGGCAGACGTCCCATGCGCAACAGCGCCGAGGCCATCGTGGCACCGGTGTTGCCGGCCGAGACCATGGCGCACGCCTTGCCGTCGCGAACCAGTTCGGCGCAGCGCACGAGCGACGAGTCCTTCTTCTTGCGCACGCTTCCCGCGGGGTCGTCATCCATGTGGATGACCTCAGTGCAGGCGACGACCTCGAGGCCCTGCGGGTCTCCCATGAGGTCCACCACGCCGACGAGGGTGACCGAGAGTCCTAGCTCATCGACGGCGCGCCGGGCGCCCGCGATGATCTCTCCGGGAGCGAAGTCACCACCCATCGCGTCCAGGGCGATGGGCAGGGTCAACTTAGTTGACCTCGACGGCGACTCGACCCTTGTACCAGCCGCAGTTGGGGCACACCACGTGGGGCAGCTTGGACGTCGCGCACTGGGGGCAGACGCTGCGGGCGGGCAGCCCGAGGCGCCAGTTGGCGGCACGGCGACTGCGGGTCTTGGCTTTGCTGGTCTTGCGCTTTGGGACGGCCATCGATCTTCACTTTCACCTGAACGGGCGAGCCCGTCACACTTCGTTGGATTCGCCGGGCTCGGCGCCCGTGAATCGGAGTCCGTCAAGTGTAGCCCAGCGGGCGTCGACCGGGGCCTGGCAGGTGCAGGTCGCCTCGTTGCGGTCGATTCCGCAGTACGGGCAGAGCCCTCGGCAGTCCTCGCGACAGAGGGGCGCCAACGGCAGGTCCAAGAAGATGGCGT
The DNA here is from genome assembly GCA_025351385.1 of Acidimicrobiales bacterium. GTDB lineage: Bacteria > Actinomycetota > Acidimicrobiia > Acidimicrobiales > RAAP-2 > RAAP-2. The sequence continues at coordinate 3,584 of JANXWA010000001.1, read as the reverse complement.
CGTGGGCCATCGGTGCGAGGTCCGCGAAGTCGTGCTCGATCAAGTACGTCTCCTCGTCGCCCGGGCCGCGCTCGTCGACGAAGCGCTCGTTGACCGCGACGTCGCTCATGCCGAGCACCGGCGTCGAGCAGCGCCGACAGATCCCGTGCCACGGCGCCTCGACCCGGCCCTTCGCGCGCAGGCCCCCGCTGAAGCTCTCGAGGCGCACCTTCACGCGCACCGTCGCCTCGGCGAAGACGTCGGTCTCGGCGACGCCCCGGGGCGCGAACTCGTGGGGCTCGTCGAAGGGCGCCTCGAAGGCGACCTCGAGGGTGGAGGGGACGTCGCGCAGCAGTTGGGCGACCGGCACGAGGTACGGCGAGGAGGCCACGGTGCTTAGAACGCGTCCTGATCGAAGAAGGACGTCTCCTCGGGGGCCGTCGTCTCTTGGTAACCGGCGGCGGGCGTCACGAAGGACTCCTCGACGGTCTCCTCGTCGATCAACGAGGTCGGCAGACCCTGGGCGCTGAGGCGCTCGCGGCCCGAGCGGGCCGTCTTTAAGAGACGCTCAAGCACGATCTCGAAGCTGCCGAGCTTGCCGTCGATGAAGTCCTCGGACTGGTTGATCATCTGGCGGGCCTGGGCGTGGGCCTCGGCGATGATCTGCTGGGCCACGAGCCTCGACTGGCGCACGATCTCGGTCTTGTCGACCATGCGCGCCGCCTCGGCGCGGACCTGGTCCATCAGCTGCTGGGCCTTCTGCAGCTCGGCCGCCATCAGCTCCTCGCGGTCGCGCAGCGCCCAACGGGCCTCGCGGATCTCCTCGGGGAGACTGCGCAGAGCCTGTTCGAGCAGGCCCAGCACGTCGTCACGCGGGATCAGGGCCGAGTTCGACAGGGGCATCTGCTTGGCGTTGGCGACGAGCTCGATCAGGTCGCGCAGGTCCGTTTCGATGTCGCGCCGGGCGTGGCGCCCGGAGGGCTCGGTGAACTCTTCGGGGTTGTCGTAGCCGTCAAAGGACGTCATTGCCACCTCCTGGGAACTTCTCGTTCAAGCGAACCGCGACGGGCTTGGGCACGAAGGCCGACACGTTGCCGCCGTAGCGCGCCACCTCGCGCAGCAGCCGCGAGGCGATGAACGAGTGGTTCGAGCTCGACGGGATGAACAGGGTCTCGACGCCCGACAGGGATCGGTTCATCTGGGCCATCTGCAGTTCGCTCTCGAAGTCCGACACGGCACGCAGCCCCTTGACGATCGCCGTGGCGTTGACGTCGCGTGCCACGTTCACGAGCAGGGTCGAGATCGACACGATGCTGACGTGGCTCAGGTGGGCGCACGACTCGGCAATCATGTCGCGACGCTCCTCCAGATCGAAGAGGGCCTCGGACTTCTGGGGGTTGCGGATGGCGGCGACCACGATCTCGTCGAAGATGTGCGAGGCCCGCTCGACGACCTCGAGGTGCCCGTTGTGGAATGGGTCGAAGGAGCCGGGAATCAGGCCAACCGTCACGATTCATCCCCTTCGTCGGGTTCCAACATCGTTACGAGCGTAGTGCCGTACCGCTTGGTTTTGGTCACTACCCAGCCGGCGGGCGCCTCCATATGGCGGTCGTTCTCGATGACGACGCGCTTCGCCGTGGCGCCGCGCAGCACGCTGGCGAGGTCGAGCGGCCCGTAGGGCGGGTCGGCGAGGATGAGGTCAAGTTCGTCCGGGGGCGACCACACGGGCAGGGTGGCGCGCACGAAGACGCACTCCGCGTCCAGTTGCAGTGGCTCGAGGTTGGCCCGGGCGGCGGCCAGGCAGGCCGGGTCGCTGTCGACGAAATAGACCTTGGCGGCTCCGCGTGAGATGGCCTCGATCCCCATGGCCCCCGATCCGCAGTAGAGGTCCACGACGACGAGGTCCATCAAGCCCCCGCGACTCTCGAGCATCGAGAAGATCGCCTCGCGCGCGTAGTCGGTCGTCGGACGCACCGCTGGCGGCAGTTTCGCCTTCAACGGTCGCCCCCGAGCCGTCCCACCAATTACCCGCACCCCCCAAGGGTACGCCGTGGGGGGGTCACGACTTGAACAGGTAGTCCGCTTCTTCGTCGTCGATGAAGAGCCGCAGTTCGTCCACCATGTCCGGTTCGTCGTTCAGTCCGCTGCGTCGCACCATGGCCGACGCCACCTCTTGGGCGGCCACCAGCAGGTCCTCGTCTCGCCGCAGCGAGGCCAATCGCAGGTCGCTGCGCCCGCGCTGGCGCGATCCGAGCAGGGTCCCCTCTCCGCGCAGGTCCAGGTCGATCTCGGCCAAGGCGAAGCCGTCCGTGGAATCGACGAGCGCCTGGAGCCGGATGGCGCCCTCGTCGCTCGGCGCTTCGCCGAGCAGGTAGCAGTAGCTCTGGGCGTCGTCGCGCCCGACCCGACCCCGCAGCTGATGGAGCTGGGCCAGTCCGAAGCGCCAGGCGTCCTCGATCACGATCACCGACGCCTCGGGCACGTCGACCCCGACTTCGATCACCACCGTCGCAACGAGGACGTCGATCTCCCCGGCGCGGAACTGGGTCATGACCTCCTCCTTCTCGGGCCCCTTCATCTGACCGTGCAACAGCCCCAGCGCCAGCCCGCGCAGTTCCTCGAGGGCGAGTCGGGTGCGCTCCTCCACCGCGCTCGTCGCCTCAACGCGTTCGGAGTCCTCGACGAGCGGGCAGATCACGTAGGCGCGCCGGCCGGCGGCGACTTCGTCGCGCACTCGCTGCCAGCAGTCCCTCACCTGACTCTCGGACGTCGCCCACTGCGTCACGATCGGGATACGGCCGTGGGGCATCTCGTCGAGGACCGACCGGTCCAGGTCGCCGAAGACGACCATCGCCGCCGTGCGCGGGATGGGCGTCGCGGTCATCACGAGTAGGTCGGGGTCGGCCGCCTCGTTGGAGCGGTCGCGGCCCTTGTCGCGCAAGGTGGCGCGCTGCTCGACACCGAATCGGTGCTGCTCGTCAATCACGATCACTCCGAGGGAGCGGAAGCGCACGTCGTCGGTCAGCAGCGCGTGCGTGCCCACGACGATGTCGACCGTGCCGTCGCGCAGGCCGTCGAGGACGCTCTGCCGATCCTTCGCCCGCACCCGGCCGGTCAGCAGCTGGATCGACAGCGGTCGCTCGCCGCCGAGCACCGACGGGTCGGACTTCGTAAGCCCCTCGAGGTCCCGGCGCAGCGAGGCGAGGTGCTGCTCGGCCAACACCTCGGTCGGCGCCATCAGAGCCCCCTGACGACCGCCGTCGAGCGACGCGAGCAGCGCCGTCAGCGCGACGACCGTCTTGCCCGAACCGACGTCGCCCTGGAGCAGACGGTGCATCGGCAGCGGCGACGAGAGGTCACTCGCGATCTCGCCGAGGACCCGGCGCTGGGCCGGCGTGAGTGCGAAGCGGTGCTGAGCGAGGAACCGGCGCACCAACGACGACGACGGAGCGCTGAGAGCGCCGGGCTCGACGTCGAGGTCGTCGCCCTCGATCGGGTGGCGGATGCCCGCCGCCGACTCCTCGAGCCGCCGGCGGCGCAGCGCGAGCAGGAGCTGGAGTCGCAGGAACTCGTCAAAGGCCAGTCGAGGGGGGGGCGGGGGGCCG
>JANXWA010000002.1 GCA_025351385.1 Acidimicrobiales bacterium | reverse complement strand
GCCCTCTTAGCTCAGTGGTAGAGCACTTCCATGGTAAGGAAGGGGTCGTCGGTTCAATCCCGACAGAGGGCTCGCCAGGCGGCGTAGCTCAGGTGGTTAGAGCACACGGCTCATAATCGTGGTGTCGCGGGTTCGACTCCCGCCGCCGCTACCAGGCAGGACCCGATGGTCCACGAAGTGCAGCATGACAAGAGGAGAGAACGATGGCGAAGAACGAGAAGCGGGTCCAGGTCACGCTGGCCTGTGAGGCGTGCAAGCGGCGCAACTACATCACGATGAAGAACAAGGTCAACGACCGAGAGCGCATCGAGATGTCCAAGTACTGCCAGTGGGAGCGCAAGCACACACTGCACAAGGAGACCCGCTAGGGGACATCCCCCGGCGAGGGTGGTAAGATTTACCTTCCTTGCGGCCACCCCTGAAGTTCGAGGGACTGGCCCATAGGGCAGTGGCTCAATTGGTAGAGCACCGGTCTCCAAAACCGGTGGTTGGGGGTTCGAGTCCCTCCTGCCCTGCTCGAAGAGTTTTTTCGGCGTAGTGATGAAGTGCGAACGAGAGATAGAGATGAACCGCGAACAAAAGCGCATGATGCAGCGACAGGGACAGGTGGGCGCCGACGGCACCCCCGCGCCGCGCCGCGCCGCGCCGCAGGACGTTCAGCGCCGTCGCAGCCAGCGCACCGGTCCCTCGCAGTTCGTGCGCGAGATCCGCGAGGAGATGCGCCAGGTCGCCTGGCCGACCCGTCCCGAGGTCATCAACTACACCTCCATCGTCTTCTTCGTCCTCGTCTTCATGACCGCCTTGATCTTCGGGCTCGGCTACGAGTTCTCGAAGTTCGTCACGTTCCTCTTCCAGAAGTAAGGCAATCATGAGCGACATCGAGACCACCGTGAACGAAGAGATCGAAGCAGTCCCCGGCGACGACGAGATTCTCGACGTCACCATCATCGAGGACGGGCTCGAAGAGGAGCCGATCGCGGAGAGCGCCTACGACCTGCCCGGTCGCTGGTACATCGTGCATACCTTCGCCGGTCACGAGCAGAAGGTCATCGGCGCCTTGAACAACATCATCAAGAGCCGCGAGCTGAGCGAGCAGATCTATCAGATCTACCTGCCCGAAGAGGACGTGACCGAGTTCAAGTCCGGCAAGAAGGTCACCGTCTCCAAGCGGATGTTCCCGAGCTACCTGCTCATCCGCTGCGAGCCCGACCCCGAGATCTTCTACGTCATCGGCTCGACTCCCGGCGTCACCGGCTTCGTCGGCGCCGAGAAGACCCGCCCGACGGCGCTGACCCGTCGTGAGGTCGACAACATCATCCGGCCCCACGTCGAAGGCGTGGAGCAGCCGACCGCGAAGCGGCGCATGCCCACCCACGAGTTCGAGGTCAACGACACGGTGCAGATCAAGACCGGCCCCTTCGCGACGTTCTCGGGCCACGTGGCCGAGATCAACGAGGACCAGTTGAAGGTCAAGGTACTCGTCGACATCTTCGGACGTGAGACCCCGGTGGAGCTCGACTTCACCCAGGTCACGAAGCTCTAGAGAACGGTGTAAGGAGAAGGCCATGGCCAAGAAGGTTGTCGCAGTAGTCAAGATCCAGCTGGAGGCGGGCGGGGCCACCCCCGCGCCGCCGGTCGGCACCGCCCTCGGGCCGCACGGCATCCAGACGATGGAGTTCTGCAAGCAGTACAACGCGGCCACCGAGTCGATGAGGGGCACCGTCATCCCGGTGGACATCTCGATCTACGAGGACCGCTCGTTCACGTTCATCCTGAAGACTCCGCCGACGCCGGTGCTGCTGCGCCAGGCCGCCGGCGTCGCCAAGGGAGCGCACCTCGCTGGTCGAGAGACCGTCGCGAGCGTGACGATGGACCAGATCGAAGAGATCGCCAAGACCAAGTTGAAGGACCTGAACACCGATGATGTCGAGATGGCCAAGCTCCAGATAGCGGGCACGGCCCGTTCGATGGGCATCACGGTGGCGGGCTAGGAGAGAACATGAAGCACGGTAAGAACTACAAGAACTCGATGGCTCAGGTCGACCGTGAGGAGCTCCTCACGATCAACGAGGCGCTCGACAAGGTGAAGACCATCTCGACCGCGAAGTTCGACGAGACCGTCGAGCTCGCGATCCGACTCGGAGTCGACCCGCGCAAGGCCGAGCAGATCGTGCGCGGCACGCTCTCGCTGCCCGCCGGCACCGGCAAGACCAACCGCGTGGCCGTCTTCGCCGCGGGCGAGGCCGCCCAGGCGGCCCGTGACGCGGGCGCCGACGTCGTCGGCGCCGAGGACCTGGTCGCGAAGGTCGCCGCCGGATTCCTCGACTTCGACGTCGCGATCGCCACCCCGGACCTCATGGGCCAGGTCGGTGGGCTCGGGCGAGTGCTCGGACCGCGCGGACTGATGCCCAACCCCAAGACGGGCACCGTCACGATGGACGTCGCCAAGGCCGTCACCGAGTTCAAGGGTGGACGCGTCGAGTACCGCACCGACAAGATCGGCAACATCCAGTTGCGCGTGGGCAAGGTCAGCTTCAGTCGCGAGGACCTGTCGCGCAACGTGCAGGCCGTCATCGACGAGATCGTCCGCGTGAAGCCGGCCAGCGCCAAGGGCCGCTACCTGATGAGCGTGACCGTCTCTTCGACGATGGGACCGGGCGTCAAGATCGACCCCACCCGCACGAAGGAGACCGACGAGGTCCTCGCCTCGGCCTGACGTTTTGACGGGCCGTGCGCCGCGTCGCTACGATGAGAGCTCGCACGAAACCTGTGCCACAGATTTAGAAGAACGCCGAAGACATCCGGTGGGGTTTCCCCATAAGTGACCGAAGGGTCCGCCTGACGAGGAGTTCGGGTCTCGCTGAGACTCGTTCGCTTGGATGTCCCGGCCCGTACCGGGCGGCATCCGGTGAAGGAGACAGCATGAGCAAGGTTCGCCCCGACAAGGTCGCTACCGTGGACGAGGTCAAGTCCAAGGTCGCCGGCACCTCGACGGCCGTCGTGACCGAGTACCGCGGCATGACCGTTGCCCAGATCTCGAACCTGCGCCGCCAGTTGCGCGCCCTCGGCGCCGACTACAAGGTCTTCAAGAACACCCTCGTGCGCCGGGCGATCACCGGTACGCAGGTGGAGCCGCTCGGCGAGTTCCTCGTCGGGCCGACCGCCATTGCCTTCGTCGACGGCGACGTGTCGGCGGTCGCCAAGGCGTTGCGCGACTTCGCCCGCGAGACCCCCAAGCTGATCATCAAGGGCGGCGTCACCGACGGCCGGCTGCTCTCCAAGGGCGACCTCTCGGCCCTCGCCGACCTGCCGAGCCGCGACGTGCTGCTGGCGCGCATGGCCGGCCTGCTCGCCTCGCCGCTTCGCACGATGGCCGGCCTCTTGAAGGCCGTCCCCCAGAACCTCGCCTACGGCCTCTCGGCCCTGATCGACAGCAAGGGTGGCCCTGTAGTCGCCGCTGACGTGAAGGTCGACGAGGTCGCCGAGACTCCGGCCGGGGTCGAGGAAGCTGCTCCGGCAGCGAGCGACGACGCCGCGGCACCCGTCGCGGAGGTCGAGGTTGAGATCGAGGCCCTCGTGGTCGAGGTCGAGGCCGACACCACCGAGGCGCCCACCGAGGACGCCGCGCGCGAACCGGCCGAATAGTCCCATCAACGAAGTACCGAAACGAAGAAGAGAAAGGAATCACCATGGCTGCAACCCTCACCAAGGAGCAGATCCTCGACGGCATCGCTGAGCTGACCGTCATCGAGCTGAGCGAACTGTTGAAGGAGTTCGAAGAGAAGTTCGGCGTGACCGCCGCGGCCCCCGCGGCCGTTGCCGCGGCCCCCGCCGCGGGCGGCGGCGGCGACGACGCCGTTGTCGAGGAGAAGAGCGACTACGACGTCATCCTGACGGCCGGTGGCGAAAAGAAGATCCAGGTGATCAAGGAAGTGCGCGCACTCACCAGCCTCGGTCTGAAGGAAGCCAAGGACCTCGTGGACGGTGCCCCCAAGCCCGTCCTGGAGAAGGTCTCGAAGGCCGACGCCGACAAGGCCAAGGCGGCCCTCGAGGCCGCCGGCGCCACGGTGGAAGTCAAGTAGTTCCTTCGTCTTTGGCGCGTCACCCCGGCTCGAGTCGGCCGGGGTGACGGGCCTTCGAAGGGGGTACTTGACCTCGGGCCAGAACGTGCCTAGGGTGAGTCCAACCGTTTTCGACGGCCGCGTGCCCCGGCAGGGGAGCGCCACTTGCGCATACCCGGTTTCAGCCGCTAGAGTTGAAAGACCGTGTCCCTGCACTCAACTTTGTCATCCCCTGACGCCGTTTTGCACGTGGTCATTGGACATGCCTGTAGTAGCCACCCACTCACACGGAGGATAGACCGTTGACGTCTCGGTCCACTAGCCCGGAGCGCTTTAACTTCTCTGCATTGGGTGAAGCGCACCCCCTGCCCAACCTCCTCGAGATCCAGCGAGACAGCTTCGACCTGTTCATGAAACAGGGTCTGCGCGAGGCCTTCGAGGCCATCTCGCCGATCACGGACTTCACCGGTCGCCTCTCGCTCGAATTGGAGTTTGACCCCGACGACGCGGACCTCAAGAGCCCGCCGAAGTTCACGGTCGAGGAGTGCCGCCAGAGGGCCACCACCTACTCCCAGCCGATCTTCGTCCGTGCGCGTTTCCTCAACTCCGAGACCGGTGAGATCAAGGAGCAGACCGTCTTCATGGGCGACTTCCCGATCATGACCGAGCAGGGCACGTTCATCATCAACGGGACCGAGCGGGTCGTCGTCAGCCAGCTCGTGCGTTCGCCGGGCGTCCTGTTCCAACCGGGCAAGGATGAGAAGGTCGCCTTCGAGGGCACCATCCACCCGAGCCGCGGCGAGTGGCTCCAGGTCGACCTCGAGGAGAAGAAGAACAAGGCGGCCAACGCCGGTGCGCGCATCGCGCGCAAGCGTCGCATCTCGATCTTCACGCTGCTGCGCGCCCTCGACACCGCCATGGACGAGCCCTTCTTCGAGCGGTTCGTCGCCCACTTCGACTTCCTCGAGGACCAGTTCCACGCGGACTGGAAGAAGGCTCACCTCGAGATCGCCAAGCACATGGACAAGTACAACCTGGAGGACTCGCCGGAGAACTTCCTGCGCGCCAGCCAAGAGACCGCGTGGCTCGAGATCTATCGACGGGCCCGTCCCGGCGAGGTCCAGACGATCGAGGCGGCCCGCCAGTACTTCGAGGGCGCCTTTTTCTCCGAGAAGCGCTACGACCTCAGTCGCGTGGGGCGCTACAAGCTCGACCGCAAGCTCGGTGACGAGGTCGCCAAGAACGTCGAGCTGTTCGGCGACCTGCTCGAGCGGCCCAACACGGACCTGCACGTCCTGTCCAAGGCCGAGGTCCTCGCGACCGCGACCTACCTGTTGAACCTGGCGCGCGACCGCACCGCCAAGGAGACGACCTACCACATCGACGACCAGGACCACTTCGCCAATCGCCGCATCCGCAGCGTGGGCGAGCTGATCCAGAACGCCCTGCGCACCGGTCTGTCGCGCATGGAGCGGGTCGTGCGCGAGCGCATGAACACCCAGGACGTCGAGGCCATCGCGCCCCAGACCCTGATCAACATCCGTCCCGTGATGTCTGCGATCAAGGAGTTCTTCGCCACCTCGCAGTTGAGTCAGTTCATGGACCAGAACAACCCCCTGTCCGGGCTGACCCACAAGCGCCGTCTCTCGGCGCTGGGGCCAGGCGGACTGTCGCGCGAGCGTGCCGGGCTCGAGGTCCGAGACGTCCACTCGTCGCACTACGGGCGCATGTGCCCGATCGAGACGCCCGAGGGACCCAACGTGGGCCTCATTGGCTACCTCGCGAACTATGCGCGGATCAACGAGTACGGCTTCATCGAGACGCCGTACCGCGTCGTGACCGGGGGCAAGGTCACCGGCGAGATCAGGTACTTCACCGCCGACGAGGAGGAGCGCTTCGTCATCGCCCAGGCCAACACCGAAGTCGACGACCGGGGCACCATCAAGGCCGATCGCGTCCTCGTGCGCCGCGGGCCCGTCGGCACCGGACTGCGCGTCGGTTCGTCGAACAAGTCGTCCTCCACGACGTCCGAGATCGACTTCGTCAAGCCCGACGAGGTCGAGCTGATGGACGTCTCCACCAAGCAGGTCATCTCGGTGGCGACCTCGCTCATCCCCTTCGTCGAGCACGACGACGCCCAGCGTGCGCTGATGGGCGCCAACATGCAGAAGCAGGCCGTGCCCCTGATCATGCCCGAAGCGCCGTTCGTCGGCACCGGCATGGAGGCCCGCGCGGCCCTCGACTCGGGCGACGTCCTCATCGCCGAGGGCGACGGCGTCGTGAAGCTCGTCTCGGGCGACCGCATCGTCGTCGAGTACGAGAAGGACGTCACCGACCGCTACGGCAAGGCGTTGGGCAAGAAGCAGTACAACCTCAACAAGTTCCGACGGTCCAACCAGGACACCTCGATCAACCAGAAGCCCCTCGTCTTCGGTGGCGAGACGGTGAAGGACGGCGACCTGCTGGCCGACGGCACCAGCACCAGCAACGGTGAGCTGGCCCTCGGCAAGAACCTGCTCGTGGCCTACATGCCGTGGGAGGGCTACAACTACGAGGACGCCATCATCTTGAACGAGCGCCTCGTGCGCGACGACGTCCTCACGTCGATCCACGTGAAGGAGTACGAGATCGACGCGCGCGACACCAAGCTCGGCGCCGAGGAGATCACCCGGGACATCCCAAACCTGCCCGACGACATCCTCGCGGACCTCGACGACCGTGGCATCGTGCGCATCGGTGCCGAGGTCCAGCCCGGGGACATCCTCGTAGGCAAGGTCACGCCCAAGGGCGAGACCGAGCAGTCGCCCGAGGAGCGCCTGCTGCGCGCGATCTTCGGCGAGAAGGCGCGCGAGGTGCGCGACACCTCGCTGAAGGTGCCCCACGGCGAGTCCGGCAAGGTCATTGACGTGAAGGTCTACAGCCGCGACGAGGACCACGAGATGCAGCCGGGCGTCAACCAGCTGGTCAAGGTCTACGTGGCCCAGAAGCGAAAGATCTCTGAGGGTGACAAGCTCGCCGGACGCCACGGCAACAAGGGCGTCATCTCGAAGATCCTCCCTGAGGAGGACATGCCCTTCATGGCCGACGGCACCGCCGTCGACATCATCCTGTCGCCGCTCGGCGTGCCCAGCCGAATGAACGTCGGCCAGGTGCTCGAGAGTCACCTCGGCTACGCCGCCCGTCACGGATGGGCCGGCATCGAGGTCAGCCCCTCGGTCGGCACGTCGGGTCACTCCGACCAGCGAGACGCCACGAAGCGCCCGTACCGCAAGACCCGTCCTCGCACCGAGCCCGCGGTCTACGTCGCCACGCCGTCGTTCGACGGTGCCCACTGGGACGAGACCGAACGGGCCAAGGACAAGCCGACCATCCAGCAGACCTTCGCGACACTCAACGTCGACGGCCAGAACGGCAAGCGCCTGCTGGCGGGGGACGACGACGGCAAGGTCACGCTCTACAACGGTCGCACCGGTGAGGTATACGACAATCCGATCTCGGTCGGCTACGCCTACATCTTGAAGCTCGCCCACATGGTTGACGACAAGATCCACGCCCGCTCGACCGGCCCGTACTCGATGATCACGGCCCAGCCTCTCGGTGGCAAGGCCCAGTTCGGTGGCCAGCGCTTCGGCGAGATGGAGGTGTGGGCACTGGAGGCCTACGGCGCCGCCTACGCGCTTCAGGAGCTGCTCACCGTCAAGTCCGACGACATGAAGGGCCGCGAGCGCGCCTACGAGGCGATCGTGAAGGGCCAGAACCTGCCCGAGCCGGGGATCCCCGAGTCGTTCAAGGTTCTCATCAAGGAGATGCAGTCGCTCTGTCTCAACGTCGAGGTGCGCGACAAGGCCGGCGCCCACGTCGACCTCGCCGACACCGAGGAGGACTTCTTCTCGGTCACCCGCGAGCTCGGCATCGACATCAGTCGACCCGAGCGCGGCAGTGACGAAGAGGACGCCCGCCGTGCCGCCGAAAGGAAGTTGTCATGAGCCCGCTAGACGTCAACCAGTTCGATGAGCTGAGCATCGGTCTCGCGACCGCCCAGAACATCCGCAGCTGGTCCTCGGGAGAAGTGAAGAAGCCTGAGACCATCAACTACCGCACGCTCCGTCCCGAGAAGGACGGCCTGTTCTGCGAGAAGATCTTCGGGCCGCAGAAGGCCTGGGAGTGCGCCTGCGGCAAGTACAAGCGGGTTCGCTTCAAGGGAATCGTCTGCGAGCGGTGCGGCGTCGAGGTCACGAGTGACAAGGTCCGTCGCGACCGCATGGGCCACATCGCCCTGTCGGCGCCGGTCGTGCACATCTGGTACCTGCGCGGGACGCGCTCGTGGTTGGCCTACCTCCTCATGGGCACCGCGCCCAAGGAGGAGCTGAAGGCCAAGCAGCTCGAGAAGGTCATCTACTTCGCCGCGCACATGGTCACCTTCGTCGACATCGACAAGCGCCACGCGGACCTGGCCGAGCTTCGCCAGGGCCTCGCCGAGGAGATCCTCGAGATCGCCGAACGCGAGGTCAAGGCCCTCGACAACAAGCTCAAGGAGATCGAGGTCCGGGCCGTCAAGCTCGAGGCTGACGGCGCCAAGGAGTCCGAGCTGCGAGCCCTGCAGCGCGGAACCGAGAAGGAGCTCGACGGGGTGCGTTCACGCTTCGCCGAGGAGCGTGAATTGGCCAAGCAGGCCTTTGACACCTTCGAGGGACTCCACTCGCGCCAGATCATCGAGGACGAGGTCCTCTACCGCGAGATGGACTTCCGTTACGGCGAGTACTTCGAGGGTGGAATGGGCGCCGACGCGATCCTCCAGCTGATCGACCGCATGGACCTCGACCAGGAGGAGAAGGTCATGCGCGAGATGATCGACGCGAAGGACGGCCGCAAGCCGCTCAGCGCGCAGCGTCACGCCAAGTTCCTCAAGCGCCTCGCCATCGTGCAGTCCTTCAACCGACGCGACGTCCAGGGTCGGCGACTGAACGACCCCCGCGCCATGATCCTCGAGGCCGTTCCGGTCATCCCCCCCGACCTGCGCCCGATGGTGCAGCTCGACGGCGGCCGCTTCGCGACCTCGGACCTCAACGACCTCTACCGTCGCGTGATCAACCGCAACAACCGGTTGAAGCGCCTGCTCGACCTCGGGGCCCCCGACATCATCGTGAACAACGAGAAGCGGATGCTCCAAGAGGCCGTGGACGCGCTGTTCGACAACGGACGTCGTGGACGCCCCGTCGCAGGCCAGAGTGGCCGACCCCTGAAGAGCCTCTCGGACATGTTGAAGGGCAAGCAGGGCCGGTTCCGCCAGAACCTGCTGGGCAAGCGCGTCGACTACTCCGGCCGCTCGGTCATCGTCGTCGGGCCCCAGCTGAAGCTCCACCAGTGCGGCCTGCCCAAGATGATGGCGCTCGAGCTCTTCAAGCCCTTCGTCATGAAGCGCCTCATCGAGACCCAGATGGCCCAGAACATCAAGAGCGCCAAGCGCATGGTCGAACGGCGCAAGGCCGTGGTGTGGGACGTCCTCGAAGAGGTCATCCGCGAGCACCCGGTGCTGTTGAACCGCGCCCCGACGTTGCACCGCCTCGGCATCCAGGCCTTCGAGCCGGTGTTGGTCGACGGCAAGGCCATCCAGATCCACCCGCTCGTCTGCAAGGCGTTCAACGCCGACTTCGACGGCGACCAGATGGCCGTGCACGTCCCGCTCTCGGCGGAGGCCCAAGCCGAGGCGCGAATCCTGATGCTCTCGACCAACAACATCTTCACGCCCGCGACCGGTCGTCCGATCACCGAGCCGGCCCAGGACATGGTGTTCGGCGCGTACTACCTGACGCTCCCGACCGACGACGAGCGCGAGAACCCACCGGTCTTTCGCCACGTCTACGAGATCGAGAACGCCCTCGGTGACAAGACGATCGGACTGCGCACGCAGATCCAGATCCGGCCCCTCGAGGGCTCGTCGCTGGACACGCGTCTGGAGGACGCCGGCATCGAAGTCAAGGGCGCCAGTCGCTCCCTGCTCACGACGCCCGGTCGGGTCTTCTTCAACGAGGCGCTGCCGTTCGGGTTCCGCTACGTGAACGAGTTGATCGGCAAGAACGCCACGCCGATCGGCACCATCGTCGAGGAGATCTCGGGCAGCTTCACCCGCCAGGAGGTCGCCGAATCGCTGGACGCGATCAAGTCGCTGGGATTTCGCTACGCGACCAAGTCCGGTCTCACGATCTCGATCGACGACGTCGTCACGACGTCGGAGAAGGCCGCGATCCTCAACAAGTACGAGGAGCAGGCCGCCAAGGTCGAGACCAACTACCGCCGCGGCGTCATCGTCGACGACGAGCGACGCCAGCAGGAGATCGAGATCTGGACGAACGCGAACAAGGAAGTCGGTGACGCTACCGACCGCGCGATGAACGCCAAGTTCGACAATCCGATCCGCATGATGGTGGACTCGGGCGCTCGTGGCAACAGCCAGCAGATCCGCCAGATCGCCGCGATGAAGGGCCTCGTGTCCAACCCGCGCGGTGAGATGATCCCTCGCCCGATCAAGTCCTCGTTCCGCGAGGGCCTCTCGGTCCTCGAGTACTTCATCTCGACCCACGGCACCCGCAAGGGCCTGGGGGACACGGCGCTTCGCACCGCGGACTCGGGCTACCTGACCCGTCGACTTGTCGACGTCGCCCAGGAGCTCATCGTCAAGGAGTTCGACTGCGGCACCATCCGGGGCATGTGGATCGAGCACGTCACGGCCGACACCCGCGGCCAGCGCGCCCACCTCGAGACCAAGTTGTGGGGCCGAGTCGTCGCCGAGGACGTGACGTTGAGTGACGGCACCACCCTGACGTCGGGGACCATGCTCATGGTCGACGACGTCGATCGGCTGCGCGAGGACTCGGCGGTGACGCGCGTGCGCGTGCGCACCACTCTCACCTGTGATGCCGTCCAGGGCGTCTGCGCCGCGTGCTACGGACTGTCGCTCGCCACCCACCAGCTGGTCGAGCTCGGAGAGGCTGTCGGCGTCATCGCCGCGCAGTCGATCGGTGAGCCCGGCACCCAGTTGACGATGCGCACCTTCCACTCCGGTGGTGTCACCGAGAGCGACATCACCCACGGCCTGCCGCGCGTGGTCGAGCTGTTCGAGGCCCGTACCCCGAAGGGCGCCGCGAAGGTGGCGGAGTTCTCGGGTGTCGTGCGCGTCGAGCTCGTCGGACGGGAGCGCAAGGTGACGGTCGTCGGCAACGACGGCGAGCTGCAGGAGGAGTCGATCTCGATCGCTCGTCACCTGCTCGTCGAGGACGGCCAGGAGGTCGAGGTCGGCACTCCGCTGCACGATGGCCCCCTCGATCCCAAGCTCATGATGAAGTTCCGCGGGACCCGTGAGACCCAGCAGTACCTGGTCGAGGAAGTTCAGAACGTCTACCGGGACCAGGGCGTGTCGATTCACGACAAGCACATCGAGTTGATCGTGCGCCAGATGACCCGCCGCGTCCAGATCGTGGACGCCGGCGAGTCCCCTTGGCTGCCCGGAGCGATGGTCGACGTCAAGCTCTTCAACGACACCAACGACGAGATCGAGGCGAGCGGCAAAGAGGCCGCCGACGGTCGCGCCCAGTTGATGGGCATCACCAAGGCGTCGCTGGCGACCGATTCGTGGCTGTCCGCCGCGTCGTTCCAAGAGACGACCCGCGTGCTGACCGAGGCCGCGATCGAGGGCAAGCGTGACCACCTCGTGGGCCTGAAGGAGAACATCATCATCGGCAAGCTCATCCCCGCCGGATCGGGCCTGGAGTACTACAACAAACGAGAACTCCGCCTCGACATGCCCGACGCCGAGCTGCTGCCGGCCTGGGCCCAGGTGTCGGACGACGACCTCGACCTCGCGAGCCTGTTGGGCGAGCTCAGCGGTGACGACTCCTTCAGTGCCGACTTGACGGCGTTCCAGAACATCGGAACGGCCACCTACGACGAGTCGGCCCTGCCCGAAAACGACGTCGCCAACCCCGAGGACGAGCTTGGCGGAAGGGCGATCTAGCGGTTCGCCGGCTGCCGGGCCCCCGGGGCGGGCGGCTGGCTTGCCGTTGCGAGGTGGTTTGTCGTAGGATGGACAGTCCGCGTGCCGATGTCACAGGCACGTTCCCAGAACGAAGTATTAACTAGAAGAGGTTCCGCGTGCCCACAATCGCACAGTTGGTCCGAAAGGGCCGACAGGACAAGGTTTCCAAGACCAAGACGCCGGCCCTGAAGGGGGCCCCGCAGCGCCGCGGTGTCTGCACCCGCGTCCACACGGTCACGCCCAAGAAGCCCAACTCCGCGCTGCGAAAGGTCGCCCGCGTGCGCCTCACGTCGGGCGTCGAGGTCACCGCCTACATTCCGGGCGTCGGTCACAACCTCCAGGAGCACTCGATCGTGCTCGTGCGAGGCGGACGTGTGAAGGACCTCCCCGGGGTCCGCTACAAGATCATCCGCGGCGCGCTCGACACCTCCGGTGTGCGCGACCGCAAGCAAGCCCGCAGCCGCTACGGCGCGAAGAGGGAGAAATAATGCCTCGCAAAGGTCCCGCCGTCCGTCGTGAGGTGCCCGTCGACCCGATCTACAAGTCGGTCCTCGTGACCCAGCTCACCAACAAGATCCTCGAGCGCGGAAAGCGCACCATCGCCGAGCGCATCGTCTACACCGCCCTCGAGACCGTCGAGCAGAAGACCGGCACGGACCCCGTCGCCACGCTGAAGCGCGCCCTCGAGAACGTCCGGCCCGAGCTCGAGGTGAAGAGCCGTCGAGTCGGCGGCACCACCTACCAGGTCCCGATGGAGGTCCGTCCCCGTCGGGCCACCACGCTCGCCATCCGCTGGCTGACCGACTTTGCCAAGAAGCGCCGTGAGAAGACGATGGCCGAGCGCCTCGCGAACGAGATCATCGACGCCAGCAACGGCGTCGGCGCCGCCGTGAAGCGTCGCGAGGACGTGGCCAAGATGGCCGAGTCCAACAAGGCCTTCGCGCACTATCGCTGGTAATCGAAGAAAGCAATTGAAATGACGGCTCGCGCTATCCCCCTGGACAAGGTCCGCAACATCGGCATCATGGCGCACATTGACGCCGGCAAGACAACGACCACCGAGCGCATCCTCTTCTACACCGGCAAGAATTACAAGATCGGAGAGGTCCACGAGGGTGCGGCGACCATGGACTGGATGGTCCAGGAGCAGGAGCGCGGCATCACGATCACCTCGGCTGCGACGACCACCTACTGGAACGGCCACCGCATCAACATCATCGACACCCCGGGCCACGTCGACTTCACGGTCGAAGTCGAGCGGTCGCTGCGCGTGCTCGACGGTGCCGTCGCGGTCTTTGACGCCGTCGCCGGCGTCGAGCCCCAGACCGAGACGGTCTGGCGCCAGGCCAACAAGTACAACGTGCCGAGGATCTGCTTCGTGAACAAGATGGACCGCACCGGCGCCGACTTCTTCCGCTGCGTCGAGATGATCGCGGACCGCCTCGACTGCACGCCGGCCGTCATCCAGCTGCCGATCGGCGCCGAGGGCGGCTATCTCGGGATCATCGACATCTGCTCGATGACCGCCACGATCCACCACGACGAGCACGGCGAGAAGGTTGAGGTCATCGACATCCCCGACGAGTACAAGGAGCAGGCGGCCGAGTACCGCGTCAAGCTCCTCGACATCCTCACCACTTTCGATGACCACCTGATGGAGAAGGTCCTCGGTGACGAGGAGATCTTGACCGCCGACATCCGCACGGCGCTGCGCCACGGGACCCTCGAGGGCATCTGCGTGCCGATCCTGAATGGCTCCGCGTTCAAGAACAAGGGCGTTCAGCCGATGCTCGACGCCGTCGTGGACTTCCTGCCCTCGCCGATCGACCTGCCCCCGACCCAGGGGACCAAGCCCGGCAAGGACGAGGCCATCGAGCGTAAGCCCTCCGACGACGAGCCCTTCTCCGCCCTCGCCTTCAAGATCCAGACCGACCCCTACGTTGGCAAGCTGACGTACCTGCGCGTCTACTCGGGGACCCTCGAGAAGGGCGACACCGTCGTCAACACCACCAAGGGCATGAAGAAGGAGCGTCTGGGACGCCTCTTGCTGATGCACGCCAACAACCGCGAGGACCTCGACACCATCCGCACCGGTGACATCGTCGCCGCCGTCGGCCTGAAGCAGGTCACGACCGGCGACACCCTCAGTTCGATCGACCAGCCGATCCAGCTCGAGACCCTCACCTTCCCCGAGCCCGTCATCCACGTCGCCGTCGAACCCAAGACCAAGGCCGACCAGGACAAGTTGGGCAAGGCCCTCTACTCGCTCTCCGAGGAGGACCCGACGTTCCGTGTGCGCACCGACGAGGAGACCGGCCAGACCGTCATCTCGGGCATGGGCGAGCTTCACCTCGAGGTGCTGGTAGACCGCATGCTGCGCGAGTTCGCGGTGGACGCCAACGTCGGCAAGCCGCAAGTGGCCTATCGCGAGACCGTGCGCAAGACCGTCACCAAGGTCGAGGAGAAGTACGTTCGCCAGACCGGCGGAAAGGGCCAGTACGGCCACGTCGTCATCACGCTGGAGCCCACGGGCTCCGGCGGCGGCTACGAGTTCGTCGACGAGATCACCGGCGGGGTCATCCCCAAGGAGTACATCCAGCCGGTGAACCAGGGCATCACCGAGGCGCTGACCGCTGGCGTCCTCGCGGGTTACCCGGTCGTGGACGTGCGCGTGCGCCTCACCTACGGCAGCTACCACGACGTCGACTCGTCGGAGATGGCCTTCAAGATCGCGGGATCCATCGCCGTGAAGAAGGCCGCTCGCCTCGCGAGCCCCGTCCTGCTCGAGCCGATCATGGCCGTCGAGGTCGTGACGCCCGAGGATTACATGGGCGACGTCATTGGCGACCTGTCGAGCCGTCGAGGCCGCATCGAGGGCATGGAACAGAAGGGCAATAGCCAAGCAATTCGGGCACTTGTGCCCCTGGCTGACATGTTCGGCTACGCTACTGACCTGCGTTCTCGTACTCAAGGGCGCGCGACGTACACCATGCAGTTCCATTCGTACGCGGAAGTCCCTGACTCGATCGCCAAGGAGATCGTGGCCAAGGCCACTGGCGCGTAGGAAGCTGGGAAACCAGTAAAAACAAGGTCCAAACCGTAGTCGGGGCGGGCCGAAGCAAACACGACGGGTCCGCAGAGGTCCCGTTTCTAGAGAGAAAGTTAGTCCCCGACAATGGCAAAGCAGAAGTTCGAGCGCACCAAGCCGCACGTAAACATCGGAACCATGGGTCACATCGACCACGGCAAGACCACCTTGACCGCGGCGATCACCAAGGTGCTGTCCACCCGTCTCCCGGGCACCGCCTTCACGCCCTTCGACCAGATCGACAAGGCTCCCGAAGAGCGCCAGCGCGGCATCACCATCTCGATCGCCCACGTGGAGTACGAGACGTCCAAGCGCCACTACGCCCACGTCGACATGCCCGGCCACGCCGACTACATCAAGAACATGATCACGGGCGCCGCCCAGGTCGACGGCGCGATCCTCGTGGTCGCCGCGACCGACGGTCCCATGCCCCAGACCCGCGAGCACGTGCTGCTCGCGCGCCAGGTGGGAGTGCCATACATCGTGGTGGCTCTCAACAAGGCTGACATGGTCGACGACGAGGAGCTCCTCGAGCTCGTCGAGATGGAAGTGCGCGAGCTCTTGACGAGCTACGGCTTCCCCGGCGACGACACCCCGATCATTCGCGTATCCGCGCTCAAGGCCCTCGAGGGCGACGAGGCCGCCGGTGACCAGGTGATGGAGCTCATGGACGCCGTCGACTCCTGGATCCCCGAGCCGGTTCGTGCCACCGAGAAGCCGTTCCTCATGTCGATCGAGGACGTCATGTCCATCACCGGGCGCGGCACCGTCGTGACCGGAAAGGTCGAGCAGGGCGTCGTCAAGGTCGGCGACGAGGTCGAGATCGTGGGTCTGCGCCCGACGACCAAGACCGTCGTCACCGGCATCGAGATGTTCCGCAAGCTCCTGGACCAGGGCCAGGCCGGCGACAACCTCGGCGCACTGCTACGTGGCACGAAGAAGGAGGACGTCGAGCGCGGCCAGGTGCTCTGCAAGCCCGGTTCGATCACGCCGCACACCGTCTTCGAGGCCTCGG
The DNA here is from genome assembly GCA_025351385.1 of Acidimicrobiales bacterium. Taxonomy (GTDB): domain Bacteria; phylum Actinomycetota; class Acidimicrobiia; order Acidimicrobiales; family RAAP-2; genus RAAP-2. The sequence goes on along the minus strand of JANXWA010000002.1, from coordinate 91,526 downwards.
TCTACGTGCTCACCAAGGAGGAGGGCGGCCGTCACAAGCCGTTCTTCGCGAACTACCGTCCGCAGTTCTACTTCCGCACCACCGACGTCACCGGCACCATCGAGCTGCCGACCGGCACCGAGATGGTCATGCCCGGCGACAACACCGAGATGACCGTGACCCTGGGCAAGCCGATCGCCATGGACGAGGGCTTGACCTTCTCCATCCGCGAGGGTGGCCGCACCGTGGGCTCGGGCCGCGTCGTCAAGATCCTGAAGTAGGACGGTCATGGCCGACAACCGACAGATGATCCGAATCCGGCTGAAGGCCTTCGACCACGGCATCCTGGACCAGTCCTGCGCGAAGATCGTCCAGACGGTCGAGCGCACGAACGCCAAGGTCCAGGGCCCCGTGCCGCTGCCGACCGAGAAGCACCGCTACACGGTGGTTCGCGGCCCGCACAAGCACAAGGACAGCCGAGAGCACTTCGAGATGCGCGTGCACAAGCGCCTCCTCGACATCGTGGACCACACCGCCAAGACGGTCGATTCGCTCCAGCGTCTCGACTTGCCGGCCGGCGTGGACATCGAGATCAAGATACGCCAGGTCTAGGCCGGGCCCGCCAGCCACTTTGCGCTGGCGGAGCCCGATGGTGTACGGTTAATAGCCCCGTCTTTGCAGGCGGGCGAAACAAATGATGTGTTCAGTCGCCTGTGAAAGGGAACGCTGAACCGAACTAGTCGAGCGCTCCGTTCGGGTTTATGGCCCGGCGGAGCGTCTGTGTGTCGGATGAACCGATTCGCAGAACAGTAGAGAAGAGGCAAACGTGGCGACCAAAGCGATCGTCGGCGAGAAGGTGGGCATGACGCAAGTCTGGGACAGCCAGAACCGGGCCATCCCGGTGACCGTTGTCCGGGTCAGCCCAGCTCGCGTCGTGCAGGTGAAGACCCCCGAGAAGGAGGGCTACTCGGCGCTCCAGGTCACGTGGGGCACCCGGCGCACGTCGACCCTGTCCAAGCCCGAGCTCGGCCACTTCGACAAGGCCGGGGTCACCCCCGGCAAGAAGCTCGTCGAGCTGCGCATCGACGACGTCTCGGGTTATACGGTGGGCCAGGAGATCCTGGCCGACTCGTTCGAGAAGGGCGAGATGATCGACGCCACGGCCGTCTCTAAGGGCAAGGGCTTTGCCGGTGGCATGAAGCGCCACAACTTCTCCGGCCAGGGCGCCGCGCACGGCAACCACAAGCACCACCGCGCACCGGGATCCATCGGTGCCTGCGCGACCCCCGGACGCGTCTTCAAGGGAACGAAGATGGCCGGACGCATGGGCGGCGGCCAGGTCACGACCACGAACCTCGAGATCGTCGGCGTCGACGTGGAGCGCAGCCTCGTGCTGGTCAAGGGCGCCGTGCCCGGACCACGGGGCGGCGTCGTCGTTCTGCGCACGTCGGTGAAGAACCCGATGAAGGCCGGAGGCGCACGATGAGTGAAGTCTTCACCCTGCGCGGACCGATCAAGAAGGATCGCCCCGCCCCCCAGAGCCGCTCGGTCACCCGCAAGGGCCTCGACGGCACCGAGCTCGGCACCGTCGCGCTTGAGCCGACGATCTTCGGCATCGAGCCCAACATGGCCGTCTTGCACCAGGTCATCAAGGCCCAGCTCGCCGCGAAGCGCTCTGGCACCCAGTCGACCAAGACGCGCAAGGAAGTCCGCGGTGGTGGCAAGAAGCCGTTCAATCAGAAGGGCACTGGTGGGGCCCGTCAGGGGACCATCCGCGCCCCGCACTACCCGGGCGGTGGCATCGCTCTCGGGCCCAAGCCGCGCAAGTATGACCAGAGGACCCCGAAGAAGATGATCCGGCTGGCCCTCTATTCGGCCCTCTCGGACCGCGCCGCCCTCGAGCGCGTGGCGCTCGTCGACGGCTTCGAGAACTGGTCGGCTCCCCGGACCAAGGACGCGGTCAGCTCACTCGAGGCCCTCGGTCTCGAGGGCAAGGTCCTCGTCGTGCTGAGCCGCGACGACGCGGTCGCCCTGCGCTCGTTCCGCAACCTTACGAACGTGAAGACCATCGACGCGGGCGAGATCAACGCCTACGACGTCCTCGACTCGGACTGGGTGCTTTTCACCGACGCCACCCTGCCCCTCGCCAAGGAGCACAGCTGATGCGTGACGCCATGAGCATCCTGATCCGTCCGGTCGTCTCGGAGAAGACCTACGGACTGATGGACAATCACACCTACGTCTTCGTCGTCGACCCCCGCGCGACCAAGATCGACGTGCGCAACGCCGTCGAGCAGACGTTCAACGTGAAGGTCACCAACGTCAACACTCTCAACCGCAAGGGTAAGACGACGCGCAACCGTCGCACCGGTGTCGTGGGCTCGCGCCCCGCCACGAAGCGGGCCATTGTCACCCTGAGACAGGGCGACTCGATCAACCTCTTCGAAAGTTAAGGGCCGCCATGGCACTGCGTCAACGCAAACCCACCAGTCCCGGTCGTCGCTTCCAGACCGTCTCGGACTTCGCCGAGATCACCAAGTCGACCCCGGAGAAGTCGCTGCTCGCGCCCAAGCCCAAGACGGGTGGACGCAACGCCAACGGCCGCAAGACGTCGCGTCACCGCGGTGGCGGCCACAAGCAGCAGTACCGGATCATCGACTTCAAGCGCAACAAGGACGCCGTCCCGGCGAAGGTCGCGGCGATCGAGTACGACCCCAACCGGACGTGCCGCATCGCCCTGCTGCACTACCTCGACGGCGAGAAGCGCTACATCCTCGCGCCGAACGGCCTGAAGGTCGGCGACGTCGTGGAGTCGGGCCCCAAGGCCGACATCCGCGCCGGCAACTCGCTCCCGATGCGATTCATCCCCACCGGTTCGACGGTCCACAACGTGGAGCTGCGCCCCGGTGGCGGTGGCAAGATGGCGCGCAGCGCCGGCATGAGCGTCCAGATCGTGGCGAAGGAGGGCGGCTACGCCACCCTGCGCCTGCCCTCGACCGAGATGCGCCGTGTGCCGATCGACTGCCGCGCGACGCTCGGCACGGTCGGCAACTCCGAGCACGAGCTCATTAAGATCGGCAAGGCCGGACGCAACCGCTGGAAGGGCATCCGCCCCCAGACCCGTGGTGTCGCCATGAACCCGGTCGACCACCCGCTCGGTGGTGGCGAGGGCAAGACGTCCGGTGGACGTCACCCCGTCTCGCCTTGGGGTCAGCCAGAAGGCCGTACGCGTCTGCCAAAGGCGTCAGACGCGCTCATTATTCGTCGTCGCCGTGGACGCGGCTCGCGGAGGTAGGTAGACAATGTCACGCAGCTTAAAGAAGGGCCCCTTCATCGATGCCCACCTCCTGAAGAAGGTGGACGCGATGAACGCAGCCAACGAGAAGAAGGTCATCAAGACCTGGAGCCGACGCTCGACGGTGATCCCCGACATGGTCGGGCACACCTTCGCCGTCCACGACGGTCGTCGCCACGTGCCCGTCTTCGTCAACGAGTCGATGGTCGGCCACAAGCTCGGCGAATTCGCCCCGACCCGAACTTTCCGGTTCCACGCCGGCCAGGAAAAGACGGGTAAGCGCTGATGACCGGCCCCAAGATCAACGAACGACCGGGGACCCGCGCCACGCTGCGCGGCTACCACATGTCCGCCAGCAAGGCGCGCGTCGTGCTCAACCTCATCCGCAACGTGGACGTCACCACCGCCCAGGACATCCTGGCGGGCACGACCCGCGAGGCCGCCGACGTGATCGGCAAGGTACTGGCCTCAGCCGTGGCGAACGCCGTGAACAACGACGGCATGCAGGCCGACGAGCTCTTCGTCTCGGCCGCCTACGCCGACGAGGGCGTGACCATGAAGCGATTCACGCCCCGCGCGCGCGGCCGCGCCGGCAAGATCCGCAAGCGCTCGTGCCACATCACCGTCATCGTCTCGCGCCTCGACGACGAACGCCTCGACGTCCTGCGAGCCGCCCGCTCGGCGCAGGCCGCGGTGTCGCGCACTCGCCGAGTCGCCTCGTCGCGCCGTCGCGCCGACCAGCAGGCGAGCCTCAACAAGCGCGAGACCGCCGCCGCGGAGGCCGCGGAGAACGAGGCTCTCGAGAGTGAGGCCGCGCAGGTCGAGGCCGAGCAGAACGAGTCCCCGGAGACCGACGCGATCGAGTCCGACACCGTCGACAGTGCGAGCGCGGTTGACGAGGTCGGCACCGACGTCGTCGAGGACGAGGTCGCCGGCGGCTCGGTCGAAGCAACGGACGCTGGGGAGACCCCGGCCGAAGAGACGGTGTCGCACGACGCCACTGAGGAGACGAAGTAATGGGTCAGAAGGTAAACCCCTACGGTTTCCGCCTCGGGATCACGACGGACTGGAAGTCGCGCTGGTTCAAGGAGCGCGGCTACAAGGACCTCGTCATCGAGGACTGGAAGATCCGTGACTACCTGACGAAGCAGCTCGAGAGCGCGGCCGTCAGCCGTATCGAGATCGAGCGCAACTCGGACCGTATCCGCGTCGACATCCACACGGCCCGTCCCGGCATCGTGATCGGACGGCGCGGGGCCGAGGCCGAGCGCCTGAAGAAGGACCTCGAGAAGATCACCGGCCAGAAGAACAAGATCTCGCTGAACATCCAGGAGATCAAGCAGCCCGAGCTCGACGCCGCGTTGATCGCCCAGGGGATCTGCGACCAGTTGCTGCGCCGTGTCGCCTTCCGGCGCGCGATGAAGCGCGGTATCCAGACCGTCCAGAAGGCCGGTGCCATGGGTGTCAAGATCCAGGCGTCGGGCCGTCTCGGTGGCGCGGAGATGTCGCGTCGCGAGTCCTACCGTGAGGGCCGCGTGCCGTTGCACACCCTACGCGCGGACATCGATTACGGATTCCGCGAGGCGCGCACCAACACTGGTCGCATCGGCGTCAAGGTCTGGATCTACAAGGGCGACATCCTGCCCTACCAACTGACCAACGACGAGAAGATCGTGCGCGAGGCGGCGATGGCCGCCGGCGACGCAGTTCCCATGTCGGCCGGTGTCGCCGGAGCCGCCCCCAAGGGCGTCGTTCGGGCCGGTGGCGGGCGTCGCCGCGTCGAGGCCGAGCCGGTGGCTGAGGAAGTCGTCGTCGACGCGGTCCCCGTCGACCTGCTCGCCGCCAACCCCGAGGTCGAGGCCCAGCTGAGCGTCGAGGAAGAGATCGAGCGCCGCACCACCCAGGAGCACAACGACACCCCGCACTTCCGAAAGGACGCTGAGTAATCATGTTGATGCCCCGCAAGGTAAAGCACCGTAAGCAGCACCGTGGCCGCATGCCCGGCAACGCCAAGGGCGGCGTCGAGCTGAGCTTCGGTGACTTCGGCATCCAGGCCCTCGAACGGGGCTGGATCACCGCTCGTCAGATCGAGGCCGCACGTATCGCCATGACCCGTCACGTGAAGCGCGGTGGCAAGGTCTGGATCCGGGTCTTCCCGGACAAGCCCGTCACCCAGAAGCCGGCCGAGACCCGCATGGGATCGGGCAAGGGCAACCCTGAGTTCTGGGTCGCCGTCGTGAAGCCCGGACGCATCATGTTCGAGCTCGGCGGCGTCGACGAGACGCTGGCGCGCGCCGCCATGGAGCGCGCCATCCAGAAGTTGCCGATCAAGGCCAAGTTCGTTATTCGTCCCGGCACCCACGGGACCTCGGAGGTGATCATCTAATGGCAACGACCAGAGAACACCTCGCCGAGATGCGCCTGTTGGGCGACCACGAGCTGGTGGAGCGCCTCGTCGAGGCCCGTCGCGAGCTCTTCAACCTCCGCTTCCAGATGGCCACCGGCCAGTTGGACAATTCGGCCCGTCTGGGACTGGTGCGCAAGGACATCGCACGCCTGTCGACGTTCATGCGTGAGCGCGAGATCGCGGCCGCCGAAGCCATTGCAGAAGGTGAGTAGTCATGACTGACTCAACGAACGAAACAAATCGGGAGAATCCGCGCAAGGTCCGTGAGGGCGTCGTGGTGTCGGACAAGATGCACTCGACGCTGGTCGTCGCGGTGAACGAGCGCGTGAGCCACCCCCGCTACGGCAAGACCGTGCAGCGCACGAAGAAGCTCTACGTCCACGACGAGAAGAACGAGGCCAAGGTTGGCGACAAGGTGCGCGTCCAAGAGACCCGCCCCCTGTCGAAGCTGAAGCGCTGGCGCCTGACCGAGATCGTGGAGCGTGCTCGATGATCCAGCAGGAATCCCGTCTCAAGGTCGCCGACAACAGCGGCGCGAAGGAAGTGCTCTGCATCCGCGTACTCGGAGGATCGCGCCGTCGCTACGCCTCGATCGGCGACGTCTTCATCGGCACGGTGAAAGAGGCGATCCCCGGTGCTGCGGTGAAGAAGGGCGACGTGGTGCGCTGCGTCGTCGTTCGCACGTCCAAGGAGAAGCGCCGTCCCGACGGCTCCTACATCAGATTCGACGAGAACGCGGCGGTCCTGATCAACGACCAGCTGCAGCCGCGCGGCACCCGCATCTTCGGGCCCGTCGGTCGTGAGCTTCGTGACAAGAAGTTCATGCGCATTATCTCACTGGCGCCGGAGGTGCTGTAATGAAGATTCGTAAGGGTGACGACGTGCTCGTCCTCGCGGGCAAGTTCCGCGGAGAGCGGGCCAAGGTCGAAGAGGCACTGCCCCAGAGCCAGAAGGTGATCCTCGACGGCCTCAACATCTCCAAGCGTCACACCAAGCAGGCCGGTGCGACAATGCAGGCCGGCATCATCGACAAGCTGATGCCGCTGCACGTGAGCAACGTCGCGCTGTGGTGCGACGGGCACAAGGGTCCGGCCAAGGTTGGCTACAAGATCACCGAGGACGCCAAGGTGCGCGTCTGTCGCAAGTGCGGAGAGTCCCTATGACCACGACCCGTCCCCGTCTGAAGGCCCGCTACGACGCGGAGATTCGCCAGGCCCTGAAGGAAGAGCTCGGCCTCGACAACATCATGCAGGTGCCTCGGCTCACGAAGATTGTGCTCAACTCGGGCGTCGGCAAGGCCACCCAACAGGCCTCGCTGCTCGAGGGCGCCCAGCGCGACCTCGAGCTCATCACCGGCCAGAAGCCGATCGTGACGCGCGCGAAGAAGTCGATCGCGAGCTTCAAACTGCGCGAGGAGCAGCCCATCGGCGTGAAGGTGACGCTGCGCGGCGATCGGGCGTGGGAGTTCTTCGACCGACTGCTGAGCCTTGCGATCCCGCGCATCCGGGACTTCCGGGGCCTGTCACCCAAGTCGTTCGACGGCCGCGGCAACTACACCTTTGGCATCAATGACCAGCTGATCTTCCCCGAGGTCGACTACGACAAGATCGACGCGCCGCGTGGTTTCGACATCACCATCGTCACCACGGCCGTGAACGACGAGCAGGGTCGCGCGTTCATGCGCGCCTACGGCTTCCCCTTCAAGCAGGAGATTCGATAGATATGGCGAAGAAAGCCCTACGTATCAAGCAGAAGAAGACCCCGAAGTTCTCGACGCGTGCCTACACGCGCTGCGAACGATGCGGTCGACCGCGCTCGGTGTACCGCAAGTTCGGCCTGTGCCGGATCTGCCTGCGCCAGATGGTCCACGCCGGCGAGATTCCCGGCGTCACGAAGGCAAGTTGGTAGGAGGACAGCTATGACAATGACTGACCCCATCGCCGACATGCTCACGCGGATCCGCAACGCGAACTCCGCCATGTTCGACACCGTCAAGATGCCCAGTTCCAAGCTGAAGGAGAGCCTCGCGAAGGTCCTCGAGCGCGAGGGCTTCATCTCGGGCTTCACCGTCACGAAGGTCGAGGGCAAGCCCGGCAATCAGCTCGAGATCAGCCTCAAGTACTCCGAGGACCGCAAGAAGACCATCATCGGCATCAAGCGCGTCTCGAAGCCAGGACTGCGCATCTACAAGAAGTCCGACCAGATGCCCAAGGTGCTCGGCGGCGTCGGCGTGGCCGTCGTCTCGACGAGCCACGGCCTGATGACCGACCGCGAGGCCCGCAAGGCCAAGCTCGGCGGCGAGGTGCTCTGCTATGTCTGGTAAGCCCACGTCCGAGGAGGTGCGCTGATGTCGCGTATCGGCCGCAATCCCATCACGGTGCCCGCGTCGGTCACCGTCTCGATGACCGACGGCGTCGTCACGGTGAAGGGCCCCAACGGGACCATGAGCCGCAACGTCCCCGACGGCATCACGCTGGCCCAGGAGGGTGACGTCCTCACCGTCGACCGCGTCAACGACGAGACGATGTACCGCTCGCTGCACGGCCTCACCCGGACGTTGGTCGCCAACATGGTCACCGGCGTCACCGACGGCTGGTCCCGGGAGCTCGAGATCATCGGGGTCGGCTACCGCGCCGCCGCCGGCGGACCGGGCGTCCTCGACCTCGCGCTCGGCTTCTCGCACCCGGTGAAGTTCACCGCGCCCGAGGGCGTCACCTTCGAGGTGCCCGTCCCCACGCGCGTGATCATCAAGGGCGCCGACAAGGAAGTCGTCGGCCAAGTGGCCGCGTCGATCCGCAAACTCCGTAAGCCCGAGCCCTACAAGGGCAAGGGTGTGCGCTACCTCGGTGAACGGGTTATGCGCAAGGCAGGAAAGGCTGCGAAGTAATGGCACGAACTACCCTCGAACTGCGAAAGCGCCGTCACGCGCGAATTCGCCGTCGCATCACCGGCACGCAAGCCCGCCCGCGGGTCGCCGTGTCGCGTACCAATAAGCACATCTCGGCCCAGATGATCGACGACGTCACCGGGCGCACCCTGGCCGCCGCGTCCTCGGTCGAGGCCGGCCTGAAGGGCACCAGCGGTGGCAACATCGAGGGCGCCAAGGCCGTCGCGACGCTGCTCGCCGAGCGCGCCAAGGCCGCCAACATCACCACCGTGGTCTTCGACCGCGGTGGATTCGACTACCACGGCCGGGTGGCGGCATTCGCCGACACCTTGCGCGCCGCTGGACTGGAGTTCTAATGGCCGACCTAGAGCAGTACGAAGAGCGCACCATCAAGGTGAACCGCGTGTCGAAGGTCGTGAAGGGTGGACGGCGGTTCTCGTTCACCGCGCTCATGGTCATCGGCGACGGCAAGGGTCGCGTGGGCCTCGGCTACGGCAAGGCGAAGGAGGCGGGCCTCGCGGTGCAAAAGGGTATCGAGGAGGCGCGCAAGAACCTCTTCGACGTACCCCTCGCCGGCACGACCATCGTCTATCCCGTGCTCGGCGCCTCCGGCGCCGGACGGGTGCTGATGAAGCCCGCCGCTCCGGGCACCGGCGTCATCGCCGGTGGGGCGGCGCGCGCGATCCTCGAGATGGCCGGCGTCAAGGACATCATCGCCAAGTCGCTCGGTTCGTCGAACGGCATCAACGTCGCCCACGCCACGATCGAGGGGCTGAAGCAGTTGCGCCGCCCCGAGGAGATCGCGGCGTCACGCGGCAAGACCGCCGACCACGTCATCCCCAGCGGGACGCTTCGCGCCTACCGCGAGCGTCAGCGCGACGGTGACCTGTTCAAGGTAACGGAGGCCTAACCATGGCGCAGTTGAAAGTCACCCAGACCCGTTCGGCCATCGCCACGAAGCCCAAGCACCGCGCTAACCTGCGCGCGCTCGGACTGCGCGGCATCGGCCAGTCCAACGTGCTGCCCGACCGACCCGAGATCCGCGGGATGATCGCGCGCGTGCCGCACTTGATCAAAGTGGAAGAGGTCAACTGATGAAGTTGCATGATCTCAAATCGCCCGAGGGCTCGACGCACCGCAAGAAGATCGTCGGCCGCGGCATCGCCGGCAAGGGCGGCAAGACCGCCGGCCGTGGCACCAAGGGCCAGAAGGCCCGTCGCCAGATTCCGGCCGGGTTCGAGGGTGGTCAGTTGCCGCTCCTCCAGCGCATTCCGAAGCTCAAGGGCTTCACGAATCCGTTCCGAGTGGAGTACACGCCCGTGAACCTCGACGCCCTCTCGGCGCTCGGCGTCAGCGACGTCACCCCCGAAATCCTCGTCGACCGGGGCCTGGCGCGCAAGAAGGACCTCGTGAAGGTCCTCGGGCGCGGCTCGGTCAGCGCCAAGCTCAACGTCTCCGCTCACCGCTTCTCGGCGTCGGCCAAAGCCGCCATCGAGGCCGCGGGCGGCACGACGACCGAGCTGCCGCTGCCGTTCGCCGTTCGTCCTCCGGCGGCGGGCAACCAGCACCAGAACCGCTAGGACACGGCCGTGCTGAAGCGACTCGGGAACATCTTTCGCGTACCGGACCTTCGCAACAAGGTCCTGTTCACCATCGGGATCATCTGCCTGTACCAGCTCGGAGCCAACCTCCCGATCCCTGGCGTCAGCTGGTCCCAGGTCGCCCTTTTGCAATCCAAGGCGGGCGCGAGCGGCGTGCTCGGTTTCTTGAACCTGTTCTCGGGAGGCGCCCTAACGCGCCTCGCGGTCTTCGGCCTCGGCGTCATGCCCTACATCACCAGCTCGATCGTCATCCAGCTGCTCACGACCGTCATCCCCAAGCTCACCCAGTGGCGTGACCAGGGTGCGGTCGGCCAGAAGAAGATCACCCAGACGACCCGGTACCTGACGATCGGTCTGGCCCTCCTGCAGTCGACCGGCCTGATCTACGCCTTCCACGGCCACGACCAGGCGCTGCTCGGATTCAACATCGACCTGATTCCGAAGTTCAGCCTGTGGCTCGGCCTGTTCATGGTGGCGATCATGACCGCCGGGACGGCCTTCGTCATGTGGCTGGCCGAGCTCATCACCCAGCGCGGCATCGGCCAAGGCATGAGCCTCCTGATCTTCGCCAACGTCGTCGCGGGCATGCCCTCGGGCGGCAAGGCCGTCTGGACCGAGGGTGGCCCCTTCAAGTTCCTCGTCATCTTGGCGATCTCGATCGCCCTGCTGGTGCTGATTGTCTTCATGGACAACGGTCAACGTCGCATCCCGGTGACCTTCGCCCGACGGGTCGTTGGTCGAAAGGAGATGGGTGGCAACTCCACCTACATCCCGCTGAAGGTGAACCAGTCGGGCGTGATCCCGATCATCTTCGCCTCGTCGGTGCTGTACATCCCGGTGCTGATGAGCAACATCGTCCCGTGGGCCGCGTTCCAGAACTTCGTGAACACCTCGCTGCACCCCACGAGCTTCTTCTACATCGGCTCGGACTTCCTCTTGATCATGGCCTTCACGTTCTTCTACGTGTACATCGCCTTCGAGCCGCACCAGCAGGCCGAGATGCTGCGCCAGCAGGGTGGCTTCGTCCCGGGCATTCGTCCCGGCATGCCCACTGAGAAGTACTTCGCGAAGATGCTGAGCCGCATCACCGTCGTGGGCGCGACCTTCCTCGCGTCGGTCGCGGTCGTGCCGAGCATCCTGATGGCGCTGTGGAACATCAACCGGTTCCCCTATTACGGCGTGACGCTGCTGATCGCGGTGGGCGTGGCCCTCGAGACGATGCGCCAGATCGACTCCCAGCTCATGATGCGCAACTACGAAGGCTTCCTGAAGCGATAGCCATGCCCGCACGTCTAAACCTCGTCGTCCTGGGCAAACAGGGCGCGGGCAAGGGAACCCAGTGCAAGCGCCTCGCCACGACCTACGAGATTCCCCACATCTCGACGGGCGACATCCTACGCGGCGCGGTCAAGGCCGGCACGCCTCTGGGGCGCGAGGTCGCCTCGGTGCTCGAGTCCGGCGCCCTCGTCTCGGACGACCTGGTGATCCAGCTCGTGAAGGAGCGCTTCGACGAACCCGACGCCCAGCGCGGTGGGCTCCTCGACGGCTTTCCACGCACCTTGGGCCAGGCCGAGGCCCTCGAGGTCCTGCTCGGCGCCGACGGAATCAAGCTCTGCGTCAATCTCGACGTGCCGATCGAGCTGGTCACCGAGCGGCTCTCGTCGCGCCGCGTGTGCCAGGAGTGCGGCGCCATCTACCGCGACAGCGACGTCGAGGCGATCTCGGGGACGTGTTCGAACTGCGGAGGCGACGTGGTCCAGCGTGACGACGACCAGCCCGACGCCATTCGTCGGCGCCTCGAGACCTACGAACGGGACACCGAGCCCCTCCTCGCCTTCTACGAGTCACGGGGGCTGCTCGTGACGGTCAATGGCGACCAGAGCCCCGACGAGGTGACCGAGGCGATCGAGAAGGTCGTTCGCGATCGAGGACTCGCGTGAGGCGCTCGGCCGACGAGTTGAACAAGATGCGTCGGGCCGGCAAGGTCGTCGCCGAGATGCACGAGGCGACCCGGGCCGCGATTCGGCCCGGCGTCACGACGAAGGAGCTCAACGCGGTCGCCGCCGAGGTTTTGGTGAAGCGCGGAGCACGATCGAACTTCCTCAACTACCACGGCTTCCCGGCCGTGATCTGCACGAGTCCCAACGACATGATCGTCCACGGCATCCCGGGGGAGTACGTGCTTCGCGAAGGCGACATCATCTCGATCGACTGCGGTGCGATCATCGAGGGCTATCACGGTGACGCCGCCTACACCGCGGGCGTCGGACAGATCAGCGACCTGGCCCGAAAGCTGCTCGAGGTGACCGAGCGCTCGATGTGGGCCGGCATCGACCAGCTCGTCATCGGCAACCGGCTCCACGAGGTGGGCCGCGCCGTCCAGGACGTCGCCGAGGCCGCCGGATTCTCGGTGGTTCGCGAGTACGTCGGGCACGCGATCGGCACCGCGATGCACGAGAGTCCCCAGGTGCCCAATTACTGGCCCGGCACGCCCGGACCGACGTTGAAGCAGGGCATGGTCTTCGCGATCGAGCCGATGGTGAACGCCGGCTCCTACAACACGTACGTCCTCGACGACGGCTGGAGCGTCATGACCGAGGACGGACAACTCTCGGCGCACTTCGAGCACACGATCGCGGTCACCGACGACGGCCCCGAGGTCTTCACCATCGCCTAGTTGTAACCAGCCATCACGTTGGTGACAGTCGACTGATCGGCGGCCGTCTCCCAAGTGAACTGTGAGGTCGCTCATAGTTATAGCGCTCCAGCCATGGGTCTAAGGCGTTGGTCCGCTCTTGGTTGGTGTCGAAGACCTGTCGATAGGCCCACTCGATCTGCAGGGTGCGGTTGAATCTCTCCACTTTCCCGTTCTGCCAAGGGCAGTGCGGTGTGATGTAGAGGTGGCGGACGCCGAGCGCGTCCAGGGCGTCCCGGACGTCGTGGCTTCTGCGGTAACTCATGTGATTGTTGGTGATGGCGCTCTTCACCGTGACCCCGAGCGACGAGAACCACGCAATGGCCCGTTCCATGAAGTGAGCACGCGTGGTACCCCGCTCGTCGGCGAGGATCTCGGAGTAGGCGAGTCGGCTGTGGTCGTCGACCATTGAGTGCACGTAGTCGTAGCCAGTGCGCGCCTGCTTGTGGGCGTAGTCGTCGTTCTTGACGGCACGTCCGTGGGCGCGCCACCCCCCTCCGGCGGGAATACGGCCGATTTTCTTGACGTCGACGTGGACCAGCTCACCCGGCCGCTCGCGTTCGTAACGATGGTGCGTGACCTTGGACGCGCGGATGAGTACGCCGGTCATCGGATCGCATTCGCTGAGTCGCGGAACGCCTTCGCGCGACAGGACTCTTGAGATGGTCCTCGACGGGACTCCTGTGGCCACGCTCAATGGCGCTGGACCTTCGCGTCGCTCGTGGCGCGCCTCAATGATGCGGGCCACGGTGGCCGGATCAGTGCGTCGAGGTGAGTGGTGTGGGCGACTGGAGCGATCCTCGAGACCTTCTTCGCCTTCGGCGTCAAAGCGCGCCACCCAACGGTGCGCGCATTGGCGCGAAACTTCCATTGCCTTGGCCACGTGAGCCACCGGCATCCCCTGGAATCGCACGCGCTGGACGAGCAAGCGCCGTCCGTGAGTGGTTAATCGTGCATTACGGTGCGACATGGAAGCCCTCCGGATTGTAGTATTCGTCAAACACCACAATTCCGGAGGCTTCCGTCTAAGTCAATGTGTCACCAACGTGTTGGCTGAGTACACCTAGTCGTGCGGATGGGACCGGTCGTGCTGTCGCTGGGCGAAGAGCGCGGCCTCGGTTCGCCGCTGGAAGCCGAGCTTCGCGAGCAGGTTCGACACGTAATTCTTGACCGTCTTCTCCGCGAGGAACATGACCTCGGCGATCTCGCGATTGCTCAGGCCCTCGCTCAGCAACTCGAGGATCCGACTCTCCTGGGCGCTCAGGCTCTCGAGGCGGATGTCCTCGGTGATCTGGCGGCGCAGCCTCTCGCGGGCCCGTTCGATCTGCTCGTTGGACAGCAGCATCTCGCCGTCGGCAACCCGCCGAATCGCGCCGACGAGGTCGTCGCCGCGGACGTTCTTCAAGACGTAGCCCCGCGCTCCGGCGAGCACCGAGGCGTTGAGCGCCTCGTTGTCGGCGAAGGAGGTGAGCATGAGACACGCGAGCTCCGGGCGCTTCTCACGCAGCAGCCGGCACAGGTCCACGCCACTGCCGTCGGGCAGGCGCACGTCGAGCACGGCGACGTCGAGATCGGCGACGTCGACCGTGAGGGCTTCCTCGAGCGACCCGGCCTCGGCGACGACCCGCAGGTCGTCCTCCACTTCGAGCAGCTCGCGCAGGCCCCTGCGCACGATCTCGTGGTCGTCGACCAGTAGCAAGCGGATCACATCAGTCCAATCTGTTCGCGGTCCATCGGACCATTGTGCCACGACCGATCTCGGATTTGATAGTGCAGTCGCCGCCCAGTTCGCGGGCCCGCGACGCCAGGTTGCGAAGTCCCCGCCCCGGTCCGAGATTCGGCATGAATCCGACGCCGTTGTCGCGAACGACGACCTCGATCAGGTTGTCCCGGACGGCGACCTGGATCTGGACGGCCGAGGCCTCGGAGTGGCGCACGATGTTGGAGAGGATCTCGCGAAGCGCCTGGACGGTGTGGTGCGCGCAATGCGGCCCGATGGCGTCGTCGATGCCGGTGGGAATCTTGAGGTCGGCCTTCACGCCCAGCCGGTTCGCGACCTCGTTGGTCAATACTCCGAAACGGCTCTGGAGCGTCGCGTCGGTCGCCTGCTCCTGGTCGATCTCGAAGATGGTGGTGCGAATCTCGTGGATCGTCGTGTCGAGCTCGTCGAGGACGTTGTTGATTCGCGTTCGAACGTCGTCGTCGAGTACCGAGGCGAGCGAGATCTGCAACGCGAGGCCCACGCCGAAGAGCCGTTGGATGACGGTGTCGTGAAGGTCGCGCGCCAAACGCTCGCGCTCCTCGCTCAGTGTGAGGTCGCGCAGGTGGCTGCGGAGCGTCGCCTGGTCGATGACGAGTCCGGCCGCCCGCCCGAAGGCCGCGACCAACTGAGCGTCCTCGTCGCTGAATGGGTCGCCGTCAAGGGGGTCGGTGAGGTAGAGGTTGCCGAAGATCTGGCCGTTGCCGGTCGTGACGGGCACGCCGAGGAATCGTTTCATCGGCGGATGGTTGGCGGGCACGCCGACCGACGACGGGTACTTGCTCAACTCGTCGATGACCAGGGGCTCGCGGCGGCGCACCGTCTCACCGAGCACCCCGTGACCGTGCGGTTCGATTCCGATGGCCGCGCGCGTGCCCTCGTCGATGCCGTAGGTGATGAAGCGCGAGAGGGTCATTCCATCGCCCGCGACGACGCCGAGAGCGCCGTACTGGGCTCCGACGAGGCGACTCGCCGTCTCGACGATCGTCCCCAAGAGGCCGTCGAGGTTGGCGTCGGCCTCGATGAGGAGGATCGCGTCAATGAGAGCGTGTAGCCGTTCGGGATCATTGATCTCGTGGTACGCCATGTGGTTCAGCCTTCCACATGTCGCTGCCGCGAGGAGAGGGGCCGCTACGCGCTGCGTCGACCGGTAACGATCGAGAGGGGGAGGGAGAGCAGCGTCGCACCGTGTTCCATTGCCGCTCGCAGGCGCTCGTCGACGACCGCGTCCTTCGGCGCTCCGGTGGCGATGCCCGAGGCCATCACCGACCAGGTCGTCCCGTTGGGCTCGAGACCGTCAATCTGGACCGAGATCACATCGCCGCGGCGGGCGGCCAGGATGACCGCCTCCTCGGAGCTGGCGAGGACCAGGTGGTCCTCTCCGGTCAGCGAGATCCGGGCCGGCAGGGCAGCCGGCAGAGCGCGCACGGACAGCACGACTCGCGCGAGGTCGGCCTCGCCGAGGCGCGCGAGGCAGTCCTCTCGTGAAAGTGGCTCTCCAGATAGAATCTGGCCCGCTGAAGTCATGGACCCAGCATGAACCCGTTTGGCCCTTGCCAACTAGGGTCCCCAGTCACATTCTGGCGCCTAGACTGGGCTTCGGCCTTTCGTGCACGGGAGCGACGGGCTCGGCTTTTGCGTTCTGGGGGAAATTCGGTAGAATGGTCAGCCGACCTCTTGGCGTGCCCAGGAGGTTCATCCGTGAAGGAGTAACTGCTCTTTCACGTCCCGCTGTGCGTAACAAGGAGAAAGAACCTGAGTAAGCCAAAGGAAGACGCGTTCACCGTTGAAGGGACCGTCGTCGAGCCACTTCCCAACGCCATGTTCCGGGTCGAACTGGAGAACGGCTACACCGTACTCGCCCATAGTTCGGGCAAGATGCGAATGCACCGCATCCGGATCCTCCCCGGCGACAAGGTCCAAGTGGAGATCACGCCCTACGACATGACCCGCGGCCGCATCACCTACCGCTACAAATAGCTCAAGTTCTAGAAGATCGAGAAAGAAACGACATGAAGGTTCGCGCGAGCGTCAAGACCATGTGTGAGAAGTGCAAAGTCATTCGCCGGGCCGGTCACGTCCGTGTGATCTGCGAGAACCCGCGTCACAAGCAGCGCCAGGGCTAGGAGAGGAAGAACATGGCCCGTATTGCCGGAGTAGACATCCCACGCGAGAAGCGAACGGTGATCTCACTCACTTACATATTCGGAGTCGGTCCGACCACCGCACAGCAGATTTGCGAGGCCACCGGCGTCGACGAGTCGACGCGCGTGAAAGACCTGAGCGAGGCTGACGTCAACAAGCTTCGCGCCTACATCGACCAGAACCTGACCGTCGAGGGTGACCGCCGTCGCGACGTCGCCCAGGACATCAAGCGCAAGATGGAGATCAACTGCCTGCAGGGGATTCGCCACCGCAAGGGCCTGCCCGTTCGCGGCCAGCGCACGCGCACCAACGCCCGCACCCGCAAGGGGCCCAAGCGCACCGTCGCCGGTAAGAAGAAGGTTACGAAGTAATGGCTAAGCCGACCACCGTCCGCAAGGGCCGCAAGAAGGAACGCAAGAACATCGCCTTTGGTGTCGCGCACATCAAGAGCTCCTTCAACAACACCATCGTTTCGATCACCGACCCCGAGGGCAACGTCCTCTCGTGGGCCTCGTCGGGTCAGGTGGGCTTCAAGGGGTCGCGCAAGTCGACGCCCTACGCCGCGCAGCTCGCCGCCGAGAAGTGCGCGCGCGCTGCGATGGAGCACGGCGTGAAGAAGGTCGACGTGCTGGTGCGCGGACCGGGCTCGGGTCGCGAGACCGCGATCCGCTCGATCGCCGCGGCCGGCATCGAGGTCGTCGCCATCAAGGACGTCACCCCACTACCCCACAACGGTTGCCGCCCTAAGAAGCGCCGCCGAGGCTAAGGAAGATCATGGCTCGTTACACAGGACCCGTTTGCCGACTTTGCCGTCGTGAGCGCACCAAGTTGTACCTCAAGGGTGAGCGCTGCTTCACCATGAAGTGCCCCGTCGCCGAGAACTCGGACCGTCAGACCCGCGCCTTCCCGCCGGGCATGCACGGCCGCGACCGCCAACGCCAGGGCTCGGAGTACCTGACCCAGCTGCGCGAGAAGCAGAAGGCCCGTCGCATCTACGGCCTCCTGGAGAAGCAGTTCCGCAACCTCTACGAGGAGGCGAGCCGCCGCCCTGGCATGACCGGCACGAACCTCCTGCAGTTCCTGGAACTGCGCCTGGACAACATCGCGTATCGCGCCGGCTGGGGCGCCTCGCGCGCCCAGGCCCGCCAGTTCGTGCGCCACGGCCACGTCACCATCGACGGCAAGCGCGTCACGATCCCCTCGTACCGCGTGCGCCCCGGCGAAGTGATCGCCCTGAAGAACGTCACGCGCGAGAACTTCAACGTCAAGCGCAACCTCGACGTGCTCGATCGCACCGTGCCGGGCTGGCTCGAGACGGGCGAGAACGGCTTCAACGTGACCGTGCGGATCGTTCCGCAACGCGAGCAGATCGACGAGTCGATCAAGGAGCAGCTCATTGTCGAGCTGTACTCCAAGTAAACGAACCTCTTAAAGACCTCAAGGAGTCCCCATGTTGATCATCCAACGACCCACCATCGAAGCCCTCGGCGACGACGTCAACAACCGTCAGTCCTTCGGTATCGGACCACTCGACCCCGGATTCGGCCATACGCTGGGCAACTCCCTGCGCCGTACGCTGCTCTCGTCGATTCCCGGTGCTGCAGCCACTCGCGTGAAGTTCGACGCCGTGTTGCACGAGTTCGGCGTCATCGAGGGCGTGAAGGAAGACGTCCAGGATATCTGCCTGAACCTGAAGGACCTGCTGTTGCAGGTGCACAGCGACGAGCCGGTGACCTTGCGCCTCGACAAGCGCGGCGAGGGTCCGGTGACTGCCTCTGACCTGTCGACGACCGCCGACGTCGAGATCCTGAACGGCGACCTGCACCTCGCGTACCTGACCACCCCCAAGAGCGCGCTCACCTTCGAGCTGACCGTCGAGCGCGGCAAGGGCTACGTGGGCGCCGAGGGCAACAAGGGATCGTCGACGATCGGGGTCATCCCCCTCGACGCAATCTTCACGCCAGTGCGCCGCGTCAGCTTCGAGATCGAGCCGGTGCGCGTCGAGCAGTCCAAGGACTTCGACCGCCTGGTGATCGAGATCGAGACCGACGGGTCGATCAGCCCCCGCGAAGCGCTGGCCTCGGCCGGTAAGACGCTCGGCTCGCTCGTCGAGCTGATCGGCAACTTCGACGAGGAGGCCCCGGCCCTGGAGTTGGGCGACGTCGGTACGGCTCAGGCCGCGGCCAGCGAGCTCGACATCCGGATCGAGGAGCTCGGGCTCACCGAGCGCTCGCGCAACTGCCTGAAGCGCGCCGGCATCAACACCATCGCCCAGCTGGTCAACGCCACCGAGCGGGACCTCACTTCGATCACCAACTTCGGCGCGACGTCGCTGAAGGACGTCAACGACCGCCTCGAGGAGCGCGGTCTCTCGCTGCGGGTGGAGGACTAGGCATGCGCGGAACTCCCACCAAGGGCAAGCGTTTCGGGGGCGACAGCGCCCACCAGAAGGCGATGATGGGCAACCTGGTCGCCTCGATGATCGCGGCCGAGTCGATCGTGACGACCGAGGCGAAGGCCAAGGCCCTGCGTCCCATCGTCGAGAAGGTCGTGACGGCCGCCAAGAACTCGCCCGAGGGCTCGGTGCACGCCCAGCGACGCGTCGTCGCCTTCATCCGCGACAAGGACATGACCCACAAGCTCTTCACCGAGATCGCTCCTCGCTACACGGAGCGTCCCGGCGGTTACACGCGCATCTTGAAGCTCGGGCCGCGCCAGGGTGACAACGCCCCGATGGCGCGCATTGAGTTCGTCTGATCGACCGGTAGTCGCCACTCAGCGTTGGCGGCTCGACCTTGCCTATGACGGCAAGTCCTTCAACGGCTACGCCTACCAACCCGAGTTCACGACCGTCGTGGGCGCGCTGCGCGCCACCCTGGCCAGCACGCTGCGGATGGACGCGGAGCCCGTAGTGGTCGGAGCTGGCCGCACCGACACCGGCGTGCACGCCTTCGCCCAGGTGGTCCACGTGGACCTGCCGGTCAGACTCTTCGCCCACCATCGAGGTCCCGACGCCGAGCGACTGATGGTGTCGCTCAACAAGCAGTTGCGCGGACGTATCCGGGTGCTCGCCGCGCGTCCGGTGGGCGACGAGTTCCACGCGCGATTCTCGGCCACGTGGCGCGAGTACCGCTACTTGATCCTCGACTCCGGGCCGCCGGCGCTCGCCATGAACGACGAGTGGTCGTGGACGGTCCGGGGCCCCCTCGACCTGACGGCGATGGATCGGGCTTGCGCCGACCTCCTGGGGACCCACGACTTTCGGGCCTTCTGTCGGCGCCCGACCAACGCGACATCCGACGAGCCACTGCTTCGACGGGTGATCGACGCCCGCTTCGACCGGCTCGCGGATCAGTGGGCCCTCAACCCCACGGGAACGCCGGCCGTCAAGTTCACAATCCGCGCCCAATCCTTCTGTCACAACATGGTGCGGTGCCTGACGTCGACCCTGGTGGCGATCGGAGAGGGTCGATTGCCTGAAAGCACCGTAAAAGACCGGCTCCAGAGCCTCAGTCGCGAGCAACTGCCTCCTCCGGCCCCCGCTCGGGGACTCTGCCTCGTCGGCGTCGGCTACGACGAATTTGCGGGCGGACCCTCAGGTTTTGTAAGGTAGAGAGTCCCCTAGGAGTCTCGTTAGGGTGTCCATCCAAGAGATCGCTGAAGGAAGAACCGTGCGCACGTACTCACCCAAGGTCAATGACATCACGCGTGAGTGGCTCGTCATCGACGCCGAGGGACTCGTGCTGGGTCGCGTGGCGACCGTCGCGGCGTCGCTGCTGCGCGGCAAGCACCGCGTCTTCTTCGCCCCCCACGTCGACACCGGTGACTACGTCATCATCGTCAACGCCGACAAGGTCGTGCTGACGGCAAACAAGGCCGCCCAGAAGTTCGCGTACCACCACTCGGGCTACCCGGGCGGGCTTCGCGCGACCTCCTGGCAGACCCTGATGGACAACGACCCCGAGAAGTTGGTCTTCGACGCCGTCAAGGGCATGGTCCCCAAGAACCGCCTGGGCCGTGCCCAGATGGGCAAGCTGTTCGTCTACGCCGGCGCCGAGCACCCTCACGCCGCGCAGATGCCTACCAAGTACGACACCTCGGCGATCCGCCGCGGCTAAGGAGAACGTTCCGTGTCATCACCCCTCACTCAGACCACCGGCCGACGCAAGGAAGCGGTGGCTCGAGTTCGACTCCGTCCCGGCACCGGCACGATCACGATCAACTCGCGCGCCTTCGACAACTACTTCACCTCAGCGACGCACCGTCAGATGGTGATGGAGCCATTGCGCCTCATCGACGCCCAGCAGACCTACGACATCGACGCGACCATCGAGGGTGGCGGCGTGGCCGGACAGGCCGGGGCACTCCGCTTGGGTATCTCGCGCTCGCTGCTCGAGATCGACGAGAACGTACGCCCTGCGCTGAAGAAGGCCGGGCTCTTGACCCGTGACTCGCGCAAGAAGGAGACCAAGAAGTACGGTCTCAAGAAGGCGCGTAAGGCTCCTCAGTACTCGAAGCGGTAATGACCATGACCGTGCGATTCGGCACGGACGGGATCCGCGGACGGGCCTACGACGAGATCACCACGGACCTCGCCTATCGTCTCGGCTACGCCGTCGCGAGCGTCTTCAACACCCCGGTCTTCGTTGGCTACGACACGCGGGAGAGCTCGCCTCCGTTGGCCGCCGCGGTCCTCGCGGGCCTTCGCGACAACGGGGCGGCCGGGGTGAACCTGGGGTATTTCACGACGCCCGGCGTCGCAGTCGTTGCGCGTCAGCGCAGCGGCGTCGGTGTCGTCGTCTCGGCGTCGCACAACCCCTACTTCGACAACGGGCTTAAGGTGCTCGGCCTCGGTGGCGGCAAGCTCGACCACGCGACCGAGGAGGCGGTGGCCGAGGCGCTCAACGTTGCGCCGTCCTCGACCGGACCCTTTGAGGAGGTGGCCATCGACGAGACGGCGGAGCACGACTACGCCCGCCACTTGCGATCCATCGTTCCCCGGGACCTCTCGAGCCTGCACCTCGTGCTCGACTGCGCCAACGGCGCGGCGTCGCACGTCGCCCACGAGCTCTTCGAGTCGACCGGTGCGCGCCTCACGACGATCAACGACCGGCCCGACGGGCGCAACATCAACGAGAAGTGCGGCTCGACGCACGTCGAAGGTCTGGTCGCCAAGGTGGTCGAGCTCGGCGCCGACTTGGGCCTCGCCTTCGACGGTGACGCCGACCGTCTGATCGCGGTCGACGCGAAGGGCCACGTGCGTGACGGTGACGACCTGATGATTCTCTTCGCGACCGACTTCTTCGAGCGCAACACCCTCGGTGGGGGACTGGTGATCACCTCGATGGCCAACCTGGGACTGCACCATGCCCTGCAAGCGACGGGAATCGCCATCGTCGAGACCGACGTCGGCGACCGAAACGTGTTGATGTCGCTCGAGGAGCAGTCGTGGACCTTCGGGGGCGAGCAGTCGGGGCACCTGATCTTCCGCGACCTCGCGCCGACCGGTGACGGTCTCTTGACCGGGCTCATGCTCGCCGACCTCGTGGTGCGTCGCGGCCCGTTGGCCGAGCAGGCCGAGCGCGCATGGCAGCGCGTGCCCCAGCAGTTGATCAACGTGGCGCGTGAGAGCTACGACGACGAAGAGGTCCATCGGCTCTTCGAGGAGCTTCGTGCGGACTACGGGATCGACGCGGCCGACGTCCGCCTCTTCATTCGTCCGTCGGGGACCGAGCCCGTCGTGCGGGTGATGATCGAGGCGCTGAACGGCGAGTTCGTCGAGTCGTTCGCGGCGCGGTTGCAGAGCATCTTTCTCGCGTAGGTTTCATCGTTCAGGCGATCAAAGGGCCACGAGTAGGCTGGTCTCATGTGCGGCATCATCGGGGTCGTGGGATCCACCGACACGCTCGCGACGCTGCTGGAGGGTCTGACCCGCCTCGAGTATCGCGGCTACGACTCGGCGGGAATCGCGCTGGTGCGTTCCGGTGAAACCTGGCGAGCCCGCACCGCGGTCGGCACCGAGTCGGTCGCGGCGCTGCGCCAGGAGTGCGAGGCGGCACCGTCAGGCTTCAGTTCGGGCATCGGCCACACCAGGTGGGCGACCCACGGCGCCCCCGAGGCCGTCAACGCCCACCCTCACCTTGACTGTTCCGGGAACATCGCGATCATCCACAACGGCATCATCGAGAACCACGCCGAGCTCCAAGAGGAACTGGAGTCCCGGGGCCACCTGTTCACCTCGGTCACCGACTCCGAGGTCCTCGCGCACCTCATCGAGGAGTCGCGAGCCAGCGGCCTCGAGCTCATCGAGGCAATGCGCCAGAGCCTGCTCGCCGTCCGCGGCGCCTTCGCGCTGGCGGTGATGGACGCCAACGAGCCCGATGTGATTGTCGCCGCACGAAGGATCTCGCCGCTCGTCGTGGGCACGGCCCCCGGGGTCACGTACCTCGCGAGCGACGTCCCGGCCATACTCGACCGGGCGACCGCCTTCTACGCCGTGAACGACGACGAGATCGTGCGGCTGGGCCCCGAGGGCTTCCGCGCGATCGACCTCGACGGGGCCCCGGTCCGCTTGCGCCAACTCTCCATCGATTGGGACCTCGAGACCGCCGAGAAGGGTGGCCACGACGACTTCATGTCCAAGGAGATCAGCGAAGAGCCCGACGCCATCCGCGCGACGCTGCTCGACCGACGCCGGCGTGACGGCACGATCACGTTCGACGAGTTGCGCGTCAGCGACGAGGAGCTGCGCGAGGTGAGGCGCGTCGTGCTCGTGGCCGCGGGGACCTCCCACCACGCCGCGCTCGTCGCGAAGTACGCCATCGAGCGCTGGGCGAGGATCAGCGTGGAGGTCGACATCTCGAGCGAGTATCGCTACCGCGACCCCATCGTCGAGATCGGCACCCTCGTGATCGGCGTCTCGCAGAGTGGCGAGACCATCGATACCATCCAGGCCACCCGTGAGGCGCAGCGGCGGGGCGCGCGCGTCGTGGCGGTGTCGAACATCGTCGACTCCTCGCTCGCGCGCGAGGCTGACGCCGTCATCTACACCCGCGCCGGCCTCGAGGTCTCCGTCGCCTCGACGAAGGCCTTCGTCGCCCAGGTGGCGGCGCTCGAGCTGCTCGCGCTGCGCCTCGCGCAGCTGCGCGCCACGTTGCCCGCCACCGACATCGACGCCCTCTTCCTCGGACTGAACGCGGTGAGTGCCCAGGTGGCGACGACGCTCGAGCGTCGCGCCCACGTCGAGCTCGTCGCAAAGGAGCTCATGGGCTCGCACGACTTCTTCTTCCTCGGACGCCACGTCGGCTTCCCGACCGCGCTTGAGGGGGCGCTCAAGCTGAAGGAGTTGACGTACCTGCACGCCGAGGGCTATCCCGCGGGTGAGCTGAAGCACGGTCCGCTCGCACTGATCGAGCCGGGCGTCGTCGTCGTGGCGGTCGCCACGAATCCGGCGATGCACGAGAAGATTTTGTCGAACCTCGCCGAGGTGAAGGCGCGCGGCGCCAGCGTCGTGGCCGTCGCGACCGACGACGACGAGACCATCGCGGCAGTCGCCGACTACGTGCTGCGAGTGCCCGCGACCGAACCACTGTTCACGCCCATGGTCGACATCGTGCCGCTCCAACTCTTCGCCTACGCCATGGCCCGCGGCCTCGGTCGCAACGTCGACCGTCCTCGCAACCTCGCCAAGACCGTGACGGTGGAGTGATGGGCGTCGTCGGGGTCGGCATCGACGTCGTGGACGTCCCGCGCTTCGAGATCGTCATGGGACGGCGACCGCGGATCGTCGACCGCCTCTTCACCGAAGGCGAGCAACGCACCGCTCGCATGAAGCCCGAACGTCTGGCCGCTCGATTTGCGGCGAAGGAGGCCGTGATGAAGTCGCTCGGCGTCGGCGCCGGGTCGGTGCCCTGGAAGTCGATCGAGGTTGTGAAGGCGCCGAGCGGCGCCCCGTCGATACTTCTGCACGGTGCGGCCGCCGAACTGGCCGCGCGCCGCGGCGTCAACGACGTGAAGATCTCGCTCACGCACACGGCGATGACCGCCGCGGCCTTCGTGGTGAGCAGTTCGACCGAGGGCACTTGATGGCCGTGAAGGGGTTGCACCGTCCGGCGTGGGCGGAGGTCTCGGCTTCGGCGATCGCCCACAACGTGGGTGCGCTGAAGGAGGTCGTGGGCGACTCGCTGCTCTGCGCGGTGGTGAAGGCCAACGGCTACGGTCACGACGCCGAGCTCGCGGCCAGGGCCGCACTCGACGGGGGCGCCGACTGGTTGGCCGTCGCGATGGTCGACGAGGGCATCGAGCTTCGAGACGCGGGAATCTCGGCGCCGATCCTTCTCTTGGCCGAGATCGCGCCCGAGGCGATCCCCGACGCCCTGAGCCACTCGTTGACCCTGACGATCGGCTCGCTCTCGGGGGCGAACGCCGCGGTCGCGAGCGCCGAGAGGCTCTCGGGTGTCCACCGCGTCCACGTGAAGGTGGATACCGGCATGCATCGCATGGGAGTGGATCCGTCCTCAATCGACGAGGTCGTCGACGTTCTTCGATCGTCGCCCTCCATCGACCTCGAGGGCGTCTACACCCACTTCAGCGTCGCCGACGGATCGAGCGCCGAGGATCGAGCCTTCACCCGCGCCCAGATCGACTGTTTCGACGAGGTGGTCGTGGCGCTGCAGGCTCGCGGCCTCAGTCCCCGGGTCCTGCACACCGCAAACAGCGCAGGAGCGCTGGGCTACCCCGAGTCACGTCGCACGATGGTGCGGATCGGCCTCGCGCTCTACGGCTACCTGCCCGAGGGCTGGCTGTCCTCGAGCCTGGAGGAGAAGGGGCTACGCCTCCAGCCGGCACTGACGCTGCGGGCCAGGGTCGCGGCGGTGCGTCGGGTCGCGGCGGGCGAGCGACCGAGCTACCGTCGGCGCCGGGCCCTTGGACACGACGCGACAGTGGCGACGGTGCCCTTCGGCTACGCCGACGGCTACCCGCGCCGGCTCTTCGACGCCGGCGCCGAGGTGCTGATCAACGGCACGCGCCACCCGCTGGCCGGCAACGTCACGATGGACCAGTTACTGGTCGATTGCGGCGACGACGACGTGAAGGTCGGGGACGACGTCGTCCTCCTGGGCCGTCAGGGCGGCGAGGAGATCACGGCCGAGGAGTGGGCTGTGCGCACCAACACGATCACCTGGGAGATCCTCTGCGGCATCGGCGCGCGGGTGCCCCGCGTCCTCGTGGACTAGGCCATGGGCCGCAATCTCGCCGATCTGGCCTCGTGCACGTTGTGCGGCCTCTCGGCGACCCGGCGACGCGTCGTGGTCGGCTCGGGG
Source organism: Acidimicrobiales bacterium (assembly GCA_025351385.1). Lineage (GTDB taxonomy): Bacteria > Actinomycetota > Acidimicrobiia > Acidimicrobiales > RAAP-2 > RAAP-2. The sequence goes on along the minus strand of JANXWA010000002.1, from coordinate 65,435 downwards.
CCGGACCATCCCGTTCTGATGGTGATCGGCGAGGCGCCCGGGCGCGCTGAGGACGAGGGCGGCGAGCCGTTCATCGGGCCGAGCGGTCGCCTCTTGTTCCAACTGATCGAGGAGGTGGTCGGGCTGTCGCGCGCGAGGTGCTTCGTCACCAATGTCGTGAAGTGTCGCCCGCCCGCCAATCGGACCCCGACGCGCGTCGAGCTCCGGACGTGCCGTCCGTGGTTGAGCGAGCAGTTCGCCTCGGTCAGGCCAACACTGGTCCTGGCCCTCGGCAACACCGCGGCCAGGTCGGTTTTCGGGTTCACCGAGGGCATCGGCGTCACCCACGGCCGAGTGGTCGAGCTCGCCGGTGGCCGGGGCCTTGCGACCTACCACCCGGCCGCAGCGCTGCGGGGCGGTCGTAGCGTGGTGGATGTGATGCGCGCGGACCTGGCCGTGTTGAAGAGACTGGTGGAGACCCGTTGAGTTGGCGGCGCCACTGCGCGACGTCCGAGGACTGCGTGGCGGCCGGCGAGGCCCTGGTGGGGGCGCTGCGCCCCGGCGACGTGGTCTTGTTGACCGGCCCTCTCGGGGCCGGCAAGACCACCTTCGCCAAGGGCGTCGCGAAGGGACTTGGGGTGAGGGAACGAGTGACCAGCCCGACGTTCACCATGGTGCGCGAGCACCACTGCTCGAACGACCTCGGCATCGAGACCCTGCATCACTGCGACGTCTATCGGGTCGAGAGCCTCGACGAGGTCGTGGACCTCGCGATCGGCGAGTTGGTCGAGGAGTCGGCCGTCGCCCTCGTGGAGTGGGGGGAGTTGGCCGCGTCGGTCTTCGGACGCGACGTGCTCACGATCGATTTCGTCGTCGGAGGGGACGAGGGCCGCGACCTCGTCGTCGACGGCGCGCTCGCGGCGAAGCGCGTCGACGACCTCGACCACTGGGCCGACCGATGAACCTCCTCGCAATCGAGACGGCGACGCCGGCCTGCGCAGTGGGTGTGCGCACGGCGGCCGGTCTCGAGGTGGCGCGGGTCGTCAACGAGGAACGCCGACACACCGAGGCGCTGGCGCCCGCGATGGCGGTGTTGCTCGACGAGGTGGGGCTCTCGCCGCGTGACGTCACCCGGGTCGTCGTCGACCGCGGGCCGGGGCTGTTCACCGGGCTCCGCGTCGGGATCGCGACGGCCATCGCCTTCGCCCAAGGCGTGGGCTGTGAACTAGTGGGGGTGACCTCCCTCGAGCTGTTGGCCCACGGAGCCTTCGACGCCGGGGTCCGAGGCCGGCTCGTCGCGTGCGTCGACGGGCGTCGCGGCGAGGTCTTCGTGCAGTCGTTCCAGTTGGACGCCGCCGTTACCGAACTTCGCGAGCCACGTGTCGCCACGCCACGCGACGTGGTGATCGAGTGGGCGACCAACGGCGCCCCGGTCACCTTCACCGGCGACGGGGTCGCGCGCTTCCGGGCCGACTTCGACGCCGTACCGAATGGCGAGGTCTTCGCCCAGTCGGTGCCGTCGCCTCACGCGGCGCTGGCAATCGGGGCGACGCGCCCGAATGAGGAGACGCTCTCCCCCCTCTACTTGCGCGAGGCCGACGCCGTGGCGAACTTCACCACGCGCCAGCGCCACGCGTGACGACTCCCTGGGCGATCCGGGCGGCCGAGCGACGTGACGTCGCCGAGCTGCTCGTCATCGAGCGTGAGCAGTTTCCCGAGCCCTGGACGAAGGGCATGCTGATGGACGAGATGGCCAACGCCGAGAGCCGTCGCTATACCGTGGCCGTACTCGACGGACGCATCGTGGGCTATCTCGGCGTGATGTTCGTCCTCGACGAGCTGCACGTCAACACGATCGGGACGATGCCCGGCTTCGAGGGCCGGGGAGTTGCGTCGTCCCTGCTCGACGAGGCGTGGGCCGACGCGACGGTGCGCGGGATCGCGCGAGCGACGCTGGAAGTGGCGGTGTCCAACGCTCGCGCCATCGAGCTGTACTACCGCTACGGCTTCAAGCCCGTCGGTGTGCGCAAGAACTACTACGAGCTGAGCCACGAGGACGCGCTCGTGCTGTGGGCCGACCTGCCCATCGGGCCGACGCAGGGACCCCAGGTTGACTGAAGCGGTCAGAGCATCCTTCGGTGGACATCCCGTGCGACGTCGCGGCCCCACGTGACACGGTGGAGGGTGACCCCTGCCCCGGACACCCTCGGTCACGACGCGCTGCGTGACCGATCGTTGCACCTCCGATGGGCCTGCCTGCTCGGCGCACTGGCGTGGGCCGCCGTCGCGATCGGCGTCATCTACGGAGTTCACATCTCCCAAGGGCACTGGTCGGTCTGGAAGTCCATCTGTGATCCGCAGTGCACCAACTACTACGTGCATCCACCGGCGCTCACGCTATTCGCGCAGGATCCTTCGGCGTTCGTAGTCGTCACCGGACTCATGTGCGCGGCCATCGTCGCTGGTGCAACGGATCTCATGGTGCGCAGCCGCAAGGGTGTGACCAGGCGAGGGATGATCGCCACCGCGGCCGGGACCCTTACGGTCCTCTACTCCCTTTTCGGACTGCTGCTCGGTCTCGCCAGTGTCGGCGTCGTGGGGGCGCTCATCGTCCTCTCCGGGCTACCGGTCAAGTCCGCGATCATCGAGCCGGAGCCCTGAGAGGCGACTGGCCAACCGCGGGTCGCCGCAGGTGGGGCGACTCGGTCCCCTCGGTCCCTCGGTCACGCGGGTGACAGCGGCCTACGCTGGACGGGTGGCGGTGCTGGGGATCGAGACGAGCTGTGACGAGACGGCCGCGGCGGTCGTCGACGGCGACTTCCACGTCGTCTCGTCGGTCGTCGAGTCTTCCATCGACCAGCACCGGGCCTTCGGCGGAGTCGTGCCCGAGCTCGCCGGCCGTGCGCACGTCGCCACGATCGGACCGGTCGTGCGTCGTGCCCTCGAGGACGCGGGCCTCGACGCCCACGACCCCGACATCGAGGGGATTGCGGTCACGAGCGGCCCCGGGCTGATCGGGTCGCTGCTCGTGGGCCTGTCGGCGGCCAAAGCCTTCGCCCTCGCGTGGTCGGTGCCGTTCGTTGGCGTCAATCACCTCGAAGGGCACCTCTTCGCCCCGCTGCTCGAGCGCGTCGATCTCGAGTGGCCCCTGATGACGCTGCTCGTGTCCGGCGGACACAGTCTGATCGTGCTCCAGGCGGGACCGGGTCACCACACGGTGCTCGGCGAGACGATCGACGACGCCGCCGGCGAGGCGTACGACAAGGTCGCGCGCTGGCTCGGTCTCGGCTATCCGGGCGGACCCGAGATCGACCGGTTGGCCCAGGAAGGTTCTCCGGGCGGCTTGGCGCTGCCCGTGTCAATGGTCGGCGACGACTACGACCTCTCGTTCTCCGGCCTGAAGACGGCCGTGGTGCGCGCGACCCAGAAGCACACTGACGTCCCACTGGCCGACGTGGCGGCGTCGTTCCAGTCGGCCGTCGCCGAGCAGTTGCTGCGAAAGCTGCGCCGGGCACTCGAGCACCACGAGGTCCGCGGTGTCGCGCTCGCCGGCGGGGTGGCGGCGAACTCGGCGCTGCGCGCCGGGGTCGCGGAGCTCGCGAGCGACTTCGGAATCGAGTGCCACCTGCCGACGATGGCGATGTGTACCGACAACGCCGCGATGATCGCGGCCGCCGGCCTCTATCGCCTGCGCGCGGTCGGCCCGAGTCCGATGGACCTCGCGGCCAACCCGAACTGGCAGCTGGCGGACGTCCGATGACTTGGGCCCCCTTCGACGAGTCGCAGTGCGACCCCAGCCCTTTCGGGCAGTTCCACCGGTGGTTCGACGAGGCGGTCGGTCACATGCCCGATCGTGAGACGGTCGCGCTCGTGACCTCGAGCCCGCGCGGTCACCCGAGCGCCCGGATGGTGCTGTTGCGCCACGTCGACGACCACTCCTTCGGCTGGTACACGAACTACGGATCCCGCAAGGGCCGCGACCTCGCAGCGAACCCTTACGGAGCGCTGCTCTGGTACTGCGAGGGGCTCGGTCGCCAGATCCGGATCGAGGGCTCCGTTGGGCGCATGACCGCGGCCGAGTCCGACGCCTACTTCGATGCCCGTCCGCGCGGTCACCAGCTCGGCGCGCACGCGAGCGCGCAGAGCAGTCCGCTCGCGAGCCGCGCCGTGCTCGAGGAGCGCGTTCGCGCCGTCGAGGCCGAGTTCGAGGGGCGCGACGTCCCGCGACCGGCCACGTGGGGCGGCTACCGGCTCACGCCGACGCACTTCGAGTTCTGGCAGCATCGCCAGGACCGGTTGCACGACCGCGTCGTTTACGACCCGGCCGGCGACGGCTGGGCCCGCCAGCGTCAGTCGCCCTGATTATCGAGCTCGCGCGTGTGCGCGGTCGAGCTCGCCCGCAGCGCCAACGGCCCGAGGAGGACGGCCGACAAAGTCGCGACGCCGCCGCCGACCTGGAAGACCGTACGCGGGGCCACCAGTGAGAGGACGAGCCCGCCCAGCGCCGTCGCGCCGATCTGGCCACCGGTGAAGATCGCCTCCACGGCCGCGAAGACCCGTCCGCGCAGCAGTTCCGCCGAGCGCACCGTGCAGAGGGTCATGAAGGCGACCCGGGCGATGCCCGCGGCGACTCCCGCGACCACCATGAGCGGATAGATGTACTCGACGCGTGTCGCGAGACCGACGAGGCCGAACATGACGCCCACGACGACGATGGCGAGGAAGATCCGCCGGGCCAGGTGCACGTGTCCCTGGTCCAGCTTGCCCGCGAGCAGGGACCCGGCGACTAGCCCGAGGCCGAAGCTCGCGCCGAGCAGGCCGTAATAGATGGCCGAGGCGTGCAGGGTGACGGTGACGAAGAAGACCTCGCCCACGTTGATGATGTTGAGCGTGAACAGGAAGACGAGCGTCGTCAGGACGATAGGCCGAAGCAGTCGGTCGTTCCAGAGGAAGAGGACGCCGGCCGTCATCTTGCCCGACTCCAGGCGCTCGATGGCGTTGGTCGGCGAGGGGCGCCGGTCGTGGTGCAGGCGCGTCGTGGCGAACGCGGCAACCAGGTAGCAGGTCGCGTCGAGGAAGAGCGGCCAGCTCTGGCCGGTCCATCCGACGAGCAGACCCCCCGTGATCGGGCCGAGGACGGCTGCCCCGCCTTGGACGGCCTGCATTAGGCCCTGGGCCCGTGAGACGTTGTCCTCGCCCGCGATGGTCGGCACCAGTGCCGAGTAGCCGGGGAAGGAGAAGGCGACGCACGTGCTGAGCGCCAGCATCAGCGAGAGGGTCGCGGTCATCGAGTGCCAGTGGCCGATACCGAGGCAGATGACCGCCTCTGCGAGGCCCAGACGGGTCAGGAGCCGCTTCGCCGGTACGTGGTCGACGACGTGGCCGGCGAGCGGGGACAACACCACGAACGGCAGGGTGCCCGCGATCGAGAGGGCCGCGATCGCCCAGGCGTGGCCGATCGGGGCGAGGCGCAGGTACAGGGTCACCAGGGCCATGGAGTCGCCCAGGTAGGTGACTCCCCTCAGCCCGGCGAGCAGCCGGAGGTCACGGCGCTGCAGGGGGGTGAAGGCCATCCGCTCAGGCTAAACCAGGGCTTTGAACTCCGTTGGCACTCGGGCGCTCCGGCTGCTAAATTGGCAGTCGGAACATTCGAGTGCCAAAAGCGCAGGAGGCAGGAAATCATGAAGTTGCACCCATTGGAAGACCGGATTGTCGTTCGCCCGAACAGTGCCGAGGCCACCACGGCGTCCGGCCTAGTCATTCCCGACACCGCCAAGGAGAAGCCCCAGCAGGGCGAGGTGCTTGCTACGGGTCCCGGTCGTCGCACCGAGACCTCCGGTGAGCTGATCCCCACGGGCGTCAGCGTCGGTGACACGGTCGTCTACTCGAAGTACGGCGGCACCGAGATCACCGTCGACGGTGAGGACCTCTTGATTCTTTCGAGCCGCGACGTGCTGGCAACCATAACCAAGAAGTAAGTCGTGACGAGCAGTGCTCGTCACACCGACCCCAAGACAAGGAAGACAAATGTCGAAGTTACTCAAGTTTGACGAAGAGGCCCGTCGCGGCCTCGAAGCCGGTGTCGACAAGTTGGCTGACGCGGTCAAGGTGACGTTGGGGCCCAAGGGCCGCAACGTGGTCATCGGCAAGAAGTTCGGTGCCCCGACCATCACCAACGACGGCGTCTCCATCGCCCGTGAGATCGAGTTGGAGGACCCGTTCGAGAACATGGGCGCCCAGCTGGTGAAGGAAGTCGCCACGAAGACCAACGACGTGGCCGGTGACGGCACGACGACGGCGACGGTGCTGGCCCAGGCCCTGATCAAGGAGGGACTGCGCAACGTGGCCGCCGGGGCGAACCCGTCGGGACTGAAGCGCGGCATCGAGAAGGCCGTGAAGACGGCCGTCGAGTCGATCGCGGCGCAGAGCCAGGCGGTCGAGGACAAGAGCCAGATCGCCCAGGTCGCGACCATCTCGGCCGCGGACACCTCGATCGGCGAGGTCATCGCCGACGCCATCGACAAGGTCGGCAAGGACGGCACCGTGACGGTCGAGGAGTCGAACACCTTCGGGATCGAGCTGGAGCTGACCGAGGGCATGCAGTTCGACAAGGGCTACCTGTCGCCCTACTTCGTCACGGACCCCGAGCGCCAAGAGGCGGTCTTGGAGGACGCCTACATCCTCTTCACGAGCAACAAGATCTCCGCGGTGCACGACCTCGTCCCGGTGCTCGAGAAGATCATGCAGTCCGGACGCTCACTGCTCATCATCGCCGAGGACGTCGACGGTGAGGCGTTGGCGACTCTAGTCGTCAACAAGATCCGTGGCACGTTCACGTCGGTCGCCGTCAAGGCGCCGGGCTTCGGGGAGCGTCGAAAGGCCATGCTCCAAGACATGGCGATCCTCTCCGGCGGCACCGTGATCTCTGAGGAGATCGGCCTCAAGCTGGACAGCGCCACGGTCGACCTACTCGGTTCGGCCCGACGCATCGTCGTCACGAAGGACGCGACCACGATCGTCGACGGAGGCGGCACGGCCGCCGATGTCGCCGGACGGGTCGCGCAGATCAAACGTGAGATCGAGGACACCGACTCGGACTGGGATCGCGAGAAGCTCCAGGAGCGCCTTGCGAAGCTCGCGGGAGGCGTGGCCATCGTCAAGGTCGGCGCGGCCACCGAGATCGAGTTGAAGGAGAAGAAGCACCGCATTGAGGACGCCCTCAGCGCCACTCGCGCGGCGATCGACGAAGGAATCGTGGCCGGTGGGGGCACCGCACTGGTGCGTGCCCGGGTCGACGTCGAAGCGCTGATCGGGACGTTGAGCGGTGACGAGGCGACCGGTGCGCGGATCGTGGCGAACTCGCTCGATTCGCCGCTTCGCCACATCGCCGCGAACGCTGGCTTCGAGGGTGCCGTCAAGGTGCGCGAGGTGGCCGACGCCAAGGGCACGATTGGTCTGAACGCCGCGACCGGCGAGCTCGTCGACCTCGTGAAGGCCGGCATCATCGACCCCGCGAAGGTGACCCGCTCGGCGCTGCAGAACGCCGCCTCGATCGCGGCGCTGCTACTCACGACCGAGGCCATCGTCGCCGACAAGCCGGAGCCGGCCGGAGCCGGTGGTGGCATGGGCGATATGGGCGGCATGGGCGGCATGATGTAGTCGACGTCCACGGACGATGCAGAGGCCGGGCCCGTGGGGTCCGGCCTCTGTCATTGGCGTCGTCGGCGACTAAGGAGCGCCATGGTAAGTGTTTCCTTATTCTTCAGATGCGTTGAACCTCATGCGTTGACGACCAGTCGGGGAGTTTCGACGTGCGCTGGTTGCGCGCGAAACGAGGCAGCGTCTTGCTACCATGAGCGCATTAGCGGGTCGGACGTCCGTCCGTCGTCGTTCGTCCTTGGCCGAGCCGACGATGGCCGGAAGTTCCGTTCCACCTGAGTGGACTGGAGGCGATGTGACAGCGATTCGATCGATTCGCACGGCGGCCGCCGTTGCGGTGTTGAGTACCGGGATACTGAGCGGTGGCCTGGCGACCGTGGCCGGTGCGAAGAGTGTGCCGAAGCTGGTTGTCACCCCATCGACCGGGCTGACCAACGGCAAGTCCGTCACAGTGAAGGGCACCGGCTTCAAGCCGAAGGACCAGCTGTACATCACCGAGTGCCTGCGCACGGCCAAGGACGCCACCGGTTGCGACACGGCCACGGCGTTCCCGGTCACCGCCAGCGCCAAGGGCGTGCTGCCGGCCACGAAGTTCAAGCTGATCACCGGCGTCATCGGCAACGGCAAGTGCGGCACCAAGTCCACGAACTTGAACAAGTGCGCCGTCAGCGTCGGCAACATCAGCGGCGGTGACACCGCGTCCGCCAACATCACCTTCGTGCTGAAGAAGAAGTAGCGGCCTCGCCGACGGTGGCGCGACCTGACCCGTCGGTCGGTAGCATGGCGCACAGTACGTACTGAGATGACGCGTGGGGAAAGGGGCGAATGTCCGACCAGACCGGCCGCCCATCCCCCTCGCACTTCGACCCGGAGGAGATCCGAGGATCCATCGTGCGCCGATTGAAGACCCACTTCGCCTTCGCCGCGCTCCTCGCCATCCTCTTTCTCACCTTCCTCGACAACACGGTGGCGAGTGCGGTCCTCACCAGCGTGCAGTCCGAGCTCCATTCGAACGTGTCGCAGTTGCAGTGGGTCGTCGGCGGCTACGCCCTGGCCTTCGCCAGCTTGATGCTGATGTTCGGCGCATTGGGCGACAACTTCGGCCGTAAGAAGGTCATGCTCATCGGCGTGGCGATCTTCTGCGGCGGTTCGATCGTCAGCGCGATCGCGGTCAACCCGAGCGAGCTGGTGATCGGACGGATCGTCATGGGAGTGGGCGCGGCGGCCTCCGAACCGGGCACGCTGTCGATGATCCGCCACATCTTCCCCGACCGGCGTTCGCGGGCCCGGGCCCTCGGGACGTGGGCCGCGGTCTGCGGCCTGGCGCTCGCGATGGGACCGGTGGTCGGAGGGATCCTCGTCGGAATCTGGTCGTGGCGCGCGGTGTTCTGGTTCAACCTGGTGTTCGGCGGTCTCGCCTTGGTCGTGGCGGCGATCGCGCTGCCCGAGAGCGTGAACCCGATCCGACGGCAAGTGGACCTCGCCGGCTTCTTCCTGGCGGCGGTCGTGCTCGGCACGGCCACCTTCGCCACCATCCAAGGCGAGTTGACGGGCTATGTCACCGGGTGGGTCATCACGCTCTACATCGTCAGCGCGGCGACGATCCCCGTCTTCTACCTGGCCGAGAAACGGGCGAAGGACCCGATGCTCGAGCTCGGGTTCTTCCGGCGGCGCTCCTTCACCGGCTCGGCCTTCATCGCGTTCGCCAGCTTCTTCTCGGTCTTTTCGATCTTCTTCTTCGTGGCGCTGTACTTGGAGGTCGTCACGTCGGTCAGCGCCTACGGCCTGGCGCTCGACTTCCTCCCTTTGCTCGGGGGCATCGTGGTCTCGGCGTTGTTCACCGGGCGCTGGGTGGGCCGTGTCGGTTCGAGGTTCCCGATGACGGTTGGCTGCCTCCTGGCCGCGGTCGGCGTGCTGTTGACCGAGCGGGTGATCGGCCCTCACGTGGGCGTCTCGTCGCTCGGCTGGACGATGGGTCTGGCCGGCATCGGCTTCGGCATCCTGATCGTTCCGGTGAACGCGACGGCCCTGTCGAGCCTTCCCGCGTCGAATTCGGGCATGGCCTCGTCGGCGGTCAACACCGCTCGTGAACTGGGGGCCGTGGCGGGCGTCGCGATCCTGGGGTCCATCGTCAACGGGCAATTGACCGTCAACTTGACCCAGCGACTCATCCAACTCGGGGTGCCGCCGGCCTTCCGCTCCCAGATCATCACCGCAGTCACTACCGGCACCGCGAGCTCGCAGGCCGCCGCCATCAGCGGCCACAGCACCAAGGCGGTCCAGGCGATCATCGACAAGGTGGTGAACGCGGCGTTCGGCGCGTTGACTCACGGACTGGACATCGCCCTCGTGGCGTCGGGGCTACTGCTGCTGGTCTCGGCGCTCGTCGCCTACTACACGGGCACGGCCGAGAGTCTGGAGCTGGTCGACATCGAGGAGTGACGCCGGCCCGTCCGCCTACGTGAAGATGATCTCGCCGCCGGCCGCGATCTCGTAGAACTCGCCGACGGTGATGATGTCCTGGACCTGGGGGATGAAGTCGTTCTTCTCGAAGCCGAAGAGGTCGACCGAGGCCTTGCACGCGTACATGCCGCACCCGGTGTCGCCGATCAGTTCCATGAACTCCGGGATCCCCGGGATGTCGAACTGCTCCATCTTCTTGCCCATCATGTGCGTCGCAATGGCCGACATCCCCGGCAGGCCGCCGAGCAGCGTTGCCATGTGCATCCCGGGGTTGCCGACGGTCGAGACCTTGATGTGGTTGAGCCGCTTCGCGTGAATCGCGTCGAGGCCGAAGAACGTGAAGAACAGGTTCGCCTCGATCCCCTCGGCGCGTGCGCCGTTGGCCATGATCAGCCCCGGGTAGATGCCCTCGAGGGAGCCCTTCGAGACGATGATGGATACCTTCGTGATCTTGTCACCCATGGTGAACTCCTTCTTGGTTGTTGACTAGATGCAGCCGCGGGGCTTGGGGATGCCGGCGATCTTGGCGGCGAGCTTGGCCGGACCCTTCGGGAAGAGCTCGTAGAGCTCCTTCACGGGCACGCCCGAGGTCTTGCCCAGTATGCGCACGGTCGGACCGGTGCCCTTCTCCTCGAACTCGCGGCGCATGAACCAGATGACCTCCCAGTGGCGCGCGGTGAGCGGGTCGACGCCTTCGCGCCGAGCCAGCTCCACGGCCACCGCCTCGTTCCACTGCGTCCAGTCCGTGAGAAAACCCTCCTCGTTGAGGTCGATGGTCGTTCCGGCAATGGTGTCAACGCTCATGACACTCCCTTCTTCGTAGCGGCGGCCAACTGCTTGCCTCGTCGCGGCATCGCGCTGTGGATGCCGGGGATGTCCCGGCCGGGGAGCAGCGCGTGCCAATAGACCCACTGGAACATCAACTTGCCCAGGTGGTTGAGGCGGGTCGGCTTCAGCAGCGGTAGTCCGACGCGCCCGGGGAAGTGACCAGGCACCGGTTCGAGCTCGTAGTTGAAGTCGATCAGCATGGCCTTCTTGTCGCCGCTCTCGATGAAGCAGTTGGCGTGACCGTCGAAACGTGCGTCGAGGGGCTCTCCGGCGAGGTAGTGGCGGATGTTCGCCACCAGTACCGTCCCCTCGAAGTCCGCGACCGAGCCGGCCTTGGAGGCCGGTAACGACGTCGCGTCACCAATGGCGAAGACGTTGGGTGACGCCGTTGACTGGAGCGTGTGTTGGTCGGCGGCGACGAAGCCCAGCGCGTCGCCGAGGCCCTCGGACCGCAGGATGCAGGGGGCGCCGCTGTGCACCGGTGTCACGACGGCGAGGTCAAAGGGGACCTCGCGACCGTCGAAGGAAATGAGGCGTCCGCCACCTCCGTCCACGTTGGCGGTGTTGAACTCGGTCACTAGCTCGATGCGGCGCTCATCGAGCATTCCACCAACGACCTGGGCACACACCGGCCGCGTGAACGCTGCGTCGAGTGGCGTCACGTAGGTGATCTCGATATCATCGCGCACTCCGCGCTCGCGAAAGTACGAATCGGCCAGGAAGCAGAACTCCATCGGCGCTACTGGGCACTTGATCGGCAAATCGACTATGGAGACGACGAGGCGACCCGCCGTGAAGCCGTCAAGCGCCGTCGCGAGCGCCGTCGCGCCTTCGGGAGTGTAGAAGGTGAATACCTTCTCCATCCAACCTTCGCCGGTCAGGCCTTCGGTCTCCTCGGGGGAGACGACCGAGCCGGTGGCCACGACGAGCACGTCATAGACCAGTTGGCTTCCGTCATTCAAGACGACGGTGTTCGCGGGCAGGTCGACGCGGTCCACCCCCGTCGTGACGTAGTCAATTCCGCGGAGCAACTGGCGACCTCGAGGGCGGATGAGGTCCGATGTTTGGCGTTGGCCAAACGGGATGAAGAGTAGGCCCGGCTGGTAGAGGTGGTCGTCGTTCTCGTCGACGACGGTGATGCTCGCTTCGTCCGCGCTGTAGGACTTGCGCAGACGGTTCGCACTCAACGTTCCGCCAGTGCCTCCACCCAGAATCACAATCCGGTGCATACGGGACCTTTCTCGTCCCTCACGGCCATCATGCGCCTCCCGCCGCAGGGTCAGTAAGGGTACAAAGTCATTTCAGAGAGCACCAGGGGTTCCGGTGACTGATCTGCGTAAACGGACCTCGGGCGGCAACGTCGACGAGGACCCTTAACGCTTCAACGCGTGGTGGACACTGAGATTTGTGGCAGTGGGTCGAGCTCGCGAAGGCGTTGGCTGGACCCGGTGGTGTCGCGTCGAAGGGACCCGCGCCGCGGGCCCGCGCCGGTCAGGCCGGTTCGAAGAGCTCGATGGCCACCACTGTCGAGAAGCAGATGAAGAAGACCGGCTCGACGAACGCTCCGAATCGGTCGCTGACGTAGCAGATCCCGAGCAGGGGGTAGGCGACCAGCAGAGTCACCGCGATCCACTTGATGGCACGAGCGACCAAGGTCCGCTGTCCCTTGGTGCGTCGTGCCGCGAGGTAGATCGCCATCGTCGCCGCGGCGAACTCGACCACGCCCGAGAGCACGTGGACGTAGTGGTGAAAGGGCAGTTGCAGGTGCCACTCGGCTCGGCGACACATCGCGCTGAGTCCCTCGGAGCAGGCGTAGGCGAACTGCCCCCCCAGGGCCCCGGCCATCGAGAAGGCGACGAGCCACTTCCACTCCGGTCGAGGTCCCCGACGTCCGCTCGAGCCCCGAAGCAGGAGAGCGGCCAGGAGTGTCAGACCGGCGACCAAGTCGAGACGCTGGAGGAGGTTGGCGTCGGGCCGTCCGAATGCTTCGAGGTCGCTGAAGAACTCGTCCGAACTGGTCAGAAGGTGGCTGTTGGTCGCCACGACGATCCACCAGTTGTAGATGACGAGGCCGAGGACGCCGAGGATCCGACCGAACAGCACCCTCGACGAACGACGCGAAAACGTGCGCGTCCCTGGGTCACGGGCGGCGCCGTGCGAAAGGGGGAGCTTCTCTTCGCTGCTAGGACTGGTCATGCTTCATTGGCCTTCAGTCTTCTGGGACCTACGCCACGTCGATGTCCGCCGACGGAGCGAAGAGTAGAGGACGGGCCGCCCTGCCCGCCGTCAGTGGACCGTCAGGCTGATGGGCACTGCGGCGAGAGCCTTGGAGACGGGGCAGTTGGCCTTGGCGACCTCGGCCGCCTCGGCGAACCCGGCGGCGTCGAGGCCTTCGGCCGCGCCGGAGAGCGTGATGCGGATCTCGGTGATGCCGACGCCGGGCTGGAAGTCGACTTCAACCGACGTGTCGAGGTACTCGGCCGGATTACCCGACTTCGCGAGGCCGCTCGAGAGGGCCATCGAGAAGCACGAGGCGTGGGCCGCGGCGATGAGCTCTTCGGGGCTTGTGCGGCCCTCGGGCGTCTCGGCCCTCGACGCCCACGTGATGGGGAAGGTTCCGACGCCGCTCGAGATCAGCTCGACCGTGCCACGGCCATCGAGCAGAGTGCCTTCCCAGAGGGCCTTCGCAATTCGAGTCGTCGCCATGTTCTTCCTTGTCGTTGATCAACTCAGTGGGTCCCTCCCGACCGAGTGCAACTCAGACTACCCAGTCGCCTGTCATGTCGAACCGGCCGGTGGCGACCTCGTCGATGGCTGATGCGCTCGAACGTCAGGGCCAACTTGTACCATCAGGGTCCTGATGGCGACCACTCGTGTCTACTTCGAAGAGGGCAAGCATTCGGTCTTCGCCGCGGCGATTGACTGGCCGGGCTGGTGTCGGCGCGCGAAGACCCCCGACCTCGCCCTCGCGGCCCTTGACGAATATCGCGACCGGTACCGGGTCGTGGCGACCACGGGTTTCACGTCGGGTCGCCTTGAGGTGGTGGGCACCGTGCCCGGTGACGCCACGACCGATTTCGGTGCGCCGAGCCGCGTCGGACCGTGGGATGACGTCCCCTGGACGGCGCAGCGTCGCACCCGTCAGGTCGAGATCCTCACCCGATGCTGGGGCTACTTCGACACCGCGGTGAAGAGCGCGCCGAGCGAACTGAGAAGGGGACCCCGCGGGGGCGGCCGCGACCGCGACGATGTCGCGCGCCACGTCCAAGAGGCTGAACGGATCTACTGCCCGAAGATCGGCGTCAGGGTCCCCCCTCGCACGCCCTGGGGTGAGCAGCGCGACGCCATTGCGTCGACGCTCGCCGCGCCGCAGGTCGGCGGCGCGTGGCCCGCGAGCTACGCAGTCCGTCGGATGGCGTGGCACGTGCTGGACCACGCCTGGGAGATCGAGGACAAGAGAACGTAGGTCGGTGGCGTCCGCGATCAGCGGGTGAGGTCTCCCGAGAGCTCCGCGAGGAGAGCGCGAACACGCCCTTCGATGTCACGCACGATCCGACGTACGGTGTCGAGGTCTTGACCGGCCGGATCGTCGACCTCCCAGTCGACGTACCGCTTGCCGGGGAAGATCGGACAGGTTTCACCGCACCCCATCGTGACGACGTCGGCGGTCCGGACAAGCTCGGGGGTGAGCAACTTCGGTGACTCGTCGACGGTGGAGAGTCCCCTCTCGGCCAGGACTGCGGCGACGTTGGAGTTGACCACGGAGCTCGGCTCCGACCCCGCCGAGCGGACCTCGACCTGACCGATCCCGAGTGATTCGGCGAGGACCTTGGCGGCGACCGAGCGGCCCGAATTGTGGATGCACGCGAAGAGCACGACCGGGAGGCCGTCGCGATGGCCTCCCGGGTCGTGGGAAACTCCGTCGAGATCGGTCATGATCGCGACTCGACGACGTGGGGGAAGAATCGCCGTCCGGCCCACAGGGAGACGTAGACGAGCCCGACGAGGGCCGGTACCTCGATGAGGGGTCCAACGACCCCCGCGAGCGCCTGTCCCGAGGTAACGCCGAAGGTTCCGATGGCCACGGCGATCGCCAACTCGAAGTTGTTGCCGGCCGCGGTGAAGGCGAGCGTCGCCGTGCGGGCGTAGGAGAGGTGGAGCGCACGACCGAGGGCGAACGAGCCGGTCCACATAATGGCGAAGTAGCAGAGCAGCGGCAGCGCGATGCGCGCGACGTCGGTCGGGTGGTGCGTGATGGCGTTGCCCTGGAGGGCGAAGAGGATCACGATCGTGAAGAGCAGGCCGTAGAGAGCGAGGGGGCCGATCCTGGGCAAGAAGCGACCTTCGTACCATTCGCGACCGCGGGTCCGTTCGGAGATCGAGCGGGTCGCCCAGCCAGCGCCGAGCGGGATACCGAGAAAGATCAGCACGCTGCGCGCGATCGGCCACACCGATACGTGCACGGTGGCCGTCGAGAGGCCCAGCCAGCCGGGCAGGATCTTGAGGTAGAAGTACCCGAGCCCGGCGAAGGCGACGATTTGGAAGAGGGAGTTGATCGCGACGAGCACCGCGGCGGCGGTGCCGTCGCCTCCCGCCAGGTCGTTCCAGATCAGCACCATGGCGATGCAGCGGGCCAAACCGACGATGATGAGTCCGGTTCGGTAGGCGGGCAGGCCGGGGAGCATCAGCCAGGCGAGCGCGAACATCATGGCCGGCCCGATGATCCAGTTGAGGACCAGCGACGGCACCAGCAGGCGGCGGTCGGCCGTGACGCGGTCCATCTCGCCGTAGCGGACCTTCGCGAGCACGGGGTACATCATTACGAGAAGGCCGAGTGCGATGGGCAGGCTGGTGCCGGCCAGCTGGACGTGATTGAGCGATGTGTTGAGTCCCGGCGCCAGTCGCCCGAGTCCGATCCCGGCCGCCATCGCCGCTACGATCCACACGGGAAGATAGCGATCGAGGAGGGGAAGTCGTGCCGCGATGGACGCGTCGATGGGACCGGCCTCACTCGACGACTCCACGGAGGGGGAATTCATCGATGGACCTCAACAACAGGTCGTGTTGGCGGAAGCGGACGAAGCTTCGAGAGGGTCGGTCGTGCAGCAGCCTTGGTCGCCGGCCACATCGCCGTCTTCGCTGGCGTCGGCGAGCACCGTGTAGACCTCCCAGCGCGATCCGTCCGGTCCGTCGACCCACACCTTGTCCTGTACCGCGAAACAGCATGTCGTCTGCTCTTCGATCTCGGTCGCGAGACCGGCCCGCGACAGTCGATCCGTCGTCGCCGTCACCTCATCGGACGTGGCCACTTCGACGCCGAGGTGATTGATCGATCCGGGCGAGCCGGCCCCTTCGAAGAGCACGAGCTTCAGAGGCGGATTGACGATCGCGAAGTTCGCGTAACCGGGTCGGACCTTGGCCGGCACAGTGTTGAAGTACGTCGAGTAGAAGGTAACGGCCTCCTCGAGATTCGAGACGTTGAGAGCGAGTTGCAGTCGAGACATGGCTATCCTTTAGATTGAAGTTTGTCGATAAGTATGGCAGACTCATTGATGGTTGTCAATGGGAGAGAAGATGTCGAAGAGAAGCCTCGAAGTGGTTGACGACGCTGTCGTCCAGTGCTGCAGTCCACTTGCCAGTGACGTGATGACCGAGCAGGAAGCCCACGACGTCGCTCGGATCTTCTCGGCCCTGGGTGACCCGGTCCGACTGCGCCTTCTCTCGATGATCGCCTCCACCGACGAGGCGTGTAGTTGCAACCTCGAAGAGCCGCTCGGCAAGAGTCAGCCAACCGTGTCGCACCACACCCGAATCCTCGCCGAGGCGGGGCTCATCGTCGGCGAGCGGCGTGGAAGGTGGACCTGGTGGCGCGTGGTTCCCGAACGGCTCGATGTGGCGGCCCGACTGCTCCGTCCCTAGTCGGCGCGTCGTTCCAGCAGCACCCACGTGAACGGCTGCACCGAGCCCCACGGGGTGGCGTGGTCGCGCGTCGTCGTCTCGACCAGCGAGAAGCCGTCGCCGAAGATCTCGGCGAGCTCTGCGCCCGACCACCTTTGGACCGCGAGGCCCGAGCAGGTCGCGGGACCCGAGGGCGCGAACGTGGCCAAGACCAGGTGGCCACCGGCGTCGATTGCACTCGTTGCCGCAGTGACGTAGGCGGTCTGGCCTGCGGCCGAGGTGAGGAAGTGGAACGTCGCACGGTCGTGCCAGAGCGCGTACGAGCGCGTCGGCGTCCACAAGGTGACGTCGGCGACGATCCAATGAACACTCTCGTCAGTCACGCGCCGGCGCGCCTCGTCGATTGCCGCGGCCGAGATGTCGAGGACCGTGACGTCCGAGTAGCCGCGAGCCAAAAGGTGGTCGACCAGTCGCGATGCTCCTCCGCCGACGTCGATGATCGGGGCTGACGGAACCTGGTGTGACTTGTCGATGAAATAAAGGGAGGCCTCAGGCTCGTCCTCTGACCAGGAGCGCTGCGACGCATCCTTGGACGCGTAGGTCCCGTCCCAGAGCGCCGAGGTGGCGGGGACGTGAAGGTCATTGGCTTCATTCGACGTCACGCCGTCACCGTTCGCCGGATGTCGTTATTGCACATGAGACAGGCCTCGAGTGCGAAGGCCTACTTATCGCGCTGAAGGAGGGCGAGGCGCTTCGAGAACTCCTCTTCATCGATCTCCCCCTTGGCGAATCGCATCTTCAACACGTCGACCGGGGGCTCACCCGGTGCCGCGAGAGGGCCGTGGACGTGGTGGTCGACGTGGGAATGGTTCGAGTGGCGGATGAAGTAGAAGACCGCAGCGGCGACGAGCACCCAGAAGAGCAGCATCAGAATGAACATCCCGAGCCCGTTGCCCGGACCCATGCCCCACCGGTTGTCATAAAAGGACCCCATCGGATTCCTCCTCGTATCGTCTCGGTTCGCCACCTGTTCGAAGAACCTCAACTCCATTCCTACACGTTGAATCCCTCGAGTACGACAGGTCGAAGGTAAGAAGTTCTGAAGAACCCGGGTCCGCCGTCCGCCGCGTGATTTCTCGTCCGTGGAGGAGGCGGTCACCGGGACGCTCGGATTGGGTCAGACTGGCGTCGTGGCGACTCGGCGGACTCCGTGAAGTACCTCTTCATCACCTTGATCGTCTTCGCAGTCAACCTGCTACCGGCCTTCGGCCCTCCGACGTGGACGCTGCTCGTCATTGCCCGTTGGGACTGGCACCTGAACCCGGTTGCGCTGGTGCTGCTCGGGGTGGCCGCTGCCGGCGCGGGCCGGTTGTTCCTGGCGCACGGCGCCCGACGACTCCGCGCACGATTTTCCGAGCGATACCGCGCCAACCTGGCGTTCGCGGAACAGCGTCTCGTAGGACGGCGTTCGACCCTGTTCGTCCTGCTGGGCCTTTTCGTCGTCTCGCCGCTGCCGTCGGCTCAGCTCTTCTGTGCGGCGGGACTGCTCGAATTCCGGATTCTTCCGCTGACGGGGGCCTTCATGGCCGGGCGGATCGTCACCTACTCGCTCTACCTCGCTGCCGCGACGGCCGCCGACCATAGGTTCGGCCAGGCGCTGCGTCAGTTCTGGGGTTCACCGTGGTCGATTGCGCTCCAGGTGGTGCTCCTCATTGGCCTTGCGGCGTTGCCGCTCGCGCCGTGGCGTCGCCGGGGTGCGACGCCAGTGGACTGAGCCATCCCGGGGATCGTGCGCTAGACGGCGACGTCCTCGGTCGCCTCCACGGCGACGTGGGGGATGACCCGCTCGAGCCACTTCGGCATCCACCAGTTGGCGTCGCCGAAGAAGTGCATGAGAGCCGGTACGAGCACGGTGCGGAGGATGAACGCATCCATCAGGACCGCCCCGCCGAGGCCGATGCCGAACTCTGCAATGACGCGTTGTCCGCCGAAGGAGAAGGAGGAGAACACGCAGATCATGACGAGGGCGGCCGCCGAGATCACTCGACCGGTGTTGGCCTGACCTCGATTGATCGCCTCGGCGTTGCTCCCAGTGTTGAGCCACTCTTCGTGCATGCGAGAGACCAGGAAGACTTGGTAGTCCATCGAGAGTCCGAAGAGGATCGCGATCATGATCACGGGTAGGAAGGACTCGACCGGTCCGGTGCCCGCGCCGATCAGCGAACTGCCCCAGCCCCACTGGAAGACCGCGACGACGAGACCGAACGAGGCACCGGCCGCGAAGAGGTTCATTGCCGCAGCGGTCAGCGGGATGACGATACTGCGGAACGCCACCATCAACAAGAGGCAACCGAGCAACACGATGACGCCGATGAAGAGCGGGATCTTCGCGAGGAAGATCGTGGCGAAGTCGGCGAAGATGGCCGTGATCCCTCCCACGAAGATTCCGGTGTGGCTGGTCGACGTCGCCGCAGGGACGTAAGTGTTGCGGATCGTGTTGATCAAGTCCTCGGTCTTCGTGTCCTGGGGGCTCGATTTGGGCACGACGTAGATCACGGCGACCTTGCCGTTAGCGCTCAGCTGGAGTGGAGCGACGGCGGCGACGTCGGGCTTGCCCTGGAGTGACTGCTGGAGCGTGGCCATCGCTGATCGGTCGTTGGCGTTGTGGATCGCTCCGACGACCTGCAGCGGACCGTTGAACCCCGGTCCGAAGCCGGTCGCCAACAGGTCGTAGGCCTGGCGGGTGGTCGTGCTCGTCGGGTTCGATCCCTGGTCGGAGCTGCCGAGATGAAGCGAGAAGAAGGGCACGGCCATCATCACGATGATGATCAGCGCCGCGAGCGAGAGGATTCGCGGTCGGCGCGAAACGAAGTCGGCCCAACGTTGCCAGCCGGTCGCCACGACCAGCGGCTCGGGGCCGTGCGCCTTTAGGGCTCGGCGCTCTTTGCGACTGAGGGCGTGGAGCTTCTGGAAGCCGAGCAGGGCCGGCAGGAGCGTCAACGACGCGAACATCGTGATCAGCACGGTGAGCGAGGAGGCGATGGCGACGCCGTTGAGGAACGAGAGTCGAAGGACCAGCATGCCGAGTAGTGCGATGCACACGGTTAAGCCGGCGAACAGCACGGCGCGACCCGAGGTGTTGATCGCCGTGATGATCGAGTCCTCCACACTGAGTCCTCGTTTGAGACCCTGACGGCTTCGCGTCACGATGAACAGCGCGTAGTCGATGCCGACGCCTAGTCCGATGAGCGACCCGAGGATCGGCGCGAACTGGGCGATGTTGAAGCCGTGGCTGAGAAGCGTCGTCGCGGCCGACGCGATCCCCAGCGCGAACAGCGCGACGCCGAGGGGGAGCAGCATCGCGAAGAACGAGCCGAAGGCGAGCACTAGGACGATCGCGGTCGCAATGAGGCCAAAGACCTCGCCGGGGCTCCCCTTGGGCGCGTCGAGCTGACCGAAGGCGTTGCCACCGAACTCGACGTCGAGCGACGAGGATTGCGCCGTCTTGCCCACGGTCTCGACGGCGCGGATCTGGGAGTCCTTGAGCTTGAACGCCGGCTTGGCGAAGTAGACGACGGCGTAGGCGATCTTGCCGTCCTTGCTGATCTGGAGCGAGCCGCCGAGGAACGGCGAGACGACCTGGGCGACGTTGGGCAGCTTGCCCGCCTTGGCGACGACGGATTCGATCTGCGCGCGGTGGCTCGCGATGGTCCCGGAGCGGGCGTGAAAGACGATCTGGTCGATGTCGCCGGACTTGCCCTTGAAGCCCGACGACAGTAGTGATTCCGCGTGGGTGGAGTTGGTCCCCGGCAGGCTGAAGGAGTTAGCGAAGGCCGAGCCGAACGTCTGGGCCGCGATGTTGATGCCGAGGAACAAGATGACCCAGACGGCCAGAACAATCCAGCGGCGGCGGAAGCAGAAGCGGGCGAGGGCCTTCACGTTGGGGTACTCCTGATCGGGGACAGAGAGGGGCCGAATAAAATACGGGTGGTGTGCGAAACGCATTACTAGTTTAGGGGAGATTCGCAGTGGCACGTAATGGCGAGTGGCCGACACGTTTCGAGGGGCACGAGTACCCCCAAACCCTCCCCGATCCCGACGACATCCGCCCGGGGGGACTCGCTCCGTGGTCGAAGCTTCCCCCAGGGATGAGGAGCGGTCTGAGTCTCGCTCTGGTCGAGTCGAGGTTGCGCGACGCTCAGCGTCATCTATCGACCTCCTCGATACCGGGGGATCCGAGCGAGATGGACGCCGTCGCCGACGCCACGCGCCAACCCATCACCCACCGTTCGGCCGTGTTGGTCGCGCTCTTCGAAGAGGGTGGTGAGACCCACGTGGTCCTGACCCGTCGCTCGTTTCAGCTGCGACTTCACCGCGGCGAGATCGCCCTGCCCGGGGGCCGTAGCGACGCCGGCGAGACGCCGATCGAGACGGCGTTGCGCGAGGCTCGTGAGGAGGTTGGCATCGCCGAGTCGTCGGTCGAGGTCGTCGGATGGCTCAACCCGATCGTCACATTCGCTTCGGGATCGGCGATTTGGCCCGTCGTTGGGCTGTTGCGCCAACGCCCCACGATGGTGGTTGACGCGGCCGAGGTCGAACGGGCCTTCACCGTCTCGCTCGCCGAGCTGTTGGATCCCGGCGCGTTCCTCGAGGAGAGGTGGCGCCGTGGGCTTTCCCGACCGGGATCGGACCTCGACGACTACTTCCCGATCCAGATCTACCGCGTGCCGGGGGACCTCGTCTGGGGCGCGACGGCTCGAGTCCTCACCGAGTTGCTCTGCGCCGTCACGCGGGTCGAGTGGCCCGAGGCGCAGCGAGTCTGGCCCTAGCTGCGTCCAGTAGATTGTTGTAAACGCATACCTGTTTTTTGGGTTGCCCATTCCTAGGCGGAGGACCAAATGGCGGAAGTAGAGATTGGCATCTACAAATCAGCGAGGCAGGCCTACGGCTTCGACGACATCGCCATCGTCCCCTCGCGGCGGACCCGCGACCCCGAGGACGTGGACATCTCCTGGCAGATCGACGCCTACAAGTTCGAGCTGCCGGTGCTCGGCTCGGCGATGGACGGCGCGATGTCGCCATCGACCGCCGTCGAGCTTGGCCGCCTCGGCGGCCTCGGGGTCTTGAACCTCGAGGGACTCTGGACCCGCTACGAGGACCCAATGCCGCTGTTCGAGGAGATCCGCGAACTCGATGACGACAAGGCGACCGCGCGCATGCAGCAGATGTACCTGGAGCCGATCAAGCTCGAGCTCGTGGCCCAGCGCATCAAGGAGATGAAGGCCTCAGGAGTAACGACCTCGGCCTCGGTCACCCCGGCGCGCACCGACTGGATGGCCAAGACCATCCTCGACGCCGGCCTCGACATCCTCGTCATCCAGGGCACCGTCGTGTCGGCCGAGCACGTCTCCAAGACCGTCGAGCCGCTCAACCTCAAGAAGTTCATCCGTCACTTCGAACTGCCCGTGATCGTCGGGGGTTGCGCCAGCTACCAGGCGGCCCTTCACTTGATGCGCACCGGTGCGGCCGGCGTGCTCGTCGGTGTCGGACCGGGCAACGCCTGCACATCCCGGGCCGTGCTCGGCATCGGCGTGCCCCAGGCAACGGCCATCGCCGACGTCGCGGGCGCTCGCATGCGCCACCTCGACGAGACGGGCGTCTACGTCCACGTCATCGCCGACGGCGGCATGAGCAAGGGTGGCGATATCGCTAAGGCCATCGCCTGCGGCGCCGACGCGGTCATGATCGGCTCGCCGCTCACCAGCGCCGTGGAGGCGCCGGCGCGCGGCTTCCACTGGGGCATGGCGACCTTCCACCCGACTCTGCCGCGCGGGACGCGCGTGCGCACGCAGGTGCGCGGCACGTTGAAGGAGGTCCTGCTTGGGCCAGCCCACGAGAACGACGGACGCCTGAACCTCTTCGGCGCGTTGCGCACGTCGATGGCGACGTGCGGATACGAAACCTTGAAGGAGTTCCAGAAGGCGGAGATCATGCTGGCCCCGTCGCTGCAGACCGAGGGTAAGCAGCTGCAGCGTTCGCAGGGCGTGGGCATGGGCCATTGACCGCGAACGTCCTCGTCGTCGACTTCGGCGCACAGTACGCGCAGTTGATCGCCCGACGCGTCCGTGAGGCGCACGTCTACTCCGAAATCGTCCAGCACTCCATCACGGCCAGCGAAGTCCTCGCCAAGTCCCCCTCGGCGATCATCCTCTCGGGTGGGCCCAAGTCCGTCTACGAGGTGCCGGCTCCCTCACTCGACCCGGCCATCTACGACCTCGGCGTCCCGGTGCTCGGCATCTGTTACGGCGCCCAGCTCATGGCCCAGCAGCTCGGCGGTGAGGTGGCTCACACCGGTGCCGGTGAGTACGGTCGCACCGAACTGGCCCGCACGGGCCCGTCGGTGCTGATGCCCGAGTGGCCAAGCCACGTCACTTGTTGGATGAGCCACGGCGACGCAATCGCGCGTGCGCCCGAGGGCTTCGCCGTCAGCGCTTCGAGCCCTGGGGCCCAGGTCGCGGTGATGGAGGACGTGGCGAGGCGCCTCTTCGCTGTGCAATTTCACCCGGAGGTCGCCCACACTGAGCTCGGCCAAGAGCTGCTCTCCAACTTCTTGCATCACATCGCCGGTATCGCTCCCACCTGGACCAACTCCTCGATCATTGAGGATCAGGTCGCGGCGATCCGCGCCCAGGTCGGCAGCGAGAGGGTCCTCTGCGCGCTCTCGGGCGGCGTCGACTCCGCGGTCGCCGCCGCGCTCGTGACCAAGGCTGTTGGCCACCAGCTCACGTGCGTCTTCGTCGATACCGGGCTGATGCGCAAGAACGAGGGCGAGCAGATCGAAGAGACGTTCACCCGCCAGTTCGGCGTCGAGCTGATCCACGTGAAGGCCCAGGACCGGTTCTTCGACGCCCTGGCCAGCGTGATCGACCCCGAGGCGAAGCGCAAGATCATCGGTGAGCTCTTCATTCGCGAGTTCGAGGCCGTGGCGCTCGAGCTCGGACGGGGCGGCGACGGCCCTCGATTCCTCGTGCAGGGAACGCTCTACCCCGACGTCATCGAATCGGGCTCGGGGCACGCAGCGAACATCAAGAGCCACCACAACGTGGGCGGGCTGCCCGAGGACCTTTCGTTCGACCTCGTCGAGCCCCTGCGGCTCCTCTTCAAGGACGAGGTCCGTCACGTGGGCGAGGAGTTGGGCCTACCGGCCGAGATCGTCTGGCGTCAGCCCTTCCCGGGACCCGGGCTCGGCGTGCGCATCGTAGGCGAGGTCACGCGCGAACGCGCTGAGATACTGCGCAACGCCGACCACGTTGTCGTTGACGAGATCAAGAAGGCTGGCCTCTATCGCGAGCTCTGGCAGAGCTTCGCCGTGTTACCGGCCGTGCGTACGGTGGGCGTCATGGGCGACAGTAGGACGTACGCGTACCCGATCATCATTCGGGCCGTGACGAGTGACGATGCCATGACGGCCGACTGGGCCAGGCTGCCCTACGACGTGATCGAGGCGATCGCCAACCGGCTGATCCGTGAGGTCGAGGGCGTGAACCGGGTCGCGCTCGACGTCACGAGCAAGCCGCCCGGCACCATTGAGTGGGAGTGAGCGGGACCTCGTTCTCGGACGAGTCCCTGTGGGGCGAGCCCGATGACCAGGCTCCACGGATGGACCCGACCTCGCTGCTCGAGGGTCTGACTGCGCCCCAACGAGAGGCCGTCCTCCAGCGAGGCGGCCCGTTGCTCGTCATCGCGGGCGCCGGCTCAGGCAAGACCCGGGTCCTCACGCGCCGGATCGCGCACATCCTCGCGACGGGCGACGCCCGACCGTGGGAGATAATGGCGATCACCTTCACCAACAAGGCCGCCGACGAGATGCGCCGGCGCGTCGTCGAGCTCGTCGGGGACGACGCCCGCCAGATGTGGGTCTCGACGTTCCACTCGGCGTGCCTGAGGATGCTGCGCGCCCACGCCGACGTGCTCGGCTACCAGCGGGGCTTCACAATCTACGACGCCGGGGACGCCGAGACCGCCGTCGAGCGCATCATGAAGGAGTTGAACCTCGACACGAAGCGCCTGTCGCCGCGCAGCGTCGCCGCGTCCATCTCGGCGGCGAAGAACGAGATGCTCGGGCCTCAGGCCTACGCCGAGTCCCTCGGCGAGGACCCCCACCACCGGCGCATCGCCCAGATCTACGCCCTCTACGTCGATCGCCTGATGCTCGCCAACGCCATGGACTTCGACGACCTGCTGCTGAACGCCGTTGCGATGCTGAAGCAGGACTCCGACGTCCGCGCCTCGTATCAGAACCGGTTCAAGTACCTCCTCGTCGACGAGTTCCAGGACACCAACGGGGTGCAGAACCAATTGGTCATCATGCTGGCCGAGCGCCACCGCAATCTGTGCGTGGTCGGCGACTCCGACCAGTCGATCTACCGGTTCCGGGCGGCCGACGTCCGCAACATCCTGCAGTTCGAACAGCGCTTCCCCGATGCAGCGACGATCCTCCTGGAGCAGAACTTCCGGTCGACCCAGACAATCCTCGACGCGGCCAACGCGGTCATCGCGAAGAACTCGAGTCGCCACGCGAAGAACCTGTTCACCGACGACGTCCAGGGCGACAAGATCCGCCTGTACCGCGCCGGCGACGAGTACGACGAGGGACGCTGGGTCGCGAGCGAGTTGCGGCGACTGCGCAGCGAGTCGTCCATCGAGTGGAACCAGATGGCGATCTTCTATCGGACCAACGCCCAAAGCCGCGTGCTCGAGGAGGAGATGCTGCGCGCCTCCATCCCGTACCGGGTCATCTCGGGCATGCGCTTCTACGACCGGCGCGAGATCCGAAACGCGCTGGCGTACTCGCGGCTCATCGTGAATCCCCGTGATGAAGCGTCGGCGAGGCGAGTCATCAACGAGCCCAAGCGTGGTATCGGCGCCTCGGCGCAGGCCAAGCTCGGCGCCTACGCCGCCGAGCACGCAATCTCCTTCGCCGAAGCGACCCACTACGCCGCGGCGGCCGGCCTCTCGGGTCGGGCCCTCAACGGCGCTCAGAAGTTCTCGCTGATGCTCGACGAGCTGCGCGCCATGTCCAACGACCTCTCGCCGCGCGAGGTGATAGGCGCGATCGTCGCCGAGTCGGGAATGGGCGACGCGCTGCGCGCCGAGAACTCCGACGAGGCGTACTCGCGACTGGAGAACCTCGGCGAGCTCGCGTCGGCCGCGGCGCAGTACGACACACTGCTCGACTTCGTCGAGCGAATGGCCCTCGTCGCGGACTCGGATCAGCTCGACGGCGGGGCGGGCGCGGTGTCGCTGATGACCCTGCACGTGGCCAAAGGTCTCGAGTTCCCGGCCGTCGTGATCACCGGGCTCGAAGAGACGATCTTCCCCCACAACCGCGCGCTCTCGGACGACGCCGAGCTCGAAGAGGAGAGGCGGCTCTGCTACGTGGGCGTGACGCGGGCCATGCGCCACCTCGTGCTGACCCACGCGTGGACGCGCACGGTCTGGGGTCGTCCCACCAACCAGATCCCGAGCCGGTTCCTCCAGGAGATCCCACCCGAACTCGTCAACGACCTCTCAGCGACCTTGCCGGCCCGACGTGCGAGCTACGCCGATAGCGACGGATTCGTCGGGCGAGGCTCGGAGTTCACCGAGGGAAGGGCTTTCGGTGCGGGCACCGCGCCTCCGGTGCGCTCCACGGGTGCCGAGAAGCTGGGCCTCGTCGTCGGCGACCACGTCGTGCACGACCGCTACGGAATTGGGGTCGTGCTGACGATGGAGGGATCCGGCGCGCATTCGAGAGCGGCCGTGAACTTCGACGAGCACGGAATCAAGCAACTAGTGCTCGCGATGACGCCGTTGCGACGACTAAATCCTTAGTAAGAATCCCTGATCGTCGCACGAAGAGGGGTTCGCGCGAGGTGTCAGAATGGGACCCCATGGTGATTTCACGGCCGGTCTACCGGCCCCCGTCCGCGCCGAGCAACACGAGGCTGCCCGCCCACGTGTACTGGCGTCGTCGGGCGATCGTCCTGCTCGCCGCGGTCACCTTCTTGGTGTTCAGCTATCTCGGCGTCACCCTCGCCTTCGCGCTGCACAATCCCTCCTACGGCGTCTCGTACTCGGCCCGGGCGGCCGAGTGGGGGCGCCAGCATGGCATCGGGGGCTTCGTGACCTGGGTCGAGACGGAGTGGTACCGACTGCACCCCGCGAGGGTCGGCGGCGGGGTCAAGAACAGTCAACTCGGGTCGGGACCGGTCTCGGTCAAGATCCCGATCGGACAGGCGCACGAGGCCTGGCCCAAGCGCATCGTCTCACCGGTCGCCAACCCCCTGCCCGGAGAGGGCGTCTGGCACGTGGCCGGTCGCCTGACCGCCAATGGCGTGCCTACGATCTACGAGGCCTTCGTCCGGCCCGACCCCGTTCACACGAGCTACATCGTCGGCGTGGCGTGGATGGACACCACTCTCTTGAAGGCGCAGCTGTACTCGGGCTCCTTCATCCCCGGCAAGGGTGGCCCCTTCACCTACTCGGCCCCGATCACGCCGAAGAACTCGGAGAACCTCGTCGCGGCCTTCAACGCCGGATTCCGGATGCAGGACGCCAACGGTGGCTACTACACGCAGGGCCAGACGATCATGCCGCTGCGACGGGGCGCGGCGTCGGTCGTCATCTACAAGAACGGCGACGTCAACATGGGCATGTGGGGTCGCGACTTCACCATGAACAACCAGGTCGCCTCGGTGCGCCAGAACCTCGCACTGATCGTCGACGGCGGCAAGCCGGTCGTCGGTCTCACTGCGGCCAACGCCATCAGTTGGGGCAAGACCCTCGGTGGGACCTTCAACGTGTGGCGCTCGGGACTCGGTCAGCTGAAGAGCGGCGCCCTCGTCTACGTCGGCGGACCGGCGATGTCGATCAGCGACCTCGCGAACGTGCTCGTGCGCGCGGGGGCGGTGCGCGGCATGGAGCTCGACATCAACACCGACTGGGTCCAGTACTCGACCTACAACGGGCCGCTCAACACCGCCATTAACGGCGCCAACGGCCACAGCCTGCTCCCGACGATGAACGGGCCGCCGTCGCGTTACTTCGCCACGTGGTGGAACCGCGACTTCTTCACGATGTCGCTGCGCAACAACCAGCCGGTGCGGTCGTCGGTGACGACCACGACCGGTGGCTAGCGGTCGGTGATCCTCCGGAAGACCTTCTTCGGCAGGATCCGCAGCACCGCGAAGACGTAGCGCAGTACTGGCGGACTCCAGATCACTCGGTCCCCGTTCTCGAGGCCGCGCATCACGTTCTTCGCCACCTCGTCGGGGCCGGTGGTGAACGGCGGCTCGGCGCGACCGGCCGTCATCTTCGTGCGCACCACGCCGGCGCGCAGCAGCTGCAGAGTCACGCCCGTGCCCTCGAGCGAGTCAGCCAGCCCGTCGCACATCCGGTCGAGACCGGCCTTGGTGCCCCCGTAGAGGTACATGGTGCGCCGCACGCGGATCCCTGACACCGATGTGATCACGAGGATGCGGCCACTGCCCTGGAGGACGAGACGACGGCGGATCTCGGCGAGGGCGGCGACCGGCCAGGTGAAGTTGACGGTCGCGACGCGAGCGCTCGCGGCGGCGTCGTCCTCGTCGGCGCTCTGGTCGCCCAGCAGTCCGACGGCGATCACGACGAGGTCGACCTGTTCGCCGACCTTGGCGAAGGCCTCACTGACGGTGCGAAGGGCGTTGGACGGGTCCTCGGCGTCGAACAACACAATGTCGGTCTTCGTCGCACCGTGCTCGCGGGCCTCGAGCGCGGCCGCGTCGAGCAGGTCACGGTTGCGTCCGGCGAGGACCACGGTATGGGCTCGCGCGGCGCAGAGCCTCCTCGTGATCGCGCGCGCGATGTCCGAGCTGCCGCCCAGCACGACGACGTTCTGGGGCTGGCCGAAGGCGTTTTCCATCGTTGGCTACCTACCTGTCAGTTGGAGACGGCGGGCGAGGTCGCTCGTCAGTCGGTGTTCGGGGTCCACGCGGTTCTTCACCTCGAGGAACTCAGCGAGCCGCGGGTACATTGCGCGAACCTTCTCGGGACTGAGACGCGCGTCCTTGGCGAAGTAGATCCGCCCGCCGGCCCCGATGACCATCTCGTCGAGGTCGTCGAGGACGCCCGGCAACCGGGACGGCCCGACCGGCAGGTCGAGCGCCAGCGTCCAGCCGGGCATGGGGAAGGAGAGCGGCCCCGGGTTCGCCGGACCGAACCGCTTCAAGACGGCGAGGAAGCTCGGCACGCCCGAGCCCGAGAGCCGCTTGATCGCGTCGACGACCGTCGCACCCTGCGAGTCGGGGACGCAGAACTGATATTGCACGAAACCGCGCCGCCCGTAGAGGCGGTTCCAGTCGCGCAAACCGTCGAGCGGGTGAAAGAACGTCGAGAGCGACTGCGGCTCGCCGACCTCATGCTTCGGGGCCGAGCGGAACCAGATTTCGTTGAAGACCTTGATCGTGAGTGGATTGAGCAGTCCGCTGGGCGCGTCGAAGGGAACGGCGAGCTTCGGCCTCTTGGGTCCCTTGAGCGTCGCCTTCTCGACGTCAGCGCGCAAGGCGTGATCGCCACGAGTGAGGATCGCGCGGCCCATGTGGGCGCCCTTGGTCATGCAGTCGACCCAGGCGACCGAGTAGCGGTAGTTGGCGTCCCCGCCCGCCATGGCGGCCATGACGCCGTCGAGGTCGGCGAAGCGCTCGGTGTCCACGAGCACCTGGTCGGTCTCGATTCTCGTCATCCGCAGCGTCACCGTGGTCGCCACGCCGGTCAGTCCCATGCCTCCCATCGTCGCCCAGAAGAGCGAGGGGTCCTCGGTCGGCGAGGTTGTGACGGCGCCGGTCGGCGTCACGAGGCGCATCGCCAGCACGTGGTTGGCGATGCTGCCGTCCACGTGGTGGTTCTTGCCGTGCACGTCGGCAGCGATCGCCCCTCCGATGCTGACCTGGCGAGTTCCCGGGGTCACCGGCACGAACCAACCCTGAGGGATCGAGAGTGTCAGGAGGTCGTCGATCGAGACGCCGGCACCCACCGCGACCACGCCGTCTTCGTCGATCTCGCCGATGCCACCCAGCTCGCGATTGTCGAGCACGACCCCACCGCTCAGTTGGGCGGGGTCGCCGTAGCTGCGTCCGAGACCGCGCGCGATCACTTCGTTCGAGGTCGCGAGCAACGTCGCGACCTCGAGGTCACTCGTCGGCGCCACGACGTCGGCGATGCTGGCCGTCGTGCGGCCCCATCCGTAGAGGGTGGCGCGGGTCATCCGTAGACTCCGAGCGCCACGGCGATCGCCCACAGGACGACGAGGCATTGCACCGTGCGATTGTGCAGAAGCAGTTCCTCGGGAGCCGCGCCGTCGCCGGCGCTGGCCGAGCGCATGATGAAGAGCACGGCGAAGACGACCGGGATCACGCTGAGGCGAATTGCGACCGTGTCGTGGCGGAACGAGAGGCCGGTCGAGGAGGTGTCAAAGGCCCAGAGGCAGTAGCCGGTCACGACGACGGTCGCGCTCATCGTCAGGGCCGAATGCAGGAACTCGGCGGTGTACTGCGCGAGCACCTTGCGCGTAGCCCCGGCGCCGACCTGCAGGAGCTCGCTCGAGCGCTTGCCGGTGACGAGGAAGAGCGCCCCGAAGGAGATGACCACGAGGAACCACGTCGACACGAAAATGTGCGAGGCGGCCGCCCCGGCGTAGGCGCGCAGAAAGAAGCCACTGGCGACGACGCCAAGCTCGATCACCGCGACGCTCTTCAGCCACAGGTTGTAGGCCAACGTGATCACGACGTACAGGCCCAGCACGAGGAAGAGGCCGCCGGGATGCCATAGGGCGAAGGGAATGGCGAAGCCCACGCCGAGCAAGACGATGGCGGCCGCGACTGCGACCCGGGGGCTCAATTGGCCGGCGGTGATCGCGCGGAATCGCTTGGTCGGGTGCAGGCGGTCGGCCGCGATGTCCTTCAGGTCGTTGATCAGGTACATACCCGACGAGATGGCGCAGAAGGCGAGGAACGCGGCCAACGTGTGTCGGATGATGTCGGCGTGGGTGAGGACCCCGGCCGCGGCCGGTGCGACGACGATGAGCCCGTTCTTCACCCACTGACGCGGGCGCATCGCGGAGATCAGCGCCAGCAAAGGACCTCGGGCGCGAAGGGTGTTCGTCGTCACAACTTCACGCTACTAGGGGCGCTCGAAGGTCCTCGAAGTGCATTTCCGCGCAAAGTGCCCCGTGGAATGGGCCATAGACTGGTCCTCTGATGGAGCGCACGTACCGAGTCGTAGTCGCCAAGCCGGGCCTTGACGGCCACGATCGCGGAGCCAAGGTGATCGCTCGCACCCTTCGCGATGCCGGCTTCGAAGTGGTCTACACCGGCCTGCATCAGACCCCCGAGCAGATCGTTCACGCCGTCGTCCAAGAGGACGCTGACGCCCTCGGACTCTCACTGCTCTCGGGCGCCCACCTGGTCCTGGTGCCGCGCGTGATCGACCTCTTGAAGGCCCAGGGCCGCGACGACGTCCTGTTGGTCGTGGGTGGGATCATCCCCGACGACGACATCGCGCCGCTCGAGGCCGCGGGAGTGGCGAGGGTCTTCACACCCGGCGCGTCGCTCGCCGAGATCGGCACGTGGCTCGAGTCGGCTCTCGACTCGCGCGCCCGCAGTCACTAGTTCGCCACGACCGTCCTTCGACGGTTGACCAGATGAAAGAAGAAGTTGATGGATCTCTTTGAGTACCAGGGCAAGCAGTACTTCGCGCGCTACGGCATCGCTGTCTCGCCCGGTGACATCGCCGACACCGTCGACGAGGCCGCCGCCGTGGCCGAGAGGGTGGGCTACCCGGTCGTCGTGAAGGCGCAGGTGAAGGTCGGAGGACGCGGCAAGGCCGGAGGCGTGAAGCTGGCCGAGAACGTCGACGAGGTGCGCATGCACGCGGGCAACATCCTCGGGCTCGACATCAAGGGCCACGTGGTCCGACGGGTGTGGATCGAGCGGTCGAGCGACATCGCTAAGGAGTACTACGCCTCGTTCACGCTCGACCGCCAGAACAAGGTCCACCTGGGGATGTTGAGCGCCCAGGGAGGGGTCGAGATCGAGGTCGTCGCCGAGGAGAACCCCGACGCGATCGCGTTCCTCTCGATCGACCCGGTGCGCGGACTCGACCTCGAGACTTCCCGTCGATGGGTCAACGAGGCCGAATTGGACGAGCCGGCGCGCGAGCAGGCGGCGGAGCTGCTCGTTCGCCTCTACGAGTGCTACACGAAGGGTGACTGCGACCTCGCCGAGATCAACCCCTTGATCCTGACGCCCGACAACCGGGTCCACGCCCTCGACGCCAAGGTCACCCTGGACGAGAACGCCGCGTTCCGCCATCCCGAGTGGGAGGAGTTCCGGGCCGACGAGTTCGAGGACCCCCGCGAGAAGATGGCCAAGGAGAAGGGCCTCAACTACATCGGTCTTGACGGTACGGTCGGCATCATCGCGAACGGGGCCGGCCTCGCGATGTCGACCCTCGACGTCGTCAATCAGGTCGGTGGGGCGGCGGCGAACTTCCTCGATATCGGTGGGGGCGCCGACGCCGACGTGATGGCGTCGGCCTTGGAGGTCATCAACTCCGACCCGAAGGTGAAAGCGATCTTCGTGAACATCTTCGGGGGCATCACCCGGGTCGACCTCGTCGCCCAGGGGGTCATCGAGGCGTTGGCGCGGGTGTCGATCACGTCGCCGATCGTGCTGCGCCTCGACGGCACCAACGCCGTCGAGGGCCGTGCCATCCTCGCCCCCCACCTGAACGAGAAGTTGATTACCGAACCGACCATGTTGGACGCGGCCCGCCGGGCCGTCGACCTCGCGAACGCCTAAGGAAGAGCCATGAGCATTTTTGTCGACGAGAACACGAAGGTCATCGTGCAGGGACTCACTGGCGGCCAGGGCCGCTTTCACGGGCTGCGCAACCGCGACTACGGCACGAAGGTCGTCGGCGGGGTGACCCCCGGCAAGGGCGGCACAGACGTCGACGGCATTCCCGTCTTCAACAGCGTGCGTGAGGCGGTCGATGCGACCGGCGCGACGGCCTCGTTCGTCTGCGTGCCGCCGAAGTTCGCCGCCGCGGCGATCATCGAAGCGGCCGAGGGTGGCATCACCTTCATCGTCTGCATCACCGAGGGCATCCCGGCCCAGGACGAGGCGATCACCTACAACCGGCTGGTCGAGGACTTCCCCGGGGTACGCCTGCTCGGGCCCAACTGTCCCGGGATCATCAGCCCGGGCAAGTGCAACATCGGGATCACCTCGGGCGACATCGCCCTCGCCGGGGGACCAGTCGGCATCGTCTCGCGCTCGGGCACGTTGACGTATCAGGCGCTCTACGAGCTCAGCCAGCAGGGAATCGGTCAGACCACGTGCGTCGGAATCGGAGGCGACCCGGTGCCCGGGACGAACTTCATCGACTGCCTCGCCGCCTTCGAGGCCGACCCCGAGACCAAGGCGGTCATGATGATCGGCGAGATCGGGGGCTCCGAGGAGGAGCGCGCCGCGGAGTGGATCAAGCTGCACATGACCAAGCCCGTCGTGTCCTACATCGCTGGGGTCACCGCGCCCCCGGGACGCAAGATGGGCCACGCCGGCGCGATCATCTCGGGCTCGAAGGGGACGGCCCAGGCGAAGATGGAGGCCCTCGCGGCGGCGGGCGTGCACGTCTGTCTGAACCCCACCGAGGCCGGCCAGAAAATGGGCGAGATCGTCAAGGCACTGTAACGCCTTGACCGGGGTCCGTCTCTGCGTCCTGGTGTCCGGCTCGGGCACCATCCTCGAGGCGATGCTGAGCCGCGGCCTCGAGGTCGCGCTCGTGGCCGCGGACCGGCCGTGCCGTGGCCTCGAGGTGGCGCGCGACGCGGGCGTCGAGGCCGTGCTGGTTGACCGGGCATCGTTCGGCGGCTTCACCGGTGCCTTCGACCGCGACCGATACTGCGATGAACTGGTGCGCGTGCTTGGCCAGCACCGCACCGAACTTATTGCGATGGCCGGTTTCGGCACCATCGTCAACGCGCGGTTCCACGCCGAGTTCCCCGGCCGGGTGCTCAACACCCACCCGAGCCTGCTGCCCGACTTCAAGGGCTGGCACGCCGTCGCTCAGGCGATCGAGTCCGGAGTCCCCGAGTCGGGCTGCACTGTGCACGTCGCCACGCTCGAGCTCGACGACGGTCCGATACTCGCCCAGCGCCGGGTACCGGTCCTCGACGGTGACGACGAATCGACGCTGCATGAACGCATCAAGGCAGTCGAGCGCGAGGTCTATCCGCTGGTGGTGGGTAGGGTGATGGCGGCAATCGCCAACGGCGCGCAGTCGGCGTCGGTGGCCGAGACCCGAGAAGGGGAGTAGATGAGGGCGTTGCTCAGCGTGTGGGACAAGACGGGGCTGGTGGAACTGGCCGCGGGCCTGCGTGCGCTGGGGATCGAGCTCATCGCATCGGGCGGCACGGCCGGCGCGCTGCGCGAGGCGGGCGTCGCGCACCTCGACGTCGCCGACGTCACGGGCTTTCCCGAGATGCTCGGTGGTCGCGTCAAGACCCTCCACCCTCGGATCCACGCGGGCATCCTCGCCGACCGCTCGAAGTCCGATCACCTCGACGACCTCGCCACGCACGACATCACGGCGATCGACCTCGTGGTCTGTAACCTCTACCCCTTCTCCTCGAACCCGTCTGTCGAGCTGATCGACATCGGCGGACCGGCTATGGTGCGCGCAGCCGCGAAGAACCACGAGCACGTCGGAGTCCTGACGAGCCCCGCCCAGTACGCGGCGGCGCTCGAGGAGATTGCGACGACGGGCACGCTCGGTGACGCCACGCGACACACGCTGGCCCGCGCCGCCTTCGCGCACACCGCGGCCTACGACGCGCAGATCGTGCGGTGGCTCGACGATGGAGGGACCATTGGCCAGCGTCCCGCAGGGGCCGACGCCGTCCTCCCGCCGACGCTGCACCTCACTCTCGAGCGGGTCGACGTCGTGCGCTACGGCGAGAACCCCCACCAGGTCGGTGCACGGTACCGCAACGCCGGCTCGACGCCGTGGTGGGACGCGGTCGTCCAGCACGCCGGCACCGCTCTCTCCTACCTGAACCTCTTCGACGCCGACGCCGCGTGGCGTCTGGTGCACGAGCTCGGCGACGACGCACCGGGCCACTGCGCGGTCGCCATCATCAAGCACGCGAACGCCTCGGGCGCGGCGCTCGGGTCGTCGCTCTCCGACGCCTTCGCCAAGGCCCTCGCCGCCGACCCCCAGAGCGCCTTCGGTGGCATCGTGGCAATCGCGGGCGACGTCGACGGGGAGTTGGCGGCACTGATCGCCGCCGGTCCGCAAGCCGACGTCATCATCGCCTCCTCGTTCCAGCCCGCGGCCATCGCCGCTCTCGTCGCTCGACGCAAGGCCACGCGTCTGTTGAGCGCCCCCGCGCCCGAGCCACTCGGCCTCTCGGTGCGCACGTTCGGCGACACGGCGCTCGTGCAGAACGCCGACGAGCTGCTGGTACCGGTCGCGCAGTGGCGGTGCGTGACGAAAGTTCAGCCGTCGGTTCAGCAGCTACAGGATCTGATGGTGGCGTGGCGGGTCTGCGCGCGCACGACCTCCAACGCCATCGTGATCGCGCGTGACGGGGTGGCCGTCGGCGTCGGCGCCGGTCAGCAGTCGCGGGTCGTCGCCGCGGAGATCGCGACCGCCAAGGCCGGCGAGTTCGCCCGCGGCGCCGCCGCGGCGTCGGACGCCTTCTTCCCGTTCGCCGACGGTCTCGAGTCGCTCACCAGCTGCGGGGTGACGTCGGTGGTCCAGCCCGGTGGTTCCGTGCGCGACCAGGAAGTGATCGACGCCGCCAACGACGCCGAGATCGTGATGATGCTGACCGGTGAACGCCACTTCCGCCACTAGGAGACCCCATGACTGCTCTACTACTCGACGGTGAACGGCTGGCCGGACGCATCAAGATGGAGCTCGCCGACCGCGCCGCGCGCCTCGCGGTCGCCGGCCGACCGGTCGGGCTCGGAACGGTGCTGGTCGGCGACGACGGTCCGAGCGCGAAGTACGTCGCGATGAAGGTGGCCGAGTGTCGTGAGATCGGCGTCCGCTCATTCGACGAGCACCTAGCGGCCAACGCGACCCAGGCCGACGTCGAGGCGGTGATCGACCGCTTCAACGCCGATCCGTCCGTTCACTCGATCCTGGTCCAGCTTCCGCTGCCCTCGGGAATCAATGAGGAGCAGATACTCTTGCGCGTCGATCCGTCCAAGGACGTCGACGGCCTGCACCCCACGAACCTCGGACGTCTCGTGATGGGCGCTCCTGGTCCGCTGCCGTGCACGCCGGCCGGCATCGTCGAACTGCTCAGCGAGTATCACGTGCCGGTCGAGGGTCGCCACGTGGTGATCATCGGTCGTGGTCTCACCATTGGCCGACCGCTCGCGCTACTGCTGGCCATGCGCCGGCCCGGCTGCAACGCCGCCGTCACCGTCGTGCACACCGGGGTCGAGGACATGGCATCGCTCATCCGTCAGGCCGACGTGATCGTGGCCGCCGCCGGAGTGGCGGGACTCGTGACGGCCGACTTGGTGAAGCCAGGTGCGGCCGTGGTCGGCGCCGGCACGAGCTGGTCGGGCAAACGACTGATGAGCGACGTGGCCGACGACGTGGCCGACGTGGCGGGCTGGATCACGCCGCGTATCGGTGGCGTCGGACCGATGACACGTGCAATGCTGTTACGCAACGCCGTCCTGGCCGCGGAGAAGGTGCGATGA
Organism: Acidimicrobiales bacterium; assembly: GCA_025351385.1. Taxonomy (GTDB): domain Bacteria; phylum Actinomycetota; class Acidimicrobiia; order Acidimicrobiales; family RAAP-2; genus RAAP-2. Next base: position 28,809 of record JANXWA010000002.1, on the reverse strand, counting down.
GTACTACAGATGACAAGGGTCGTGAGTACGACGAGCGGCCGTGGGGCAGTTTCACGGTGCTGGACGACGAGATGTTCGACCACAAGGTCAAGCGCATCGTCGTGAACCCGGGCACGCGGCTCAGCTACCAGCGGCACGCGAAGCGCGCCGAGCACTGGTTCATCGTGACCGGCCATCCGACGGTCATCCTCGACGGAGTGGAGCACCAGCTCGGACCGGGGGACAACATCGACGTCGGCCTTGGCCAGGCCCATCGCTGCGAGAACCGCAGTGACGGCCAGGTCGTATTCATCGAGGTCCAGCACGGGACGTACTTCGGCGAGGACGACATCGTGCGCCTCGAGGACGACTTCGGTCGGGCCAACTAGCTTCGTGCGGATCGACGAGCTGCTGGCGGCCGGCACTACCCGGTCGTTCGAGTTCTTCCCTCCCAAGTCCGACGAAGAGAGCGTGGTGCTCGAGGCGACGCTGCGCGACCTCGAGCAGCTGGATCCCTCGTTCGTCTCGGTGACCTACCGTGGCGGGCGCGAGTCGCGCCAACGGACCTTCGATCTGGTGACGAGGATCGAGCGCGCCGGGCGCCTTACCGCGATGGCCCATCTGATCTGCGTGGGCCACGCCCGCTCCGAGGTCCGCGACATCTTGAAGAACTACTCGGACGCCGGCGTGCAGAACGTCATGGCGCTCGGTGGCGACATCCCCGATGACCCCGACCTCGTCGCCTCGGAGTTCGCCCACGCGATCGACCTCGTGGAACTGTCCCGTGAGGTGGGGGAGTTCTCGATCGGAGTCGCGGCCCATCCCCAAGGGCACCCTCGCTCCCCCGATCTCGCCAGTGACCGTCACCACCTGGCGAGGAAGCTGGCGCTGGCCGACTTCGCGGTCACCCAGTTCTTCTTCCAGGTCCACGAGTGGACGCACCTCGTCGAGGACCTGGCCAACCGCGGAGTGACCAAGCCGGTCCTGCCCGGGATCATGCCCGTCACCACGTTGGGCGGCATCGCGCGCATGGCGACGATGGGCGGAGTCGTCCCGGCGGTCCTCGTCGACCGCCTCGAGGCGGCGAGCACCCGAGGCGGCGCCAAGGCCGTTCGCGCCGAGGGGATCAATGCGGCCACCGAGTTGTGCGCCGAACTGCTCGACGCGAACGCCCCCGGGCTGCACTTCTACACGCTCAACCGTTCGACCGCGACACGTGAGATCCACGACGCCCTGTTCACGTAGCCGGAACGTCCTAGGGCACTTCGGCCCTGAAAGCGGCCTCTGAAATCGTCGTAGGATAGCGGCCATGGCTGAAAAAATCACAATGAACGCCGATGGCGTCCTGCACGTACCTAACAACCCGATCATCCCCTACATCGAAGGTGACGGAATAGGAATCGACATCTGGCCGGCCGCGCAACTCGTCATGGACGCCGCGGCGAAGAAGCACGGCAAGCAGATCGAGTGGAAGCAGGTCCTGGCCGGGCAGAAGGCCTTCGACGAGACCGGCGAATGGCTTCCCGAGCAGACGATCACCGACTTTCGCGAGTACCTGATCGGGATCAAGGGCCCGATGACCACGCCGATCGGCGGCGGTATGCGCTCGCTCAACGTGGCGTTGCGCCAGATCCTCGACCTCTACGTGTGTCTGCGTCCCGTGCGCTGGTTCAAGGGCGTTCCCTCGCCAATGAAGCACCCCGAGCTCGTGGATATGGTGATCTTCCGCGAGAACACCGAGGACGTCTACGCCGGCCTCGAATGGCCGGCCGGTTCGCCCGAGTCCGAGAAGCTGCGCACGTTCCTGATCGACAGCTTCGGCTGGAACGTCCGCGAGCACAGCGCGCTCGGCATCAAGCCGATCTCCAAGATGGCGTCGGAGCGCCTGATCCGCGAGGCGATCAAGTACGCGTTGAGGAACAAGCGCCAATCGGTGACCTTCGTCCACAAGGGCAACGTCCAGAAGTACACCGAGGGCGCCTTCATGAAGTGGGGCTACGAGCTCGTCAAGGCGGAGTTCGGCGACGTCGCGGTCGGGTGGGACGACTGTGGCGGTCAGCCCGGTTCCAAGCTCCTCGTGAAGGACGTGATCGCCGACATCGCCTTCCAGCAGTGCCTGCTGCGTCCCGCGGAGATGGACGTCATCGCGACGACGAATCTGAACGGCGACTACATGTCCGACGCGCTGGCGGCTCAGGTCGGCGGCATCGGGATCGCGCCGGGAGCCAACATCAACTACATCACCGGTCACGGCATCTTCGAGGCGACCCACGGGACCGCCCCTAAGTACGCCGGCCAGGACAAGGTTAACCCGGGCTCGGTCCTGCTCTCGGGCGCGATGATGTTCGAGCACCTCGGTTGGCAGGACGAAGCCGACGAGATCGTGCGCGCGCTCGAGGCGACCATCGCCGACAAGATCGTCACCTACGACTTCGCGCGTCAGATGGAGGGCGCCACCGAGGTGAAGTGCTCCGAGTTCGCCTCGGCGATCGTCGACCGCCTCTGATCAGCCCTAGTCAAGGAGAGTCATGACCAAGCCCGTCCACGTCACCGTCACCGGCGCCGCCGGCCAGATCGGCTACCAACTGCTGTTCCGCATCGCCTCAGGCCAGTTGCTCGGATCCGACACCCCCGTGGTGCTGCGCCTGCTCGAGATCGACCCGGCGATGAAGGCCCTCGAAGGGGTCGTGATGGAGCTCGACGATTGCGCCTTCCCGCTGCTCGCGGGCATCGAGGCGACCAGCGACCTGGCGACCGCGTTCTCGGGGACCAGCTGGGCGCTGCTGGTCGGCTCGATTCCTCGTAAGGCCGACATGGAGCGCAGTGACCTGCTCAACGTGAACGGCGGCATCTTCAAGCCTCAGGGCCAGGCGATCGCCGCCCACGCCGCGAGCGACGTCCGCGTCCTCGTGGTTGGCAATCCCTGCAACACGAACTGCCTCATCGCTCGGTCGAACGCCCCCGAGGTGCCGGCCGATCGTTGGTTCGCGATGACCCGCCTCGACCAGAACCGCGCCGAGACCCAGCTCGCCAAGCGGGCCGGCGTCCCGGTGAAGAAGGTGAAGAACCTCGCGATCTGGGGCAATCACTCGTCGACTCAGTTCCCGGACTTCGCCAATGCCACCATTTCCAAGCAGCGTGTGCCCGACGTCATTGGTGATCGCAAGTGGCTGCGGGGCGAGTTCATCACGACCGTCCAGAAGCGCGGCTCCGCGATCATCAACGCCCGCGGGGCCAGTTCGGCCGCCTCGGCGGCCAACGCCGCCATCGACACGGTGGTGAGTCTGACGACGCCGACCGCGGCCGGTGACTGCGCGTCGGTGGCCGTGACCAGCCGCGGCGAGTACGGCGTCCCCGAGGGTTTGACCTTCGGGTTCCCGATCACCGTGAACGCGAAGGGGAAATGGAAGGTCAAGGAGGGGATCACCCTGGACGCCTTCGCCAAGAAGCGCATCCGCGAAACGACCGACGAACTCATGGCCGAGCGCGACGACGTGCGCACGCTAGGCCTCATCTAGTTGAACGTGCGCCGCTGGCGTGAAACCGTGCCGGGCAACGATCGCCCGTCGCCGGATTACTTCGAGGACTGCTTCGCCTTCTTGTGGGCTCCGTGGAGTTCGTCGAGCGAGACACCGCGCTTGTAGCCCTTGTGGTCGGGGTGGTGCTTGGGACACGCGAGGTACGGCGTGCCCGCCACCTGGCGGCCGAGCCTCGCGCAGCCCTTCACGTGGCAGTTGTGGTGGCGCCAGGTGGCGACGATGCCGACGACGATGGTCGCCTCGCCGAGGTCCGACCCGAAGCCGCTCCAGAACCCGTAGTAGGGGCCGGATTCGTTGACCGTGCCGGAGTGGACCTCGAACCAGTGGAAGTAGAAGGTGTGCCAGACGCTCAAGACGACGGCGACCACCACGACGATGACGGCCAGCACTCCCAGCTTCACCCAGGTCGGAGTCCCCTCGTACTCGGCGATCAGGCCGGTCTCCTCAGTGTCGAGCACCGACGACTCGCCGGGGTCGCCACTCTCATTCGCTGCCCCTGCGGACTCGCTCGCGTCCATGGTTCCCCCGTTCGTGCCACGGTCGTCCCGTGGCACTCAATCGTAGGCCCGACGGGTCGATGAACCGAGCACGGGGGTGGTCGGCTCGCGCGGTGAGCGAGTGTGAGGTCAGGCCAAGGCCGACGTCAGTTGAAGGACTCGGGTCATGCGACCAGCAGCCAGAGCAGGAAGACGATCGAGACGAGGGCGACGATCCAGATCGGCTTCACGTCGGTGCCGGTCGAGCTGGCCGTCTTGTTCAGCCGGATGCCGCGCGGGTTCGCGACGTCGGCGTAGCCCCGACGGAGGACCAGCGTGAGGCGCATGAACACGATGAGAGGCACCGCGACGATGCTGAGCGCGACGACGATCCAGGGGTTGCCAACTGATGTCACACCACTACGCAAGGCTGCCAAGTAATGAACTTGAGTGGGTGGGCCCACGCGCAGGGGATTCATCCCCAGACTGCCTATCGGTGTTTCCGGGCAGGAACACTGCCCGTGCCAGCACGGCAGATAGGTCGACTCATTCTGGTGGGCGATCTTGAAGTAGCGACATCCCAACGTGGATCTACCGCGATTTACGCGCGCGTCTCGTCAGCCTCCGAGAGGGCGCGGGTAATCTCGAAGCCGTAGCGGTCCTCGGTCTGGAGCAGGGCTAGCACGCAGTACTCAATGGACCCGCGCCGCATCTGGGCCAATAGCTTGTCTGTTCCACCTTCTACCAGGCTTTACGTAGTACCGCACTTTCGACTGTGGATCGCCACGGAGGCGATGGGCGGTACCCTCCGTCGTCCCTGGTCCGAAGCGGTCCGGGGAACCGGTTGGTGGTGCGAGCTCAGGAAACAGGTGCGAGGTGGAGCCGCACTGCGGCGAGGGCGCTCAGTCGGAAGAGGTCCTCGCGCACCGAGCGCGCCGACACCCACGAACGACTGTCCCATACCTCGCCGGCGAGCGAGTCGCCGGCGTAGAGGACCTGGGCGAAGCGCAGCCCCCGGTACTTCGCGACCGCGATGAAGGCCGACGACTCCATGTCGACCATCGCGCAGCCCTCGTCGATGCGGCGGTCGACCCGGCCGCGCGTCTCGCGAAAGAACGCGTCGGTCGTCCAGGTGCGTCCCGTGAAGTACGGCACCTGGTGCTCGTCCAGCACCCCGGCCATGACGGCGACTCCGAGGGGGTCGGCGTCGATCACGCGGCTCGCCGGCGCGTAGTGGAAACTGGTGCCCTCGTCGCGCAGCGCCGACGATACGACCATGACGTGGCCGAGGGCGAGCTCGTCGACGAGGGCACCGGCCCCGCCGCACGCGACGAACGTCGTCACGCCGAGCGACGCCATCTCCTCGACGAATCCGGCCGCTAGGGGAGCGCCGACGCCGGGGTGCACCACCGCGACGACGCCGTCGTCGGTCGCGTACTCGTAGACGGGATTGCGTCCGATCTCACTACGCAAGACGTATTTCGTCCGGAGCACCCCTTCACCGGCGAGCTGCTCGAGCAGCTCGTTGAAGAAGCACAGGACGGCGACCTGGGGCAGGTCGACCGGGTGGCGATGGAGCATATGAGCCTCGAGGACGCCCGGCTCGGCGAGGTCGTCTTCGAGGAGGGGCAGTTCCACGCCGTGAACCTAGTGGGCGCTGGGATGGGCCTGCTGCAGCCAGGAGAGGACCGGCACGACCGCGTTGATGTCGCCACGCACCTTGATCCGACCCTCGCGCAGCGCCGAGGCACTGTCGAACTGGCCGGTGGTCAGTCCCGAGGCGTCGGCGAAGGAGAGGCGCAGAATCGCGTCCGCGGCGAGGTGGTCACCGGGGTCGACGGACGCCCCTTCGCGACTCAGTGAGAACGTCATCGCGTGGGGCACCGACGTCGGCGCGTCAGGGAACTCGATGACGACGCGCACGGTCGGGGCGTCGCCCGCCAACGGCACCGGTCCCGCACTGGCGAGGGTCTCGTTCAGCTCGGCGAACCAACCGGCCGAGAGGAAGTCGGCCACGGACTACGGGGCGGGCTGGACGGCGGCGTCGGCCGACGACCTCTTCGTCCGACGCAGGATCTTGCGACCGAGCCAGGCGACGGGGTCGTAGTTCGCGTCGACGACGCGTTCCTTCAAGGGGATGATCGCGTTGTCGGTGATATGGATGTGCTCGGGGCAGACCTCGGTACAGCACTTTGTGATGTTGCAGTAGCCGAGCCCCATCTCCTCTCGGATCAACTCGCGACGGTCGTTCTGGTCGAGCGGGTGCATCTCGAGTTCGGCGTAGCGGATGAAGAACCTCGGGCCGGCGTAGTGCTGCTTGTTGTCCTCGTGGTCGCGAATCACGTGGCAGACGTCCTGGCACATAAAGCACTCGATGCACTTGCGGAACTCCTGGCCGCGCTCGACGTCCTCTTGGAACATGCGGTAACCGCCCTCGGGCATCGGGGGCGGCAGCAGCGCCGGCACCCTCTCCGCCATCGCGAAATTGAACGAGACGTCGGTCACCAGGTCGCGGATGATCGGGAACGCCTTCATCGGCGTCACCGTGATCGGCCCCTCGGGCAGCTGGTCCATGCGCGTCATGCACATGAGGCGGGGCTTGCCGTTGATCTCGGCCGAGCAGGAGCCGCACTTGCCGGCCTTGCAGTTCCAGCGACATGCCAGGTCGGGTGCCTCGGTCGCCTGGATCCGGTGGATGACGTCGAGGACGACCTCGCCCTCGTTCTGGGCGACCGTGAAGCTCTCGAAATCACCGCCCGACGAGTCGCCCCGCCAGATTCGCATGGTCACGTCAGCCATTAATTCGCCTCCTCCAGCAGAGCCTTCAGTTCGTTGGGCATCGGCAGCAACGGCGACTCGGTTGCGTTGATCGGGCTGTCCCAACTGCCGCCCTCGCTCGAGAGGGCGAAGTTGAACTTCGCGAACTCGGGGTCGGCCTTGGGGAAGTCCTCGCGGGTGTGGCCGCCGCGCGACTCGCGGCGCAAGAGCGCCGCGGTCGCCGTCGAGCGCGAGACGGTGAGCATGCTCGGTAGGTCGGTCGCGAGGTTCCAGCCAGGGTTGTAAGCCCGTCCGCCCTTCACGGCGATGTTCTTGACGCGAACGATGAACTCGTCGAGCTTGACCTTCGCCTCTTCGAGATCCGGCCCCGTTCGGATGATGCCGACGTTCGCCTGCATCATCTCCTGAAGGTCGCGCTGGATGTCGTAGGGGTTCTCGCCCTCGGTGCGCTCGAAGGGCGCGAGCGCTTCGGCGACGGCCGTTTCGACCTCGCCCAGGTCGAACGAACTGGGCCCAATTCCGGCCTCGATGTAGTCGGCGGCGCCCATGCCGGCGCGGCGTCCGAAGACCACGAGGTCACTGAGCGAGTTGCCGCCGAGGCGGTTCGCCCCGTGCAGTCCACCGGCCGCCTCACCGGCGGCGAAGAGACCGGGGACGATGGTCGCGGCGGAGTCGGCGTCGACCTGCACGCCGCCCATGATGTAGTGGCAGGTCGGCCCGATCTCCATCGACTCGCGGGTGATGTCGACGCCGGCGAGTTCCATGAACTGGTGGTACATCGACGGGAGGCGGCGGCGGATGAACTCGGCCGAGCGGCGTGTCGCGATGTCCAGGTAGACGCCCCCGTGCGGGGTTCCGCGACCGGCCTTCACCTCGGTGTTGATGGCGCGGGCGACCTCGTCGCGCGGGAGGAGCTCCGGCGGTCGGCGCCCGGCGGCGTGGTCGTCGTACCACTTGTCGCCCTCCTCCTCGGTCTCGGCGGTCTCGGCGCGGAACATGTCGGCGACGTAGTTGAACATGAAGCGTTGGCCTTCGGAATTGCGCAGCACCCCGCCGTCGCCTCGGACGCCTTCGGTGACGAGCAGTCCGCGCACGCTGAGCGGCCAGACCATACCCGTCGGGTGGAACTGGATGCACTCCATGTCGATCAGCTTCGCGCCTGCCCACAGGGCCATGGCGTGGCCGTCACCGGTGCCCTCCCACGAGTTGGACGTGAACTTCCAGGACTTGCCGACGCCACCGGTGGCGATGATCACGGCCTTGGCCGAGAAAGTGACGAACTCGCCGCTGGGTCGCCAGTAGGCGACGCAGCCGGCGATGCGCCCTGCGTCGTCGTGCACCAGCTTCAGCACCTTGCACTCCATGAAGACGTCGGTGTGCATGGACACGACCTTCTGCTGCAGGGTGCGGATCAGTTCGAGCCCCGTGCGGTCGCCGACGTGGGCGAGGCGCGCGTAGCGGTGGCCGCCGAAGTCGCGCTGGAGGATCTTGCCGTCCTTGGTGCGGTCGAAGAGCGCTCCCCACTGCTCGAGCTCCCAGACGCGGTCGGGGGACTCCTTGGCGTGCAGTTCGGCCATGCGGTTGTTGTTGAGGAACTTGCCACCACGCATCGTGTCGCGGAAGTGCACCATCCAGTTGTCCTCGTCCGAGACATTGCCCATGGCGGCAGCCATGCCGCCCTCGGCCATGACCGTGTGGGCCTTGCCGAGCAGCGACTTCGTGATGATGCCGACCTTGAGGCCGCGCTGCTTGGCCTCGATGGCGGCCCGTAGTCCGGCGCCGCCTGCGCCGATGATGAGGACGTCGTAGTCGTGGTGCTCGTATGGGAAGTCGGTCACAGCATTCCTTCGATCTAGAAGAGTTTGTAGTCGGTGAGGGCGCCCGAGGCGACGAGTCGCACGTAGACGTCAGTGAGGGCCACGAAGATGAGCGACGCCCAGGCGAGGTTCATGTGCTTGGCGTTGAGCGGCGTAAGGAACTTCCAGAAGCGGTAGCGCAGGGGGTGGGCCTTGAAGCTCCTTACGTTGCCGCCGCAAAGGTGGCGACAGGCGTGACAACCGAGCGAGTACGCCCAGAGCAGCACGGCATTCACGCACAGCACGAGTGTGCCGACGGTCACCGCCACCCCGCCACCATTCTGGCGGAAGGCATCGATTGCGTCGTAGGTGAGGAGCGAATTGAAGATCAGCCCGGCGAAGAAGAAGTAGCGATGCAGGTTCTGCATCACGAGCGGGAAGCGGGTCTCGCCCGAGTACGTGGCGTGGGCGTCGGCGACCGCGCACGAGGGCGGCGACCACCAGAAGGCGCGGTAGTAGCTGCGCCGGTAGTAGTAGCAGGTGAGGCGGAACCCCAGCGGGAAGATCAGGATCAGCAGCGCCGGCGACAGATTCCAGCCGCTAAAGGCGAAGCCGATTTTTGAGCCCGGCACGCAAGTACTGGCGAGACAGGGGGAGTAGAAGGGGCTGACCAGGTGCACCGGGGAGCCCACGAAGTAGTACTTGTTCTGGAACGCTGCCCAGGTGGAGTAGATGACGAAGGCCGTGAGGACCGACACGGTCACGACCGGTTGCAGCCACCAGCGGTCCTGGCGCAGGGTGGGGACGTCGGGGCCGCCGCGGGTGCCGCCAAGAACTACCCTCGTCGAACTCTCCACTGCGGTCACTTCGTCTCCTTGCTACGAACGGCTGACTCCGGGCGCTCTTTCAATACTAGGCAGCATTGGGAGCGTGACTTTTCGATGATTGTGGACCAAAGCCCCTAGCTTTCTTGCCCGAGGGTGACTATGTCGCTCGATGCTCGCGCGCGCCAACGACCTCGACGGGCGCATCGCGCCAATGGAGGTGACGTGTCGCGCGGCGCCGCAGTTCGCTCGCTCGTGGCCGGGCCGGTGTCGTCACGGCCGATGCGACCGGTCTGGTCAGACCTTCCCGCCGCGGCGGCCCTCGGAAGTACCACCGAGCACGGCCCATCCGACGAGTCCCAGCCCGGGGATCAGGAACCAGATGCCAAAGACGAGGGCGAGGACCACGAGGAACGCGCCCATGCCCATCGTGAATGGCCAGATGGAGGTGCCGGGGAACGACCCGATCACGCCGGCGCCACCGGCCTGGGTGGCGTAGGGGTCGTCCTCGGGTCGGGCCTTCATACGCCGGCTCCACCAGTAGAAGTAGCCGCCGGGCAGGAAGCCGAGCAGCATTCCCGCGAACATCATGACGCCGCCGGCGTTCTCGAGGCTCCAGTTCCAGTAGACGGCGCACATCAGGCCGAAGAAGAGGCCCAGGCCCAGCATGAGTTTCGCTTCGGCCTTCATCAGTCCTCCACGACCTCGGGATGCGGGTCACCGAGTCCGGGATGCTTCCCGTGGCCGAGCGATCGGTGCTCGGGGTGGTTGTAGTCCCACGTCGGACGCTCCGAGCGGATCTGGGGCAGTCGGTAGAAGTTGTGGTGGGGCGGGGGCGAGGTGGTGAACCACTCGAGTGTGTGGGCGTCCCACGGGTTGTCGCCGGCCGGGTACTTCTTCCAGCTGACCGCGACGTTCACCACGAAGATCAGCGTCGACACGCCGATCAGGATGGCGCCGATGGTGCTCCAATCGTTAAGTAACTTCCACTGTGGATCGTGGGCGTAGATCGCCACGCGTCGCGGCATGCCGCGCAGACCCAGCAGGTACTGGGGGAAGGTAAAGACCTGAGTGCCAATGAAGAGGAACCAGAACTGGATCTTGCCGTAGCGCTCGTTCAAGAGGTAGCCGGTGATCTTGGGACCCCAGTAGTAGAGGCCCGCCATTCCGCCCAGCACGAGGGCCATGACGACCGAGTGGAAGTGGGCCACCACGAAGTACGTGTCGTGGGTGAAGAAGTCGAGCGGGGGGCTGGCCAGGTAGATGCCAGTAAGTCCACCGATGAGGAACGTCACGACGAATCCGATCGCCATCAGCATGGCGGTGGAGAACCAGATCTGGCCTCGCCACATCGTGCCAATCCAGTTGAAGATCTTGATGCCGGTCGGCACGGCGATCAGGAGGCTCATGATGGAGAAGAAAGGCAGCAGGACCACGCCGGTGGTGAACATGTGGTGGGCCCAAACGCCGAGCGACAGTGCGGCAATCGAGAGGGTCGCGAAGATCATCCCCTTGTAGCCGAAGACGGGCTTGCGCGAGAAGACCGGAATGATCTCGGTCACCATGCCGAAGAAGGGCAGCGCCAGGATGTACACCTCGGGATGGCCCCAGAACCAGAAGATGTGCTGCCACAGCACCGGCACACCGCCCCCCGTCACCGAGTAGATGTGGGTGCCGAAGTGCCGGTCGCAGTAGAGCATCACGAGCCCGGCGGTCAGCACCGGGAAGGCGAGGAGGATCAGGATTCCCGTCACCAGCATGTTCCACGTGAAGATCGGCATGCGGAACATCGTCATGCCGGGCGCGCGCAGGTAGAAGATCGTGGCGGTGAGGTTGACGCCGGTGAAGATGGCCGAGAACCCCGTGAGGAGCAGGCCACCGATCCACAGGTCCGCCCCGGCACCGGGCGTGTTGATCGAGTTCGACAGCGGCGCGTAGGCGACCCAGCCGAAGTTGGCGGCGCCACCTGCGGTGAAGAAGCCGGCGAGCATCGTGATCGCGCCGGTCAGGTACAGCCAGTAGGACAGGGCGTTCAGGCGCGGGAAGGCCATGTCGGGCGCGCCGATCTGGATGGGCACGATGATGTTGGCGAGCCCGCCGAAGGCGAAGGGCCCTGCGAACAGGTAGATCATGACCGAACCGTGCATCGTGAACAGCTCGTTGTACTGCGCGAGCGAGACCAGGTTCGCGTTGGGCGTCGCCAGCTGGAAGCGGATGATCTCAGCGAAGAGCCCGCCGATGACGAGCATCAGCACTGAAGTGACGGTGTAGGAGAGTCCGATGACCTTGTGATCCGTCGTCGTGATCCATTTCAGGATGCCGGTCGGCCCGTGGTGCTCCTCGTGGCCGTGGTCGTCACTCGGCGTGGTGACCGGCGGGTTCAGAACGTCAGTCATCAATTGGCTCCCGAGCTAGCGGTGGGCTTGGAGGGGACGTGGGTCGAGGTCTGCTGCTGGTTGGCCGTGTTCGAGGCCTGCGCGGCTGAGGGGTTCGAGTTGTTCGAGAGCCAGGAGTTGTATTGGTCCATCGTGACCACCTTCACCTGGAAGTACATGAGCGAGTGGTACAGACCGCACAGCTGGGTGCACTGGCCGAAGAAGGTGCCCGTGTTGACGGCGCGAATCGTGAACTGGTTGTCCACTCCGGGCAGGGCGTAGCGCGAGAAGTTGAACGCCTTCACGTAGAAGCCGTGGATGACGTCGGTCGAGGTGAGGTTGATGTGGACGTCGGTGTTCACGGGGATGACCATCGTGGGGTTCTCGGTCGTCTGGCCGACGACGACAGTGGAGGTGCCCGGGTAGGAGAACTTCCAGCCCCATTGGAAGGCGTTGACGTCGACGATCACGTTGGTCTTCGGGTTCGCGACTTCCTTGTTCTCGACCACGAGCGTCGCGGCGAAGAGCCCGAACACGATAAGGATCGGCACAACCGTGTAGACCATCTCGAGCGGGATGTGGTACTGGGTCTGCTTGGGGATTGCGTCGCCCTTGCGCCGATAGCGCAGCACCGCGTACAGAATGAGCAAGACGACGAAGGCGCCAATCACCATGGCGCCGACGGAGAATCCCTGCCACAGGTGGAAGACCGACTTGGAGGTCGTCGTCGGACCGGGGCGCGCGCCAAAGGCGGGCACGGTGCAGCCCGAGAGGGCGACCGCGGCGACAGGGAGTGCAGCAATACGAAGCACACGGCGCCATCGACGTGAACGTACTGTTGCACCCTGTGGGGGCAGGGCAGGTGATTCCACGTCAAGACACTAGTCAACTTTGGCGGCTGGATTGCTCGACGAAGTTGGGAAAGTCCTTATCTCGACTGGCCTAGATGAACCGGATTCGAGTCAGACGACCGCGTCGCCCGCGACCGGCTACTTGTCGGAGTCGGGAGCTGCGGTATCGGTCGACTCGGCGGCCTTGGCTGTCGAGTCACCGGTCGCCTTGCCCTCTTTCAAGCCCTTCTCGAATTCGGTCTTGGCCGACCCCAGGTTCTTCGCAAACTTCGGAATCGCTGCGCCACCGAAGAGCAGGATGCCCACGACGACGACCACGATCACCCCGTCCATCCCAAATATCTCGCCTAAGAACACTGCCTTCTCCTTTGACGTGCCTGTGGCCACAGTAGTGCGCTGCGCGCCGCGGCGTCTGTGCGCCTTCGAATCACCCGATTATCCGCTTCGGCAAGAATGTCCGGATGTCGGGAATGTCGAAGGACACGGTGCGTGACTCGCTCAGCGTGGCCCTGACGGTAGGCGCCTACGGCGTCGCATTCGGCGCCGCCAGCGTCGCGGCCGGCTTCTCGGTGGTGCAAACCTGCCTGTTCTCGCTCTTGACGTTCACCGGAGCCAGCCAGTTCGCCGCGGTGGGCGTCGTCGCCTCGGGCGGAGTCGCCGTCAGCGCGATTGCCGCAGCGACGATGCTCGGAACTCGCAACGCGCTCTACGCGATTCAGATGGCGCCGCTGCTTCGAGTGAAGGGACTGCGCCGCGTCGCCGCGGCGCACCTGACCATCGACGAGTCGACCGGCGTCGCGCTCTCCCAGGCGTCTCGTGGCACTGCGGCCATGCGGCTCGGCTTCTGGCTCACTGGTTCGGGGGTCTTCCTGTTCTGGAACATCTTCACGCTGCTCGGCGCGCTCGGCGCGAAGGCGCTCGGCGATCCGGCTTCGTGGGGACTCGACGCGGCGGTGCCCGCGGCGTTCCTGGGCCTCGTCTGGCCGCGCCTCGAGAACAGCTTCCTTCGATTGGCGGCCGCGTCGTCGATGGCCTTCGCTCTCGTGATCACGCCGTGGCTCCCGGCCGGCCTTCCGATCATCACCACGGCGCTGGTGGCCGTGGCGCTCGGGTGGAGGGCCCGTTGACCCCGTCGGCGATGTGGGCCGTGCTGATTGCGACGAGCACGCTGTGCTTCACGATCAAGCTGGCCGGCCACTCGGTGCCGGAACGATGGCTGGCGAACCCCCGACTGCAGCGGATCAACGCACTCGTGCCGATCTCATTGTTGAGCGCGCTCGTCGTCGCCCAGGGACTGGTCGTGCACACACACGTCGTGTTCGACCACCGACTGGCCGGGCTGGGTGTCGCGTTGGCGGCGTTGTTCGCCCGAGCCCCGTTCCCGGTGGTGGTCGTGAGTGCGGCCGTCACTTCAGCCGTCGTGTACCACCTCCACTAACCGGCGATTGCCACGCCCAAGACCAGTGCGGCGATCGAGGCCAGCGTCCCGATGCCGGCGAACATGCCCCGAGTGCTCGGCTTTGACGCCTTGGTGTGCAGGAACGCGCCGAGGCCGGCGATGACCACGAGCATCATCTTGATGCCGAACACCATGTTCCAACTACTGGTCGCGTGCGCGTGGTCGATGGCGAGGTAGTTCCACAAGCCGGTCGCCACGAGCAACCAGTAGGCCGGCCAGCTCAGTCGCCCGAAGGCCGAAGCAATCTGGCGAGGCGCGCTGTCGCCGAGCCCGCGCACGGTCGGCAGCAGTCCGGCGATGACGAACTGGCCGCCGACCCACACGGTCGCGGCCAGCACGTGCAACGAGAGCCGCAGGACGCTGAGTCCTCCGGCGAGCGAGGGACCGTCGAGCGTCGCCAGCGTCGTGTGCATCTACTTGCCCTGCCAGTTGGGCGTGCGCTTCTCGGCGAAGGCGACGGCACCCTCGAGGGCGTCGGCGCTCCGGCCGATCATCCCGAAGGCCTCGGTGTTGAGGGTCCAGCACTGGTCTTCGGTGAGCTCGCGGGACTTCTTCATCACGTCCTTGGAGGTCCGCACGGCGAGCGGCGCGTTCATCGCGATGCGCTCGGCCAGGGCAACTGCGACGTCGAGCACTTGGTCCCCCGGCACGACCCGGTTCACGAGGCCCAGCTCGTAGGCGCGTTGGGCGTCAATCGGGTCGGCGGTGAGCGCCATCTCGTAGGCCACGGCGAGCGGGATCAACTTGGGAAGTCGGATGAGGCCGCCGCCACCGGCGACCAGTCCGCGTGACGCCTCGGGAATTCCGAACTTGGCGTGGTCGGCCGCGATCACCATGTCGCAGCTGATCATGATCTCGAAGCCACCAGCGAGAGCCGAGCCGTTCGCGGCCGCGATGAGTGGTTTGGGGAAGTCTCGCTGGGTGATGCCCCCGAAGCCTTTGTCGGTGACCGGGAACTCACCGGCGGCGAAGGCCTTCAGGTCCATGCCGGCCGAGAAGGCCTTGTCGCCGGAGGCGGTGAGCACCACCACCCACACGTCGTCATCGGTCTCGCAATCGTCGAGCGCCTCGCCGAGGGCGATGGCCGTCGCGCGATTGATTGCGTTGCGGGCCTCAGGACGGTTGATGGTCAACACCTCGACGTGTCCACGTCGCTCGCGCAGCACTTCTTCAGCCATGAGATCTCCTTTGGACGGGCCCTTCGGCGCTCGACCAGACGCTAGTTGAAGGGAGCGAACACCCAGCGTGCGAAACTGGCGCGATGAGCCATGGACCACGCCTCTTCGCCACGCTCGAGGGCTACGCGGTGGAGGGTGGCTTCGATCGCCCCTTCGAACCGGCGACGTGCTACTCCCCGACGATCTCGCTTGGCCGACACGCCGGTCCGGGTGACGCCGCTGGCCTCTGGCAGGACTACGAGTCGGTGCTCGACCTCGTGCCGGGCCTCGGATTCGAGGGAGTTCGCCTCGGCGTCGAATGGGCGCGGATCGAACCACACCGCGGAGTGGTGGACGAAAGTGCCGTGGCGCGCTACACGCAGGTCGCGAGCCACGCTCGTTCGATCGGCCTCGGCGTCACCGTGGTCCTCGTCGACGCCGCGTGGCCCGCGTGGCTCGGCCTGGAGGCGTGGCTCCTGCCGTGGGTCGTGCCGGACGTGATCGGCCACGCCAGGACGGTCGTGACGGGGATGGGCGAGTCGGTGACCGGCGTCGTTGCTTTCGCCGATCCTCGCACGCTGGTCGCGGGTGGCTACCTCGAGGGCGTCGTCCCGCCGTGGCGCCGGGGGGCTCGGGTCGACGCGGCCTCGGCTGACGCCCAGATCGACCGCATCGCCGACGCGCTACGAGCCGACCCGGTCGTGGGGCCGCTCATCGTTCGCTCGTCGCGCACCGTGTCGCTCCACCAGTCGCCGGAGTTCATCGCCCAGGCGCGTTCGAGTGACGCGTACGACGAGCTCTACGTACGGACCTTGGTGAAGGGAGACGGACCGACTGCCGCGACCGCCGGGCTGCTCGTCCAGCGTGACGGCCTGTGGAGGGTTGACGCCTCCGAGGAGCTACTCAACGTCCTTCGCTGATTCGTCGTCCTCGTGCGAGGCGATCCAGGTCGCGTCTTCGAGCGCGTCGATGCGCTTGCGGCGAAAGTGCAACGTCACGACCAGCGCGACCACGATCACGAGCAGTACGAGTCCGGCCCAGCTGGCGTACTTCTCGACCTTGGTGAGAGCGTGGCCGGCGTAGTAGCCGAGCAGTGTGAAGCCGACGCCCCAGATGACCCCGCCCAGAGCGTTGGCGATGAGGAAGCGGCGATAGTGCATCTTGCTCATTCCCGCGAGCCCCGGCATGACCGCGCGCAAGAAGGCGGTGAAGCGCCCAATGAAGACGTAGACCGGGCCCCGTCGGCGCAGTCCCTCGAGCGCGCGCTCGAGCGCGACGCGCCGGTGGCGGATGACGGGCAGCGCCATCAGTCTCTCGCCGTAACGGTTCCCGATGGCGTAGCCGACGGAGTCGCCGATGATGGCGGCCACGACCACCAGGACGCAGAGCGCGCCGATGTTGATGTGGCCCTGACTCGCGACGACGCCGGCGACGATGACCGACGTCTCGCCGGGCAACACGAATCCGATGAAGAGCGCCGCCTCGCCGAAGACGAGCAATGCCACGAGGCCGAAGACCAGCGGGCCGGGCAGGTGCTTGATCTCGGTGAGGATGTAGGAGACGATCGTGGCGTTCATCACCCCATCTTGGTTGATAAATGTTCCATAAGACCGCGGATCCCGCCGTCAAACGGTTCTAGGGGCTGTGGCACGATGGGGGGATGCCGACTGCTTCTTCGCGACCTGTTCGTCGCGCCCCCGCACGGCCGGGACCGGTCCGGCGGAGACCAGCGCGCGAGCGTCGCCTTCCTTTGGGTGCGCCGGTACGCGCCTGGACGCTGGCCGAGTGGGCACTGCTGCCCCTGCGCCTGTTCCTCGGCGCGACCTTCGCCTTCGCCGGTCTGCAGAAGTTGGCGAATCCCAACTTCTTCAACGCCCAGAGCCCCAGCTCCATCCAGGCCCAGCTCATCGCTTCGGTCCGTCTCAGCCCGATCCACTCGATCCTCAGCCATTTCGTGCAGTTCGCCAAGCCGCTCGGCATCCTCATCTCGCTCTCCGAGCTCGCGATCGGAATCGGCGCGCTACTCGGACTATGGACTCGTGCCGCGGCGCTGGGCGGCGCTCTGCTCTCGCTTGGCCTCTTCTTGACGGTGAGCTTTCACGCCTCGCCCTTCTACACCGGTGCCGATATCGTCTTCCTGTTCGCCTGGATGCCGCTCATCGTCGCTGGTGGCGGGTCACGCCTCTCGCTCGACGCGGTGATCGCCAAACGCGCGGCGCGCGAGTTGGGCGCTCCCTCCCCCGAGGTCGTCACCGTTCCCTTCGCCAAGGTGCAGGAGATCTGTGGGCACTTCAACCATGGCAAGTGCGGGGCCCGACGGGGCCAGCCGTGCGACCAGAGCGTCTGTCCGGTGTTGATCGGCGACCGGCCCCCACTCGCGACTCGCGTCGCCATCGACACGATCGACCGGCGCACGCTGGTGCTCGGGACCGCCACCGCCGCGACCGTGGGCACCTCGGCCCTGATCCTGGGCGCCGTCGCCGCCGAGGCTGGACGGCTGATCGGCGGAGCCCCGACACCGAAGAAGTCGACCACGCAGCTCGGAAGCACGGGCACGACGGTCCCGAGCACCGGTACTACCTCGCCCCCTTCGAACTCGCCTGTTCCCAAGGGCACGACCAAAGGCATCATCCTCGGCCCGGCGAAGGACGTGCCCAAGGGCCAGGCGGCGACGTTCACGATCCCGAATTCGGGCGACCCGGGCATCGTCGTGCAACCGACGGCCGGTCAGTTCCTCGCCTACGACGCGGTCTGTCCCCACGCCGGATGCACCGTCAGCTACTACGCGCCCAACAACGTCTTCGTCTGCCCGTGCCACGGTTCGCAGTTCCAGGTGGTCAACGGCGACGTCATGAACGGACCGGCCCCCACGGGTCTGAAGAAGCTAAATGTGGTCGAAGGAGCGGACGGTAACCTCTACTTGCAATGAGTGAAGACCGTCGGCGCGTGCTCGTCATCGAAGATGATCACGACCTCGCCCGGGCGGTGGCGGACCTCTTGGAGGACGACGGCTTCCAGGTCGAGATGCGCTACGACGGCGAGGCCGGCTTCGCCGAGGCGCTGACCGGCAGCTATCACGTCATCGTGCTCGACGTCATGCTGCCGCGACGTAACGGATTCAGTGTGTGTCAGGACCTGCGATCGGCCGGAGTGGAGACGCCGCTGCTGATGCTCACCGCCAAGGACGGCGAACTTGACGAGATCGAGGGACTGGAGGTCGGCGCCGACGACTTCTTGCGCAAGCCCTTCGAGAACTCGATCCTCGTCGCTCGGATCCACGCTCTGCTTCGCCGCCACGAACGGGGCCGCCCGCAACGGCTCGTCGTGGGCGCGGTGTCGCTCGACCCGATGCGCCGAAGCGTCGTCTCCCACGGCCGCGACGTCACTCTGACGCCGCGCGAGTTCGCCCTCTTGGAGTTCCTGATGGGCCACGCCGGCGACTCGCTCGCCAAGACCGAGATCCTGAATTCCGTATGGGGAGCGGGCTTCGACGGCGACCCGAACATCGTCGAGGTGTACATCGGCTACCTGCGCAGGAAGATCGACCTCGCGCCCTTCCCGTCGGTGATCCGCACGGTGCGCGGAGTCGGCTACTGCGTGCGCGAGGACTGATGCCTGCGAGGGGACAGCTCTCCATCCGAGCCCGCCTCACCCTCTTCTTCGAGGTGGCGATCGCCGTCATTCTCACCTTCACCGGGGTCGCACTGGTGAGTCTCGTGCACCACTCGCTCGAGACGCAGGCGAGGAACCAGATTGAAGGCGAGATCGTCCAGACCCAGGAACGTTTCGCAGCGGCGAAGACCGCCACGACGCACTCCGTGGTTCTGGCGATGCACGGCGACGTCGTGATCCAGGTGACCAACCTGGAGGGCACTCGGGTGTGGGCGGCCAGTTCGGCCATCGCCAATGCCCCGGTGCTCGCGCACCAGGTGGTCGACTCAACGGCCGCCAACGGTCTCGGCGTGAGGATGTCGTCGTCACCGACCGCCCAGCCCTTCCTCTCCCAGGTCAGCGCGGGACTCGGCGGACCGATCACCATGAAGCGCGGCCCGGGGCTCGTCTACGGCTTCGTCTACGGCGGCGGCATCGCGCACAGTGTCAATGTGCTCCTCGCCAGCCTGCTCGTCTCGTTCCCGCTGCTCTTGTTGATCTCGGGCGGACTCATATGGCTCGGCATCGGGCTGGCACTCGCGCCGGTCGAGTCGATCCGCCGTCGGGTCGACGCCATCGCGGCCCAGGACCTCACCCAGCGGGTGCCACTCACCGGAGGTGACGACGAGATCGCCCGGATGGCCCGGACGGTGAACGCCATGCTCGACCGGCTCGAGGCGGCCTCGCAGTTCCAACAGGAGTTCGTCTCGAACGTCAGTCACGAGCTGCGCAGTCCCCTCACGACATTGCTCGCCACGACCGAGCGAGCCGCGAGGGACCCCGCCAGGGCCAATTGGCCCGAGGTCGTCGACATCGTGATGCGTGAGGGTCGGCGCCTCGATGTGCTGATCGACGACCTGTTCTGGCTAGCCCGTCACGACGAGCGTCAGGTGGAGACGCAGAGCACGGACGTCGACCTCGACGACCTCCTGTTCGAAGAGGCCCAACGGGTGCGCACGCTCACCACGCTCGCCGCCGACACGACGGCGATTCAGCCCACCCGAGTCGTGGGCGACCCCGCGATGTTGAAGCGCATGATTCGCAACGTCGTGGACAACGCGATGCGCTACGCCACCAGCGAGCTGCGCTTCGACTCCCACTACGAAGGGCCAGAGGCGGTCGTGACCGTGGCCGACGACGGCGAGGGCGTCGACGTTGCCAAGAGCGGTCGGCTGTTCGACCGATTCGCGCGGGCCGACCGGGCGCGCAGTCGCGACTCGGGAGGCACCGGGCTGGGCCTCGCCATCGTCACCGAGATCGTCGTCCACCACGGAGGGACCGCACGCTTCGTACCGGTCGAGCGGGGCTCGACGATTGAGCTGCGGGTTCGCCGTGACGGTCAGCGCCTCCAGGCCTGACGGTTCGATGGCGCGTCGAGCGTAAGGTCGGGACCATGAACTCCACCGAACTCGCCGACGCCGTTGCCCACTCCATCCAGTACGTGGGCATGTCGTTCTACTTCGATCCCGCGACCCGCGAACTCGGCAAGGAGTTGGGACTCAACGCCTACGAGTTCTACGGCCTCGGACGGGGAGGCACCCTGGGCGACGTCGATGTCGAAGTGGTCATCGGGGCGTTCTACTTCTTCCACCCGAGGCACCTCGAGCGGATGTGGACCGAGGCCAGGACCAAGGCCGACCCGGTTCAGATCGCGAAGGCCTATCTGCAGTCCGCCTACTCGTTCGCCGACCGGACCTTCGGCGCGATCGACCGGAGCGTCCTCGACGCTTTCGCGAAGGCCGCGTTCAAGGTCGCCGCATCGGTTGAGGGAGGGCGACACCTCCTGGTCGACGGATACAAGAAGTTCGACGTGCCGGTGAACCCGGTGCACGCGGCCTACCTCGGGGCGATCCTCATGCGCGAGCTGCGAGGTTGCGTGCACATCGACGCCGTCGATGAAATGGGACTGGCGCCGGCTGAGGCGGTCTACCTCCAGGACGTGAATCTCTTCAAGATGCACGGCTACGTCGAGGACGAGGTCCCGGAGGTCACGCCCGAGCTCGCGGCGAAGAAGGACGAGGCCGAGATCCTGACCTCCTCGCTCGTAGCCCGCTACTTCGACGTGCTCGACGACGTCGAGCGCCAGAGCCTCGCGGACGGGGCGAAGGCGATGTTCGACGCTCTTGCCGAGCCCGTCGCCGTCACCGGCTGAGACTCGATGGCTCGGCCGATTCGCCTGCGGATCGCTCGTGGCCCATTGCTGGCACTACTGCTCACGACGGCGTCGGTGGAGATCGTCTGGACCATCTATCTGGGGCTGCGTCTACCCCGCCACTACGTGGCCAACCATTGGGACCTCGCCTGGGTCGGGCTGGACGTCGCCGAGACGGCGATGATGTTCCTCGCGGCGTGGGCGGCGTGGCGCCGACGCGCGGTCTTCATCATCTTCGCCAGCGTCTCGGCCACGTTTTTCCTCGTCGACGCATGGTTCGACATCACGACGGCCCGTCGAGGAGACCTCTGGCTGAGTGGACTCGTGGCGGCGGCGTGGGAGGTACCCCTCGCGCTCGGACTGCTGTGGATTGCCGGACGAGCGATCCGACGCCTCTCGATCCTCACGCCTTCCGGTGAGGCGCACGACAACGTCGCCGTGCACAAGATCCTCCTCTCCCAGCCACCCCGCGACGTCGATCAGGGGTAGTGGATCCCTTCAAGGTCGAGCAGGAATCGCTTCACACCCTCGCCTCCGCCGTAGCCGCCGAGGCCGCTGGCACTAACGACCCGGTGACACGGGACGATGATCGGCCACGGGTTCGCGTGGTTGGCGTTGCCGACGGCACGTGTCGCGCGGGGCCGGTTCGTGGCCCTCGCAATGTCGCCGTAGGTTCGAACCTCACCGAAAGGGATGTCGCATAGGGCTCTCCAGACGTCGCGCTGGAACGAGGTCGATGGTGCATCGACGAGCGAAACGTCGAACGCGCGCCGGGTGCCGTTGAAGTACTGCTCAAGCTGGGCAGCGCCCTGTGCGACGGCCTTCGGCGCGACCCCCCGCGACCGCGGCCTCTTCTCACCGGGCACGTAGATTCGGGTGATTCCCAGTTCAGTCCCTTCGACACCCCAGGACCCGATGGGCGACTTCACGTGGGCAATGAATGGCTTCATGGCACCTTTCTACACGGACGGTCTGACGGGTCACAATGGTCGCGCGAGTCGTTGTCTGCAACAGCGAGGGCCGATTCGCGTCCTGGCTCCGAGTGGATTGGCCGTTCGATTCTGCGGGGAGGAGATTGACTTGAGCGACTCGCTCAGCGACGGAAGAAAATGTTTCACCCGGCCCGACCTGCGGCGATGGGCCGGCGCACTATCTCTGGCGGAATGTGGTCGCGTGATGTACGGTCGCTTTAGGGTCCTAAGACCTTCGGAGGGTTTCTGGCGCGGCTGCTAGAAACAGAGTATGAAAATTGCGCTCTATAAGGAGTCGCGTGCGGGGGAGACACGTGTCGCTCTCACGCCCGACGCCGTGAAGACCCTCGTTACCGATGGTTGGGAAGTGCAGGTCCAACGGGGCGCCGGTCTGCGAGCCCACTTCACCGACGAGGCCTACCAGGCCGTCGGAGCGGCCATCGTCGACTCGCCCTCGGGCGAGGTCAACCTGCGTGTGAACCCCCCCACGGTCGTCGAGGCTGGCCAGCTGCCCGAAGGTTCGCTCCATCTCTCGTTCCTCTCGCCGCTGTTGACCCTCGAAGTCGTCCGGGCCCTCAACGACCGCCGCGTGACGATCCTCTCGTTCGACTTGCTGCCGCGAATCTCGCGCGCGCAGTACATGGACGCCCTGTCATCCCAGGCCACCGTGTCGGGGTACCGGGCCGCCCTCACCGGTGCGACCTACTTCGACCGCTTCTTCCCGCTGCTCACCACCGCCGCGGGCACCATCCGCCCGGCCAAGGTGCTCGTCATGGGCGTTGGCGTGGCCGGTCTTCAGGCGATCGCGACCTCGAAGCGCCTCGGTGCGAAGGTGCGCGCCTACGACGTGCGCTCCGCGGCGAAGGAGGAAGCCGAGTCGGCCGGCGCGGTCTTCGTCAAGCTCGACGTGACCGCGGACGCGGTCGGAGGCTACGCCCGCGAGCTCACCGACGATGAGCGCACCCAACAACAGGCCGCCCTGCTGAGTGAGGTTGCCAACGCCGACATCGTCATCACGACCGCGGCCGTGCCCGGACGAAAGTCGCCCATCCTCGTGACGACCGCGATGGTCGAGGCGATGGGCGAGGGATCGCTCGTGATCGACATGGCCGCCGACGGCGGCGGCAACTGCCAGCTGACCAAGGTTGGTGAAGTGGTGGAGCACCATGGCGTGCGAGTCGTCGGCATGGCGAATCCGCCCGCCCAGATGGGAGCGCACGCGAGCTTGATGTTCGCGAACAACGTCTTGAAGTTGCTCGGCCTCTTCGGAAGCAAGGGTCAGATTGAGCCCGACTGGAGCGACGAGGTGGTCATCGGTGTGACGGTGGCGCGCGACGGCGCGGTCAGCCACGCACCGACGGCCGATGCGCTTGGCGTGCCCCACGTGGCCATCACCCCCGCATTGAAGGAGAACGCCTGATGGGTAACTCGCTGTTGCAGTACGCCACCGTCTTGATGCTGACGATCTTCGTCGGCACCGAGATCATCGCGAAGGTACCGAGCATCCTGCACACGCCGCTCATGAGCGGCTCGAACGCCATTCACGGCGTCATCCTCGTCGGATCCATGTTGATTCTCGGTGGGGCGACGACCAACCTCCAAGAGGTGCTGGGCTTTCTCGCCGTGATCCTCGCGACCCTCAACGTGGTCGGCGGATTCGTCGTCACCGACCGCATGCTCGAGATGTTCAAGCCGAAGACCCAAAAGCCCAAGGCCACGACGAATGAAGAGGTAACCCAGTGAGTCGCGAAACTCTCATCGACCTGCTGTACCTGTTCTCCGCCACGACCTTCGTGGTCGCCCTGAAGGGCCTGGGCAGCCCCAAGCACGCTCGCAAGGGCAATATGATCGCGGCCTTCGGCATGGCGGTGGCGATCGTCGCGACTTTCTTCAAGTACGTCGACGGCCACTCCTTGCACCACGTCTGGCTGATCCTGCTCGCCATGTTCATCGGCTTCATCGTTGCGGTGCCCACGGCCCGATTCGTGAAGATGACCGCCATGCCGCAGTTAGTGGCGATCTTCAACGGCGTGGGCGGTGGCGCCGCGGCGCTCGTCTCCATCACTGAGTTCGTGCACATCAAGTCGACCCACCCGGCGACCTACGTCACCCTGGAGGTGCTCCTCGGCGTCCTGATCGGGACCTTCTCGTTCTCCGGCTCGGCGATCGCCTTCGCGAAGCTCCAGGAGCTGATGACCGGCCGGCCCATCACCTACCCGGGCCAGCAGGCCATCAACGGGGTGGTGGGACTGGCGTCGGCCGCGATCATCGTGACGATCCTCGTCACCTCGTCGACCCCGCTCCTGTGGGTGTTGTTCGCCCTCGCCTTCGTCCTCGGCGTGATCTTCGTGCTGCCTATCGGCGGCGCCGACGTGCCGGTGCTTATCTCGCTGCTCAATGCCTTCACCGGCCTCGCCGTCGCCGCCTCGGGCTTCACGCTGGGCTCGAACCTGCTGATCGTCGCCGGAACTCTGGTCGGCGCCTCGGGTATCTTGCTCACGCGCCTCATGAGCAAGGCGATGGGCCGCAGTCTCTCCAACGTCCTCTTCTCCGCATTCGGCTCGAAGGTCACCGCGAGCGGCGCCACCACTCGGGCCGACGGGGCGAGCGTGCGCTCCGGCACGCCCGAGGACATCGCGATCCTGCTCGGCTTCGCTAGCCGGGTTGTGTTCATCCCGGGTTACGGCCTCGCCGTCTCGCAGGGCCAGCACGTGCTGCGCGAACTCGCCGAGGTTCTCGAGAAGAAGGGCATCGAGGTCTTCTACGCCATCCATCCGGTGGCGGGACGCATGCCCGGCCACATGAACGTGCTGCTCGCTGAGGCCAACGTGCCCTACGAGCAGCTGGTGGAGATGGACGAAGCGAACTCCGAGCTGCAGACCGCCGACGTCGCCCTCGTCGTCGGCGCGAACGACACCGTGAATCCGGCCGCCCACGACGACCCGAGCTCGCCGATTTACGGCATGCCGATCATCAAAGCGGACCTCGCAGAGAACGTTGTCTTCTTGAAGCGCTCGATGCGTCCCGGCTTCGCCGGCATCGAGAACGAGCTGCTCTACAATCCCAAGACCACGTTGGTCTTCGGGGACGCGAAGGACACGCTCACGAAGATGGTGGCGGCCGTCAAGGCCAGCTAGCCCGTCAGGACGTCCAGCGCCGCGACGACGTCGTCGGGCAGGGCTCTGACCGCACCGGCGTTGGCCCGAACCTGCTCGACGCTCGTCGCGCCGGCGATGACGCTCGACACCTGGCGGTGGCTGAGCAGCCATGAGAAGGCCAGTGACAGGATCGGGACCTCAATCTCGTTCGCGAAGTCGAGCAGTGCGCCGACGCGGCCCTGGATCTCGTCGCTCAGCCAGTGCACGCTGCGCTCGGAGGACATCATCGCGAGGCGTGTCCCCTCGGGTATCGGCTCGCCGGGCTTGACCTTGCCGGTCAGGAGGCCGTTCGCCAGTGGGTAGAAGGGCAGAAATCCGAGTCCGAGCCGCGCGCAGGCGTCGAGCACGCCGTCACGCTCCGGCTCGCGCGCCAGCAGGGAGTACTGGTTCTGCACCGACACGAAGGCCGGTCCGTCACCGGCGGCGGCCTTGGCCTCCTCGAGTTGGAGAACGGTGAGGTTCGAGCATCCGATCTCGCGGACCTTGCCTTCGGCGACGAGTTCGCCCAGCGCCCCCAGGGTGTCGGCGATCGGCACGGTGGCGTCAGGGAAGTGCAGTTGGTACAGGTCGATGCGGTCAGTGCCGAGGCGTGCCAGAGAGTCCTCGCAGGCCTGACGCACGTAGGTCGGATGGGCTCCGAAGCGGGTGTCGTCGACGGGCATGCCGAACTTCGTCGCGACGACCGCCTCGTCGCGACGGGCGCCGAGGGCCCGCCCGAGATACTGCTCGGACGTGGTGGCCCCGTAGGTGTCGGCGGTATCGAAGAAGTTGATGCCGGCGTCGAGGGCGCCAAGCACGACGCGCGACGTGGCCCCTTCATCGAGACGGGCGCCGAAGTTATTGCAGCCGACGCCTACGACCGACACCTGTAGTGATCCGAGTGCGCGCTTCTCCATGGGACTCCCTTCGCGATGCCCTGAAGTGTAGGCAGTCGACCCCGCCGCCGGTCCGGCCCAACTACGATGTGGACGGTCGTCACTCGAAGGGGTCCTATGAAAGTCATCGTTGATTACGATCTCTGCACCAGCAACGCCGTCTGCATGGGCATTGTCCCCGAAGTCTTCGAGGTGCGTGATGACGGATTCATGTACGTGCTGAACGAGAACCCCGGACCGGAATTCGACGAGCGGCTGCGTGAAGCGGTGGCGAGCTGCCCCAACGGTGCCATCTCCCTTGAGGAGTAGCCCATGACCGGGCCTCGCGTCCGCTTCGCCCCTTCCCCAACGGGCTTCTTCCACGTCGGGTCCGCGCGCACAAGCCTCTTCAACTGGCTCTTCGCGCGCCAGACCGGCGGGACCTTCATCCTGCGCATCGAGGACACCGACGCTGAGCGCAATCGCGACGAGTGGCACGAGGGGATCATCACCGCGATGGCGTGGCTGGGCCTCGACTTCGACGAGGGGCCGTTCTTGCAGAGCGCGCTGCTGGGCGATCACGTCGAGGCGGCCGAAGCGCTCTTCGCCAACGGCCACCTCTACACCTGCGACTGCACCCGCGAGGAGATCGACGAGCGCATCGAGGGCAACGCCAAGCCCGGCTACGACGGACACTGCCGCGAACGCCACGTTCCTCGCTCCGAGCACACGGCACTGCGCTTCGCCGTGCCCGCCAGCGGCTCGACGGTGGTGCACGACATCATCCGCGGCGATGTCGTGTTCCCCCACGACAGCTACGAGGACTTCATCGTCGTCAAGTCCAACGGCGTGGTGTTGTACCCGCTCGCGAACGCGGTCGACGACCGCAGCATGGCGATCACCCACATCATCCGCGGCGAGGACCTCCTGCCTACGACCCCCAAGCAGGTGATGATGTGGGAGGCCCTCAACCACTGTCCGGGCGTCGACGTGGTGCCCCACCCCGAGTACGCGCACCTGCCGATGCTCGTCAACGAGCAGCGAAAGAAGCTCTCCAAGCGCAAGGACCCGGTCGCGGTCGAGTCCTATCGGGACCAGGGCTACCTCCCGGACGCGTTTGTGAACTACCTGGCCTTGCTCGGGTGGAGTCCGCGCGGCGACGAGGAGATCGTTCCTCGCTCGACACTGGTCGAGCAGTTCCGCCTCAAGGACGTCTCGCACTCACCGGCCTTCTTCGATGTGAAGAAGCTGACCCATATGAACGGCGAGTACATCCGAGCGCTCTCGGCCGCGGAATTCGTCGACCGGTGCGCCCCGTGGGTCCGCCCGTGGTCGACGCAGTGGCGACCGACTGACCGGGAGGCGTGTTGGACGAAGGAGCAGTTCAACGACGAACTCTTCGCGAAGGTGGCGCCTCTGGTCCAGGAGCGCGTCGCGACCCTGGGCGAGGTTCCCACGATGGTCGATTTCTTCTTCCTCGACGACGTTGCCTTCGACGAGGCGTCGTTCGAGAAGACGATCGCCGGTGACCCGGTCGGCCGGGACCTGCTGCGTCGCGCAATCTCGACGTTCGAGACCGTCGAGTGGAGCTCCGCGGTTCTGCACGACACGACATTGGCCCTCGGCGAGACGTTCGGGATGGCCCTTCGCAAGAGCCAGGCGCCGATACGTTGCGCGATCACCGGCCGGTCAGTGGGCCCGCCGCTCTTCGAGTCTCTCGAACTGCTGGGACGAGAGGTGACCCTGCGGCGAATGCACGACGCCCTGGTCCGTGCCGGCGTGTGATCTTCGGCCCCGTCAAGCTGGCGTTGCGCATCGCGTCACTGGCGGTCAGCGCCGTCATGCTCTACTTCGCGGTCACCTTCGTCCAGATCTGGATGACGGGCCACCACCACTCCTCGAAGAGTGCCCAGGCGATACTCGTCTTTGGAACGACCGAGAACAATGGACGGCCCTCGCCCGAGCTGAAGGCCCGGCTCGACCACGCGCTCATGCTGTGGCATGACCACCGGGCGACGTGGGTGGTGGTCACCGGCGGGAAGTTGAAGGGCGACGTCTTTACCGAGGCCGGCGTCTCGGCCTCGTACGTCGAGCGTCACGGCGTCCCGGCCGACCGGGTCCTGCAAGGCGCGGGCAACGACACGTGGCAGAACGTGGCGACCGTCTCGTCCCAGTTGAAGAAGTTGCACATCGTGACCGTGCTGACCGTCACCGACCCCTTTCACGAGGACCGCGCGATGGCGATTGCCGCTTCCCAGGGACTCACGACCTATCCGTCACCGGTCGGGAACTCGCCCACCGTCAAGCACTCGTTGTGGAAGTACTACGCGAAGGAGACCTTCGAGGTCGGAGTCGGTCGGATCATCGGATACGGACGGCTCAGCTCGTGGACGAGCGCGGCGCCACGCGCTAGGTAGCGCTGGCAGTCCGTTCTGGTTCTCGGGTAGGCTTTCCAAGCCCTTCGGGGGTGGTGTAATTGGCAACACAACTGGTTCTGGTCCAGTTATTCAGGGTTCGAGTCCTTGCCCCCGAGCGAAGTGATGAGAGCGATTCCACGCTCTCATCACTTCTTGGTCCCATCGTCTAGTGGCCTAGGACATCACCCTCTCAAGGTGGAGGCACGGGTTCGAATCCCGTTGGGACTGCCGTTGAAATCTGTCGAGACATCGTGAACAGCTGAACCTGTGCAGGCTATCTCGCGAAGCCGTCGCCCTTCGGCTGGTAGTCGCGATTGGGATCGAGGCGCGTCTCACCGATGAATTCGCCGTCTTCAGTGGCGAAGGTGACGA
>JANXWA010000010.1 GCA_025351385.1 Acidimicrobiales bacterium | reverse complement strand
TTAACTCGTCTCAATTTCATGACCGCCCTCATGCTGCCGCCCGCGCTTATTGCAA
Organism: Acidimicrobiales bacterium; assembly: GCA_025351385.1. Lineage (GTDB taxonomy): Bacteria > Actinomycetota > Acidimicrobiia > Acidimicrobiales > RAAP-2 > RAAP-2. The sequence continues at coordinate 52,946 of JANXWA010000010.1, read as the reverse complement.
CGACAATTCCGTAAGGATACGATATCAGCAACAAATCTTGCAGTCAACCGCATTCGATGTAAATTGTGCAGTCCTGTCGCTAATTTTCGGTCTGGCACCTAGTGGCAGTTCGCGACCGTGACCGGGATCGAACGGACCCACCCCCTGAGCCCGCCCAGACGTCGTCAGCGCGCACTCGGACGGAGGACACCAATCGAAGCCGCAGAACGCGTAAAACTCAACCTGAACGTCTGCGGGACACCGATTGGAGGTCGAGGATTGGTAGGAACGGAGACTCGGCAAGGACCATCAATGTGCACGAGCGAAGGCGGCCCGCACATCATCGCTGCCGGCAATCCGGGCGATACCATACTTTCCCATAATTTCCATGCAATGTTGCTGGTCCTCCGTGGTGGGCGCATACGTGGCGTCGCTCACGACTACGCACTTGATATCCCGACTGTGCGCTTCACGCACCGTGGATTCCACCGCTCGAGGCGTCGAATTTCCGGTGACGATGAGTTCCTTCAGTCCAAGCCCTCGAATGAGTATCTCAAGGTCAGTTCCATAAAAGGCGCCAAAGCGTCGTTTGATCACCATAAAGTCAGTCGGTCTCGGTGCAAGTTCAGGAATGATCATGGAGCCAAGCTCGCCCTCCTGCAGTGAATTTCGCGAGCGCGCCGGTGCACTTTCCGGCGCGTCAATATAGGACGCTCGATAGCAGACCCGGGTATAAATCACCGGCCAGCGCTGATCGTCAAAGCAGTCGCGTAGGGAGCGTATGGCTGCAATCATGGCCTCGATGCCAAGGTCCGACTCCCCTTCCGCACGGGCGGCTTGGATCAAATCCTGTTGCATATCGAGGACTAGCAGGCCAACTCCGGTGCCGGATACGAGGTCATTCGTCACGTCACGTCTGCATTCTGTGGACGGGTTCCGGCGCTGCTTGCGCGTCGGATCTTGGACTCGGATTCAGCCACTCGAGCTTCTACGTCGCGCTGGCCAAAAAAGCGCTCGGGGCAGGTCACATCGGTGAGCGTTAACACTTCATCCCTCGTCAACGGTGACACCCTTCATCCCTCCTGATTCATTGATGGCAAGTTCGGCTTATTCCATGTGAGAGGTAACTCGTAGACGCCGTAGACAAACATATCCTCTCGGAACCGTAATTCGTCAAAGGGAACAGCTAGGCGTAGTCCAGGAATGCGGGCAAAAAGGGTCGTGATGGCAATTTCCAGTTCAATTCGAGCGAGTATCTGTCCTAAACACTGGTGGATGCCGTAGCCGAATGCCAGGTGAACCGAAGCGTTTCGCGTGACATCGAATCGGTCCGGATCTGCGAAAATATCTTCGTCTCGATTGGCCGACGGGAGCGCACAAATCACCCCTTCACCTTTTTTCACCAAATGGCCGTTAACTTCAGCGTCCTCACGGGCGACCCGTCGCACACCGGCCTGGATAACACTCGAATACCTCAGCAGCTCCTGAACGGCGCCGCGGATGAGTTCTGGATTCGACTCAATCTTCGCCAGCTCTCCAGGATTCTGTAACAGCGTCAGCACGCTTAGCGCCGTCATGTTGATTGACGTTTGGTGACCTGCACTCAACAGGAGCCGAGTGATGTCTACCATGGCAGATCGATCGAGGTGGCCCGGCACAAGTTGCTCGGTGACGAGGCGACTCAAGATGTCGTCTTGCGGGTCAGTCTCTTTCTTGGAAATAAGGTCGTCAAGATACGCGAGAAGTTCCTTCAGTGAGGCCCCCACCTCTTCGGGGGTGGATGTAGAACCAAACTGAACTCGAGTTGCACGGTGGAAAATCTCGTGATCCTCGTAGGGAACACCCAAGAGGTAAGCAATCACCTCGGTGGGCAGCGGCCGGGCAAATTCTTCGACGAACTCCACCGGTTGCGGACCTGCCAACATATTGTCGATCAAGCGATCAACGATTTCTTGAATATGAGGTCTCTCCCTTTCGACGTTCTTGACGGTAAACTCTCGCACCACCATTCTGCGCAAGCGACCATGCTCGGGCGCGTCAAGGCGGATGAATGACTGGTCTGCCTTGTCGGCAGCCATGCGACCTTCGAAAATATGCGGATAACCCTCTCTCAGTGGCTCGGCACTGAAATTCGATTGAGACAGCACCTCTTTCACGTCCTTATGCCGAGTCAGCAACCACGGCTGGCTTCCATCCCAGAGTCGGACCTTCTTGAAGGGCGCGTCTCTCCTCAATTCTCCGTATTGCGGGGGTGGATCGAACGGGCACTCTCGACTCATTGGGTAAGCAAGCGATTCGTCTTTTTCCACAATGGCTCCTCAATCTGGCTTTGTTATGAGTTCTGCTTGACTATCTCGGTGGTCTCATCCACAGGGTCGTACCGCTCACGAGTTGAGCGTCACTACCCAATAGATACAGCAGCGGGGACAGAATCTCGCTCGGCTGGGCGGGGAGTCGACCGGTCCGCGCGACCGACGCTGCAACATCCTCGTCCGAATTGGCTCCTCGCATCATGGGACTCTCGGTCAATCCCGGCGACAGGCAGTTGATCGTCACGTTTTCGCCACCCAACTCGATCGCAACGGCGCGCACAAACGCCATAAGTCCGGCCTTGGACGCCACATATGCGGAGCTTCGCGGCCGCGGAGCAACCGCGAGTCCCGAACCGATACCTATAATTCTGCCCTCGCCACCGTCGCGCATCATTCGGACCGCAGACCTTGTGCACAAGAAGAAACTTCTAAGGTTCACCGCCTGTGTGGCGTCCCAGTCGCGTGCCTCGAGATCCAGAAGGGCCTTTCGCGGGTACACCCCAGCGGCATGAATCAGCGCATACGGATTGCCTATGGTCCGATAAGTCTCATTGAAAACACGGTCGACCTCTTGCTCGTCTGACACGTCCGCCTGAATGCCTATGACCTCGGCCAATGGTCCTCGGCCCAGTGCCTGGGCGACCATCTCTATCGTGTCAACAACGTCCACCACGACTACATTCATTCCAATGTCGACAAGTCCGGCAGCAATCGCACGCCCAATCGCTCCGGCACCTCCGACGACGATGGCTCCCTTACCGCGCAACTCATGCGATTCGGTCATTGGCGGCACCTCCTGTGGATTGAATTGCGTGACGTTGCGGACCTGACGGTCTGGTTTCCCCGGGCTGGTGAGTCCTCGAGCACCATCTCCATCACGACAGTCACGGGGTCCATCGAGAGTTATCGTTCAACCACGTGAAAAACTCGACGGCTCAATGTCGGCGGGATCTCGGCGCTCACGTTGGGCCCGTCGAAGATGCGTATGAGCCATTGAGGAAGACTTTTGCGATATCCCCACGCTGTCCGAGTTCTTCCGGATGACCCGACATTGCTACCGATCCTCCAACCATCACGTAGGCGTTACTCGATATTGCCAAGGCCTGCACTGCGCGTTGTTCGACGAGCAGAATGGCGACACCCAAACTGGCCAACTTGGTGATGTGCACGGCGAGCATCTCGTCAGCAATCTTCGGGGCGAGGTTCGCCGTTGGTTCGTCGAGGAGGAGGATTTTCGGACTCGCCATGATTACCCGTCCCATTGCCAGCATCTTCTTTTCACCGCCGCTCAGGTTGCAAGCGCGCTGATGCCGACGTGAACCAAGAATTGGAAAGAGGTTGAATACCTGGTCCATCTGGTCCTGTAGCGCCCCTTTTTTGATGAGGTATCCCCCCATTTCGAGGTTCTCGACAACAGTCAGAGGCTCAAACACATCACGCGATTGAGGCACATACCCAACGCCACGACGTGCGAGATCGTGAGGACGAGAATTGGTTACGTCGGCTCCCCCGAGCGTCACCGTCCCCGCGCTGACCTGGATGATACCCGTGGCCGCCTTCAGGAGTGTACTTTTCCCCGCCCCATTGGGACCAATCAGGGTTGCGATCTCTCCCGCATAAGCATCGACCGACACGTCTCGAATAATGGGGACTCGACTATATCCCGCGGTAATACCCGATATGCGCATGATGGGCGTTCGGCCGTTCTCAGCTAACGAGGTAGGCATCAATCACCTCCTCGTTCTGTCGGATTTCGTTCATCGTCCCTACTGCGAGAACGTGGCCTAGGTCCATAACCACTACCGTGTCCGTGCAGCGCTCTACAGTACCGAGATCATGTTCGCACATTAGGAGAGTCATTCCTTCGTCTCGAAGTGCGACGAGGTGACCTTCGACTTCCTCTCGTAGGCCCGGCGCCACGCCGGCCAATGGCTCATCTAGCACCAGGCAGTGCGGATTGGCCATCAGCGCTCGGGCAATCTCGAGCAACCGCTTTTGCCCTCCGCTTAGCTCACCGGCGTAATCGTCGGTCAGGCGACTTAATTCAAAACGGTGTAAGAGTGCGCGCGCCCTTTCGATGTTCTCCGATTCCTCGGTCCTCCATCGACGCTTTCCGAGCAAGGCCTGCCCCATGGTGTTTCCTCGCTGCGTTCGAGATGCAACCAGGAGGTTCTCGATCACCGTCAAGCGCTGAAACTCGCTGGACAATTGAAACGTTCGCACGAGACCCAACGACGCAATTCGATGGGGGGCCAAGCGAGAGATATCGTGCCCGCCGTAAACGATGGAACCCGAGTCGGGGTGTTCCAGTCCGGCGATTAAGTTTATGAGAGTGGATTTGCCGGCACCGTTCGGGCCAATAAGACCCACGGCGGTGCCCTCCCGCACCGTAAGGGTCACGTCGTCGATGGCCTGCAGCCCGTCAAAGCGCTTAGTGACACCGTTTAGAATTAGCGCTTCTCGAATTGGCAAGCCCTCGTTTGGCCTCGGTCTAATCACCCCCGAAATGGGCGAAATTTCTGATTTCCTCGGTTCGGAGTCGAAAGTTTCCTCCGCTGTTGACGGACGAACGGCCGCTGGGCTCACCTTCGACCCCCATCGGTGCGCTGCCGAATCCGATTCAGAAGCGATCAGCGATTCGCTCGAGGCGCCGATGATTCGACGTCGCTCTGGAAGGATGCCCTGAGGACGGAACCAAAGGCAGACGACAATGAGAACCCCCACACCCATAAGTTGTAATGCCGCGCTCAGGGTACCGGTGCCGAAAGTAGGAAGGTAGTTAACGCCGTCAAGGATGCCGGTTAGAACGACAGCGATTCCAAGGGTCGCACCCGCACTGTTCCCGATTCCCCCAATTGTTAGCGCGACGAGGAACAGAAATGTCTCGTAGATTCCCCACGCACTAGGTGACCACGCTCCGATGAATTCAACGAGCAGGGCCCCACTCACCGCAGCGATTGCCCCACCCACGATGAATACGATCATCGTCTCTTTTCGGACAGGCACCGCAAGAGACGCTGCACTCGTGGGATTCTCGCGAATCGCTCGTAATGTTCGGCCGTAGGGCGAAGAGGTTATTCGATGGATCACGAAGAAAGTCAGAGCACAGAAGACCGATGTTAGGCCGACAAAGAACCAGCCATATTGCACTATTCCCAGTCCGAGGAAGCCGCCAAACGGCTTTGGAACTCCAGCGATGCCTTGCGAACCATTGAACAGACCACCCTGAGACTCAACGATGGACGTAGCAATGACACTTACCATGATCATGACGATTGCCTGAAAATCTTTGCTCATCGGTCGAAGCGCAAAGGTCCCAACAAATGCGGCGAGAACTGCCCCGGCAATTCCGGCCAGCAAGAGTGAGACCGGCCAAGGAAAGTTTGCACCGAAGATGATGGTCTCGCCGAAAGCACGGGCGTTGGAACCGATCGTCGTGACGCCCGCAACGTAGGCACCGATCGACTGAAAAATAATGAATGCAAAATTCTGAATACCGGTAACTCCGTACTGGAGGTGGAGCGACCATCCGGCGATGAGATTGATGCCAAAGTAGACAGCCAAGGTAATGACGTAGAATTGCCACGCTGCGCTCATGAGGCCATCACGTCATTTCGCTGGCGCCCACCAGCGCGTAAAATCCCACTTGGCCGAATCAGCAACACCAATATCAAAATCGCAAATGCCACGACATACTGCAAACTCGGTATGAAGATGGACACTTCCTCGGTCGTTAGACCAATGATGAGTGCGCCGAGCATGGCGCCGTACGGGAGTCCGATCCCGCCAACGACCGCCGCGGCGAACAACACGAAGACAAAATGGTCCCCCACAAAAAAAGAGAAGGATGCGGTACTGATCGTTAGAACCGCTCCCCCTAAGCCACACAACACCCCGGAGATCGCCCAAGCGATGGTTCTGGTTCGACGCACATTTATTCCAGTTGAACCGGCGAGATCCGGATCGGCCGCAGTAGCGCGCATTGCCTTCCCAAGTTTTGTTTGGGTGAGCAGAATGTGGACAAACAGCATCGCCACCACGGCGATGGCGACCGTGATGAGTTCGAGGGATGTCCAGACCGTCCCGAGAACGTGGTACACCTGCTGGGGGGGCAAGCCGAAGCTGAAATATCCCGGTCCGGCCACCGCAATAACGCCGTTCTGGGTGAACGCGTCGAGAGCGAGCGCGACCATGACCAAGGTAAACAATCCAGCACGCCGACGCTGGAACGGAGCAAATAGCAGTCGCTCACTCGCTACGGCAAGGACTGACCCGGCTATTCCCGCGCTGACAATGCCCACCCATAAGTTGGTGTGCAGATCCACGTCGACGTAGTAACACACGCACGCTGAGACGGTCATCATTGCGCCGTACGAGATATTGAAGATGCGAGATATCCCGTACTGCATGCTGAATCCAACGGCCCCGAGAGCGATCACTGCTGCGGATACAATTGACGAACCAAGCGCGAGTATGACCAGTTTCAAGGCGTTTACTTAGGGCAGCACATTTATAGGAACTGAACCAAGATTCACCGTTGACCCAGTTTTAAGGTTCAGCCTGAGAGCACTAAATACGGCAGCAGAGTTGTTATATTTGTTGAACACCATTTCCCCGCCGATGCCGACGTAAACAATCTTCTTGTGGGCGCGCAGAGCCGCCAATCCTTGAGCGAAGTCATGCACGACTGTCCGGCCCTTCCCGGGAACTCCGGTGACCGCGATCACGTCCTTCCGGTACACACTGCCCGACGTGCTATTGGCATCGACCATTGCCAACGCTGCGACGATCACAGCGTCGGCATTGGCAATCGCCGGAGAAACAGAGGAATACTGTTCGGGATTTGAAACTTGTGATGACGCAGACTTTAGGTATTTGACATATTCGGTAAGGCCTATGCTCGCGACCGGAGCTGATTGGGACAGCGCAGTAAAATGAAAGGCATTCCCGGTAACCGGCAGAACTGCATGGTAGTACGGTCCAAAAAGATCTGCTTGGTCGCCAAAGATCGGCGGTAGCTTGCGATTAATTTGCAATACCTCTGACCAGAACGTCGCCGCCGTCTGAGGGTCGGTTTCCGTAAAAACACATTGGACATGAGAACCAGCGAATTGCGCTGCCACTGATCTGTAGGATGGCGCATCAGCCACCACCAAGAAATTTTGTACGAGTTTACCGCCCAGTTTCAGATATTCTGTCTTCAAAGCGGGAACGACCGTTGCAGCACTTGAGTTAGTGTCAAACACCGCGGCAGCAGTTTTGCAACCGTGATTGTAAGCCCAATACGCCATGGCAATTCCTGTCACGCTGTCGGACGGGACAATTCGGTAGAAATATGGATCCTTATTTGTATCCATCAGGGGCGTACCGGTTGACGAGAACATCGGTACGTGTGAAGCCGAAATTATTGGGCTGGTGGTTGGCGCCGAATTTCCCGGAGGCCCAAGCACCAAGGAAAGATTCGAGATACTAGTCAACATCTTGGTCGTTTGAGTTACGGCATCCGCAGGGTCACTCTTGTCGTCAACTGGCTGACACGTGATTTTATGACCGAGCACGCCACCTGACGCATTGATCTCGCTGGCAGCAGAGATGCAACCCGCAAGGCTCCCCGGTCCAAACGGCGCGTTCGGACCGGTGAAGGAACTGAACACCGCAGCGGTGATTCCAACTTTGCTGGAATGAGGCTGTTGTGCTCCCGATGCCGGGATTACTTCCGCCATGGTGGTTAGGCTCGACAGCGCCAAAATTCCGCCAACGACTGCCTTTGACTTACGATTTGGGTGCGAGACCGAAAGAGTCACACCCTTTGCGCTTGGACGAATCCTCATTAATATCCCCCTGAATTAAGAGTTTGGGCTAATCGGTCAAATGCTAGCATATCTTTCACTGAATAATTTGAAAAGCAATATATATTGCGGGGAAAGTGCCGACTTTGTATTTGCGCCCTTTGCACAATCTCAGTCAATCACGGCGCGGATTTGAAGGGTCATTGCAACAAGCTCGGAGCGTGTCAGGATGAGCATGATGCTTGGAGCCGAATCCGATGCCGTTCGCACGTGTCCAGAGTGCGGATTCTCTTGGCATGCAATAGCGCGCAGCGAGGTGACTGAACGGGTAGGACGCGCGGTGTCGTCATTCCTAGAGGTAATGCGGGAGACTGGCGCCAAATCGGCGGTCCGTCCCAGCAAGGAGCGTTGGTCAATCCTCGAATACGGTGGCCATCTACGCGACGTCTTTCTGAGCATACGAGAGCGCGTAATTCTCGCCTCGATCGTTGACCTGCCGACCGGCACGCCAATGTGTCGCGACGAGCGAATCGATCTGGGTTTCTATGCCAAAGATACCGTCGAAGAGGTCATCAACGAGCTCCAAATGGCCGCACTACTTTTCACCAAGACCGTAAAAACGCTGCCCGCTCATTTCGACACACGCGAACTCGTCTACAGTTCGCGGGCGCCACTGGTGGTAACCATCTCGTCAACCCTCTCCAGTGCCGTGCACGAGGCAGAACATCATCTCGATGACGCCTCGAAGAACCTGGCGATGTTTAACGCCGACACTGACTCAGTGTGAAGGAATCGGTAGGTCTCGTGGTACTCGATGAGAGACGTGCTGATGGCATCCGGTGACCGCAGTTCGTCAAGTTTCGAAACGCGCGACAATGTGCGAAACGCCATGGCGATCGTAGGCGCCAGTAGAAGCATTTTCTACCAGTGCGTTGCACCGAGAGCCCCATCGTCATTCACGACTCCAGTGCCGCCGCCCTTCATTACAAACGCACACTGTGCGTCAACCGGTGAGTATCGTATTGGCGTTCCCAGTAAAACCGAGGGCTGGGCGTTCCCGAATCGCACGATGCAAGACTTTGGGCCGTACGTCAATACTTCAGCGAGCTAGCCGCCACCGCCGCGGGCACCCTCGCGCCATTTGATGTCGCCACCGTGATTTAATCGTGGAGGTAACGGGACTATGTTCGAACCCCCTTTTGTCCATGTTCATCAGGTGAGACAAAACAAGCAATCTGATGATGCCACTCGTCTACCACACTCCCTGGACTTACAATTTTCCCCACTCGAACCCCGTACGCCTCGACCGAGTCCGACACCACGTCAAAGACCATAGTGATAATCAGTAATTTTACCATCAAGAAGTGCTAGCATCTTCTTATGGCTTCATCTCGTAGCACCTTCACCTTAGACGAGGGGTTGGCATCGCGAGCTCACGAGCTCGGCATCAATGTCTCCGCGGCGGCACGCCGGGGTGTTGCCGATGCGGTACGCGCCGCGCTACTTCGAGCGGATCGCGATGCGTACGTAAAGCACCCCGAACATGTCGATGACTTCTGGGTGGACGCAGAGGAATGGGGCGAATCGTGAGACGCGGTGAGATTTGGCTCGCCCACGTTGGCCGAAAGGAGCGTCCAGTTCTTTTGCTTACTCGAACCGAAGTACTCGACGTTCGTGGTCTGGTTACAGTCGCAGAGATCACCACTTCAATTCGGGGCCTGGCGGCCGAGGTTGAATTTGACTACGAAAGTGTCGGCGTGCACCGTGAGTCAGTGATCAACTGTGATGGGATTCACACGATTGCTCAGACGTCGATGACTGGGCCGATTGGACAGGTCGATGACGACGTATTGGCAAAGATGTGCACCGCACTGAGTTATTCGCTGGGTTGCTGAGATGACGATTGTGGTCCGCGTTGCTTCGCGCACAATGAAGACCACGTAGGGCCCCCTGTGCCGGTCACTTGGGGCACACGTGAAGGTGACCCTCCGGCAGATACCGAGAAAATTCAAGGGAGTGAGAGCGTGAAATCGCAAGCCGTGACGCCAGAGAAGGTTCGCCTACGCATTGGCAATCTGGCCAAGGCAGTCCTCGTCAGCGGCCAGGCGTACCAGGACCCGAAGGATGCCCTGAACGAGTTTGTCTCCAATTGCGCCGACGAATACGTGGAGGCTGAACGTCGCGGTGAGCGGATCCGAGTCCTCCTTAGACGTAAGGGGCGCTACCCGATCATTGCGATCGACGACAACGGGCGAGGCATGAGTCCGGATCGCCTGCGAGAGGTTGCGCGCAACCTCTTCGAGTCGTCGAAGGCCGGAGATACGAGAACGCTTGGAGAGAAGGCCATCGGTGTTCTCGCCTTCCAACAGCTGGGAGGTCGATGCGAGATCGTGTCACGCTCTGAAGGGAGTTCGGAGACCTGGGTTCTGCGCCTCGAGCGCGGGAAGGCGACGGCGCTCCTCGAGCACGAACGGCGCCGCGCCAGATCCAACCCCGGGACGACCGTGACGCTGAGTGACTTAGACCCTGACGTCATTCGAATTCTCACGCAACGAAAGGTTGTGGACTACCTTCGCCTGCGGCGAAGCTCCGCGCTCGCCCGCGGCGACTACGAGATCGAAGTGGTGGAGGGTCGCTCGTCCGAACTGGTGCTTCCGGAGAAGCCCGACGGCATCCGCCTCACGATCCCACCGCGGTCAACCCTGTGGGGACGCATCGAATTCGCCCTCTACGTCGCACCTGCCGACAGTCGTCGCAGAAGGGTGGCTGTTGTGGGACGCGCGGGTACGAGCGTTATCGAGGACATTTCCGATCTCGACGAGTTCGCGGCCCCCCCTTGGGACAGCGACCAGGTTTCTGGACAGATCATCTTCGAAGCACTCCAACAAACGGCGGGGCGACGGGCGCTCGTTCGCGACCGAGAGGCCTTCCCCGTGTTCGTCGACGCAGTGAAAATGGTCGAGACCGTTGTCGCCCAAACTCTCGAGCGGGTGAGCCGTGAGGTTGACGCGCAGACCGCGGACCGGCTCTCGGATGCGGTCCGCAAGATCTTCAATCGAGTCCTCAAGGAGTTGGCCGACCTGGACAACCCAATGCGATCGGCCACCGGCTCCGAATACGGTGACGGTGCCCTATTCGAGGCCTCCAAGGCAAGGGGGGCAATCGAGCAACAGAACGATCGACCCGAGACAGACGTCGGACAACTCCTCGACCGACCGGGGGATCCCATCATGGAGGAACCGAAACTTGACTCGGCCCGTCCAGAAGGCTCGCACTCCAGTCGCCTACCGACGGTCGCCCCAGACCCCTCCCCTAGCGAGGCTCGCAGCAGGTTCGACCCCATTGATGGCATTGTTTATTTCAATGAGTCACACTCTGATTACTTGATGGTCAAGGAGTCGGAGGCGACGCTGCTCGACTACCTGACGATGCTCGTCGCTAAGGAATACGTTGTCTTCAACAATCCGCGGTCTGAGCCCTCCGAACTTGGCGAGGAGCTCGTACGCGTGCTCGTGCGAGTGCGTCGTCATACTCCGCGTCGACTGTGAGACTTGACCTCGTCGTGCTCAGCCCCTCATTGCGAAATTGCCGCCATAAAGCTATCGAACTTAAGAACGTGGCGGCTCAGAGGCAAGTTGTTGCAATTCGTACAACGAGTGGGCGCTGGGGGACTCGAACCCTCGACCTCAGCCGTGTGAAGGCTGCGCTCTAACCAGCTGAGCTAAGCGCCCGGAGCAACAATCCTAACGCTTCAAGTGGCTGTGCGCATTTGTCGGCGCTGTAGCCTTCATCTGTGCCAGATATCTCCGACTCACCGTCCGACAGTCCTGGCCGAAGTTGGCGTCGAGGACGACGCGTCTCCGAGGCCTCTCGCGAGGCCGTCATGGGTATCGACACGACCGAGCGCAAGATCAGCTTCATCGGCGGTGGCCTGGCGCTGGTGCTGGCCGCGATCTTCATACCCCATCTGCTGCACAACACAACGGTCATCGACACCGCGAAGCTGACAAAACTACACCAGTGTCCGACCGGCTTCCATCTGGTGAACGCCGTGTGCCAGAGATCGCGGATCGCCCATCCTTCGGCCTACGTCCTGCAGTTCCTGCTGATCATTGTCTTTGGCGTTGCGATGGTGCTATTCACCCAGCGTTCGAAGCGCTCGGGGGTCGCAGTCTGCGCGCTCTTCCTCGGCCTGGCGCTCGGCACCTTCGGACTCCCCTTCCTCTTCCTCGGCGGATGGCTGATTATCCGGGCCTTCCGTCTCCAGAAGTACGGTGACGCCACCTTCGCCGGCTCCAACCGTCGAGCCCGTGAGAAGGCCGTGGCGAGGAGAGCTGCTCGAACCACTCCGACCAGGTCCTCCGCCAAGGGCGCGCGGCGAACCACGACCCGGGCGTCGTCCAAAGGCGCCGTCAAGCCCTCCGGACCGGTTCCCTCCAAGCGCTACACGCCCAAGCAAAAGCCCCGCAAGCGCTGACATGGCCAAGCTTGGTCTCGACTACCCGACCGGTTGGGGTCGCAGCTACAGCGCCAGAGTTGTGCGCAATCTCATCCACGTCACGTTCATCGTGCCCTATACCAAGTACATTTCGACCCTCGACGTCCAGGGCCTCGAGAACATCGTCGGATCGGGTCCCTTCGTGTTCGTGGCCAACCACACCACCAACCTCGACACCCCGCTCGTCCTCGCGGCGCTGCCCGCGAGGATTCGCCAGCGCCTCGTCGTCGCCGCGGCGATGGACAACTTCTTCATGGACGCGAAGAAGGCCTTTCGGACCGTACTGATGTTCAACGCCATCCCGATCGACCGCCACAAGGTCAATCGCCGCAGCGCCCAGCAGACCCTCGAGCTGGTCCAGGACCGCTGGAACCTGCTCATCTACCCCGAGGGGGGACGTACGCCCGACGGGAACCTCCACGAGTTCAAGGGTGGGGCCGCCTACGTCGCCCAGCGTTCGAAGGCGACCGTGATCCCGACCTACATCCACGGCGCTGGCCTCTTGCAGGGTCCGAAGTGGGCCAAGGCCCCCAAGTACGTCAACGCCCCGAACGAGCACCGCCACCACGTCACCATCACGTTCGGAACGGCGTTGCACTGCGGCGAGGACGAGAACATCCGGCGCTTCAGCGCCCGCATCGAAGAAGCCGTCATCGAACTCGGCCGACTGGTGAGCGGTGACGCCGACTACGGCGTGAGGCCCCCGTCCGGGTACTAGAACCCGAGCGCCGCGCAGCGCGACGCATAGAGAAGGTCGGCCGCAGTGGCGAGCGGCTCGAGCTCGACGTCGAGCACCGACGAAAGCACCTGGTCAGCGAACCACGGATTCATCGCGAGCACCGGACCGTGGGCGTAGGTCGCCCAGATGGTGAGCGTCCGGTAGCCGTCGAGCGCGCCGTCGTTGCCCCGACCCTTCGCGACCTTGCCGAATGGCGCCACGTCAGTCCCCAGCGACGTGCGTCCGCCGTGGTTCTCGAAACCGACGAGCATGCGCTCCCCCACGCGCGCCGCCAGCTCGCCGACCGACCGCACCGCCCCTCGTCGAGTCACTACGTCGACGAGTCCCAGCCCGGCGTACTGGTCGTCGCCCTCGATGCAGAAGGACTCACCGAGGATCTGCAGGCCGGCGCAGACCGCGACCACGTGGGCGCCGTCACCGACCCGCGAGGCGAACGACGAATCGCGCAGCAGGTCCGCCGCCAGTCGTTGCGGTCCGTCCTCGCCTCCCCCGAGGAGGTAGAGGGCCGCCTCGGGCACATCGTCACCGAGTCCAACGTGAGCCAGCTCGACCTCGTAGCCGCGACGGCGCGCCCGCTCGGCGATCACCACACCATTGCCCCCGTCGCCGTAGGTGCCGAGCAGTTCGGGGAAGAGGACGGCGACCCTCAGCACGGGCTCGACCTCGCCAACCAGTCGCTGAAGGCGGTGTAGTTGGCCAGTAGCAGGGTCACGTCACTCGACACTGGGACCGTCGACTCGTCGTCGACGATCACGTAGTCGACCCCGGCGTAGTCCAGCCTCGTCGCGAGGTCGAGGCGTCGGTCGCCGAGGGCGAAGACTCGGTGGCCGGCCAACTCCTCGAAGGGAACGTCGAAGAGCCACGACGGGTCGCGCCCGTCGGCGACACGGGCGTTGATGGCGACCCATACGTCGCTCACGTCGTTCGGCACCGTGGCGAGCATCGCGGCGAAACCGGCCGGGTTCTTCGCGAGCAGCAGGCGGAGCCGGTGCCCGTTCCACTGGCGCAGACTGAACCGTCCGGCCACGTTCGAGACGGCGTTGACGCGCTGGACCGCCTCGTCGAGGTCGACGCCGACGACGTCGAGCGCCGCCAGGGCCATGGCGGCGTTGGCGCGATTGAACTCTCCGGGCAACGCCAGGTCGAGCTCGACGCGGTGTCCGCCGACGACGAGCTCAGAGCCCGTGGTGGTCACGACGGCCGGAGGCTTCGCGAAACCGCAACGGCAGCGCCACGAGTTGGCGTCGTGGGAGATGGCCGTCGTGCACTTGGGACAGGACACCGCGTCGGCCAACCACGTCGTCGCCACGTCGCACCAAACGACGCGAGTGGCCTCCTCGGCGGCGTAGACGACCAGTGGATCGTTCGCGTTGGCCACGACGACCTCCGTGCCCGAACTGTGCGCCAGTGCCCCGCGCCACCGTTCGGCCATCTGGCGCACTTCGCCGGCCCGGTCCAACTGGTCGCGCGAGAGGTTGAGCAGCACGACGACTCGGGGTCCGGTCGCGGCGAGCACCGTGGGCAGCCAGGCCTCGTCGACCTCGAGTACGGTGCGCCGTTCGGTGCTCTCGGCCAACGCCGCCACGTGCCCGGCCGGCATGTTCGCGCCCGTCGCGTTGGTGGTGACTAGTCCACCCCAACCGGCGGCGATCATCGAGGTTGTCGTAGTCTTGCCGTTGGTCCCGCTGACGAGAACAGTCGTGCGATCGCGCGACGCAGTGGCGAGTAGATCGGGCGCGAGGCGCAGACCCACCCGGCCGCCCGCGACCGTGCCCGACCCTCGTCCGGTCAGTCGCGAGAGTCGATTGACCAGTCGGACACCGGAAATCGCCAGGTAGTCGCGGATGCCCGGGCCGTTGCTCATTGAGGCAACGCTAATCACATCAGAAAACACAAAAGGGCCAACCGGGGGGTGGTTGACCCTTTTGCAGAACCAGTGCTCCGTCAATTGGGGGGAATTGATTGGAGCAGGCAGAAGCAATTATGGCGGGTCCGGAGGTATCTCGCAAGTGAATAGTTGAGATACTTCCTATCTGTATAGTTGATACGTGGAGATTCGTCAGCTCGAGGCCCTGGTGGGGATATCGGACCACGGCACCTTCTCGAGCGCGGCCGACGTCCTCGGCACCGTCCAGTCCAACATCTCGAACCGGATCGCCCGCCTGGAGGACGAACTGGGCACCGAGCTGGTCAACCGCGCGACGGGCCTGTTGACCGAATCGGGTGAGATCGTCGTCTCGCGCGCGAGGCGGATACTGGGCGAGTTGAGCGCGATCGCGTCGGACGTCTCCGAGCTCAACGCCGATATCCGCGGCCAGGTGGTGCTCGGGATGATCGGAACGGCCGGGCGCTGGATCGTGCCACTGCTGCTCGACGCCCTTCGTTCCACCTATCCCCAGATCGCGCTGCGGATCATCGAAGGCTCGAACTCGGTCATCGAACCCCAGCTCGTCCACGGTCGACTGGACCTGGCGGTCCTCGCCTGGCCGGTCGACGCGCCGGAGCTGACCGAGGTCGAACTCTTCACCGAGGACCTCGTGGTAATCGTCGCGAAGGACCACCCCATCGCCCAGATGAAGGCGCTGGTCTCGTTCGCCCAATTGGCCGACTACGAACTCCTCTTGCCGCTTCGGGGCACCCCGATCCGACGCGAGATCGACGACGCCAGCCACGCCCAAGGCGTCGAACTGGTGCCGCTGATCGAACTCGACGGCATCCGCACAATCGCCTCGTTGACCTTCGACGGGTACGGGCCGTCGATCCTGCCCGCGACCATGCTGTCGTCGCACCTTCGTGACAAGTTCGTCGCCGTCCACATCGACGCGATCGCGCGGCGCCGCGTCGTGCTGGCGAGTCGCCGGTTCGGGTTCCCGGCCGCTCCGGTGCGCGCGATCCACGCACTGCTGCTCGACGTGGTCGAGCACGCCAAGAACGTCCCCGACGGCGTCTACCTGCCCGAGGCCCCGACTCTGCAATAGTTCGTGCGTGCCCTCGCTATCGTCGCCCCAAGAGATCGCCACATTCATCGTCCGGCGTGACCGGGCCTTCAAGGCCGTCGTCGAAAAGGTCGGACCGCCACCGCTACGGAGCCGAGCGGCGCCCGTGCGCGACCGCTTCCCCGACCTCGTGAGCTCCATCACGTCCCAGCTGCTCGCCACGAAAGCGGCCGACACGATCCACCGTCGGGTCGTCGAAGCCTGCGGCGGAGCCGTGAACGTGGAGTCGGTGATCGACGCCGGAGCGGACCAGTTGAAGGGTGCCGGCCTCAACCGCACGAAGGCCCAGGCAATGGTCGACCTCGCCCAGGACGTCCGCGACCAGCGGGTGCGCCTCGACCGGCACGGGCGCATGAGCGACGACGAGATCGTGCGCGACGTCGCCTCGGTTCGCGGCATCGGCCCGTGGACCGCCCAGATGTACCTGATCTTCACCATGGGCCGGCGCGACGTGTGGCCGGCCGGCGACTTCGGGGTGCGCAATGGATGGTCCCGTCTGCACGATCTCGACGAGATCGTCAGCGAACCGCAACTTCGATTGGACGGCGCGCCCTTCGAAGGGGTGCGCACGGCCGTCGCGTGGTACTGCTGGCGGGCCGTCGACATCGCGAGGCAGTCGAACTAGCCTCGAACGCATGCCCCCCATCTCCCTCGCGGACTTCGAGCGCGACGCCCTCGAGACCCTGACCGCCTACGCCGCCATCCCCTGCCTCTCGCCGATGTACGACGCGCAGTGGGTGGCGAACGGCCACATCGACAGCGCCATTCTCCTGCTCGCGGATTGGGCGCGGGCCCGCTCGTTCGCCAGCGCGGACGTGACGATCCACCGCCTCGAGGGCCGAACCCCGGTCCTCGCCGTGACGGTCGACGCCACGGCGCCGGGCGCCGGCACGGCCGTCCTCTACGGGCACCTGGACAAGCAGCCCCCGCTCGGCGACTGGTCCGAGGGGCTCGCACCCTTCGTGCCCGTGCGTCGCGGCGACCGCGTCTTCGCGCGGGGCGTCGCCGACGACGGATACTCCACGTTCTCCGCGCTACTCGCGATCGAGGCGATGGAAGCTCACGACGTCCCCCACAGCCGCTGCGTGGTGCTGATCGAGGCCAGTGAGGAGAGTGGCAGCCCCGACCTCGAGGCCTACCTCGACGACCTGGCCGACCACCTCGGCCAGGTCGAGCTGATGGTCTGTCTCGACTCGGGGGCCCTCACCTACGACCGGCTCTGGGTGACCACGTCGCTGCGCGGAGTACTGAACGTGGAGATGACCATCCAGGTCCTCGCGCAGGGCCAGCACAGCGGCTCGGCCAGCGGCGTCGTGCCGTCGTCGTTCCGGATCCTTCGCCAGCTGCTCGACCGCGTCGAGGACGCCGCCACCGGAGAGGTGTTGGTTCCCCAGCTGCGCGCCGAGATCCCGGCCGAGCAGGTCGCCGCCGCCGCCTCGGTCGCCCAGGAGTTCGGCGACATCATCGCGCGCGAGTTGCCGACGCTCGAAGGAGTGGAACTCATGGGCGCGAGCGCGCAAGAGAGGATCCTGCGCCGCACGTGGTACCCCACGCTCTCGATCGTCGGCATCGGTGACGTCCCCGAGCCGGCGATCGCCGGCAACGTGCTGCGCCCCGCGACGACGGCGGTCCTCTCCTTCCGTCTCCCCCCGAGCGTCGACGCCGACGTCGCGAAGGAAGCCGTCGCGAAGATCCTCACCGCGGACGTGCCGTCGTCAGCGAAGGTGACGCTGTCGTCGTGGAACGTCGGCAGTGGCTGGGTGGCCCCGCCGCTCGCCCCGTGGCTCGCGGCGGCCCTCAACGACGCGTCCCAGCAAGCCTTCGGCCACGCCCCGGGCTTCACTGGCGAGGGCGGGTCCATCCCCTTCCTCGCCTCGCTCGCCCGTCGCTACCCCACGGTCCAGTTCGTCGCGACCGGCGTGCTCGGTCCACAGTCCAACGCCCACGGCATCGACGAGATGCTCGACTTGCCGGTCGCCGTCGGGGTGACCAACTCGGTCATCACGGTGCTGGCCGCCTACGGCACCGCGGGGGCACGGTCGTGAGCCGCCCGGTGGACCTCTGGGTCGACCCGGCGTGCCCGTGGGCCTGGATCACGTCACGCTGGCTGGTTGAGGCGGCCGGCGTGCGCGACCTCGACGTGCGCTTCCACGTCATGAGTCTCGCGCTCTTGAACGCCGACAAAGCCACGACGCCCGAGTACACCGAGTGGCTGCAGACGGCGCACCGGCCGGTCCGGGTCCTGATCGCGGCCGAGCAGCGCCACGGCAACGTTGTACTGGGTCCGCTCTACGCGGCGATGGGCACCCGGCGCCACGTCAACAACGAGGAGGACTTCGACGAGGTGATCCCCCGGTCCCTCTCCGACGTCGGCCTCGAGGCCGACCTCGCTGACGCGGCGATCTCCGAGGAGTTCGACGAACTGCTGCGAGTGAGCCACGAAGCGGGCATGGCCCTGGTCGGCAACGACGTGGGCACGCCGGTGATCCGCGTGGGCGACGTCGCCTTCTTCGGGCCAGTCGTCACCCCGGCCCCCAAGGGCGAGGCCGCCGGATTACTGTTCGACGGGGTGATGGCCGTCGCGAGCACGCCCGGCTTCTACGAGATCAAGCGGACGAGAACAGAAAGGCCTTCCTTCGAATGACCGAGCAGACACTCCCCAGCGGCTTTCCCGTCTACGTGGCCGGCTCCACCGACGCGACGCGCGCCGTCGTCGTCATCCAGGAGGCCTTCGGGGTCAATGACCACATCCGCAGCGTCGTCGACCGCTTCGCCGACGAGGGCTACTTCGCCGTCGCGCCCGAGCTGTTCCACCGTGACGGGTCGCCCGAGGTGGACTACGACGACTTCCCCGAGGCAATGAAGTACATGGCCAACCTCACCAAGGAGGGCATCACCAACGACCTCACCGCCACGACCGACTTCCTCGCGACCGGCGGCTACCAGGCCGCGGACATCGCGGTCGTCGGCTACTGTATGGGCGGCACGGTGAGCTTCTACGCAGCGACGCTCGGCACCTTCGGCGCGGCCGCCAGCTTCTACGGCGGCGGCATCGAGAATGGCCGCTTCGGTTTCCCGCCGCTGCTCGAGCTGGCGAAGGACCTCCGATGCCCGTGGATCGGGCTCTACGGCGACCTCGACCAGGGCATCCCGGTCGAGCAGGTGGAAGCGCTGCGGAGCGTGACCTTGAAGTCCAAGGTTCGCACCGAGATCGTCCGCTACGCGAACGGCGCGCACGGATTTCACTGCGACGGCCGGCCGGCCGCCTACAACGAAGCCGCGGCGGTCGACGCGCACCAGTGCACGCTCGACTTCTTCGACGCCGAACTCAGTGACAAGTAGCTAGGACTTCGGGACGTCCTTCCAGGCGACGTCCTTGTCGTTGCGCGGCTCGCCGGGCAGACCCAGCACCC
Organism: Acidimicrobiales bacterium; assembly: GCA_025351385.1. Classification (GTDB taxonomy): domain Bacteria; phylum Actinomycetota; class Acidimicrobiia; order Acidimicrobiales; family RAAP-2; genus RAAP-2. The sequence goes on along the minus strand of JANXWA010000010.1, from coordinate 33,220 downwards.
GCTCGCCGATGATGTTGCGCATCACTTCGCTGGTGCCACCCTCGATGGAGTTGGCGCGCATCCGGATGAAGGCCTTGCGCATGTCGCCACCGGTCATGGCCGACTCGGTCGGGCGGATCTGGGGGTAGGTCGAGCCGTAGAGCATGCCCTCGGATCCCATGAGGTTGACGCAGAGCTCGCTCGTCTTCTGGTTCTCCTCGGCGAAGGCCAACTTCGCGACGGCACCCTCGGGACCGGGGGTGCCGGCCTTGCGCAGGTCGCTGGCGCGCCAGTTGGTGAGACGCCCCACCTCGTTGCGCACCCAGGACTGGAGCAGCTCACTGCGCACCGCCATGGCGTACGCGTCGTCACGGCCCGTCCAGTGCTTCTTCCAGATCTTCATCGCCTCGCCAATGAGCCCGGACCCCCGCGGCGGCACCGTGCCACCGATCGAGACCCGCTCGTTCATCAACGTCGTGATCGACACGGCCCAGCCCTCGCCCACGTCGCCGAGACGCTGGGTGTCGGGGACCCGTGCGTCGGTGAAGAAGCACTCGTTGAACTCGGCCTCGCCGGTCGCCTGGAAGAGGGGGCGGACCTCGACGCCGGGGGCGTGCATGTCCACGAGGAAGGCCGTGATCCCACGGTGCTTGGGGACGTCGGGGTTGGAGCGCGCGATGATCAACCCGAAGGCCGACTCGTGGGCGAGGGTCGTCCAGACCTTCTGACCGTTGAGGATCCACTCGTCGCCGTCGCGTTCGGCGCGCATGGCGAGCGTGGCGACGTCCGAACCGGCGCCGGGCTCACTGAACAGTTGGCACCAGATCTCCTGGCCGGTGAAGAGGGGGCGCAAGAAGCGTGACCTCTGCCAGTCGGTGCCGTGGGCGGCGATGGTCGGGGCGACCATGCCGTAGCCAATGACGTTGCGCCCGATCGCCGAGGGCGCGCCGAGCTTGGAGATCTTGCGCATCGCGTAGAGCTGGTCGGTCGGGCTGCCGCCGAGGCCGCCCAGGCCGACCGGGAAGTGGACCCACGCGAGGCCCCGGTCGAACTGCTCGCCGAGGAAGGTGACTGGATCGGTCGACGTCGGCGGGAACTGCGCCGCCAACTCCTCGATCAACTGGTCAATCACCGCTTCACTCGTCGCCATGGCACTCCTCTTCGGATATCCAACATTCGAATACTACGCAGTGCGCTGAAGCGCCCATGGCGCCGCGCGTGGTGCGGTATACCTGAGGCGTGAGGACTCCACGCATCCTGGCGACGTCGGGCGGGTTCGTCGCCGGTCCGGTGCAGCGGTCCGTTCGACTGGGCTCGATGCTGCTCGACGCGCTCTCGCTGACCGACAAGGTCCGTCCGCGGGTCTGTCTCGTCTACACCGCGATGGGCGATCCCGGCGACTACTACGCCGCCTCCTACGAGGCCTTCAACGCGGCCGGCTGTGACGTCACCGAGCTGCGGCTCTTCCCTCAGCCCTCGGCCGACCCCGAGGACCGCCTTTGCGGCGCCAACCTCGTCTGGGTCGGCGGCGGGTCGGTCGCCAACCTGCTGGCCCTGTGGCGCCTGCACGGCGTCGACTGGGCGATGCGCGCCGCCTGGGAGCAGGGCGTGATCCTCGCAGGCGTCTCGGCCGGCAGCCTCTGCTGGCACGTCGGAGGCAACACGGACTCGTTCGGGCCAGAGCTGACGGCCGTCACGGACTGCCTCGGCTTCCTCCCCTACGCCAACAGCGTCCACTACGACGCCGAACCGACGCGCCGTCCCTCGCTGCACCGCTTCATGATCGAGGGCGCCCTGTCGCCAGTGGCCTACGCCACCGACGACGGCGTAGGCATCTGGTACGAGGGACCCGAGGCGACCGGGGTCGTCGCCGACGTGAACCCCGAGCCGCGAAGCGGCCCCGCCGCCTACCGAGTGGAGTTGGTGGACGGCGCCGTCACCGAGACCCGCGTCGAGGTCGGCGGCAACTTCGACTGAGCCAACGGCTCCAAAGCGATGGTCGCCACACGCTCGGCCGATAGAATCGATGCGCTGAACGGTCGACGAGCAAGAAGGTCACCGCGAGTGCCAGTTGAAAGAGACGCACCCCGATGATCATCGCCACTTCCACCTTCACCGCGAGCCTCGCGGTCGTCGCCCCGGCGATCACGATCTTCCAGGCCCTCGCCCAGGCGGCGCGGATCCGCACGACCGGGGCCAAGGGCGTGTCGCTCGCGACGTGGCTGCTGTCGTCCTTCGTCGCCGAGATCTGGTTCTGCTACGGCTTCGTCTTCCACGTGCCGGCCGAGATCTTCGCCAACCTCCCCTGCCTGATCGTCGCCTCCACGGTCGCTTTCCTCGCCGCCCAGAGCCAGGAGAAGATGGCCCGGAGCCTGCTGGGGATCGGCGGGCTCACGATGGTCACGGTCGTCGCCACGTTCGTCGGAACGTTCCACAGCCTGCGCTGGATCATGGCGACGGTCGCGGTGTGCAGCTCGGTCGTCATCTACTTGCCCCAGCTGGCGCTCGTCATCCGACCAAAGGACGTGAGCGGGGTCTCGGCGATCAGCTGGGCGACGGCCTGCGTCACCGCGCTCTGCTGGCTCGTCTACGGACTGCTGATCCACCAGTTGGCCGTCGCGCTGCCCAGCTTCGTGATGCTGCCCTCGGCGTTCATCATCCTCATCCAGGTGATGCGCCACCGGATCCCGAACGACCCGAAGCACGGACTCCAGGCCCCGATCATCGAGTAGTGCGCGGGGGGCTAACTGGTCGGCTGGGGCAGCGCCGCGCGGACCGAGTCGATGCGAACGGTGAGCTCTCGGGCCCGCTCGACGGCGTCGGTGGAGCCGCAGACCTCGAGCCAGTTGGCGAGGATCCGGTAACCGTCCTGGGTCAGCACGGACTCCGGGTGGAACTGCACGCCCTCCAACGGCAGCGTACGGTGGCGCATGCCCATGATGAGCCCGTGTGAGCGCGCCGTCACCTCGAGCTCGTCGGGCAGCCCCTCCTCCTGGACGACCAACGAGTGGTAGCGGCCGGCGACGAGGGGGTTGGTGACGCCCGCGAACACGCCCACCCCCGCGTGCTCGACGAGGCTGGAGCGGCCGTGCAGCAGCTCGGGCGCACGCGAGACGGTGGCCCCGAACTCCTCGCCGAGCGCCTGGTGGCCGAGGCAGACGCCCAACATGGGCAGTCGGTGCTCGGCGCAGTACCGGATGATCTCGAGGCAGTTTCCGGCGTCGCGGGGGTGGCCCGGTCCCGGCGACACCAGTATCCCGTCGGGCGCGATCGACGCCACGTCGCTGGGGTCCACGGCGTCGTTGCGCGCCACCGTCACCGTCGCGCCGAGCTCCGCCAGGTACTGGACGAGGTTGTAGACGAAGGAGTCGTAGTTGTCCACCACCAGAATCGTGGGTGCGCTGTTCATTGGTGGGAATCCTACGGGAAGGGACTCGGTAGCATTTCCCAATGGAGCCCATTGACCTGACGACGTTCCTCGAACTGGTCGACCAGGGTTACAACGTGGTCCCGCTGCCCGCGACGCTGCAGCTGGACCGCGAGACGCCCGTGTCGCTCTACCAGCGCCTCGGATCCCGGGCGATCTTCCTGCTCGAGTCGGCCGCCCTCGGCGAGGCGACCGGGCGCTACTCGTTCATCGGCCTCGACCGTCGCTGGCGGGTCACGACTCGCGACGGTGCGACCGTCATCGAGGGCGCTGCCGTCGACGACACCGACCTCGCGCCCCTCGAAGCGCTGCGGCGACTGCTTCGCCAGTACCACACCTACACGCCGCACGCGCTCCCCGACTTCTTCGGTGGCGCCGTCGGATTCGTCTCCTATGACTACGTGCGCCGCCTGGAGAGGCTGCCCCGCGAGCCCGCTCCCGACATGTGGCCCGACATCGACTTCTCCTTCCCCGGCGCCGTCCTCATCTGCGACCACGTGCGCCACTCGACGACGGTGGTCGTGAACGCCTTTCTCGGGGACGCGGTCGACCCCAAAACCGTCTACGCCGACGCCGTCGTCCGACTGAACGAGGTCGTCGCGGCGCTGTTAACCCCGGCGCCGCCGAGCGACCCCGCGGTCGAGCGGCTGATCGCGACCGCCCCGAGCCAACGCTCCGGCGTCGACATCCGCGCGCTCGCGAAGAGCCTGTCGAACTTCACGGCCGCGGAGTACGGGCGGATCGTCGAGCGGGCGAGGGAGTACATCTACGCCGGCGACGTCTTCCAGGTGGTGCCGAGCCAGCAGTTCCGACGGGCGAGCAACGTCGACCCGCTGACGCTCTACCGCGTGCTGCGCGCGCTCAATCCCTCTCCCTACATGTATCTGCTCGACTCGGGCGAGAGCCAGATCGTCGGGGCCTCGCCCGAGATGCTCATGCGGGTCCACGAGGGGCTCGTCAGCACCCGACCGATCGCCGGGACCCGTGCTCGCGGACTGAGCGAGGCTGACGACCAGGTCCTGGAGAAGGAGTTGCTCCACGACGACAAAGAGATCGCCGAGCACGTCATGCTCGTCGACCTCGGGCGCAATGACGTCGGTCGCGTCGCCACGCCGGGCACCGTCCAGGTCGAGCGGCTGGCGCACGTCGAGCGCTTCTCGCACCTGATGCACCTCGTCTCCCAGGTCACGGGCGAGCTGCGCGAGGGCCTCGACGCCTTCGACGCCTTCGACGCCCTCTTCCCCGCCGGCACCCTCACCGGTGCTCCGAAGGTACGCGCCATGGAACTGATCGACGAGTTCGAGACGGTCTACCGCGGCCCCTACGGCGGAGCGGTCGGCTACTTCTCGCTCTCGGGCAACGCCGACTTCGCGATCACCATCCGGACCGTGTCACTGCGCCACGGCACGGCGACCGTCCAGGCCGGCGGCGGCGTCGTCGCCGACAGCCAACCGGAGTTCGAGTACGAGGAGTGCGTCAACAAGGCCTCGGCGCCCCTGTTGGCCCTGGAGATCGCCGACCCGTCGAACTGAGGCCGGTCAACGTCGCCTCACTCGATGTCGTCGTCGTCATCGTCATCGTCACCGTCGTCGTCCAGATCCTCTGGTCGCGCCCGCGACGAACGTCGCCGGTCCTTGGACGTGCGCTCCTGGAGCCGTTCGCGTTGGTCGATGCCCGACTGCGCCGCTCGCCAGCTCTCAAGCCGTCGAAGGGGAAGCTCGCCGTCGAGGATCGCCAGTTCGACGGCGCAGCCTTCGTCGCCGTCGTGACGACAGTCGGCGAAGCGGCACTCCTCGGCTAGTTCGGTGATGTCGGCGAAGGCCTCGTCGATGCCCTCCCGGCCGACCATCAAGTCGAGCAACCGGATTCCCGGGATGTCCAGCAGCACCCCGCCGCTCGTCAGGCGATACAGCTTGCGCGTCGTCGTCGCGTGGCGTCCCTCCCCGGTCCGACTGACGGAGCGGGTCACCTCACTCGAACCCTCGAGCGCGTTGAGTAACGACGTCTTGCCGGCCCCCGATGCGCCCAGCATCACCGCGGTGACGCCGGTGCGCAGAACCTCACGAAGCTGCTCGATGCCGTGACCGCTCGCCGAGCTCGTGGTGAGTACCTCGACGCCGGGCACGGCCAACTGCGCCTCGTCGACCAGTGCGTCGAGCACCTCGGCGCCGTCGGACTTAGTGAGAACCACGAACGGCCGGGCCCCACTGTCGAAGGCCATGACGGCGAGTCGTTCCAGCATCAGCAGATTGAGGCCGCGGTCAATCGGCACGACCACCAGAACGATGTCGAGGTTCGCGGCCAGGACCTGCACGTCGCGCTGGTTGGGGTGCGGTCGGCGTAGGGCCGTGCGTCGCGGCGAGACGCCGACGAGGTAGCCGTCGCGCACGCTCACCCAGTCGCCCGCGACGGGGCTGGGGTCGAGGACGGTGGCGAACTGGCACGTCGACGTGTGCTCGACACCGACGCCGTCGCACCAGACCACCTCGGCGGTGTTCCCGTGGACGATGCTGGCCCGGCCCGGGTGGGCGCCCGGCGCGAACTGGAGCTCCGACGGTGTCGCCGCACCCAACGTGCGCAGCACCGAGGCGACGCCTTCGCTCATTGGCGTTGATGACGATGACTGACTCAAGTCTCCCTGCCCGCTCGGTGGTTCCGGCCCTGACGCGTCGATTGACACGCCCGGCCAAGGTTATGGGATGGCCCGGTATTCCGCGTTTCCAAAGTTCGTCGTGGGAAGATTGACCTAATGGCTAGGACCGGATGGCAGTCTCAATGGCACGAACACCCCGGCGTGCGCACGGGCGAGAACCTCAGTCGGGGCGAGCGTGCGGCCGACAAGATGCGCAATGTCATGGGCTCGTGGCCCTTCGTCTTCAGCTTCTTCGCGGTCATGATTCTCTGGGCGACCGTGAACACCTTCTTCCTCCAACGGGTCATCCATCACCGGGCCTTCGACCCGTACCCCTACATCCTCTTGAACCTCTTCCTCTCGATGCTGGCGGGCGTGCAGGCGGCGGCCCTCTTGATCGCCGCGAAGCGCGCCGACTCGGTCTCCTCCGAGATCGCCATGCACACCGTGAAGAACACCGACGACATCAAGGTCCTCTTGGCCGAGAACACCGACCTCACCAAGTTGGTGAAGATCAACACCGACCTGCTCGAGGAGATCCACCGGCACGTGACCGCGGCCAGCCCGACGGCTGGGCTGTTCCCCCCGAACGAACCACCGCGCCCCCCTTCGACCCAGTAGCGACGGGTGCGGCACCCGGCTCGTTGCGCCCCGTCACCACGTGCCTCCATGGTCGACCTCGCTACCATGCACGTAGCGCGAGCGATCGGAGAGGTCAGGAAACACTGCCAGTGGAGACGATGGGCGCCAGAGTGTGGGGAGGATATCGCCGCCAGTGAGCTGAACGAGTTCGCTCGACAGCGCCTCGCGGCCCACATGGCCCCAAGGAAGTCCACCTCATCGACGGCCCGCCGCAGTCGGCCGTTGGCGAATCGCCTCGCCAAGCCGTACGAGAGAGGATGCAGCCATGACCGAGCCACTGGTGAACACCGAGAGAAACGGCGCCACGTTCGTCGTGTCGATCAACCGGCCCGAGAAGCGAAACGCCGTCAACCGTGACACCGCCGACGCATTGGCCCAGGCCTTTCGCGACTTCGAGGCCGACGACACCGCTAAGGTCGCGGTCCTCGCGGGCGAGGGCGGCACGTTCTGCGCCGGGGCCGACCTTTCAGCGATTGGCACCGACTCGACCAACCGGTTCGACCCTGAGGGCGATGGCCCGATGGGACCGTCGCGGATGATGCTCGCCAAGCCCGTGGTCGCCGCCATCGACGGCTACGCCGTTGCCGGAGGCCTCGAGCTCGCCCTCTGGTGCGACTTGCGGGTGATGGAGGAGGACGCCACGCTCGGCGTCTTCTGCCGACGCTGGGGCGTGCCGCTGGTCGACGGGGGCACCGTGCGACTGCCACGAATCGTCGGCACCGGTCGGGCCCTCGACCTAATCCTCACGGGTCGGGCCGTCGGGGCGGATGAGGCGCTCTCGATGGGCCTCGTCAACCGCGTGGTCGCCAAGGGCCAGGCCCGCGCCATCGCCGTCGCGCTCGCCGAGGAGATCGCCGCATTCCCCGAGGTCTGCATGCGCCACGACCGCCTCTCGATGTACGAAGGGTGGGGACTCGAGGAGTCCGCGGCGATGCGCATCGAGTTCGAGCACGCAAAGGTTTCGGTGCGCGCCGAGATGGCTGAAGCCGTCGCCCGCTTCGTCGCCGGATCCGGCCGTCACGGGAGCTTCGACGGCTGAGGCCCCTATCCGAATCACCGGCGAGGTGCCCGGTGAGAAGCGAATCGCGACGTAGTCTGACCTCAACATGGCGAGCATTCTGGCCCTCGACCCGGCGTGGACCGAGCACGAACCGAGCGGCGTCGCACTCATCACCGAGTCCGCGGGCCACTGGCGTTGCGCCGGTCTGGCCCCGAGCTACAGCCAGTTCATCGATCTGGCCGACAGAACGCTGGTCGACTGGACGCGCACGCCACGCGGCGAGAGGCCCGACGTCGGCGCCCTCCTCGAAGCGGCCCGGAGGCTGCTCGGTGGCCAGCCGGTCGACCTCGTCACCGTCGATATGCCCGTTGCGATCGGTGCGATCACCGGACGTCGAGCAGCCGACAACGCCGTGTCACACACGTTCGGGGCGCGAGGATGCAGCACCCACTCCCCAACGGCGACTCGGCCCGGCGACGTCGGTCGTGAACTGACCCAGCGATTCGGACGGCTCGGCTTTCGGGTGGCGACCACGACCGCGACCTGCGGTGAGACGCCGGCCCTCGTCGAGGTCTACCCCCACCCCGCGCTGCTGGCCCTGCTCCACGAGGACTATCGCGTCGAGTACAAGGTCAGCCGGGCGACGCGCTACTGGCGTGACGAGGAGAAGTCCCTGGCCGAGCAGCGCCGGCTGATCGTGGAACAGTGGCGCCGCATCTACGACGAGCTCGCCAAGACCATCGCGGCGATCGACCTGCCGTTGCCGTCGCGTCAGTCCCTCGAAACAGGCACCAAGGCCGAGTTGAAGAGGTTCGAGGACGCCCTCGACGCGCTCATCTGCGCGTGGGTCGGCGTCCAGTACCTCCGGGGGCGCTGTGGCGCCTACGGCGACGAGACCGCGGCGATCTGGATCCCCTCGGGTGCCTAGCGGTTGGCGCGGGCCAACGCGTGCGAGAACGGCCTCGTCGCGATGGTGAGCTCCCGGTACTGGCCATAGCGCTCGTCGTAGAGCGCCACCTGACCGCGGTTCGGTGAGATCGTCTCGCCCGACGCCAGCGAGCCCGCCACGTAGGACCAGTCGTTGATCACCCCGACCCCGAGGCCGGCGATGACCGCCGCGCCGTAGGAGGCACCGGGGTGGTCGACGATCGAGACGAGGTCGCGGTCCAGCACGCTCGCGAGGATCTCTCGCCACAGGCGCGACTTGGACCCGCCGTTCGTGATCCTCGTCGTGCCGACCTCGAGGCCGCCCTCGGCGAAGACCTCGAAGTGGGACCGCACGGCGTAGGCGATCCCTTCGAGGAAGGCGCGGTGGATGTCACCACGGGTCGTCGTCAGATTGAGACCGAGCAGCACCCCTCGAAGATCGGGGTCGTGCAGCGGCGTCTTCTCGCCCAGGAAGTACGGCAGCGCCAAGAGGGCGCCGGGGCCGCTCGACGAGGCCTGCGCGTCGAGCTCGTCGAGCGGTGCTCCACTGAAGATCGCCTGCTCCCAGCGCAGGAGCGAACCGGCCGTCGCCGTGCAGCCGTTGGGCAGCCACTTGCCCTCCATCGGATGACTGTCGAGGTAGAGGCGGGCGTCGAGGAACACCGAGTCACTCACCACGAGGATGTCGCTCGCGCCGCCCAGCTTGACGAGGCAGTCACCCTGGTTGACGAGTCCGGCGCCGTAGGCGGAGAGCACGTGGTCGGCTCCGCCGACGACGATGGCCGTCCCGGTGGCCAGACCGGTCGCCTCGGCCGCGTCGGCGCTGACCTCGCCCACCAGGCTGGCGGGCGTGCGCACGTCCAAGAGGACGGGCCACCGGATGTCGGTGACCTCCTGCATGGCGGCGAGAGGCGCGAGGTCCATGTCGTAGAGGCCGCTCTCGATCGCCCAGTTGTGCTCGACGTGCGCGAGGGCCCCGAGCCGTCGGGCCAGCCAGTCGTACGAGCCCTGGATCGAGGCGGTCCTCGACCAGACGTCGGGCTCGTGGCGCGAGAGCCACAGGGCCGTCGGCGCGACCGACTGCTGAGAGAGAACGGAGCCGGTGAGCGCCAACAGGTCGAGGTCACCCAGAGCCTCACCAATCTCGCGGATCTCGTCAGTGGCGCGGGCGTCGCTCTGGAGGATCGCGCGACGGAGCGGTCGGCCCTGCGCGTCGAGACAGAGAATCGCGGGCACCATCCCCGTCGTCGCCACCCCCGCGACGTCGGCGCTGGTGACGTGGGCCGACGCCAGCAGCTCCGGCACGAGTGCGCCGACGGTCTCCCACCACTCGTTCGCGTCGGCCTCGGCCCAACCGGGGTGGTCGCAGTACATCGCGACGTCACGCTTCGCGGAGGCGACGATGCCCTCGGTGGCGTCGAGCAGGACCGCCTTCACGCCCGACGAGCCGATGTCGATCCCGAGGAGAAGTCGTCGACTTGGTTCAGGCACTGCGGGCGGCATCTACGAATCGTTTCACACGTTCGGGGTCCACCTCGTTCCACGTGTAGCCGTCTCGCTTCAGGTAGCTGCCGACGATGCAGCCGTTCGCGTACTTGAAGTACTCCTTGATCGTCTCGGCCTTGGAACCGGTGTTGAGCAGGACCGGCACCGACGGATCGAGGGCCTCGCGCACCTCGGCGACGGTGCGCACGTCGGGCTCGCTGCCGGCCATTGGACCCGAGACGAGGATGACGTCCACGAGGCTCGACACGACGGTCGACTGCGCGATCTGGGCCGGGGTGCGCTGTCCGGTCGAACTGGCGAACTCGGGGGTGATGTTGGCGAAGATCGCCAGGTCGTCACGGCCGAAGCGGCGCCGGTCGCGCAGCAGGGTCGCGACGTCCGGGTTCCAGGCGCCCATGTCGGACTCCCACGAGCCGGTGACGACCTCGCGCATGAACGACGCCCCGGTGCCGACCGCGATCGCGAGGGCGCACTGGGCGTCCCAGAGGAAGTCGACGCCGAAGGGCCGGTCGGTCGGTCGGCACTCGGTCGCGACACGGGCCATGACGGCCGACGCCTCGAGGCCGGCGTGCAGCTGGTAGGGGCGGTCACCCTCGTTGCAGAAGAGGATCGCATCGAAGCCGCCGTCGAGCAGCAGCTCGGTGTCGCGCTTCACGTGGTCGATGAGGCCCTGGACCCCGGCGGCGGCGTCGTAGAGCGGCGTGCCCGGCAGCGGCGGCACGTGGGCCATGGCGATGAGCGGACGGGCTACGTCCGGGAAGATCGAACGGAAACGCGTCATCAGTCATTCTCCTTTTGCGCGGGCTCCACGTGAAGCACCTCGATTCCCTGCTTCTTGATCGATCGCACGACCGGGTTCTCCGGGCCGGCGTCAGTGATCACGAGGTCGATCACCCTCATCGGCGCCACGGTGACGAAGGCCACTTGGCCGAGCTTGGAGGAGTCGGCCAGCACGACGATGCGCCGGCCCGAGGCGATAGCCGCCTGCTTCACTTTGGCGTCGTCGAGGTTGTACTCACTGACGCCCTTGGCGTCACTGATGCCGGCGACGCCGAGGAACACGGTGTCGCAGTTGAGGTCGTCGTAGGAGGACTCGGCCCGCGCCCCGACGAGGCTCATCTCGCCGTGGCGAACGACACCACCCGAGACGATCGTGCGCACCCGGGGCTTGGTGCTGAGCTCGGTCGCGATCAAGAGAGAGCTCGTGATCACCGTGACGTGCAGGTCGGGGTGGATGGCCTTGGCCATCTCGTGGGTCGTCGTGCCGACGTCGAGCACGACGGTCTCGTTCTCGCGCAACAGCTCGGCGCCGGCGGCGCCAATTCGGCGCTTCGCCAGGGCCATGTGGGTCGCGCGCTGCAGGATCGGCGGTTCGAACGATCGGCTCTGCACCGCGATGGCCCCACCGCGCGCGCGCCGGGCCAGTCCCTTCACCTCCAACAGGTCGAGGTCGCGACGGATCGTCATCTCCGACGTGCCGAACATCGCCGCCAGCTCCACGATCGAGGCTTCGCCCTCGAGCCTCAGTCGTTCCGCGATCGTCGCCCTTCGGGTCTTGGTGTCCATCGGACAACTCTATGTGATTTTCTCACAAGGATGTCGACGAAATTGGGAGTTTCTGACAGATATCCCGGGTTCAGATGCAATTGAATCTCAGGTCACAGCGCTCGCTCAGGACACTCCGTCGAAGTCGAGCCAGCCCGTGCGGGCCCGCCAGTGACCACCGCTCTCGAGCACGTCCAATATCGCACGCTGCAGCGTGGTCGTGCGAGGCAGGTCGGCCATCGCCGTACCGGGACTTCGAAAGACGAACTCGAGGGTATCCGCGTCGTCCTCGACCCACACCGGCAACAGCGTGAAGCGCCGCTGAAAGGCGAGGATGTTGCTGGTCTCGGACAGGTAGCGCGCGAGGTGGTCGTCGAGCATCCACGTCTGGCACGTCGCCAATCGGCGCTGCGCTACCGGCCACAGCCGCCCCAGCACCTCGCGGGCCTCGGCGAAGGATTGGTCGAGCCGCTCGGGGGTGATCGGCGCGCGATCGGGGATGTGGATGCCGACCGACGGGTCACCGTGGCGAAACCCCACGCCCATTCTCGCCACGTCGTCGTCGGAGTACCAGGGGCTCGGCGACAAGGTGCCGACGCCCAAGTTGACGCGGTGGTATTGGAGGCAGCCGACATCGACGATCTCTCCGCGCAGGGTGGGCAGCATCCACCAGCCGGCGTCGACGCCGACAGACGCGTGCTTTCGCCGGTGGATCGCGACGTGACGGGCCAGCACACCGAGGGTGCCCTCGACCACGTGCTCGGGACATCCCTCGCGCGCCAAGAACTCCTCCATCCCCGCCGCGCACAACGCGAACAGGTAGAGGTAAAGAAACCTCCCCGGCGCGCCGGACTCGTCCAGGTCGGGCCAGATCGGCAACGGAGCGTCGACGTCGCCGCGGTCCCGCTCGATGGTCACGACCAGCGCGGCGAGCAGGTCGAGCCACTCGCCGTCACGTCGGAAGGCGTCCCACGGGGCCGTGACCTCGAGGACGTCGTTCTCCTCAACGCGCAGCCGCGACAGGGTCATCGCCAACTCCCGGGTGGTGAGCGATCGGATGCGCTCGATTGCCTCGTCGGTCGGCGGCGCGCAGAACGTGCGCATCATGGAGACGATGAAGCCGTCGTCGAGGGTCACGCGGGGTCGAGGGGTCGAAAACGAACGCCCATCGCGGCGAGGCGATCAAGGTGGCCCTCCAGACGGCCGCGGAACTCGTCGACGTCGCCCGTCGTGCCCCAGGCGACCTCGGCGAACGCGGCGATCCGCGGGAAGGCCATGTAGTCAAGGTGGTCGCGCGACGCGATGTACTCGGTCCACAGTTGGGCCTGCGTGCCGCGCACGTGATGGTGGAACTCGGGCTCGAGGTCCGACGGGATGACGGAGAAGCCGTAGACCTTCTCCCAGGTTGTGAAGAACGGTTGCGGGGTGACGGCGACCGGCTCGTCAGCGTGGTCGCTGCTCAGCCAGTCGAAGTAGAGGAACTCCATCGGGGCCATGACGACATCGAGGCCCCGTCGTGCGGCCTCGGTCCCCTTGGAGACGTGACGCCAGGCGGCAATGATCGTGCCCGGCGGGACGTGCGCGTCGAGCACCTCGTCCCAGGCGACGACCTCGTGACCGTCGGCGGCGAGCGCCGTGGCGAGACGCTCGGTGTAGAGGCCCTGGAGCTGGCGGGCGTCGATGAACCGGTGCTCGAGCATCACGGCCAGCGCCGCCGCGCTGCTCTCCCACTCGATGGTCGGGCACTCGTCGCCACCGATGTGCACCGGACTGCCCGGGAAGAGACCCGCGACGTAGCGAACGACCTCCTGGGCGAAGGAGAGCGCCTTCGGTCCAACGTTCAGCACGTGCTCGGAGATCCCCCAACGCGTCCATACCTCGAGGGGCTCGGTGACGTTGCCCAGCTCGGGGTACGCCGCGATGACCGCCTGGGCGTGGCCGGGCAGGTCGATCTCGGGGATTACCTGGACCATCCGTCGCGCGGCGTGGAGTCGGATCGTCTCGAGGTCCTCGGCGCTGTAGTAGCCCCCGTGGACAACGTCGTCGTCGAGTTGGAGGTCCTCGTAACCGACCGGTGAGGATCGGCGCCGCGACCCGACCTCGGTCAGGCGGGGCCACGTCGGCACCTCGACGCGCCAGCCCTGGTCGTCGTTCAGGTGCAGGTGCAGCTTGTTGAGTCGATGCGCGGCGATCTGGTCGATCAGGCGACAGACCGTGGCGACGTCGAAGAAGTGCCGCGCGACGTCCAGGTGGATCCCCCGCCACCCGAATCGAGGGCCGTCGACGACCTCCACGCAGGCCAGTTGCGCCGAGTCCAGCGTCGTCGCCGTCGTCGACCACAGCGCGGCCGGACCGAGTTGGCGCAGGACGGTCAGCGCGTAGGCGACGCCGGCCGCGGTGCTCGCCTCGATCGTCGTCGTCGCACCGACGCGCAGGCGGAACGCCTCATCACCCAGGGAGTCATCGCGACGGACGTCGAGGTCCGGGCCTTCGGCGTCGCCAATGACCACGTCCCAGCCGACCGAGACCCGCAGGTCGTCGCCGAAGAGTTCGACCACGCCGCGAAAGACCCGGTCCACCGAGACCCGTAGGGGCGACACCCAGGTGACCGTGCCGGGGTGCTCGATGACGCTGCGCGGTCGAGGGACGAGGCTGGTCACGGCACCTCCACCGCGTAGCAGGCCGCCCTGTGGGTCAGCGACACCGCGACGAACTCCGGGGTGCTCAATCGGCAGACGTCCATGGCGAGGGGGCATCGGGGGGCGAACCGACAGCCCGGCCCGGGATCGATGACCTTGGGCGGCTCACCGAGGTCGTCGCCCTCGAAGGTCGTCGGCGCCAGGTACGGGTCCGGTGCCGAGGACATCAACAGGCGCGTGTAGGGGTGCTGGGGAGAGCCGATGACTTCGTCGGTCGTGCCCTCCTCCACGATGCGCCCCGCGTACAGCACGATCATGCGGTCGGCGACGTAGCGCGCGCTCGCGAGGTCGTGGGTGATGTAGAGCAACGAGACGCGCTCGGAGTCGCGCAGCTCCTTCATGACGTTGAGTAGCCCGATGCGGATCGAGACGTCGAGCATCGAGACCGGCTCGTCGGCGAGGATCAACGACGGGCGCGACGCGAGGGCCTGGGCGAAGCCGAGGCGCTGCCGCTGGCCGCCGGAGAGCTCGTGGGGGTAGCGCCGCAGGACCTCGTCGCCGGGAGTCAGGCCCACCTTCTCGACGAGCCTCACCGCCTCGGCGAATCGCTGGGCCTTCGCGACGTCCGGGCGGTGGAGCTTCAGCGAGCGTAGGAGGCCGTGACCGACGCGCAGCACCGGGTTGATCGAGCCGAAAGGGTCCTGGAAGACCATGGGCATGTCGCCGCGCACCGCGCGGCTCTCGTGACGACCCACGGCCTTGCCCTCGAAGACGAACGTGCCCGACGTCGGCGGGTAGAGGCCGGCGAGGACCCGCGCGATGGTCGACTTGCCCGAGCCGGACTCTCCCACCAGCGCGACGATCTCGCCCGGGGCGACCTCGAAGCTGACGTCGTCGATGGCGTGGAGCTGGCCGTGCGAGCGGAACCCCCCCACGCGAAAGAGCCTCGTCATCCCCTGGACCCGAAGAATCGGCCCGTTCATGGCTGCTTACTCCTCGCCACGAGGTGGCAGCGGACCTGGTGCTCGCCGTAGGTGATCAGCTCGGGTCGCACCGTTCGGCACTCGTCGTTGGCGTGGGCGCAGCGATCGGCGAAGAGACAGCCCACTGGTGGGTTCACGAGCGACGGCGGGTTGCCGGCGATGCCCGTGAGTTGGCGCCGTTCGCCCAACAGCGACGGGAAGGCCTCCATAAGTCCCCGAGAGTAGGGATGCTCCGGGTGGTCGAAGACCTCGCGCGTCGGTCCGAGTTCCACCACCTCCCCGGCGTACATGACGGCGAGGCGGTCCGAGTAGTGCGACACCACGCTCATGTCGTGGGTGACGAAGATGACGGCGAAACCGAGCTGGCGTCGCAGCGTCTCGACCTGGTGCATCAGGGACCGCTGGGCCACGACGTCGAGGGCCGACGTCGGCTCGTCCATGATCACGAGCTTGGGCTCCAAGAGCAGCGCCATCGCAATCATCGCGCGCTGGCGCATGCCGCCCGAGAGCTGGAAGGGGTAGCTCTTGAGGTGGACGGGGTCGATCGCCACCATCGAGAGGACCTCGGCCGAGCGTTGCTCGATCCTCTCGTCGTTCCAGTCGGTGTGGGCGCGACAGGCGTCGGCCAACTGCGCGGCGATGGTGAGCGTCGGGTTGAGCGCGTTCATCGCGCTCTGCATGACGACCGAGATGTCACGCCAGCGGTGCTGGCGCAGCTCTTCGGGGCTGAGCGACGTGAAGTCGACGCCGTCGAACAGCACCGATCCGCCCGCCAGGCTGCCCGGGTAGGTGAGTAGCTGCGCGACGGCGAAGAGCAGGGTGGACTTGCCACAGCCCGACTCACCGACGATCGCGAGGAACTCGCCCTGGGCGAGGTCGAACGAGACGTCCTCGACGGCCTGGGCCGGACCGGAGGGCGTCGCATACTCGACGCGCAGGTTGCGCACCTGGAGGACGGGTCCGGTCACGAGACAGCCTTGATCTTCGTCGCGCGCACGGGGCGAAGCGCCGGGTTCGCCACCTCGTCGAAGGCGTAGTTGAGTAGCGCCAGCCCGCTGCCGAGCACGGCGATCGCGACGCCCGGTGCCAGGGCCCACAACGGAAGTCCGGTCTGAAGCGCCTCGTTGTTCTGCGCCCAGTAGAGCATGGTCCCCCAGGACTGCTCGTTGATGTTGCCCAGTCCGACGAACTGCAGGCCGGACGCGGCGAGCACGGCGTAGAGCGAGGTGCCGAGGAAATTGGCGACAATGAGCGACGTCATCGGCGGGATCAGCTCGACGAAAATGACGTACCAGCTGGACTCGCCGCGGGCCTTGGCGGCCAGCAGGTAGTCACGGTTGCGCAGCGAGAGCGCCTGGACGCGGAGCTGGCGCGCGCCGTAGGACCAGCCGGTGAAGACGAGAACGAAGACCATCAGCCAGAACCCCGCGCTCTTGACGTAGCCGACGATGACGATGATGAGCGGGAACGTCGGGATGACGAGTACGACGTCGGTCAACAGCGACAGCGTGTCGTCGACCCAGCCCCCGGTGTAGGCCGCGGTGATCCCGATAATGACCGAGAGGATGGTGCAGAGGAAGCCCACGATCAGCGCGATCAGGACCGACTGGCGGGTGCCGGCCATGACCTGGGAGAAGACGTCCTGGCCGAACGACGTCGTACCCAAGAGGTGGTTCCACGAGACGCCAGTGCCGGGGGTGTAGATCTCGGCCGAGGGGTCGTGCGGGGTGAACCAGCTCGGGAAGGCCGTGATCACCAGCAGCACGAAGAGGATGATCGCTCCAGCCATCGCCTTCTTATCGCGGCGCAGGAACTTGGACACCCGCAGGAGCGTCCGACCGATCCTCTCGAGCACCCTCATCAGTTGGTCCTCGTTCGCGGGTCGAGTAGTGCCGTCGCGATGTCGGCGACGAAGATGGCGATCAGTACGGCCATCGTGATCAGCAAGAAGAGCGCCTGCATGAGCGGGAAGTCCTCACTCTGGACGGCCTGGAGCAGGAGGAACCCGACGCCGGGGTAGTTGAAGACGTACTCCACGAGGATCGCGCCCGAGATCACGAAGCCGAGCGACATGGCAAAGCCCGTGAGGTTGGGCAACAGGGCGTTTCGTCCGGCGTACTGCCAAAGGATGCGCCGGGGCTTCAGGCCCTTGGCGCGGGCCATCCTCACGTAGTCCTCGGCGACGACGGTGATCATGTTGTTGCGCATCGTGAGTATCCACCCGCCAATGGACGTGATCAGGATCGTGAAGGCCGGCAGGACGGCGTGGTCCAAGATGTCGAGCACGAAGGAGAACGTCAGGGTCGGCGTGACCGTTTCGGAGTAGCCACCGAGGATCGGGAGCCAGCCCAGCGTCAACGCGAAGAACCAGATCGAGAGCAGGCCGATCCAGAAGTACGGGAAGGCCGACACGACGATGAAGACCGGCGGCAGGACGTTGTCGAGCAGGCCACCGCGGCGCCACGCCGAGATGGCGCCCAGGGCTGTGCCGATGATGAATCCGAAGATCGTCGAAAGCCCAACGAGGCCGAGCGACCAGGGCAGCGCCCTCGCGATGACCGTCGAGACCGGCAGCGGGAAGTTGAGCAACGAGATCCCGAGGTTGCCATGGATGGTGTCGTTGAGGTACGCGAAGTAGGCCGAGACCAGGCTCTGATGCGAATTGACGCCGAAGGCCACTTCGAGGGCGTGGATGGCCGCGGGGTTGATGTGCCCCTTGAACCTCGCCATCATCGCCTCGGCGGGGTTGCCGGGCATGAGTCGGGGGATGAAGAAGTTCACCGTCAGGGCTGCCCACAGTGCGACGAGCAGAAAACCTATACGGCGAGTAAGGAACCTCATCTCCCCGACTCAGACCGGCAATTGTTTACTTGAGTGGCTTCAGGTGCAATACCACGACGCCCCAGTCGGGCACGTTATACATGGCCGGCTGCGCGTAGGGGTTGGAGGGACTCGGGAATCCGGAGTACTCCTTGTTGTTGTACTGGAACCAGTCGACCAACTCGAGGACCGGGATGACCGGCAGCTGCTTGACCATGACCATCTGAAGTTGGTTCACAATCGAGTGCTGCAGGGCCGAGCTCGTCGTCGCGCCGTACTGGTTGAGCAGCTTGTCGACGGCCGGGCTGTTGAAGCGCTCCCAGTTCGACGACGCCGGCTTGCCGATCGCGGCCGAGTTCTTCGAGTACATCCACTGGCGCATCTCGTAGAACGGTGCCGGTCCGCCCGACTCGTTGTCGTAGGCGAGCTGGAACTGACCGTTCAGGACGTCGGTCGTGAAGTTGCTGCTCGCGACCGGGTCGACCTTCGTCTTGATACCGATCTTGGAGAGCTCCTGGGCGATCACCTGCACGGAGGCGACCCAGTCGGAGTAGCCGCCGTTGGTGATGATCGACAGCGACAGCTCCTTGCCGTTCTTGGCGAAGACACCGCTCGAGTCCTTCGTGTAGCCGTCGGCCTTCAGGATCGACTGGGCCTTGGTCGGGTTATACGAGTTGCCGAAGTACGACGAGGCGGCGCTGCTCGACCACGACGAGTACGTCGGCGAGACGATGCCGGTCTGGCTCGCGGGCGGCTCGTAGCCGTACTCACCGATCTTGGAGACCGTGGCGCGGTTGATGCCATAGCTGATGGCCTGGCGGACAGCGACGTCGGTGGTCGGTCCGGACTTCAGGTTCGGGAAGAGCACGACGTTGCCGACCGGTGGGAACCAGTAGCCGTTGCCGGCCTTCTTCGCGACGAAGTACGTCTTGATGTTCGGGATGAACTGCGCGCCGTACGCCGACTGACCAGTCGCGAGGTACTCGTTCGCGGTGTTGTTCGACAAGAAGGCGGGCATGTTCAACGTCTTCACGGTCGGCATTCCGGGCTGCCAGTAGTGCGGGTTCGCCGTCCACTGGATGTTCTGCGGCGTGCACTTGGACATGATGTAGCCGCCCGTGCCGATCGGGTGCGAGATCGGATCGGTCACCGGGTTGGCGATCTTGCTCCAGATGTGCTTTGGCACCATCGGCACCTGACCGGCGACGTAGTAGAAGTAGGGCACGGCCGCGGTCGAGAAGTTCAGCACGACCTTGTCGGAGCCGGACTGCGTGACGCTGGAGAGCACGGACCAAATCGCGTTGAGGTCAAGCGCCGGGTACTTCTTCAACAGGTTGAATGAATAGGCGACGTCAGCGGCCGAGAACGGCGTGCCGTCGCTGAACTTCACGCCGGAGCGGATAGTGAACGTGAGCGTCTTGTTGTTGTTGCTCCACGCGTAAGCCGTCGCGAGCCACGGTGTCGTCTTTTGATTCTGGAGCGCGTTGATGAAGTCCAGTGTCTCGTAGGTGACGCCGATCGAGAACTGGGCGTCGAAGCCGTTGAACGGGGTGAAGGCGCAGGGCCAGAGCTCACCTTGCTCGTTGTCCAGGTTCAGGGCCTTCTGAGGCGCCGCACCGGCGAGTGATGGCGCCACCACGCAGGTGCTGGCGATCAAGGCCAGGGACGAAGCGAAGAGACCCGCTTTGAACTTACTTCTCATGATGCAACTCCTCCACTTAAGAACCCGTGGGTTCACCAGTTCACTGCCTTAACGACGATTGAAAACGCTAGGGTCCATTCGAGCGAGGAGGCTGGGAATCCCTACCGACGACGCCTGATGCCGACTGATCCTGACGGTCAGTTCTGCATCTGGCACCATGCGCTTCGCCTCCCCCGGGAATGCACCTGCCAGTGAACCTAGTACAAAGGGCCGCGCGAAATCGTTCGCGAACTACGCCGTCAACGTCACTTTGTTCAGGCCCGGCGACGTGTCGATGGGGCGATGACGGAGCTCACCGATGCGCAGCGCCAGAACCTGTCCCACGATCACCTGCGCGAGGCCGAGCACCCAGTTCGGAGTCACTGCTTCGATGAGAATTTCGTCGTCGCACTCACACGATGCGCGTTGCGATGTGCGCAACACCACCGTTCCCATTCCCATCTGACGGCACGATTCGAGGACGCTGGTGGCAATCTCGTCTGTTAACTCGTCGGTCAGAACTAACAACAGCGTGCTCTGCGCCCCGTCGGCGCCGCTCGGACCGTGGAGGTAGTCCGCCGCCGCGAAGGCCTCGGCCCGGATGCCGGTCACCTCCCTGACCTTGAGCGCGATCTCCGAGGCGACCGCGAAGCCAATTCCCCGTCCGACCACCGTCAAGCCGCCCGGCGCGTTGAGGATCGAGGTTGGCATCGACGCACTGAGCGCCCAGCGCGACACCCGCTCGACTACGTCGGGGAGCACGTCGAGACCTTCGAGCGACGTTCCCTTCAGCGCCTCCACCAACTGCGCGAGGGCCTGCCACGTGGTGGAGAAGGTCTTGCTCGAGGCGATCGCCTCCTCCGGACCGGCGCACAGATCAATGACCGTGTCGCTCGCGGTCGCCACCGGTGAGTTGACGTCGTTCGTGATGACCACCGCGGGGCGGCCCTGGGCGCGGGCCTGACGAAGGACCTCGATCATGCCCGGCGTGCGACCCGATTGGGAGATCACCAGAACTCCCGTGCCGTCGAGTCCGATCAGCGTCTCACCTTCGTAGAGCGAGGTCGCCGCGAGCGCGACGAGCAGACCGAGCTCCTGGCCCGCGAGGTACTGGAACATGATGGCCGCGTTGTCCGACGAACCCCGTGCGGCCACGACGCCGTGCGTGATGCCGTCCCACGTCGCTGCGGCTGCCGCGGCCTGTTGCGCTCCTTCGCGTGCTCGGCGGCGCAGGATGTCGGCCTGGGAGATGATCTCCTCTTCGAAGATGGTGGTCATTCGTCCTCGTTCCCAGTCCACACGAAGTAGGTCCGCGCGACGTTGCTATCTTCTCAGAGTAGTGGCGACGGGTGTCGACGCTCAGGGCGAACACGACGATTCAAACTCGAGCTTCACCTCTTCGCGAAGTGTTCGAATGACAGGGAACCTCTCACACAGTGAACAGCTTTGCCGCTCCGCGCAAGGTCGCCTCATTGTCGCTAAAGATGACTCGCCGTCCGAGATCGTCAAAGAAGTCGGGCCGGACCCGACGGGCGTTGCCTCCCCCGACGTGGATGGTGTCGGGCGTGAACTCCGCCGCAAAGTCACAGACCGCGAGATGCAACAGATCGTGCCACCGGTCCTCGTCGCGCATCCGCGACGGTTCGCCGAGCAGTTGATCGTGGGTTCGCGAGTCCCGAAAGACCAGTCCGCCGACGTCGCGGATACCCTGGTTGACGCCGTCCACGACGAAGGCGATGCCGAACCCGGTCCCCAGTGTGACCACCAACTCTCGACCACTCCCCTCGCAGCATCCGAGAGCGGCCAGCGTCGCGTCATTGACGACGCGTACGTCGCGGTCGGTCGCGGACCTCAGGGCCCGCTCGAGGTCCAGCCCGACCCACTGGTCATGGATCACCGGGTCGATGTCGGTCGAGATGCCGCCAGCGCGCGAAAGGTTGCCTGGCTCGACGACGACGCCGTCGCGAAAATCGCCGGGAAACCCAACGCCCACGTGATCGCACCTGCTGCGCGCGATCTCGTTCGCCAGCACCTCGATGAGTTGCCCGGGAAGACAGGGATAGGGCGTCTCGATCCGACTCTGATCGGTGAGCTGGCCACTGACCGAGTTGACGAGCCCGAACTTGATGAAGGTGGCGCCCACGTCGATGGCGAGGATGTGGCCGTCACTCGCATACGTCATGTGCGAATCGTAGTGAACGGCGACGACTATCAGAAGCGACGTGCACAGTCCCGCGGTAATAGATTGTGGCCACTGAGAGGAGCGCCATGCCCTTTGATCTTTCGAAGCTGCTGGAAGAACGCCACGGGGAAAACTTCGAGCTCCACGAGCGCTACCTCAACCCCAAGTTGACCAAGGTCATCACGACACTCGGCTTCGACCGCTTCTACCAACGCGGCGAGGGTTGCTACCTCTACGACGACCAAGGCATGCGCTACCTGGACCTGCTGAGCGGATTCGGGGTCTTCGCGCTCGGTCGCAGCCACCCAGTCGTGAAGGACGCATTGCGCCAGGCCCTCGACGCCGACCTACCCAACATGGTCCAGATGGACTGCGCCCTCCTGCCCGGCCTGCTGGCCGAGCAATTGGTGACCCGCAGCCCCCAACAGATCGAGCGGGCCTTCTTCTGCAACTCCGGTGCCGAGGCGGTGGAGGCCGCGATCAAGTTCGCTCGGGCCAGCACCAAGCGCCACCGGATCCTTTACCACGCCCACGCCTACCACGGCCTCACGATGGGCGCGCTAGCGCTCAACGGGTCGGCCGAGTTCCGCAGCGGCTTCGGCCCTTTGATGCCCGACACCACCGAGGTCCCCCTCGGCGACCTCGACGCGCTGAAGAAGGAACTCCGTCGAGGAGACGTGGCGGCCTTCATTGTCGAGCCCATCCAGGGCAAGGGTGTCTTCGAGCTCGACGCCGAGCGGTGGCGCGCACTCGAGGCCGCCGTCCACGAGGCGGGGGCTCTCTTCATCTGCGACGAGGTCCAGACCGGCCTCGGTCGCACGGGCCGCTTCTACGCCTTCGAGCGCTACGGCCTCTCCCCCGACATCATCACCGTCTCCAAGGCGCTCTCGGGCGGCTTCGTCCCGGTAGGGGCGATGCTGTCGAGCGACAAGATTTTTCGCTCCGTCTACTCCTCGATGGACCGGGCCATGGTCCACTCGACGACCTTCAAGGGCAATCAGCTGGCGATGGTCGCGGGCCTCGCCACGTTGTCGGTCTTCGACGACGAGCGGATCGTCGAGCACGCCTCGGCGATGGGCGACGTTTGGCGGACGAGACTCGAGGAGTTGGCCACGCGCCACGAATTCCTGCACGAGGTACGAGGCCAGGGCCAGATGATCGGCGTCGTCTTCGGACCGCCGACCACGCCGGCCCTCAGACGACGTTGGCGCATGGTCGAGGCGACCCGTTCCGCGATGTTCTCCCAGACGCTCGTCGTACCGCTCTTCCAGCGCTACAAAATCTTGACCCAGGTGGCGGCCGACAACATGAACGTGATCAAGCTCCTGCCGCCCCTGATCGCCGCCGAAGCGGAGATCGACCTCTTCGTCAACGCCCTCGACGAGCTGTTGACTGACACCGAGCAGAAGGTCGGTTGGCTGGTCGGGTTCGGGTTGACCATGGCCAAGGGAGTGCTCCGGCGAACGCCCTCGTCCAAGGCGAGAGTCCCCTCGTGAGCTTCGAGCTCGAACGGGGGGACCGGGTGGTGGTGACCGGGGCCGCAGGGTTCATTGGCTCGGCGGTGACGCGAGCGCTGCTCGCTCGCGGCGCTCACGTCGTGGCGATCCTGGAACCGGGGGCGTCGACGTCGAACCTCGAGGGCCTCGACGTTGGACGTCGCGACGCGGACGTGACGACCGAAGGAAGTCTCGCCGACGTCTTCGACGGGGCGCGTTTCTGCTTCCACCTCGCCGCCAAGTTCGGCTTCTGGCCGAAAGACCCCTCGATCTTCTACGCCGTCAACGTCCAGGGAAGTCGCAACGTCGTGCGCGCGGCCACCGCCGCCGGCGTCGAGCGCATCGTCTACACGTCGACCGTCGCAACCCTCGGACTATGGCGGACCAAGTCCGGGCGGCCGTCCAACGAGGACGACGTCGCCGACGTCGCACACCTCCACGGGAACTACAAGCAGACGAAGTACGTCGCCGAGCACGAGGTCCTGCGCCTCGCCGCCCAGGGGGCCCCGGTAGTACTTGTGCTGCCGACGATGCCCCACGGTCCCTACGACCATCGACCGACGCCGTCGGGCAAGGTGGTCCTCGACTTCCTGAACGGCCGCATCCCGGGATTCGTCGACACGGCGATGAACGTCGCGCACGTCGACGACCTCGCGACCGGCCACCTACTCGCGCTCGAACGGGGACGCCAGGGTCGCAGCTACATCTTCGGTGGCGAGAACCTCTCGATGGCGGCCCTGCTGACCGTCCTCGCCCAGACGACCGGCCTCCCTCTGGCGAATCGACGTTTCCCCTCGGTTTTCCCGCTCGTCGCCGGGCGTCTCTCACAGTTCATCGAGGGCGACCTCTTGCGCCGCGAGCCGAGGATCCCACTCGAGGCCGCGAAGATGGCCACGACCACGATGACCTTCGACGACTCGCGGGCCCGCGAGGAGCTCGGCTACTCTTCGCGGCCGGCCGCGCACGCGCTCTACGAGTCGGCGCGCTGGTTCGTCGAGCACGGTTACGTCGACGCCGACCGGACCGCGTTGATTCGCTGGAGTCCGCCCTCAGCAGACTGAAGCTCGAGCGAGATGGTCATATCGCTCGAGGCAATCGCTCACCCCTGTAACGACACGCGGGTGTTGATGTAGATGACGGGGTGGTCCGACGTTCGAAGCAGCCGCAGCACCTTCAAGAGGTGGACCTTGGCGATGCTGACGCATCCGGTCGTCGGGGAGTTCTTCGACACGTGCAAGAAGATGGCCGATCCCCGACCGGGCACGACGGGCGAGGTGTTGTAGTTGACGACCGCAAAGTAGTCGTAGGCCGGGACCTTCGTCCAGAGCGCCTCGGAGTTGCCCGCGAAGTTGGGCATGGTGGCGCAGGGAACGTGCACGAAGTGGTTGTAGAGCGCCGAACGCCGGTCCTCGTCCCACCAGTCACCGCACGTGAACCGGTGGTAGCGATAGGTCACATCGGGGTTCGGGGCGACCCCGTACATGGTCGTCTCGATCCCGAAGAGGCCGATCGGCGTCGTCAGGTCGCCCTCGCGGTGGTGCGCGGAGACCCCGTTGATTCCCACGAACGCCGCGTAGGGGCCGGCGACCGACTGAAAGCAGACCCCCGTGCGGCGGTACATCTGGACCACCGCCGTCTGGGACCGGGCCGAGGGCGCGATCACCGTCAACAGCTCGGCGTGACCCGTCGTGCCGGGGATGGAGTCGGCCAGCGTGCTGCACGACGCCACGTGCGACGAGGTCCGGTTCGTGGCCGTGCCGGTGAAGGTCGCGGCGCCACTCGAGGTCACTGCAAGGCCCGAGAGGGCGAGACCCGTGAGCAGGCTCAACCGCCCGTGGCGGAGAAGTGCTGGTAGTCCGGCGACGCGCTCCATCGTCCTCCCCAGTACCACCCTACGGACGCGAACCCCTTCGTCAGCGCCCCGCGGGGTACGGCCATCCCCGGTCGAACGTCGTGACGATCGAGGTAGGCCCGACCGGCCGCCGGTTGGGCGGCGCCATCAAAGAGGTACGGGTTCTCGACCGGATTGACGTCGATCGCCCCGCCGTAGGCGTGCACCGACCACTGGTGCGGCCCCGACGCCACGGCGTAGCGGCAGTTGAAGCCCGAGGTGTTGTCCGCCGCCATCGACCTGGGGTCCGACCCACCGAAGTGCGATTCGGGCACCATCCGTTTGATCGGGAACCGGTCGGCGTAGAGCGCCGCGAAGACACGGATGACTGCGTCGACGACCTTGGCGTTCACTACGATCGAGCCCACGCGGGCCCGTCCATCGAAGCCAACGAAGCGCAACCGCACCAGTCGCAATTGCGCCGGCGCCACCGGACATCCCGGCCGCCACGTCGCGCCGAGCTGGGTGGCGTCGACCGCGTGGACACTCGAGGTGAACAACGGCAGGTTGGCTTTCGCGGTCGCACCGAGTGGCGAATTGGCACCCCACGCGACCAAGGCGACCAAGGCGACCGCCAGCGCGACTGTCATCGTCAGAGCGCGTCGCCACGACGGGCGTGTCAGGGGTCTGGCGGCACCACGTCGAGAGACGTCAACGGCGTCATGCTCCCTCGGAATCGATCCCTGGAATGGACCACCTTCGTCTTCGTCGCTCACCTAACGAGAGTAACGGCACGCAACGTCGTCGGACTCTGCGCACGTGCTCGCTTGTCCGGTCCACACCGCTCTCCGTGGCGTGATGGGTAGGCTCCCGGCATCGTGACTACCATCAACCGACCTCGACGTCGAACACTGTGGCGCGTGCTCTCGGGCACCCTTTTCGTCGCGGTCCTCATCATCAGCAGTGGTCTGTCGACCAGCGGCGCCGCGCCGACTTTGACCGCTGGCGGGTGGACGGTCTACCACGGGTCCGTTCGTGGGACGGGCGTCGACGCGTCGGTGAAGTCCGTCAACACGACCAGGGCCACGTGGACGTCACGGACACTGGACGGACAGCTCTACGGCGAGCCCCTGGCCTGGTCGGGTCGCGTCTATGTCGCCACCGAGAACGACACCGTCTACGCGCTCTCCGGGACGACCGGCGCCGTCCTCTGGGCGAGGCACGTAGGGACCCCCGTCGCCGCGTCGGCGCTCCCGTGCGGCAATATCGCCCCCCACGTCGGCATCACGGGCACGCCGGTGATCGATCCGGTGAGGCACGAGGTCTTCGTCGTGGCCGAGGTACTCGTTGCGGGCCGGCCCCACCACGTGCTCGTCGGACTCGACGCCACGACCGGCGCGATCAGACAGTCCCGCGGCGTCGATCCGGCCGGCTCGGATCCGGCCGCACTCTTGCAGCGCACCGGCCTGACGCTCGACGGCGGGCGAGTCGTCTTCGGCTTCGGGGGCCTCTACGGCGACTGCGGTCACTACCGCGGCACGGTCGCAGCGGCCAAGGAGTCCGGTGGACGGCCGTCGTACTACACGGTCGACCAAGGAGCGGGCCAGAGCCAGGGGGCGGTATGGATGGGTGGCGCGGCGCCCGTTATTGACGAGAAGGGCCACGTCTTGGTCAGCGTCGGCAACGGCTCGGTGCAGGACCCCGCTGCCCCCTACGACTACAGCGACTCCGTGCTGGAGCTAAGCCCCTCCATGCGACTGGTCCAGTACTTCGCTCCGACCACCTGGGCCCAGGACAACGTCGCCGACCTCGACTTGTCGATGGCCCCCGTCCTCTTGTCGAGCGGCCAAGTCGTCGTCGCGGGGAAGGCGGGCGTCGTCCACCTCCTCAACGGCACTCACCTCGGTGGCGTCGGTGACGGTGAGGCGAGCCTGCCGGGGGCGTGCAGCCAGGACATCGACGGCGCCGCGGCGACACGCGCCATGACCGTGTACCTCCCCTGCCTCGGTGGCATCGTGGCCGTGCGGGCCACTGCGTCGCCGCCGGCCCTCCACCTCCTCTGGACCGCGACCTCGGGCGGCGGACCACCGATCGTGGCGGCCCAGCTGGTCTGGTCGATCGGACAAGACGGCGTGCTCTACGGGCTCGACCCCGCGACGGGAGCCGTTCGTCGACACGTCGCGGTCGGCGTGGTCGCCAACCACTTCCCCACACCGGGCCTCGGCGCGGGGCTGATGCTCGTGCCGACCTCGAACCGGGTCGTCGCCTTCGCCACCTCTTCGACCTGAGACCGGGTCTGGTCGCGTCACCGACGTGCGGGCCAATCGCGAGTCGCGGCCAGTAAGTTTGGGAGGGTGAATCCCCGCTCGTCCACCTTGCTGCGACGGGGCTCGCTCCTGGTGATCACGACGTGCACCGTCCTCGCGCTGTCGCCCCTGATGGAGAGCACGGCGATCGCCACCTCGGCCTTCGTCACCCCTTGCTCGGTGCCCGTTTCTCCCACGACCACCACGACGGTGACGCCCACGACCACGACGACCTCTGCAATCTCGACCACGACGTCGACGACGTCGACGACAACGACCACGACGACAACCGTTCCGACGTCGACGACCACGTCGACGACGACCTCAACCACGACGACCGTCCCCCGGCGGACCGTCTTCGCGTGGCCCGGACAAGGAACGGCCGCCGTGGCCGTCCCCCAACTCTGCGTGGGCGCCTCGTCACCGCATCAACCGGTCGTACCGATTGCCAGTCTCACCAAGATGATGACCGCGTGGGTCGTGCTGCACAAGCTCCCCCTGACCTACAACCAGCGCGGACCCTGTCTCACCGTGACCGCTCACGACGTCGCCGTCTACGACCACGACGTGCGCTCCGGCCAGTCCAACGCCGAGATCGTCCTCGGCGAGCGCCTCTGCGAGGGGATGCTCCTGCGGGGACTGCTCGTGCACTCCGCGGGGAACTTCGCCCAGCTGCTCCAGTCGATGATCGGATGGAGCCAGAAGAACTTCGTCGGCGTCATGAACCGCGACGCCCAGCAGTTGGGTCTTCGCCACACGCACTACGTCGACCTCACGGGGATCTCTCCCGGTGACCGTTCGACCGCGAGCGACCAGGCGGCGATGGCGGTCGCTCTCATGAGCGAAGAGCCGATCGTTGACAGCATCGTGGCGCTGCCGAGCGTGACCCTCCCCTACGCCGGGGTCCTGCAGTCCTATACGCCACTAGTCGGCACGAACGGCGTCGTGGGCGTGAAGTCCGGGTTCACCGACCCGGCCGGGGGCTGTGACGTGATGGCCATCCGCTTCCTGGTCGGCCGCACGACCGTGCTGACCTACGCCGTCGTGCTCGGCCAGTTCGGCGCTGACCCCTTGGGCGTCGCGGGCAACGCCGCCCTCGCACTGTCGCGCTCTCTGCGCACCTCCATGGGCGTCGTGGCCACCCCCTTGGGTCGCGCCGTCAAGTGGGTCGGCGCGTCCAGGTATCTCGTCCTTCCGACCACCACCACGACGTCGACCTCGACCACGACGTCGACCTCGTCGACGACCACCACGACCATCGGGCCCTAGGGGCAACTCGCACATTCCAACGAGCCACTCCGAGCGGTCTCGCTCGCGCGGCGACGACCTAGACCGCCGCGACCTCGCAGCACGTCGTCAGCTCGATCCCGTCGACGCTCCTCGCGATCTGCGCGACGGCCCGGGACCGCGTGAAGCCACGTCCCGGGATCGCCATCGCGCAAAAGGCCCCGACGAGCACCACCGCCGCCCCGACGTAGGTCGCGGGACCGAGGCCGTGCACGTAGCTCTGGCCGGTGGCGTAGCCGCCGAACGAGGAGAAGACCGCGCCGAGTACGGCGATCCCGAGCACGCCGCCCAGCTCGCGAAAGGCCGCGTTCGTCCCCGAGGCCACACCCTCGAGGCTCTTGGGCACCGACTCGAGGACCAGCGAGGCCAACGGCACGAAGAAGAGTGTCATCCCGACCCCGGCGAGGACGAACGACGGCACGAGGTCCAGGTAGGGCGTCGTGGGCGTGATCAACGTCGCCTGCCAGGTCAGGCTGATCGCCTGGAGGAACAGGCCAGTCACGACCAACGGCTTGCCGCCCCAGCGCTGGGCCAAGAGCCCGACGAGCGGGGCGAGCAGCATCGGCGCTCCGGTCCAGGGCAGCACGCGAAGACCGGCGCCGAGCGGTGAGTAGCCCTGGACGGTCTGGAGGAACTGGCTGAGCAGGAAGATCGAGCCGAACATCCCGAAGCTGAAGAGCAACGCAGTGACGTTCGTCGCCGCGAAGGCGCGACCCTGGAACAGGCGCAGGTTCAGCATTGGCGTGTCGATGCGCAACTCCCACCAGATGAATACCGCGAGCAGCAATGATCCGACCACGAACGATCCGACGACGCCCGCGCTGGTCCAGCCGTGGGCGTTGCCGCGCACCAGGCCGAACACGACCCCGAAGAGCCCGGCACTGACGAGCAACGCGCCCGTCAGGTCCAGACGGGTCGCGGCCCCGCGCGACTCGCGCAGCTTCCAAAAGGCCAATGGCACGAGTACGATACCGACCGGCACGTTCAGCCAGAAGATGTAGTGCCACGACCAGCCGGTCGTGACCGCCCCTCCGACGAGCGGCCCGAGGGCGACGGCCACCCCACCGATCGCCCCCCAGATGCCGAGAGCGACGGTGCGACGTTGCGGCGAGACCGCCGCGCTGAGGAGCGTCAGCGACAGCGGCAGGATCATCGCTCCACCCGCGCCCTGCACCGCGCGCGCTGCGACGAGGTAGCCAATGCTCGGCGCGATCGCCGCAAAGGCCGAGGCGAGTGTGAAGACGACGATGCCGATAGTGAACATGCGACGCCGACCGAAGCGCTCGCCGAAGGCCGCCGCGGTCAAGAGCAGCACCGCGAACGTCAGGGTGTAGGCGTTGACCGTCCACTCGAGCCCCGAGAGTCCGGCGTGAAGTCGCACCCGGATGACCGGCAGCGCCGTCGTGACGACGAGGTTGTCGAGCGACGCCATGAACAGGGCCAGTCCCGTGATCAACACGGCCCAGCCGCCGCCCTTACCCGAAGGCGTGACCGTGGGAGCGGCGTCACTGCGTGCAGTGACCGACGTCAACGCAACCGTGGGTGCGTTGACGGTCCGTGGGCGACGGGGCCTCGCGGACGTGCTCTTCGCCCACGAGGGCAGTATTAGTTGTGAGTAGTCACTAGATACGGAGCTCAAAAAAAAGGGAGTGCTCATGCGGGTATGTCCTTCTGTTCTGTTTGGCTGGCGCGATTGGAGTGCAAAGCGTGGGTGGCGGCCATGAGGGCCGCCATTTTCTCGGGATTCGGGCAGATCGACTGCGCCCAGTGATCCGACACGGAGAGCAGGTCAATGGCGGACATCACCGAGATCATCATCCCCTCGGAGAAGAACTGTCGGACCATCTCGTCGTCGAGCTTGGTGGTCGCCTTCACGAAGTGCCAGAGCACGTCGAAGGTATCGCGACAGGCCGCGGCGATGTCGGCGTCGCCCGTGGCGGCGGCGAAGCCGTGCATCTGGACCTGGAGCAACTCGGGGTCGGCCATCATTTCGAGGTACGCGGCCCCCATGGCCTGCATCGCCTCCTCGCCCTCGAGGCCGTCGGCGGCGCGCGTCATGTCACGCACGATCCGGCCACCGACCTGGCGATAGGTCGCGACGAAGAGGTCCTTCTTGGTCCCGAAGAGTCGGAACAGGTAGGGCTGGGAGATGCCGGCGCGCGCCGCGATCGTCTCGGTGGAGGTCCCGGCGTAGCCGGAGCGCGCGAACTCGGTGACTGCGGCCGAGAGCACCGCGACCTTGCGCTCAGCGGCGGTCTGTCGGGTTGACACCATCATCTCTCCATTGTAAGTGGTTACTCACTACCTTGTCAAGGATCCCGGGGAAATCTTGGCGAAGACGGTTCTCGACCAGCGGAGCGCCCAAAGGTCGGCACAATGGGCGGACTAAGGATCGACGAGGACCCCGGGATTGAGTATCCACTCTGGGTCGACCACCGATTTCGCCGCGCGCAGCTGCGCGGCGAAGAGCTCGGGCCGCTCGGCGTCGTAGCCCGGACGGTGGTCGCGTCCGACCGAGTGGTGGTGGGTCACCGTGCCCCCGCCCTGGCTGATCGCGTCCATGACCGCACTCTTCACGTGGGCCCACTGCTCCAAGCGGGCGCCGCGCCGTCCGGGCGCGATGACCGTGAAGTACGGCGCGGCCCCGTCGGGATAGACGTGGGTCAACCGACAGGTCACGAGCCCCGGCCACGCGCCGACCGTGCGCAGGGCTTCCTCAGCGACGGACTTGATGGTCGCCACGAACGCGTCGAACCGGTCCCAGGTGATCGCCGTCTCGAACGTCTCGTTGACGAGGCCGAGCCGCACCAGACCGTCGCGCACGTACGGCGCGCGCAGGAAGGCCGACTTCCACCGCTCGGCGGCGTCGTCATCCGAGGTGTCGCGATCACTCGCCTGGAAGAGGCCTGCGTTGTCGGCGACGATCTCGGCCGCCCGAAGCAGCAGTCCGTCGACGGGATGGTCGCCCGACTCGAAGCCGACGAGCAAGAGGTGCGAGGTGCCGTCGCCGGCGCCCGTGACCAGCGCCTCGGTAGCGTCGAGAAGTCGACAGTTCGACGGCCAGAGACCGGACTGGGCCAAGGCCTTGGCACCGCGCGCCCCGGCCTCGAAGGACGCAAATCGCGCGACCCCCGAGGCGCGGTAGCGCGGCCGGTCCTGGAGTCGCATCCACGCCTCGGTGATGACGCCGAGGATCCCCTCGGAGCCGAGCATGACGCGGTCGGGCGAGGGCCCGGCGCCCGAGCCCGGGAGTCGCCTCGACTCCCAGAGCCCGCGCGGCGTCACCGCGCGGATCGACTCGACGAAGTCGTCGATGTGCGTGTGCAGCGTCGCGAAGTGTCCACCGGAACGCGTCGCGAGCCATCCCCCAAGCGAGGAGACCTCGAAGCTCTGCGGGTAGTGGCGAAGCGTTAGGCCGTGGGGCCGCAGCTGCGCTTCCAGGGACGGCCCGAAGACGCCCCCCTGGATGCGCGCGGCCCGCGACGTCGCGTCGACCTCGAGCACCCGGTCGAGGCGCGACAGATCGCAGCTGATGACCGGTCGGTCGTCGTGGAAAGGCGCCTCGACGCCGCCGGCGACCGATGAACCCCCACCGTAGGGGATGACGATCGCGCCGACGTCACTGGCCCACTCGAGGACCGCGACCACCCCCGCCTCGTCGGGCGGCGTCGCCACGACGTCGGGCGGGCGCTCCCAGTTCCGATCGAGCGCGCGCACGACGTCGCGAAAGGACTTGCCGTAGGTGTGGCTGGCGCGCTGGCGGTCGTCGACGTGGCACCAAAGAGCGATCGTCGTGGGCGGCGCGATCCTCGACGACAGAAGGACGATCTCGCGCTCGCTCGGCGCAACCACGAGGTCGAGTGCAGCCGATCCGACGAGCGGTTCAACTCGAGCGGCGAGGGCCTCGATCTGCCCATCCGTGAGGCTCTCGCCTTCGAAGCCCCATCCCCAGAAACTGCGCTCCCCCATGGGCGCCGACACTAGTGGGGCCGTCAGTCCAACCCTTGAAGGAACACACTTCGGACCTCTGCGATGCCCGGTGCGTCGAGACGGTCGTGGGCGCAGAGGGCGGTCGGCGGGCCGGCGGGAACGTACTCGTCAAGGGTTACCTGACGAATTCGGACATGTCACACTCCGATATCTGGTGGCGCACGGCTTCGCATTCGGGTCCGAGGTTGCCGACGTGCCAGTTGACGTCATTGTCCTTCCTCGCAACCCCGTGGCCCTCAGCGGTGTGGGCGACGATCAGCCGGAGAGGGGCGTCGTCCTTCTCGCCAAGGTCGTTGAAGGCGTTGACGATCCATGTGACGTCGTGGCTCGCGATGGGTTGAAGGGAC
>JANXWA010000034.1 GCA_025351385.1 Acidimicrobiales bacterium | reverse complement strand
GCCTAGAGCCGGTGAGTGATGTTGCCGGTCACGTCGCGCCACCACCAGAGCGTGGTCGCGGCCAACGTGGCCGAGACGATTGCCATGACCGTGAACGGCAGCGCCGAATTCACCGTGAAGAGAAAGCCCGAGAGTCCGGCGGCGAGAGCGAGCGCCGCCGTGTTGGAGGTAGCGAAGAGGCCCTGACGGCGACTCAGTTCGCGGTGGACGGCCCCCTGACTCATCAACGACGAAATCGACGGCACCGAGAGCGCCGAGCCGATCGACTCCAGCGAGCCCAAGAACAGCATCAGATTGTTGTTGTGGATGTGCGGGTATATCGAGAGGAACACCGCGTTGTTGAAGAGCCCGGCGAGGGCGATGAAGCGGCGGTTGGCGTGGTCGGCCAGCCAACCGCCGACCCCACTGAGCAGCACCCAGGGAAGGCAGAACAGTGTCCAGCTGAGCCTGATCTGCAACGTCGACGCGTGGTGCGCGTGCATCAGCAGGCTCCAGCACGCCTCGTAGACGCCGATCGCGAGGCCGCTCGCGCTGGCGGCGAAGAGGGCACCGACCAGCTGTTGGTTCAGTTGCAGCCGAGGCAACGGCGTCGGGTCGTAGGCCTTGTCGCCGAGGTTCGTGCGAAACGCGACGCCCGCGGCGCAGAGACTGACCAGTCCGGCGGTGAAAAAGGCCCAGCCGAGCGCCTTCACCGGCACGACGACGCCGGCCACTGGGCCAATGGCGAGGCCGAACAGCTGGGCGGCGATAATCCGCGAGATCGCCCGCCCTCGGGTCTCCTCGGAGAAGAGCGCCGCCACCGCTGACATCGACGCGACTTCGATAGCGCCGGCCGAGGCGCCCTGCACCATTCGTGCCACGGTGAACCACGGAGCGGTCACCGGCAGCACGTACGCCATGCTGGCGATCGCGTAGGCGACGAGGCTCGCGATCAGGACCGGTCGACGTCCGATCTTGTCGGCTAGGCGACCGAGCGCGAACTGCGTGGCGACGCCGGCGACGAAGAACGACGCCATGATGAAGCCGATGATCGTGGGCGTGCCGCCGCGATGCTCCAGGAACAGAGGGAGCAGGGGAAGCCCCAACGTCGCGCCCATCCACTGGATCGCCACGATGATCGTGAGGCGTCGAAGGGTCTGCTGCGGAGTGTTGGGCGTCACGGCGACCACGCTAGTGGTCTGGTATCGCCGTTCTTCGTTCCGACGACGTTACAGGGTGCCGCACTCGAAAAGGATCAGCACCCCCAGAGCGAAGTAGACCCATGGGAACAATGACGGCGCGTGCCTGGCCCCCCACTTGACGACTCGCGGATGGCTGGTGAGGGATTGGGTGGTGACGACGAAGAGCCCCTCCCACGCGGCGAACGTCACGATGGTGACCAGGGCGTGCACGACCCCGTTCGCGCGAAGCAGCGGTATCCACACGGCGAGATTGTCTCCGCCGAGGGCGAGGGTCAGCGTGAACGTGGTGATTGCGCCGCGACGGAATTGCTCGACCACCGGCCGCTCTCGGTGGCGCCACGCGTGCACCCCCAGTCCCCACGGTGCGACGCACAGAATGCCGACCCACGGAAGGGGGATCGGCGCGAGTAGGGAACCGACGCCTGCCGCGAGCACGATGAGCGCTGCGACTCCGATTGCTTGCGCCCACCCGACGCGTCGGTATCGACTGCGGTCGGTGATGACAAGCTGCGCGGCGAAGGCGAAGAAGTTGTCGAACATGGTGCCCCAGAAGGCGAGCGAGGCGACGATGACGACCCCGGGTAACGAATGCACGCGCCGACCTTACCTGTTGGTAAAAAAGGCCGATAAATGGGCAAGATAGGCTGACCCGGATGATTCGTCACGTCCTTCCTCCCTCCGCCGATCAACTCGAAGCGGCCCGACGCGTCATCGGCGATCACCTGGTGGCCACGCCCACGGTGACGATCTCGCTGCGGGGCCGCCCGGTGCTGGCCAAGCTCGAGAGTCTCCAGCCGACCGGGTCGTTCAAGGTTCGCGGTGCGTTGGCCGCCATCGACGCCGCCCACCGGGACGACCCGAGTGGCGCCGTGGTCACGTCGTCGGCCGGCAATCACGGACTCGGGATCGCCCACGCGTCGATGGTCCTCGGCGTTCGCGCCACCGTCGTCGTGCCCGCGAACGCGTCGCACGCCAAGGTCAAGAAGCTCCGCGAGTACGACATTGAACTCATCCAATTCGGGTCGTCGTATGACGACGCCCAAACGCACGGCCTCGAGCTCGCCCAGGAGCGCTCGATCCGCTACATCTCGCCCTTCAACGACACCA
The DNA here is from genome assembly GCA_025351385.1 of Acidimicrobiales bacterium. Taxonomy (GTDB): domain Bacteria; phylum Actinomycetota; class Acidimicrobiia; order Acidimicrobiales; family RAAP-2; genus RAAP-2. The sequence goes on along the minus strand of JANXWA010000034.1, from coordinate 126,389 downwards.
ACGTCATCGCCGGCCAGGCGACGGTCCTCGACGAGATGCTGCTCCAAGCGCCAGAGATCGAGCACCTGGTGGTATCGGTGGGCGGCGGTGGCATGATCTCGGGGATCCTGCTGTCGCGCGACGATCACGGACGTGGCGACATCCGCGTCACCGGGATCCAGCCAGCCGAGAGCGCAGCCCTCTATCACGTGCTGCGCGGCGCCACGATGGGCGAGGTCGTCCACCGCCCCACCATCGCCGACGGGCTCGCCGGGGGCGGCGACGACGGCTCAGTGACGAACGAACTGATTGCGCGCTATCGGGTGCCGCTCATCTTGGTACCCGAGATCGAGATACGCCGGGCGGTGCGCGAGACGATTGAGACGAACGGGCTCGTCATGGAGGGCTCGGCCGCCGCCTCCTACGCGGCGATCACCGGTAATCACGTGAATGACACGACGTCGCGAATTGGCTTCGTGGCGAGCGGGCGAAACATCTCCCACGAGCTGCTGGTCGAACTACTGCGTGAACCGCTGGCGTAAGTCCGGCGCTGATCCGTCGAGAACCGACCGGTAGGGTGGTTCTATGGCAGTGTCCACACGTTCCGGGGCCATGCTGCTCGCCGCCGTCGCCCTCTCCCTTTCGATCACCGGCATCTTTTTCGCCGCCACCGACTCGAGTTCCAACGGTCCCGCCAAGGACCCCCTAGCTTTGAACGGCTACCCGCCAAAGTCAGCGAATCTGCTGGTTACCGCCTCGACCGGCCAGGCCTACAGCCTCTCGGCCAACGTCAACGTCGACTTCTCGACCAACAACGTCGAGGCGACGATCAGCTTCCCGTTGGTGTTCTCGGTGGCCGCAGTCGACCTTCGACTCGTCGGACATCACCTCTACGCCGGTTCGGCCGCGAGCTCGTCGGGGCCGTGGCTGATGATTCCGGCCACAAAGCCGGCGCTCTTCGGATTGGCCCTCGAGATGACCAAGCCCGACATCGGACTCATCGGGGGATTCGGTCAAGAGACGATCACCACGAGTGGCTACTACACGACGTACCACTTCATCCGCAACAACGTGGCCGTCTCGAACATCCTCGGCCCCGCCAATCAGCCGGCCCGCCTCGCTTCGCTCGACTGGAGCCTCACCACCGGCGCCCAGGGCGAGGTCACCCAGAGCTCAGTCACGATCACGGCCCGGCACTCGACGACGACGATCACCGCGGTCGTACTCTCGTACAACCACGGTGGACCGATCATTGCCCCTCTTCGTTCCGATGTCCGACCGGTGTCGCGGTCGACCATTCAGAAGATCCTCGCTTCGGCGGCGTTCACGTCGATACTGATCCCACAACACCTTTCCTCCCTCGGTCAAACAGTTCTCAAGTAGGTTGGTCGTCGTGGAGTCCGTCCGACCTGAACCGAGGTGGCCGGCCTCGTTGGCGTTGTTGGCCTGCGTCGGGCTCTACATAGTGCTGCCGAACCGCCTCGTCGTCGGCCCCCGATGGTTGTTGCCGATCCTCATCGCCCTGCCCCTCATCCCACTCTCGGCGACCAAGCACCGCCACCCCAACGAGTCGTCATGGGTCCGACGTCTCACGATCGTGCTGATCGCCGTCATCACCGTGGCCAACGTGGTGTCGATGGGGCTACTCGTACGACACCTTCTGGTCGCGAACGTGTCCCAGGGCCGCAACCTCGTCTACTCGGCAGTCTCGGTGTGGCTCACGAACGTCATCGTCTACGGCCTGTGGCTCTGGGAGATTGATCGCGGGGGGCCGCACCTACGCGCCGGGGGCGAGATGGAGTATCCGGACCTCCAGTTCCCCCAGATGGAGAATCCCACCCTCGCGTCGCCCGACTGGCATCCGAGGTTCTTCGACTACCTCTACACGAGCTTCGCCAACGGCACGAGCTTCGCGCCGGCCGACGCCATGCCCCTGTCATTTCGCGCCAAGGCTCTGTTCGCCACCGAGTCGATGGTTTCGCTGGTGACCATCGCGATCGTTGCGGCGAGAGCCGTGAACATCCTGAAGTAGCGCCGCACCTAGTTGAGCAGACGGTCCAGTAGGTGGCCAGCGCGGCTCTCGACTCCGCGGCGCTCCTCGACCCGGTCGGCCCAGGTCCCCAGGCCGAGTCCGACGTTGATGCCGAGCCAGCGGAAGGGCTCGAACTCCCAGTGCCGGTTGCGGTGGTGCACGAACGGTAGCCGCGTGAACTCGGTCTCTTCGTCGGGCTGGGTCAACAGGTCGGCCATTGCGGTGGCGGCCACGTGGCTCAGCACGACACCGTCGCCGGTGTAGCCGCCGGCCGACGCAAGTCCTGAGTCGTAGTCGACGAGGACCGACGGCGAGCCGTCGCGCGGCATGGCGATCGGACCACCCCAACGATGCGTGATGACGCCATTCAGGTTGGGGAACAGTTCGTGCAGAGTCGCTTCGAGCATCGCGAAGACCTTGGGGTTCGCGTCAAAGCGCTCCTCGACCGTCGATCCGAAGTGGTACGGAGATCCACGCCCGCCAAAGGCGATGCGGTCGTCGTGCGTTCGCTGGCCGTAGATGATGAGGTGTCGGTTGTCGGCGAAGGTTTGGCACTTTGCGAAGCCCACCTCGTCCCAGAAGCTGCTCGACAGCGGCTCGGTGGCGACCATCAGCGAGTAGATCGGCGCCACGGTGCGTCGTTCGCCCGGCAGTGTCGTCGTGAAGGCCTCGGTGGCGCGCACAACGAAGTCAGCGTGGACGCTCGCACCGATGGTGACGACTTCGGGCTGGCGACCGCAACGGCCGGGGACGATGCGCGTGACCGCCGTCTCCTCGTAGACCTCGACGCCGAGTCGTTCGACGGCGTCACTGAGACCCCGCACCAGTCGGGAGGGGTCGATGCGCCCGCAGTGCGGCGAGAACTTCGCCCCGAGGGCGCCGTCGAGGTGGCCGTGGGCCGTGAGGGACTCCCCCTCGAGCCAATCGAGGTCCTCGGGCCCGACGCCGCACTCACGAGACGATTCGATGCTCGCGCGCAAACGTGCGGACTGGACCTCGGAGCGGGCGAAAGTCAGGGTCCCGCCCTGAGTAAAACGCGCGTCGATGCCGTCCTCTTTGGCGCAGGCACCGAGATTGGCGACCGCGTCGTAGAGGACGTGGCGCTGCGCGTTGAAGGCCTCGACGCCGTAGCGTTTGACGACGGTGTCGTCACTGAGGGGATAGAGGGCCGAGGCCCATCCGCCATTGCGTCCGGAGGCGCCGAACCCGCAGACCGATTTCTCGAGCACGGCAATCCGCAGGCTCGGGTCGCGACGCTTTAGCTCGCGCGCCGTCCAAAGTCCCGTGAACCCACCGCCGACGATGGCGACGTCGACGTCGAGGTGGCGTTGCAACGATGGTCGCGGAACGACCGGCTCGTCCAGCGACGACCACCACAGTGACTGTGGTAGTCGCATCAGGAGAAGAGCTTGGCCGCTCCGGTGAAGACCTCGCGCATCGTGCCGACCATGAAGTCGATGTCGGCGCGGGTGGAGATCAGCGGTGGGGCCAATTGGACGACGGGGTCGCCTCGGTCGTCCGAGCGGCAGATCAGCCCGCGGCGGAAGATCTCGGGCGAGACGTAGCCGCGGAGCAGTCGCTCGGCGTCCTCGCCCGCCCAAGTCTCGCGGGTCTCTTGGTTCTTCACGAGCTCGACGCCCCAGAAGTAACCCGAGCCCCGGACGTCGCCGACGATCGGGATGTCCTTGAGGTTCAACAGGCTCTGGCGGAAGTAGTCCTCGTTCTCGAGCACGTTCTCAAGAACCTTCTCGGTCTCGATGATCTCGATGCTCTTCAGCGCGACCGCGCACGCCATCGGGTGGCCCGACCAGGTGAAGCCGTGGACGAAGGAGTTGTCGCCGTGCTGGAACGGCTCGGCCAGTCGGTCCGAGACGATCATCGCGCCGAGCGGGGCGTAGCCCGAGGTGATGCCCTTGGCGCAGGTGATGATGTCCGGTACGTAGTCGAACTTCTGACCACCGAACCAGGTGCCCAGTCGCCCGAAGGCGCAGATCACGTCGTCCGAAACAAGTATGACGCCGTAGCGGTCGCAGATCTCGCGCACGGCCTGCCAGTAGCCGGGCGGGGGATTGAAGCACCCGCCGGCGTTCTGCACGGGCTCGAGGAAGACGGCCGCGACGGTCTCGGGACCCTCTCGCAGGATCGCCTCTTCGATCTGGTGGGCCTGCCAGAGTCCGAATGCCTCGAAGTCGTCGCGATGCTGTTCGGCGCGATAGAAGTTCACGACGGGCACCTTGACCGCACCTGGCACGAGCGGCTCGAACGGCTTGCGGTACCCCTCGAGCGAGGTGATCGTCAACGCGCCGAGCGTCGTGCCGTGGTACGCCACGTCGCGGCTGATCACCTTGTAGCGGTCAGTGTCGCCGCGCATCTTGTGGTACTGGCGAGCGAGCTTCCACGCGCTCTCGTTGGCCTCGGCGCCGCCCGATGTGAAAAAGACCCGGTTGAGGTCGCCCGGGGCGAGGCTCGCGAGCTTCTCGGCCAGCTCGATGGCCTTGGGGTGGGCGTACGTCCACAGCGGAAAGAAGGCCATCTTGGTCATCTGCTCGGCGGCGGCCGCGGCGATGTCCGCACGGCCGTGCCCGAGCATGTTGGTGAAGAGCCCCGACAGGCCGTCGAAGTACTCGACGCCGTTCGCGTCGTACACCCGCGTGCCCTCGCCGCGCACCATGATCGGGATCTCCTTGTGCTCGTCGTAGGCGCCCATTCGCGACATCTGCAGCCATAGGTTCCTACGGGCTCGCTCGGAGTAGTTGTGACTGGCGTGTCGTTCGTCGGTGAAGTTGACTCCGTCGGTGATGATCTCGTGAATCGTCATTTTGCCCCCCAGGCATAGGTCTGCTTCGATAACTTCAAATACAGAAACGTTTCGACTTCGGTGACGCCCGGAATGCTCCGGATCGAGTCGTTAAGTAGGTGGACCAGCGCGTCGTCGTCGACGGCGATCAGCTCGGCGATGATGTCGAAGCTGCCCGCGGTCATGACCACGTAGTTGGCCTCTTCGATTGAGGCGATCTTGTCGGCGACGAGACGGACGTCACCGTGCACGCGAATGCCGATCAGAGCCTCGCGGCCGTAGCCGAGTTGCAGCGGATCGGTGATCGCCACGATCTGCATCACGCCCGTCTCGCGCATGCGCTGCACGCGACGTCGTACGGCCGCCTCAGAGAGTCCGACCTCATCGGCGATGGCGCCGTAGGCACGTCGACCGTCGATCTGCAGTTGGCTGATGATCTGGCGGTCGATCGCGTCGAGGCCGCCCGGTGCAGAGGAGATGAGCTCGAGGGTCGATCGATCGACACTCTTTGCGCTCTTTCGTTGTGGTTTGTTGGCTGCCATTGTGTGCTCCAGGCTCGGTGGCCCGAAGGCTCCGTGGCTGCGGATAGAGACAGTATAGGGGCATTTTGCGACGAATAGAGTCGTCATATTTCTATACAAGGACGTATATCTGCTTCAAATGTTGCAAGAACCCGGCAATATCTGGCAGAGTGGCACAGGGCACAAAGGATTGGTCGCGGTAGCGGATCTTAATTAGGGGGATGGTCAAAATGTCCATAAATGACGTCAGGGGTCCGTTTGGTGCTCCTGTTCCGGAGTCGGAAGAGGCAGCGCAACTTCGTCACGACGAGTTGAACCTTTTCGACGCGACTGCCGTCGCCGTGTCGTCGGTGGCACCGGCCTATTCGCTCGCATCTACGTTGGCGGCCGTGTTCGTTATCGGCGGCATCGGTCTGGCGAGTCCGGCAGCGCTCGTGGTCTCGTTCGTTCCGGTCATGTTCATCGCACTTTCGTACTTCCATCTGAACCGCCGAAACCCGAACTGTGGTGCGAGCTACTCCTGGCTCAGCCAGGTCGTCCATCCGTCGGTGGGATGGATCAATGGCTGGGTTCAGGTGTGGACCTCGGTTCTGTTCTGCACCACGGCTCCGTTGTTGGCGGGCGGCTACACGCTGCAGTTCATGCACTCGGCTCTCCACCTGGTCAGTGCGGCATCGATCACCAACTCCAAGGACATCGCCATTGTGGCCGCTCTTTGGCTGATGTTCGTCACGTTCATCTGCATCTACGGCATCCGCTGGACGACGAACGCCCAGTGGGTGATGGTGATCATCGAGTACATCTGCGTCCTCGGCTTCTCCCTGGGGGGCATCGTCAAGGTCTGGATCAGTCACCCCGTGCACTCGATGAACTTCTCCTTCGCCTGGCTGGACCCGTTCCACATTCACAGCTTCGGAGCTTTGGCGAGTGGGCTTGCCCTGGGCGTCTTCTTCTTCTGGGGTTGGGACACTGCACTCAATCTGAACGAGGAGTCCAAGGACGCGAGTCGCATCCCGGGACGGGCCGGACTCATTTCAATGTGGCTTCTGCTGTTCGTCTTTCTACTCAACTTCGTGGCGATCCAAATGCTGCTCGGGCCTTCGGGCATCAACGCCCATCAAGGCGGCGGGATCCTCTTCTACTTTGGTCAGCAGCTCTTTGGACCATGGGCCAGCTACGTGATGGTCTTCGCGGTGCTTTCGTCGACCGTGGCGACCACGCAGACGACAGTGCTGCCCGCGGCCCGCATCACGCTGTCCATGTCGCGCGACGGCGTGTTCCCGAAGGTCTTCAGCTCGATTCACGAGAAGTTCAAGACGCCTGCACTGGGCACGGCGATCGTCGCCCTCTTGTCGCTCTTCGGAATCATGCTGACGACATTCTCGTCATCGAGTGCCAGCGTCTTCAACAACCTCGTGTTGAACATCGGCGTCCTGGTCGCCTTCTACTACGGGATCACGGGACTCGGGTGCGCGTGGGCCTTCAGGAAGACCATCGGGCAGGGCTTCCGTGCGAATCTCACGATGATCTACCTCCCCTTCATCGGGGGCGTCGCCCTCTTGTTTGTCTGCTACAAGGTGATAAGTGGCGGCGGCTCGAGTTCGATTCCCGACGTCATAGTGTTGGCGTCGTCGGTTCCAGCGCTGTTGATCTCCATGTGGTTCACGAGGGGCAAGACTGGGTTCTGGAGCCAGCCGAGGGTTTCCTACGACACCCTTGACGTGAACGATTAACGACTGCGCTCAGACGCGGGAGAACAGAAAGGATGATCAACGATGATCATCGGCGTACCGAAGGAAATCAAGACCGACGAATACCGGGTGGCGCTGACGCCGGCCGGCGCTCGTGAGCTCACGGGGGCCGGTCACAAGGTCTTGATCGAACATGGCGCGGGAGTGGGATCGTCGATCGCTGACGCGGACTACGTCGCCAACGGCGCGACCATCATCGATTCCGTCGACGACGTCTGGGCCGACAGCGACCTCGTGATGAAAGTGAAGGAGCCGATCGCGCCCGAGTACCCACGCCTCGCGGCGCGCAAGAACCAGGTGCTCTTCACGTACCTCCATCTGGCGGCGTCGCGCGAGTGCACTGACGCGCTGGTACAGGCCAACAATGTCGCCATCGCCTACGAGACCGTGCGCCTGCGCGACAACTCGTTGCCGCTCTTGACGCCGATGAGCGAGGTCGCAGGACGGATGGCGCCACTGATGGGCGCGCACCACCTCATGCGGCCCGGCGGCGGTCACGGCTCATTGATCAGCGGGGTGCCCGGCGTCGCGCCGTCCAACGTCGTGGTCATCGGTGCTGGAGTCTCGGGACTAGCCGCCGCCACCATGGCGGTCGGACTTCACGCCAACGTCAAGATCCTCGACCGCAACCTCGAACGGCTTCGTCAAGTGGACATCCACTTCGATGGTCGCGTCCAGACGATCGCCTCGTCGACGCTCACTCTCGAGGAGGCTTGCCTCGACGCCGACATCGTCATCGGCGCGGTCCTCGTGGTCGGTGCTCGGGCCCCCAAGCTCGTGAGCAACGACCTGGTCGCGCGCATGCGGCCCGGCTCGGTGCTGGTCGACATCTCGGTCGACCAGGGCGGGTGCTTCGAGGCGACCCGTCCGACGACGCACTCGGACCCCGTCTTCGAGGTCAACGGCTCGATCTTTTATTGCGTGGCCAACATGCCTGGCGCCGTGCCCTACACCTCGACGTACGCGCTGGCGAACGCGACGTTGCCCTACGCCATGGAGCTCGCACGCCACGGTTGGCGCGAGGCCGTGCTCGCCGACGATGCGCTGGCTGAGGGCGTGAACGTTGTCGACGGCGCCGTCACCTACGGTCCGGTCGCCGACTCGCTTGGGCTGGACTACAGCCCACTACGCTCACTGCTGTAATCATCCGATTCACGTGAAGGACTCATAGGGCTCGCTGGTCCCGTGGGTCCTTTTCGCAAGTCGAGAGAAATCTGGGGGGTCCGTGTCAGAGTCATCGGAAAGCTTCGTCGTCCACGCTGACGTCCCTGACCCGCGCCGCTGGTTCGCGCTCTTCGTCATCGCCATTGCCGCATTGATGGTCGTGCTGGACGCGTCCATCGTCAACATCGCCCTGCCGCACGCCGCGCTGCCCCGCTCACTGGGCGGGCTCGGCATCGCGACCAAGAACTACCAGTGGGCCGTGACGGCCTACACGCTCACCTTCGGCGGATTCCTCTTGCTCGGTGGACGGATCGGCGACTACATGGGGCGAAAGAGGGCCTTCCTGATCGGTCTCTTGGGCTTCGCGGGCGCGTCGTTGCTCGGCGGCTTCGCGATGAACCAGCAGATGCTTTTCGGCGCACGGGCCCTCCAAGGGATCTTCGGAGCGCTCCTCGCCCCGGCGTCGCTGTCGCTCATCTCGGTCACGTTCACCGACTCCAAGGAGCGGGCCAAGGCCTTCGGCGTGTTCGGTGCGTTGTCAGGAGTCGGCGCGGCAATCGGATTGATCGCGGGGGGACTGCTCACCCAGTACCTGTCGTGGCGGTGGTGCCTCTTCGTCAATACCCCGATGGCGATCATCGCGTTCTCGCTCGCCCTGCCCAACATCCATGAGTCCAAGGTGGACGGTCATCCCCACTACGACGTGCCCGGAGCGCTCACCGCGACGGTGGGCATGGTCGCCATCGTCTACGGCGTCTCGCAGGCGTCCACCGACGGCTGGGGTTCGACTAGCGCCTGGCCCTACATGGCTGTCGGGGCGGTGTTGCTGGCCTTCTTCTTCGTCCTCGAGAGCCGGATCAAGTCGCCGCTGCTGCCCCTTCGCCTGATCACCGACCGCGTGCGGGCCGGTGCGTACCTGTCCCAGATCTTCGTCGGTCTCGGACTCTTCGGGATGTTCTTGTTCATGACGTTCTACTTCCAGTACGTCCACCAGTACTCGGCCGTCAAGTCGGGTCTCTTGTTCTTGCCCTTCTCGGTGGGGATCATCGTGTCGGCTGGCGCGTGCAGCCAGTTCCTGCCCCGAGTCGGCCCACGGCCCTTGGCGACTCTCGGCTGTTTCATGGGCGCTGTCGGCCTGTTCATCCTCTCGTTCATCCAGCCCCACAGCTCCTACCTGGGCCACGTCATGCCGGCAATGGTCGTGGCGAGCCTCGGCCTAGGACTGGCGTTCGTCGCGATCTCCTCGACGGCGCTATTCAATGTGCGCCCAGGGGACACCGGCGCCGCCTCGGCGGTACTACAGACCGCTCAGCAGATCGGCGGCTCCTTCGGCACCGCGATCCAGAACACGATCGTGGTCTCGAGCGCCTCGGCCTTCGTCGCGGCGAGCCTGCACCACCCCGCCGACCATGCCGGGGCCGTTGCCCTACGGATCGCGGCCAACGTGCACGGCTACGACCAGGCGTTCCGGTTCGGGTCCTTGATGCTGCTCCTGGCCGCCGTCTCCTTCTACCTGCTCGCCAACATCGACCGCCACCATCTCGGCCAGCACGACGAAGGTCCCGTCGCCGTTTAGTCGATCAGGTACGGGCAGTGGCGACATCCACTTTCGCAACACGTCCCACGGGCCAGGTGCGTGGCGACCGTCAGCACCATGAGACCGGTCGACGGGTCTCGATAGCTCGCCTGCCCGAGGGCGACCGCCCGCTCGTGGGCCTCGATTATCGCGTCGTAGTCAGGACGGGCGGGATCACACCGGCTCGGATGGGGATGCGGGACTGACATCATCCGGTGCAGTCGGCGCCTAGTCCTCGACGCATAGCACGACCTTGCCGAACTTGCCCGGCCGCGCGAAGTACTCGTAGGCGGCATCGGCCTCGGCCAGGTCGAAGGTCCGTGCGAGCGGGACCCGCAACTCGCCGGTCGTCCAGCGCGGCACCAGCGCCTGGTTAACCAGGTCCGCCACGGTCGCCTTCTCCTCGCGTGACCTCGAGCGAAGCGTCGAACCGGTGAGTGTCGCCCGACGGGCCATGAGGAGGAGTAGTTCGAGGGCGACGCGACTCCCGCCCCCACCCACGCCAATCACCACGACGCGAGCGAAGGGGGCGAGCAGGTGCTGGGCGAGGGCGAGGTGCGCCGCCCCGACCAGTTCGAGCACCACGTCGACCGGGTCGAGACCTGACACCTGATCGAGCGTCACCGTCTCGTCGGCTCCGAGGGCTACCAGCGCACCGTGGTGCTCGCTCGTCCTCGTCACCGCCGTCACGTGGGCGCCGATGAGGTGGGCGATCTGGACGGCGGCGACGCCAACGCCGCCCGAGGCTCCCGATATCAGCACCCGATCGCCCTCTCGAATGCCTGCCTGGGTCACCAGCGCGTCGTGGGCCGTCGTGAAGGCCTCGGCGAAGCCTCCGGACTGTGGCCAGTCCACGTGGTCGGGCAGGAAGATCAGGTGCTCGCTCGCCACGACGCAGTGTGTCGCCTGGGCTCCTCCACCGACGACCGCGCAGACGCGTCGTCCGAGCAGGGGCTCGTGGACCTGATCCCCGACGGCGCTCACGATCCCGGCCATCTCGAGGCCGGGGACGTCCGCCGGGCATCCGGCCGGCGCGGGGTAGTAGCCCTGTCGCTGCAAGAGGTCGGCCGCGTTGACCCCGGCGGCGCGCACGGCGACGACGACGTCATGGGCCCCCGGCTCGGGCGTCGGTCGTTCGACGACCGTGAGGGTTCGGTCTTCGATGACAACGGCCTGCACGGGCCCAGCCTACGGCGGTCGTCTCGCGAAGCGAAGCCGTTAGAGTCGCTCAATGAGCATCTACGACATCCCCCTGCACACTCTGAACGGGGACGACGCCTCACTCGCCCCCTACGCCGGCCAGACGACGCTGGTCGTCAACGTCGCCTCCAAGTGCGGCCTGACACCGCAGTACGCCGGACTGGAAGTGCTCCAAGAGACGTACTCGGCGCGCGGCTTCAACGTCGTGGGGATACCCTGCAACCAGTTCATGGGTCAAGAGCCGGGCTCCGCCGAAGAGATCCAGACATTCTGTTCGACGACCTACGGCGTGACGTTCCCGCTCTTCGAGAAGGTCGACGTGAACGGCGACGAACGTCACCCGCTGTACGCCGAGCTCACGCAGGCGACGGGCACCGACGGCTACACCGGTGACATCCGATGGAATTTCGAGAAGTTCCTGCTGGGACCGGACGGCACCGTCCAGCGCTTCGCCCCGCAGGTGACCCCCGAGGACCCGAACCTCGTCGCCGCCATCGAAGCGGCGCTGAGCTAACCAGCTCCGATCGTGCGGTGAAGTCGCACGTAGGTCGGCGAGAAGCCGTAGGCCGTCCAGAACCGCTGCGCGCGGCGGTTGGTCACGCGCCAGTTCGTCTCGGCGTGGGTGAAGCCCGCGACCGCGGCGTCGGCGAAGGCCCGATCGACCATCGCGGTCGCGACGCCGCGGTGGCGGTCTTCTGGTCCTACAGTCACCGCGCTCAGGTGCAGGGACGCGTCGAACGAGCCACGTCGTGTCGGAAGCGGGAAGGTGATGCACTGGGCGACGGCGAGTCCGCTGCGTAGAACGATGTAATAGTGCGTCTCGGGGTCGGCCAGGGTCTCGACGAGGTCCTCGCGGCTCGAGGCGGGCGATGTGAGCGAGAAGCTCGGTCCGAGTCGTTGGGCGGCGTCGAGTTCGTGGTCGAGGGCGACGGCGATCTCAATGTCGTCGACGTCACCTCGTCGCAGGGCGTAGCCATCAGGTAACCGGTGGTTGAGCGGTCGCGGAAGGACCGCTACTCCGCGCCGGTGCATGCGCGCGAAGCCCATCTCCTGCCAACCGTCGGTCATCGAGTCGTCGTCTACGGTCCAGACGTAGTGTTCGAGCGCCCCCGAGTCAATCCATGCCGCCCCGGCGGTCTCGTAGAGGTCGCCCAGGACGTCGACGTCGTTGAAGGAGGCGCCGTCGGGACCGACCCACGCGCCCCGATCGTAGGTCTCGTCCCCGAGGAGCGCCCCGTAGAGGTGGCCGACGATCCTCCCACCGTCCTCGGCCACCCACGTCGAATCGGTCGCGTGGCGTAGCGCGTTCGCCAGCAGCTCGGGTGAGAACGCGGGATTGATCAGCGGCTGGAAGGCAGCGTCGGCTCGGAGTCGTCGCTCAATCCGGGCGACGACCTCGTCGACGTCGTCCGGTCGAAGCGGTCGCACCGTGCTCACGCGGACACCGTACCGGGCGTCGTGTGCCAGAGTTGCGGGGTGACTCTGCGAGCGACGCTCTTCGACATGGACGGGCTCTTGTTCGACACCGAGATCCTGTGGCACCGGGCCGAGGTCGCAGTCTTCGGGGGGCTCGGGGTTCCCCTCGACGAGGCCCAGGACCGCTCCACCAAGGGCATGTTCGTCAATGAGGTCGTCGATTTCTGGTTCGCGCAGTACCCCTGGCGAGGACCGGGCGTCGACGAGGTCGTCGCGAGCCTGCTCGCGCGCGTCGGCGATCTGGTCGACTCCGAGGGGCGCATGATGCCGGGCGCGACGCGCGCCCTCGACCTCGCGAGCGAACGGGGGCCGATCGCGCTGGCGAGCTCGACGCCGCTGGCGCTGATCGAGCGCTGCCTTCGCCACTTCGACCTGGCCACCCGTTTCGCCTCGGTCCACTCCGCGCAGTTCGAGCCGTTCGGTAAGCCCCACCCGGGGGTCTTTCTCACCGCGGCCTCGTCGCTCAACATGGCCCCGAAGGACTGCCTCGTCTTCGAGGACTCCGCGGCCGGGGTCCTCGCGGCGAAGGCCGGATCGATGACGGTGGTGGCCGTGCCGACGGTCGACGACCGCGCCCAGCCGGCGTTCATCATCGCCGACCTCGTGCTGGACTCACTCGAGGACCTGACCTCGTCGTGGCTCGACGCGCAGTTTGACTAGAGCGCGAAGGTGAAGCGGTGGGCTTCGTGGTGCGTGAACGCGCCAGGAGGGAACTCGTCGACGGAAGACCAGCCGATCTTGGCGTAGAAGGCCAACGCCTCGGGCTGGGCCGGTCCCGTCTCGAGGTAGAGCCGCCGGTAGCCGAGAGAGCGGGCGCGCTCGACGACCTCATCCATCAGGGCCGCGGCCACGCCGACGCGGCGAAGGTCCGGCCGGACCCAGAGGCGCTTCACCTCGCCCAGGTGCTCGCCCGGATCGCCGATCGAGCGCACGCCGACGCAACCGGCCAGGTGGGTGTCGACGCGCGCGACGAGGAAGAGCCCGAGGGGCGGCGCGAGCTCGCCGGTATCCAACAACGGACCGTCGTCGGCCCCCCCGTAACGGCGCTCGAGCTCATCGACCGCCGCGTGGTACAGGCCCGCCGCCCCGTGTGAGTCGATCGGTTCGTCGTCGATGGTCGGAGTCGGCATTCCACGACAGTAGGTGCCGGCAGGTCGGCGCCCGTCGGTTCACTACGATTGGTGGACTCATCGAAGGAGACCAGTGTTTCGCCCCGTCAGCGCCGAACTTGACTTTGTGGCCCTCGAGGAGGCCGAGCTCGCCCGCTGGAAGGCCAACGACGTCTTCGCCCGTTCGATGGGCCATCGCCAAGGCGCCGAGCCCTGGGTCTTCTACGAGGGCCCGCCCACGGCCAACGGCATGCCGGGCCTGCACCACGTGTGGGCCCGCATCTACAAAGACCTGTTCTGCCGGTACCAGACAATGCAGGGCCGTTATGTGTCGCGCCGGGCCGGCTGGGACACCCACGGCCTGCCCGTGGAGGTCCAGGTGGAGAAGCAGCTCGGCATCTCGGGCAAGCGCGCGATCGTCGACGAGGTCGGCATCGAGGAGTTCACCCGCCTGTGCCGAGAGTCGGTGCTCACCTACGTCGGCGAGTTCGAGCGACTCACTGAGCGGATCGGCTACTGGACGGACATGGAGCACGCGTACTACACGTTCCACCCGTCCTACGTGGAGTCGGTGTGGTGGCACCTCCAGCAGCTGTTCGATCGGGGGCTGCTCTACGAAGACCTGAAGGTTGTGCCCTACTGCCCGAGGTGCGGGACCGCACTCTCGAGCCACGAGCTCGGCCAGCCCGAGGTCTACACCGACGAGGTCGACGAGAGCGGCTACGTGCGACTGCGCATCACTGACGCGCCGTCGCACGGCGGGCTGTCCGGTGCCACGCACCTGGCGGTGTGGACGACGACCCCTTGGACGCTGTTGTCGAACGTCGCGGTCGCGGTCAATCCCGATGTCGACTACGCCGTGGTCGACGGGACCGTCGTCGCGAAGGACCTCGTCGAGGCCGTCTTCGGCGAGGGCGCCACGTACGACGCCGTCCTGGCGACGAGCGCCCTCGTCGGCGTGCACTACGAGCGCCCGTTCGACGACGTGGCGCTGCCCGACGGCGTCGACGCCTGCTACGTGGTCGCCGCCGACTACGTGACCACCGACGAGGGGACTGGCCTCGTCCACCAGGCTCCGGCTTTCGGCGAGATCGACCGCCAGATTGCGCGCGCCCACGGCCTGCCCACGGTCAACCCCGTCGGTCCCGACGGGTGCTTCACCTCGGACGTCGCCTGGCTCGAGGGCCAGGACGTGCGCGCCGCCAATCACGCGATCAACGACGAGCTCGAGCGGCGTGGCACGCTGATCCGCCGGTCGCACTATGAGCACTCGTTGCCGCACTGCTGGCGCTGCAATACCGTGCTCATCTATTGGGGCAAGCCCAGTTGGTACGTCGCGACGAGCACGTTCAAGGCCGAGATGCTCGCTGAGAACGCGACGATCGACTGGCACCCCACCCATATTCGCGAAGGCCGGTTCGGCGAATGGCTCGAGAACAACGTCGACTGGGCGCTGTCGCGCGACCGCTTCTGGGGGACGCCGCTGCCCATCTGGCGCTGCCCCGACGACCACGTGAATTTCGTAGGGTCTCTGGCCGAGCTGTCGACACTGGCCGGACGCGACCTGAGCGACCTCGACCCTCACCGTCCCGCCATCGACGAGGTGGTCGTGAGCTGTCGCACGTGTGGCGCCGAGGCGCGACGGGTCGAGCCGGTCATCGACGCGTGGTTCGATTCGGGCGCGATGCCGGCCGCGCAGGTCGGCTACCCCCACGTCGCCGGGAGCGAGGACGCGATGCAGTTCCCGGCCCAGCTCGTGGTCGAGGCCATCGACCAGACCCGCGGCTGGTTCTACTCGCTGCTCGCGGTGAACACGCTGGTCTTCGGCGCGAAGCCCTACGAGCACGTGCTCTGCCTCGGGCACATCGTCGACGAGACCGGCAAGAAGATGAGCAAGTCGGTCGGCAACGTCATCGACCCCTGGGAGGTCCTCAACACGCGTGGCGCTGACCCGCTGCGCTGGTGGATGTTCTCCCAGGGATCGCCGTGGACCTCCACGCGCGCCAGCCTCGGCGCCATCGACGCCTCGCTGCGCGACACGCTGGCCACGCTGTGGAACACCTTCAGCTTCTTCACGACCTACGCGTCGCTCAACGAGTTCGACCCGTCCGACTCGGGAGTACCGGCCCCGCACCAGCGCCCTCCGATCGACCGGTGGATCCTCTCGCGCCTCGAGTACGTGACCGTCGCGGTGACGACCGCGCTCGACGGCTACGAGCCGCTCGGGGGCACCGACGCCCTCGCCCAGTTCATCGACGACGTCTCGAACTGGTACGTTCGGCGCAACCGTCGTCGCTTCTGGCGCACTGACCCGAACACCCCGCGGGCCGACTCGCTGGCGGCGCAGGCGACGCTGCTCGAGGTGCTCCAACGGGTGACGCTCCTGCTGGCCCCGTTCTGCCCGTTCGTGGCCGAGCGCCTCTACGCCGAGCTCTTCGACGTGTCGCCCAGTGACTCGGTTCACCTGGCCGACTGGCCCGAGAGCGACCCCGTGCGCCGCGACGTCTCCTCCGAAGAGGCCATGGAGGTGGCGCGCAGCCTCACGTCACTCGGTCGCGCGGCGCGCGCCGAGGCCGGCGTCAAGGTCCGCCAACCTCTGGCCCGTGCACTCGTTTTCCTGCCGCCGGGCTCGCCCTCGCCGCCCGAGGGGGTCGTCGAGGACGAGCTCAACGTCGACGTGCTCGAGTACGGCACCGACCTCGCCGCGGTGTTGAGCTTCGAGCTCGTGCCGAACTTCCGCACGGTCGGCCCGCGGCTCGGGGAGGCCGTGAAAGAGCTGAAGCCGGCTCTTGCGGCACTCGATTCGGTGGCCGCGGCCCAGGCGCTGGAGAATGGTGGCACCGTTAGCGTCACGCTCTCGACGGGCACCTTCGAGCTCGGGGGCGACGACATCGAGCTGCGAGTGAAGGGCCAGGGCGGCTACGCCGTGTCGCGCGACGGCGGCGAGGTCATCGCGCTCGACCTCACGATGAACGACGAGCTGCTCCGTCGGGGCTACCTGCGCGACGTCGTGCGCCAGGTTCAGGACCTGCGCAAGAACTCCGGACTCGACGTGTCGGACCGGATCGTGCTCTACGTGACCAGCATCGACGACCTGGCCGACGGCTACGCCACGCTGGCCGCCGAGGTGCTCGCCGCCGAGGTCATCGTGGGCGAGGGACCGGGCGAGGGCACGATGCTCGAGCTCGACGACGGTCGCGTGGCGCGGGCCTGGGTCGTTAAGGCTTAGCGGGGCGGTTGAGCTTCGTCAGCAATGTGGCGAGCGTGGCGCGCTCGTCGCAGCTGAGTCGATTGGCGAGAGTGCCCTCGAGGTACTCGAGGTGCACGCCGAGGGCCTCGTCGAGTTTCACGTTGCCCTTGTCGGTGATCGCCACATGGATCGCGCGCCGGTCGTTGGGGCAGTTCTGGCGCTCGACCAATTGGGCCTCTTCGAGTCGGTCGACGAGTCGGGTGGTGCCGCCGGTCGAGTGCACGATGGCGTCGGCGATCTGGTTCATCTTGAGCCGGCCGTCGGGCGCTCGGCGAAGTTGCAACAGGACGTCGAACCAGGCGAGCGGAAGCTCGCAGGACGACTCCAGCTCGAGGCCGAGACTTCGGGCCAGCCGGGCGTTGGTCTCCAACAACAGCCCGAAGAGTTGGACCTTCTCATCCCCGGAGGGGCAGGCGCTGGGAAGGAAGGTCATACCGGAAGTATAGCGCATAGTTACTTTATAAATTACTGCTTGACAAATAGTTGCATATACAACTATACTGATCAGTGCACCCCCCAGTGCCATGAGAACAGGAGAATCAAATGAGCAATTCCACCATCAACGTTGAAGTTACCGGCACCGGCAACCTTCCCGCCCCCGGCGTCTACACGATCGACCCCGTCCACTCGACGGTCGGCTTCGTTGCCCGCCACCTCGTGGCGTCCAAGGTCCGTGGCCGTTTCACGGACTTCGCCGGCACGATCACCATCGGAGAGACCCCCGAGACCTCCTCGGTCGAGGCCGTCGTCCAGGCCGCCAGCATCACCACCGACAACGAGATGCGCGACGGCCACCTCAAGAGCGCCGACTTCCTCGACCTCGAGAACAGCCCGACGCTCACCTTCACGTCGACCAAGGTCTCGGCCAAGGGCGACGACTTCGAGCTGGTCGGCGACGTGACGCTTCGCGGTGTCACCAAGTCGGTCGTCTTCTCGCTGGAGTTCCTGGGTTCCGGCCCGTCGATGACCCCTGGCGCGACCGTCACGGGCTTCGAGGCTCGCGCCGAGATCGACCGTCGTGACTTCGGCGTCAGCTTCCAGGGCAACCTCGAGAACGGCAGCCTCATCGTCGGCAATAAGATCGTCCTCGAGTTCGCCATCGAGGCGCACCAGGCGGCCTAGGCCGACGCGTTTCGCGCATATGCCGGGGGCACGTCGCCCCCGGCATTTTGCTCGTTACGATGGGACCATGGCTGACAACTCCAAGGGCAAGGTCGTGAAGTCCGGCATCGGTGTCCTCGGCGCGCTCGCGACGATCGTGTCCGTGTGGTGGTTCGCGCTTCGACCGCGCTCGAAGAGCAACGGCGACGCAACGACCGAGGAGTAGTCGTCCTCGACGGCCGCTCGCGGAGTGCCGAGCGTTAGCGTTGCCCCTATGGCTTCTGCTTCGTTCGCTCCGATCCGACACCGAAGCTTCGCTCTCTCGCTCGTGTCGTCCTTCGTCTCCTCGACGGGGACCTGGATGCAGACCGTGGCCCTGGGCGTGTACCTCACCGAGACGACGCACAATCCGCAGTGGCTCGGACTCCTGACGGTCGCTGCGTGGTCGCCGGCGCTGATCGGCTCGCCTCTCGGGGGCGTGATCGCCGATCGCTGGAGCCGGCAGCGCTGGATCCAGTTGAACAACCTCGTGATGGCGGCGACCGCCAGCGCCCTGGCGATCGCCGCCCTGACCAAGCACCTGACGCCCCAACTGGCCTGCTACCTCGCCCTCGGCGAGGGCCTGTGCAGTTCGGCCTCGTGGTCGGCCTGGCAGTCATTGCTGCCGGACCTCGTCGACCGTGACGAGGTGCTCGCCGCGGTCTCTCTGTCATCGGCCCAGTTCAATCTCGGGCGCATCATCGGCCCGATGCTCGCGGGCGTGGCGCTGGCCTTCGGCTCTCCCGGGCTCTGCTTCGCCCTCAACGCCGCGTCGTTCATCTTCGTCGTTTTCATCTTCTCGTTCGTGAGAAGCGCACCACGACCGAAGCCCACCACGAAAATCCACGTCTGGGCCGAGACTGTCGTCGGGGCCAAGCAGGCGTGGGCCGTGCGGGGATGTCGTTACCCCATCATCGCGGTGGGCACCGTCGCGATCATCGCGAGCCCCTTCATCGCGCTGGTGCCGGCCATGGCGATCCAGACGCTGCACGCCGGCAAGGTCGGCGTGTCGTGGCTCGTCACGGCGCAAGGGGTCGGCGCGGTGCTGGGCGCCGTAACGTTACCGGCGCTCGCCAAGCGGACGTCGCGCTTGGCGGTGCTGCGCGGCTCACTCGCGACCATCGCCGTCGCGCTCGCCCTCTACGGCCTCGCGCCGAATCTGGCCTGCGCGGTGGCGGCCCTCGTGGTGCTCGGTGGCGCCTACGTCGGCACGCTGACCGGCCTCAACACGGCAGTGCAACTGCACGCGCCGCTCAGCGAGCGTTCGCGGATCCTTTCGCTCTACACGCTGTCACTGTCCATCTTCTATCCGGTGGGGGCCCTCGCCCAGGCGTCCTTCGCCAAGTCCTGGGGCGTGCGCCCGGTGACCGTCGCCGCCGCTGGGGTGCTGGCGCTAGTGCTGGTCGCCGTCACGGCGCTTCGTCCGACGGTCTGGGGTGAAATGGGTTCAACCCCGACTGCCCTTCCGGTTTTGCTGGCAGAATAGAGCCATGCCATTCATAGCCACCAATCCAGCCACTGAAGAGGTCGTCGCCGAGTTCGACGGCCACACGCCCGCCGAGGTCGACCACGCTCTTGAACACGCCGCCGCCGCCTTTCAGCAGTGGAAGCTCACGCCCATGAAGGACCGCGCCCAGTTGATGCTGCGTGCCGCCGAGTTGCTCGAGGGCGAGATCCCGATCGTCGCCGAATTGATGACGAGCGAGATGGGCAAGACCTTCAACTCCGCCAAAGGTGAGGCCGCCAAGTGCGCCGCCACCATGCGCTACTACGCCGAGCACGCCGAGTCGATGCTCGCGGACGAGATCGTGGCGACCAAGGGATCGCTGAGCGGCTACCGCTTCGACCCGATTGGCGCCGTGCTGGCCGTGATGCCCTGGAACTTCCCGCTGTGGCAGTTCATCCGCGTCGCCGCCCCGACGGTGATGGCTGGCAACGTCATGGTCCTGAAGCACGCTTCGAACGTGCCGGGTTGCGCGAAGTACATCGAGGACCTGTTCATGCGCGCCGGCTTCCCCAAGGGCATCGTCACGACGTTGTTCATCGGCCACGACCAGATCGCGACGATCATCGCCGACCCGCGCATCGCGGCGGTGACGCTGACCGGCTCGGACCGCGCGGGCCGCTCGGTGGCCGAGCTCGCGGGTAGGAACCTGAAGAAGGCCGTGCTCGAGCTCGGGGGTTCGGACCCCTTCATCATCGCGGGCTCCGCGGACATGGACGTCACCGTGCCCCTGGCGGTCACGGCACGCGTGCAGAACAACGGACAGGCCTGCATCGCGTCGAAGCGCTACATCGTGGTGAAGGAGCGGGCCGACGAATTCATCTCGAAGTTCGTGGCCGCGATGTCGGTCGTGCCGACCGGGGACCCGATGGACCCGTCGACCGTCCTCGGACCGGTCGTGAGCAAGGTCCAGCTCGACGAACTGACCTCTCAGGTGACCGACGCCGTCGCCAAGGGCGCGGTCGTGCACACCGGCGGCGCGCCGTTGAAGGGCAAGGGCTACTACTTCCCGGCGACCGTGCTGACCAACGTGCCCGCCGACTCTCGGGCCGGCTGCGAAGAGCTGTTCGGGCCCGTCGCCGTCGTCCAGGTCGTCGACGACCTGCACGGCGCGATCGAGTTCGCCAATGCGACCCCGTGGGGCCTCGGTGGCGCGATCTACGCGACCGATCAGGCCGAGATCGATGCCGCCATCGCCGGCCTCGACGTCGGCATGGTCTTCGCCAACTCGATCGTCGCCTCGATGCCCGAACTGCCCTTCGGCGGTACGAAGGAGTCGGGATTCGGACGCGAGTTGGGCGAGTTCGGACTGCGCGAGTTCACGAACATCAAGTCCTACTACGTGGCGTGAGCCTGTACTACTTCGACCACGCTGCGTCCGCTCCACGTCGCGACGAGGTCGCCGAGGCCATGGAGCCATGGTTGCACGGCGTGGTCGGCAACCCCTCGGGGAGCCACCGGGCCGCTCGACAGGCCCGCCGGGCCATCGAGGAGGCCCGTGACGAGGTGGCGGCCTTCGTGGGGGCCAAGCCCGGCGGGGTGATCTTCACCGGAGGCGGCACCGAGTCGTGCGACCTGGCGGTCGCGGGCGTGACGAACCACCACCGCCGCACCCACGAACGGTCCCAGATCATCATCTCGCGCATCGAGCACCACGCCATCATCGACGCGGCCGAGAAGATGGCGCGCGACTTCGAGAGCGTCAGCGTGGCCTACGTCGACGTCGACCACGACGGCGTCCTCGACCTGGACTCACTCGAATCGGTCCTGAGCGAGGACTCCGCGATCGTGAGCGTCATGGCGGTGAACAACGAGACCGGCGTGCGCCAGCCCCTCGAAGGGGTGAACGCGATGGCGAAGAGCCTGATCCCCGGCGGGGTGACGACCCACACCGACGCCGTGGCCGGCGCGCCGTGGCTCAATCTTTCGATGGTGACCGCCTCGATCGACATGATCTCGATCTGCGCCCACAAGATCGGCGGGCCGGTGAGCAGTGGGGCGCTGATACTGCGCAACGACGTGGACCTCGATGCGGTGGTGCCCGGCGGGGGACAGGAGCGGGGTCGACGGGGCGGCACGGTCGACGTGGCCGCGGCCGTCGGATTGGCCGCCGCTGTTCGCGTGACGTTGAAGGAGTTGGCCGACGTCGCCGAACGGGTGACGTCGTTCCAGTCCAAGCTGACCGTGGCCCTCAGCCTGCTGCCGGGCTGCCGGATCACGGCGCTCGAGGCGTTTCGGGTCCCCGGCACGGTGCACCTGACGTTCGAGGGGCTCGCCAGCGACGAGTTGCTCTTCCTGCTCGACCAGGAGGGCGTGTGCGCTTCGGCTGCTGCGAGCTGTTCGAGCGGCGCCGCCGAACCGAGTCACGTACTCGCCGCGATGGGGGTGCCGGTGGAGCGGGCCCGGGGCTCGCTACGCCTTTCGATGGGCCCCGAGACGACCCCGCAGGACGTCGACGTCCTCATTCGCATTCTCTCGTCGGTCGTCTACAAGCTCCGCGACGAGGCATAGCGATCCCCTCGGCTGGCAGACTGGGACGGTGAAAGTCCTCGTAGCGATGAGTGGCGGCGTCGACTCGTCGGTGGCGGCGGGACTCCTGGTCGAGCAGGGCCACGAGGTGGTCGGAGCCACGTTGAAGCTCTGGGGCGGGGCGTCGGATTCGGGATGTTGCTCGGTTGGCGACGTCGACGACGCTCGGCGGGTCGCGCAGATCCTCGGCGTCGACCACCACGTCTTCAACTACGCCGAGGAGTTCGAGCGCCACGTGGTGACGCCGTTCGTCGACGGCTACGCCGCCGGCCAGTCACCGAATCCCTGCATCGAGTGCAATCGCCAAATTAAGTTCGAACTCCTCTTCGAGCGCGCGAGCCGGCTCGGATTCGAGGCTGTCGCTACCGGCCACCACGCGCAGGTGCTTCCCCGCGACGGACGCCACTACCTCGTGCGCGGCGCCGACGCATTGAAGGACCAGAGTTACGTGTTGGGCTACCTGCGTGAGGCACAGTTGGCGACGCTGCTCCTGCCGATCGGCGCCATGAGGAAGTCTGAGGTGCGCGCCCACGCGCAGCGGCTGAGACTGCGCACCTGGGACAAGCCCGACAGCCAGGACGTCTGTTTCATCGAGGCGAGCAAGGGCCGCGAGGCCTTCTTGCGCCAGCGACTCACGCTCACTCCCGCCAAGATCGTTGAGCGCGCCACCGGCGAGGTCGTGGGCACGACCGAGGCCGCCGAGCTGATGACCGTCGGACAGCGACGCGGCGTGGCGCCCGGACGCGACGGCGAACGGCGCTACGTCGCGAGCGTGGACCTGGCGGCCCAGCGCGTGGAGGTCGGCCCGCTCGCCGCGGTGATGGTGAGCTCGATCGGGCTCGACGCCGGTTCGCTGACCTTCGCCCACGACGCCCTGGCGGACGGTGCGGTGGTGCTGGCCCAGTGGAGCGCCCACGGCGCGGCCCGTTCGGCGACGCTACGCCTCGGCGAGCGTTGGTGGCTCGAATTGCACGAGCCGGCGCGTCCGGTCGCGCCCGGCCAGTCGGTCGTGCTCTACCGGATCGCCGAGCCCGCAATCGTCGAGGGCGCCGCGATCGTCGCCGCGCCATGAAACCGGCCGAGCACGTCGTTCGACTGCGCGCCGAGGTCGTCCGGCACAACGAGGCCTACTACGTGCACGACGCGCCGACGATCCCCGACGCCGACTACGACGCGCTCGTGCGCGAGCTGCGCGAGCTCGAAGAGGCCCACCCCGAGCTGGCCGACGAACAGTCGGTGACCCACAAGGTCGGTGCGCCAGTCGCGACCACTTTCAGCGCGGTTACCCACGCCGAGCCCATGCTCAGCCTCGACAACGTCTTCGACGTCGCCGAGTTGCGCGCCTGGGGGGACCGGTGCGCGAAAGGGCTCGAGCTCGCCCCTTCGGACCTCGTGCTCGCGGTCGAGCCCAAGATCGACGGCCTCGCGCTCTCGATCCTCTACGTCGACGGCGCCCTCACCCGGGCCGCGACTCGCGGCGACGGTCGTGTGGGCGAGGACGTGACCGAGAACGTCCGCACGATTCGCAACGTGCCCCCGGTGCTCGTCGATCGGGGGTCCGGACGGGTCGAGGTTCGCGGCGAGGTCTTCCTCGCCAAATCCGACTTCGACGACCTGAACGCCCGCCAACGCGGGCTCGGCGAGCGCGAGTTCGCCAATCCCCGCAACGCGGCGGCCGGCAGCCTGCGTCAGAAGGAGCCGTCGGTCACCGCGTCACGAGCCCTGTCGTTCCTGGCGTACCAGCTCGTCGAGCCGGCCGGCGCGCCGTCGTTCGACTCGTACCTCGACACGATCGCCCAACTGAGTCAGTGGGGCTTCCTCACGGCGCCCGAGACGACGCGCGAGGTCGGGGTCGAAGACGTGATCGCGCGCACCGACTGGTTCGAAGCGCACCGTCACGACCTCGGCTACCAGATCGACGGGGTCGTCATCAAGCTCGACGACCTCGCCTTGCGCGCGCGCCTCGGCTTCACGAGCCGCGCGCCCCGCTGGGCGATTGCGCGCAAGCTCCCGCCCGAGGAACGCACGACGCGCCTGGTCGCGATCGAGGTCTCCATTGGCCGTACCGGCCGCGCTACGCCCTACGCGGTGCTCGAGCCCGTCGTGGTCGCCGGCTCGACGGTGTCGATGGCGACGCTGCACAACCAAGACCAGGTGGCGGCGAAGGACGTGCGACCCGGCGACCTCGTGATCGTTCGCAAGGCCGGCGACGTCATCCCCGAGGTCGTCGGCGCCGTGTCCGAGGCCGGGCGGCGACGCAAGTCCGCGTGGCGGTTCCCGACGAAGTGTCCCGACTGTGGCGGTCCGCTGGAGCGCGTCGGTGAGGAGAGCGACACCTACTGCGTCAATCCGGCGTGCCCGGCCCAGCAACTGGCGCAGTTCGTCCATTTCGCGTCGCGCGAGGCGCTCGATATCGAGGGCCTCGGTGAGCAGCGAGTGGTTCAGCTCCTCGCCGAGGGTCTGGTCGACGACGTGGCGGACCTGTTCAACCTTCGTGTGGAGGACCTCTCGTCGCTCGAGGGCCTCGGTGAACTCTCGGCCACGTCGCTGGTGGGCGCGATCCAGGCCGCCAAGTCGATGCCGCTCAGCCGGGTTCTGGTCGGACTCGGCATCCGCCATGTCGGACCGGTCGCGGCGCGCGAGCTGGCGACCGCCTCGGGGAGCTACACCGCCCTCGCCGGGGCCTCGCTCGAGGAGCTCGAGGCGGTCAACGGCATCGGCCCGGTGATCGCACAGTCAATCTTCGACTACTGCCACGACGAGGAGGCCGCCCGCCGGATCGCCAGCTTCGCGGCGGCGGGGCTCTCGCTCGAAGAGCCCCGAGTGGCGTCCACTGTCGACCAGACCCTGTTCGAGCGGGCCGTTGTGGTGACCGGGGTCGTCGAGGGCTACTCGCGCGACGGAGCCGAGGCGGCGATCGTGGCCCGCGGCGGGACGTCGCCGGGCTCGGTGTCGAAGAAGACCTACTGCGTCGTGGTGGGCGAGTCCCCGGGGGCCTCGAAGGTCGCCAAGGCGCGGGACCTCGGCGTCCCCCTGGTGCCGGCTAGCGAGTTCGAGACCCTGCTCGGAAGTGGATCGTGGAGCACCACCCTCTCCTGAACGCACCTAGGTAAGGTTGGTTACGCCCATGCCACCGTCCACCTTCTCCTCCGGTCACCACCTGGTCAACCGCTACCGCATCGACGAGCTGCTCGGCGTCGGCCAGACGGCTGAGGTCTACGTCGCCCAAGACCTCTCCCTGCAGCGCACGGTCGTCGTGAAGGTGCTGTTGCCGCGATTGGCGGAGCACGAGGATGTCCGTCGGGCCTTTCGCGACCGCATCGTGCGCGCCGCGACCTTGAGCCACCCCCACCTCGCGCGCGTCTACGACGGGGGCCAGGAGGGCGGGGCGATCTTCATGATCACCGAGTTCCTGACGGGCGGCTCGCTCGAGGACATACTCGCGTCGGGACGTCGACTCAGCGTCGACGACGGCGCCCGACTCGGCCGCGACGTCGCGAGCGCGCTGGGCTACGTCCACGACAACGGATTCGTGCACGGGTCGCTCTCGCCGTCGAAGCTGCTCTTCGACGCGGAGGGTCGGGTCCGTCTGAGCGACATCGCGTTGGCCGGCCTCTCTACGGCCTACCGCGAGCGTTTCACGCTCGACGACGTGCGCTACCTCAGCCCCGAGCAGGCCATCGGCGATCCGGCCGGACCCAAGAGCGACGTCTACGCGCTGGCCCTCATCATCTTCGAGGCCGTCACCGGCACCACGGCCTTCGAGGGCATGACGCCCGAGGCGGTGCTGCGCGCGCGCATCAACTCGTCGCTGCCCGTACGCCCCGAGCTCGGCACCCTCGACATGCTGCTCGCCCAGGCCGCGGTGCCCGACCCGCGTCTACGCCTCGACGCCGAGCCGTTCGCGAGCCGTCTCTCGGGCGTGGTGAGCGACGCAACGCCCCTGGTGGTGGCGCCCGTCCGAGGCGAGGTGCCGCTTCTGGCCCAGTTCACGCCGACCGAGCCGCGCAGCTCCATCGGCTTTCGACCGCCCTCGCCCGACCAGATCACCGGCACCACCTCGTCGATCCCCCCGCGCACGCCCCGACCCGTGAGGGTTCGCGCGGCCGACGACTGGGTCCCGGGTAGCGCCGCGCCGTCGCCGCGCCGCGCCGCGCCGCTCGGGCTCGAGCACATCGACTACGAGCGACCGCCGCGCAACCGCCGACTGGCGTTCTTCTTCGCCGCGCTGCTGCTCGTGGTCGTCGCGGTCGGCGGGGGAGCCGCGTGGAAGCTCGGCCTCTTCAGCCAGAACCACAACGTCCCCTCCCTGACCAACCTGACCCTCTCCGAGGCGGCGACGCAACTGCAGGCTGACGGCTTCACGGTGACGGCGAACCAGCACGCCAACTCGTCGTCCGTTGCCAAGAACGGGATCATCTCGCAGAGCCCGGCGGCGGGCACCGGCGCCAAGAGCGGCCAGGTCATCACGGTCACGATCTCGGACGGCCCGGTCATGGTCACGCTGCCCGCCACCCTGATCGGAGAGGACTGCGGCACGGCGACCGCGCAGCTCGCGAAGAAGAAGATCAGCGCACAGTGTCCGAGCTCGGCCTCGGTGACGAGCGCCGTCGTGCCGGCCGGGCGGGTCGCCAAGATCCTCTACAAGAACAGGCCGGCACCGCCGGCCGTCCCGCTGCACTCGACGCTGGTGCTGGCGCTCTCGAAGGGGACGGGCACCTCGACCACCACCACCACGGTCGCCTCGGGCACGACCACGACGACGGTCGCCGGCGCGACAACCACGTCAACCACGTCAACGACCACCACCACGGTCGCCCAGCCGCTCGTCTCGATGCCCAACGTCGTCGGGAAGAACGAGGCTCAGGTCTTGGCCGCGATGAAGGCCGTCGGCCTCTACTACACGACCAGCGGGCCGGGCTCCGGCCCCAATCCCACGTGGACGAGCGTCGTGTCGCAGATCCCGGCCGCGGGCACGAAGGTCAAGCGACTCTCTACGGTCTCGTTGAATGTGAAATGAGGCTCGACTGTGACCTCTGCGAGGCCGCGGTCGTGACGACGCGGTACTTCCAGGACGACGACTGCTGGATCGCGGACTGCGAGATCTGCCTCGTGCCGATGGTGGTGTGGCGCGTCCACGACTCGGCGCCGCCCGACGAGGTGCGCGTACGGCTCCTCGGGGCCCTCGGCCTCGTCGCCGACGAGGCGCTCGGCCGGGGCAACTGGAAGGTCGACGACCACATGCGCAACATCCCCGACCACTACCACGCGCACGCCCGTCCCCCCTACTTCTGGCGACGAGGTCAGGTCTAGGGGCCTTCAGATTGCTCGTTACAATCGGGTCACCACATCTTTCAAAGGGGACACCATGGGTGCACTGGACGGTCGCGTAGCAATTATCACCGGAGCCGGCCGCGGAATCGGACGCGAGCACGCCCTGCTGTTCGCCGCCGAGGGTGCCAAGGTCGTCGTCAACGACCTTGGTGGTGGGCTCGACGGATCGGACCAGGTCGCCACACCGGCCGAGGAGGTCGTCGCCGAGATCAAGGCCATGGGCGGCGAGGCCGTCGCGAACCACGACAACGTGGCGGACTGGGAGGGCGGCCAGCGCCTCATCCAGACCGCGCTGGACACCTTCGGCGAGTTGCACGTGCTCGTGAACAACGCCGGGATCTTGCGCGACCGGGTGCTCGTCAACTTGAGCGAGGACGACTGGGACGCGGTCATCAAGGTCCACCTGAAGGGCCACTTCGTCCCGTCGCGCCACGCCGCGACGTACTGGCGCGAGCGGGCCAAGGCCGGCGACCCGGTGAAGGCGTCAATCATCAACACGTCGTCGACGTCGGGGCTGCTCGGCAACATCGGCCAATCCAATTACGGCGCCGCCAAGGCTGGCATCGCGGCCTTCACCGTCATCATCGCCGAGGAGCTCGGACGCTACGGCGTGCGCGCCAACGCGATCGCCCCCGCCGCGCGAACCCGGATGACCGAGTCCACGCCGGGGCTCTCCGACCACGTCGTGAAGCCCTCGGACGCGGCGGTCTTCGACGTGTGGGACCCAGCCAACATCTCGCCACTCGTCGCGACGCTCGCGATGGAGGACTGTGAGGCGACCGGCCAGACGTTCTTCGTCCAGGGCGGCACCGTGCGCCGGTTCCAGAACTGGACCATGACCGACACCCTCGAGAAGAACGACCGATGGACGGTCAGTGAACTCGCTGCGCAACTGCCCACTCTGCTGAAGTGAGCGACGAGCGCCCGGCGGCGCATCTGGACCGCGAGGACCCCGACGGGCTTCTGAACGCCCGCACCGATCCCGGCGCGGAGGCCTTCGGCACGCTCGGCAACGAGGCGGGGAGCGACCTCAACTGGCTGCGGATGCTGCGCCACCGCGTGCAAGCGCGCGCCGAGGGTTCGTCGCGTTACGAGTGGTGGGTCCTGTGGTCGCTGCTGGCGGGCCTGTTCGCGCTCAACTTCACCTTCACCGTCTTCATCGTGGCGCTGCCGACCGTGGCGACGCAGTTCCACACGAGCGTGACGGTGCTGACGTGGACGATGGTCGGCCCCCTGCTCGCCTACGGCCTGGCGGCCCCGATCCTCGGGAAGACCGGCGACATCTACGGCCACCGCCGGCTCTACCTTTTCGGGCTGCTCGGGGCCATGGTCTCGGCGATTCTGACCGCGGTCGCGCACAACGTCGACATGCTGCTCTTCGCTCGAGCGCTCGACGGCATCCAGGGGGCGGCGACGGGCACGGCGTCGGGAGCGCTGATCAACATGGTCTTCGGGCGCGAGGAGCGGGTGAAGGCGATGGGATGGTGGAGCCTCGTGGGCGCCGGGGGACCGGTCATCGGGGTGTCGCTCGGCGCCCCCATCATCGCGGCCTACGGGTGGCGGGCGCTCTTCTGGTTCCAGCTGGTTCTGCTCGTGGTGGCCTTTTGTGTGGTGTCAATCGTGCTGCCCAAGCGCCGCGGCACGCACGCTGAGGAGGTCCAGAAGAAGGCCGAGGCCAGGCTCGAGTTCAAGCGGATGGACTGGCTGGGCAGCTGGTCGCTCTCACTCGCCGTCACGACGCTGATGCTGGGCCTCTCGATCGGCCCGAGCGTCGGCTGGTCGAGTGTATGGTGCCTCTCCGCGTTCGCCCTGTCGGCGTTGATGACCCTCTCGTTCGTCCAGCGGATCCGCACCGCACGCAATCCGCTCATCCCCGCGCACTACTTCAGACGGCGTAACTTCGTGATGCCGATGGTGTTGCGCGCGACGGCGAACTTCGCCTACTTCGGCGCCTTCTTCCTCT
The DNA here is from genome assembly GCA_025351385.1 of Acidimicrobiales bacterium. Lineage (GTDB taxonomy): Bacteria > Actinomycetota > Acidimicrobiia > Acidimicrobiales > RAAP-2 > RAAP-2. The sequence continues at coordinate 97,064 of JANXWA010000034.1, read as the reverse complement.
TTCCGCTGTTGATGGAGCAGGGCTACGGCTACTCGATCCCGCACGTCGGCGCGCTGGCCATCGCGCGGCCCATCACGTTCTCTCTCTGCTCGCCGATCGCGGGCTACGTGGCCGTGCGTATTGGCGAGCGGGTGAGCGCCATCGCGGGGGCCACGTTCCTCACCGCGTCGCTGGGCCTGTTCGCATTGCTGTCGCCGAGCTCGGGCACCTGGATGATCGCGGTTGCTCTCGCGCTGTCGGGCCTCGGCATGGGCGTCGCGATGCCGTCGTCGAGCTCGGTCATGGCCAACGAGGTCAAGCCGAACGAGTTCGGCGTCATGACCGCGGCCCAGATGCTCGCGATGCAGGTCGGCGAGGTCGCGGGCATCCAGGTGCTCGAGACGGTGCAGCAGGCGCTCGTGCATCGCCACCACCTGGGCCACGCGAAGCCCGGCGCGGCGCTGCTGGCGACCTTCCAGCTGCCGTTCTTCATCGGGGCCTGCGTCGGCGCGGTAGGACTCTTCTCGGCGCTCTTCATCCACTCGATTCCGCGGCCCCGCACGAAGCCGTCCATTTAGCGCAGTAGGTAGGCTCTAGGCCTATGACTCTCGAAATTGTGAAGGGCCAAGAGCCGTTCTCGTCCCCGGGTGGCCCGTTCGGCGTGTTGGTGCTGCACGGATTCACGGCCGGTCCGGCCACCATGCGCTCGCTCGCTCTTCGCGCCGCGGGCGCCGGCTACACGGTCGAGCTCCCCTTGCTGCCGGGCCACGGCACCACCATCGAGGATCTGACGACGAAGACCTGGTCCGACTGGTCCGGCGCGGCGCTGGCGTCCTTCGATGAGCTCGCCGCCCGGTGCGCGCGCGTCGCCGTGGTCGGACTGTCGATGGGCGGCGGACTCAGTACCCTCGTCGCCGAGGAGCGTCCGGTCGTCGGGTCGGTGCTGATCAACCCGATCGTGACGTCGCCCGGCGAGGCCGACGAGAACGCGATCGACCAGTTGATCGACGCCGGCCTCGAGGTCGTCGACGGCATCGGCTCGGACCTCAAGAACGGCGGCGACGGGTTCGCGTACGCCGGCACGCCGATGCGCAGCTTGAAGACCCTGATCGAGGGCATCAAGACCGTCCACGCGGGCCTCTCGAGGATCACCGCGCCCACTCTCTTGATCGTGAGCCGCGAGGACCACGTCGTGTACTGGAACAACTGCGACGACTACATGGCCTCGGTGACCGGGCCGACCGAGCTGGTGTGGCTCGAGGACTCGTATCACGTGGCGACCCTCGACAACGACCGCGAACTGGTCGAGAGCGCGACAATGGAGTTCCTGGCCACGGTGTTCTCGTGAGCTCACCTCTTCGCCGTGAGGACGTCGCCCACGTCGCGCGTCTGGCGCGACTCACCTTGAGTGACGCCGAGCTCGACATGTTCACCGAGCAGCTCGGCCAGGTCCTCGAGCACGCCAACGACATGGCCTCGCTCGACCTCGAGGGTGTCGTCGCGACGGCCCACCCCTTCGGTCTCATCAACGTCGTGCGCGACGACGTCGTGCGGCCGAGCCTCGAGCGTGACGTCGTGCTCGCCATGGCGCCTGACAGCCAGGACCACCGATTCGCCGTGCCGCGAATAATGGGCGAGTCGCCGTGAAGACCGCCGAGCAGGTTGCGCGCGAGGTGCGAAGCGGGGCGACGACCGCGATGGCCGAGCTGAACGCGGCCCTGTCCGCGGTGCGCGAGCGCAATGAGGAGCTGAACGTCTTTCTCCACGTCGACGAAAAGGGCGCCCGGGCGGCGGCCTCGCGAATCGACGAGAGGGTCGCGCGGGGCGAGGCGGTCGGCCCTCTCGCCGGCGTGCCGGTCGCGCTGAAGGACAACCTCTGCCAGAACGGCGTCCCGACCACGTGCTCGTCGAGGATCCTCGAGGGCTGGCGCCCGCCGTACAACGCGACGGTGGTCGACCGACTGCTCGCCGCCGGCGCTGTGCCGGTGGGCAAGACCAACCTCGACGAGTTCGCCATGGGTTCGTCGACTGAGAACTCAGCCTTCGGGCCGACGAAGAACCCCCTCAACCCCTCGCGGGTTCCGGGAGGCTCCTCGGGCGGCTCGGCGGCCGCGGTCGCGGCCGACATGACCCCGATCGCGATCGGCAGCGACACGGGCGGATCGATCCGCCAGCCCGCAGCGCTTTGCGGGCTCGTCGGGGTGAAGCCCTCCTACGGCCTCGTCTCGCGCTACGGCCTGATCGCCTTCGCGAGCTCGCTCGACCAGATCGGACCACTGACCAAGACCGTGATGGACGCGGCGATCGTGCTCGAGGCCATCGCCGGGCACGACCCGATGGACTCGACGTCGCTGCCCGAGCCCGCCCCGTCGCTCGTCGCCCACGTCGAGAGCGGCGTCGTTGGCAAGCGCATCGCCCTGGTGCGCGAGCTCGTCGACGGCGCCGACCCCGACGTGGTCGCGTCGGTCGACCAGGCCGTCGCGGCGTTGCGCGAGGCCGGCGCCACCGTGGTGGAGCTGTCGATCCCCGAGTTCCGCTTGGGGCTCTCCGCCTACTACCTCATCGCGCCGGCCGAGGCGTCGAGCAACCTCGCGCGCTTCGACGGCGTGCGCTACGGGCTTCGCGTGAAGCGCGACGACGTCACCGCGATGATGGAGGCGACGAGGACGGCCGGGTTCGGCGCCGAGGTGAAGCGTCGCATCATGCTCGGCACCTACGCGCTCTCGGCGGGCTACTTCGACGCCTACTACGGCCAGGCCCTGAAGGTCCGCACGCGGATGATCGAGGCGTTCGCACGCGCCTACCGCCAGGTCGACATGCTGATCGGCGCGACGACGCCGTCGGTCGCATTCGAGTTCGGCTCCAAGACGAGCGACCCGATGGCGATGTACCTCTCGGACGTCTTCACGATCCCCACCAACCTGTCGGGCGAGGCCGCGATCTCGGTGCCGTTCGGCACCGGTGAGGCGGGCCTGCCGATCGGCGTGCAGTTGCTCGGCCCCGGACGCAGCGAGGCGCTGCTCCTCGCCGGCGCTCGAGTCCTGGAGATCGCGGACGGTCGGCCATGACGCTGCGCAACGGCTGGGAGATGGTCGTCGGATTGGAGGTGCACACCGAGCTGAAGACCGCTACCAAGATGTTCTGCGGTTGCGCCAACTCATTCGGCTCCGAGCCCAACACCAGTGTCTGCCCGGTCTGCCTCGGCCTGCCCGGTTCACTGCCGGTGTTGAACGAGCGCGCGATCGAGCTGGCCATGGCCATCGGGATGGCGTTGCACAGCACGATCGCGCCCTCGACGTTTCACCGCAAGAACTACTTCTACCCCGACATGCCCAAGGACTTCCAGATCAGCCAGTACGACCTGCCGATCAACTTGGGCGGCTACCTCGACCTGCCGGACGGCTCACGCGTCTCGATCGAACGGGCCCACCTCGAAGAGGACACTGGCAAGTCGACCCATCTGGGGGGGAGCGGGCGCATCCACGGGGCCGACCGTTCGCTCGTCGACTACAACCGGTCGGGCGTCCCGCTCGTCGAGATCGTGTCGGGACCGGACATCCGCAGCTCGGCCCAGGCCCGCGCCTACGTGGTGGAGCTGCGCGGCATCCTGATCGCGACGGGCGCTTCGGACGGTCGCATGGAGGAGGGGTCGCTTCGTATCGACGCCAACGTCTCGGTGCGCCAGGCTGACGCGCCCTTCGGCACCCGGTGCGAGATCAAGAACCTGAACTCCCTGCGCAGCCTGCAGCGCGCGATCGACTACGAGGCGGCGCGCCAGGTCGACCTGATTGAAGAGGGTGGCACCGTGCGCCAAGAGACTCGTCACTGGGACGAAAACGTCGGCGCGACCTCCACGATGCGCACGAAGGAGGAGGCCGAGGACTACCGCTACTTCCGCGAGCCGGACCTCGTCGACCTGGCCCCGGACCAGTCCTGGCAGGACCGCGTGCGCGCTCAGCTACCCCCGATGCCGGCCGAGCGCCGCTCGACGTTGCGGGCCCGTATCAGCGAACCGGTCCCGACCGTGCTCGACGCCGTCGAGGTCGTGATCGACCTCGGACTCGACCCCTTCGTGCACGCGGCGCTCGACCGGGGGGTCGAGCCCGCACTGGCGCTGGCGCGCGCCGCGAACGAACTGGCCGGCGATCTCGACGGGACGTCGCGCCTCGCCGCCGCCGCGTTTTGCGACACGCTTTTGATGGAGCAGCGCGGCGAGCTTTCGGCGACGCAGGCCAAGACCGTGCTCGCCGAGCTGTTGGCCCGCGGCGGCGACCCCCGGGACATCGCCGCGTTGATGGGCTACGAGCAGCTGTCGTCGGACTCACTCGGCTCGACGGTCGCTGGACTGATCGAAGAGTTCCCCGACGAGTGGACGCGCTACCGCGACGGTGACGAGAAATTGGCCCAGTTCTTCATCGGTCAGGTGATGAAGGTGACGAAGGGTCAGGCGAACGGCAAGGCCGTCGTCGCCGAGCTGCGGGCCCGCCGCTGATCCGGCGGGGTACGTCGTGCGCACCCCGGGCCACTAGTTTTCAATCGTGCGCCGCTTGCCCCTTCTGCTGACCACCGGACTCGTGGCGAGCATCGGGCTGGCGACGATCGCGGCCGCCGACACGACTACGACCACCACGTCGAACGGCTCGACCACGTCGACGGAGGTGACGACCACGACCATCAAGCCGGTGCACGTCGCCCCGCTGACCGGCCTGCCCGACCCGGCGAAGGTGACCAAGCACCGCTCGGCGCTGACGATCAAGATCGACAACACCCAAGAGGCCCACCCCCAGTACGCGCTGGACCAGGCGGACGTGGTCTACGAGGAGATCGTGGAGGGCGGCATCACGCGGCTCGCGGCGATCTTCAACTCCCAACTGCCCCCCAAGGTGGGCCCGGTGCGCTCGGTGCGCCGAACCGACCGCGAGATCGTCTTTCCCATTGGTGGCCTCTTCGCGTTCTCGGGGGGCGCTCAGTACGCCGTGTCGACGATCGAGACCGCTCCGGTGAAGCTCTTCCAGCAGTCCAACGCCGGCGGGGCGATGTTCCGCGACCCGGCTCGCCCCCCGCCCCACAACCTGTTCGCGAACGCCCAGGCCTTGATGTCCTTGGGTGGTCCGGTCCGCGTGCCCCGGCCGCTGTTCACCTACGTCCCCGCGTCGAACCCGCCGGTCGGCGCGCCGGTCGCCTGGTTTAGCGTCAACTTCCTCGCGGGCTACGCCACCGAGTTCCAGTGGAACGGCAAGACCCACTCGTGGCCCCGTTTGATCTTCGGTCGCGCCGACGTGACCGCGGCCGGCCACCAGCTCGCGCCGGCGAACGTCATCGTCATGAGCGTCAACTACAAGGGGGGAGTCGGGGTGGAAGGCTCCGAAGCCCAGCTGACCGGCACCGGTCCGGCGATGGTGTTCAGTGACGGACGGTTACAGCGCGGTCACTGGTTCCGGTCCAGCATCGCCAAGACGACCGCCTACCGGACCGACGCGGGCAAGGTCATCGCGCTGCGCCCGGGCCAGACGTGGGTGGAGCTACTCGCCACCGGCGAGACCGTAAGCGTCTATCCGCCGAAGCACTAGCGGCGATCCGGCCACTAGGGCGCCAGCGCACCGGGGTTCACGACGTTGATCGGTCGACCCTCGTCGAACGCGTTGATCTGGTCGAAGACGTCGGCGAACTGCAGGTTCCACTCCTCGTGGGTCACGTAGCCAATGTGCGGCGTGCAGATGACGTTGTCCATGCCCAGGAGGGGGTCGTCGACGTCCATCACCGGTTCGTGCTCGAAGACGTCGACTGCCGCCATCCCGGGCCGTCCGGCGCGTAGGGCCTCAACGAGGACGCCCGGACCGACGAGTCCCGCCCGACTGGTATTGACGAGCAGTGACGAGGGCTTCATGTGGCCGAGGTCCGCCGCCGAGACGACGCCCCGGGTCGCGTCGACCAGGCGAAGGTGCAGCGAGATCACGTCGCTCGATTCGAAGAAAGCCTCTCGGCTCGCCGCCGCCGCCCATCCGTCGGAGGTCGCCCGCTGGCGTCCCGCCTCACTCGACCAGATCACGACGTCCATGGCAAAGGCCCGGCCGTAGCCCGCCACCACCTGGCCGATGCGACCGTAGCCGTAGACGCCGAGCGTCTTACCCCTCACCGAGTGTCCGACGCCCTGCTGCCAATGGCCACGCCTCATGGAGGCGACCTGTTGGGGGATGGCGCGCATGCCCGACAGGACGAGACCCCAGGTCAGTTCGGCCGCGGCGTACGACGGCGTGTCGGCGTGGAGGTCCGACGACACAACCACGCCGAGCCGGGTGCAGGCGTCGACGTCGATATGGGGATAGACGCTGCGCTGGCTGATCAAACGGAGCCGGGGTAACCGGGCGAGGAGGGGCTCGCGGACCTCGGTGCGCTCCCGGATCAAGACGAGGGCGTCGAAGTCGACGAGGCGTCGAGCGAGGAGTTCGGTGTCGTCGAGGTGGTCGTTGAAGATGGTGACGTCGTGGCGCGACAGCATCGCGAAGCAGGACAGTCCACGGATCGTGTCGAAGTAGTCGTCCAGGATCGCAATTCGCACTGATTCCCCCTTGGGCATTCTGGCACGCTCGGCCCGTCGCGTGGCGGCTCGACGCGCCGGCGCCACCCGATTTCGTAGACTTCCCCCATGGCCAACCACCCCACTCCGCGAAGCACCGACGTCACCCTCGGCAAGGGCCGTGCCCCGGCGAGGGCGATGCTGCGGGCCATGGGCCTCACGGACGAGGACATGACCAAGCCCCAGATCGGCGTCGCCTCGAGCTGGAACGAGGTCACCCCGTGCAACCTGCCGCTCGACCGACTGGCGAAGCGGACCAAGGTCGCGGTGCGCGACGGCGGCGGGGTGCCGTTCGAGTTCGTCACGATCGCGGTCTCGGACGGCATCTCAATGGGCCACGAGGGCATGCGCGCCTCGCTCGTCTCGCGCGAGGTGATTGCCGACTCGGTCGAGACAGTCATGCACGCCGAGTGCTTCGACGCCATGGTCACGCTGGCCGGATGCGACAAGTCGCTGCCCGGCATGCTCATGGCCGCGGCGCGGCTCGACGTGCCGGCAGTCTTCCTCTACGGCGGCACCATCATGCCCGGCGAGCTCAACGGCGAGGCGCTTGACATCGTGTCGGTCTTCGAGGCCGTCGGCGCCAACGCCGTCGGCGCCATCACCGACGCCGAGCTCAAGGCCATCGAGTGCGCGGCCTGCCCGGGCGAGGGCAGTTGCGCGGGGATGTTCACCGCCAACACGATGGCGAGCGTCGGCGAGGCGCTCGGCATGTCGCTGCTCGGCAGCGCCTCGGTCCCCTCGATCGATCCCCGTCGCGACCAGTACGCCTACGACTCGGGCCTGGCGGTGCTGAACTTGTTGGACCTCGGGATCACCGCGCGCCAGGTCATGACGAAGAAGGCCTTCGAGAACGCTATCGCGGTCGTCATGGCGCTCGGGGGTTCGACCAACGCCGTCCTGCACTTGCTCGCCATCGCCCACGAGGCCCGCGTCGAGCTCGAGCTGGACGACTTCAACAAGGTCGCCCGGCGCGTGCCCCACATCGCCGACACCAAGCCCCACGGCAGGTACCACATGAGCGATCTGGACCGGATCGGCGGCGTGCCGGTCGTGCTCGCCCACCTGCTCGAGCATGACCTCTTGCACGGTGACGTCATGACGGTGAGCGGCCAGACCATGGCCGACAGCCTCGCCGCGTACCATGCCCGCCAGCCCGACGGCGAGGTGGTGCACGACGTCGACCACGCCATCAACGCCAAGGGCGGGATCGCGGTGCTGCACGGATCGCTGGCGCCCAAGGGAGCCGTGGTGAAGGTGGCCGGGATCGACACGATGGAATTCATCGGCACCGCACGGGTCTTCGACGGCGAGGACGCCGCGATGGCGGCGATCATGGCCAACGAGATCGTGCCCGGTACGGTGGTCGTGATCCGCTACGAGGGCCCCCGGTCCGGGCCCGGGATGCGCGAGATGCTCGCGGTGACGGGGGCGATGAAGGGGGTCGGTCGCGGAGGCGACTGCGCCCTGGTGACCGACGGGCGCTTCAGTGGGGGAACGCACGGTTTCTGCGTCGGCCACGTCGCGCCCGAGGCGCTCGACGGCGGCCCGATCGGCCTTGTGCACGACGGCGACCGGATCACGATCAACGTGGACAACCTCTCGATCGACCTCGACGTCGGACCGGCGGTGCTGCGAGAGCGAGCCAAGCACGTCGCGCCCTTCGTCCCTCGCTACACCACGGGGGTCCTCGAGAAGTTCGCCCGCCTGGTTCAGGGCGCGGAGAAGGGTGCCGTCACCACCCGGTAGCCGTCTTGTGCTGAGTGCGCCAGTGTGTCAGGATTGACACGTGACGACCCGTAACGACATTCTTGTGGTGGTAGTAGGCGCTCGGCGCCGGTAGTCACGCTCGTACGTACACCGGAGGCCTCCCAGGATAGGGAGGCCTTTTTGCTTCTCTAATCACAAAGGAACATCGTGCAACTCACCGGAGCCCAAGCACTCATCAGGAGCCTGGAGCAAGAGGGCGTCGACACCATCTTCGGACTGCCCGGAGGGGCGATCCTGCCCGTCTACGACCCACTCATCGACTCGACGATCCGCCACATCCTGGTGCGCCACGAGCAGGGGGCGGGCCACATGGCCGAGGGCTACGCCCTCGCGACCGGGCGTCCCGGCGTCGCCATGGTGACGAGCGGTCCCGGGGCGACCAACATCGTCACTCCCATCGGCAACGCCCACATGGACTCCACACCGCTCGTGGTGATCACCGGCCAGGTCGCCACCGGTTCGATCGGGACCGACGCCTTCCAGGAGTGCGACATCACCGGCATCACCATGGGCATCACCAAGCACAACTTCCTCGTCCAATCGGCTCAGGAGATCCCGCGCGCCGTCGCCGCGGCCTTCCACCTGGCGACCACCGGACGCCCTGGACCGGTCCTCATCGACGTGCCCAAGGACGTGACCCAGTCGATGATGGACTGGTGGTACCCCGCGACGATCGAGGAGTTCGATCTGCCCGGCTATCGGCCCGAGGTCGCCCTCGACGGGGACGCCGTCGCGCGGGCCGTCGCGCTGATCGCTCAGAGCGAACGTCCGGTGCTCTATGTCGGCGGAGGGACGCTCAAGTCCAATGCCGCCAAGGAGCTCTTGGAGTTCGCCGAGCGCACGGGGATGCCCGTCGTCACCACGCTGATGGCGCGCGGCGCCTTCCCGGACTCGCACCCCCAGCACCTCGGCATGCCCGGCATGCACGGCATGTACTCGGCGGTGACCGCCATCCAGAAGTCGGACCTCTTGATCTCGCTCGGCGCGCGCTTCGACGACCGGGTGACGGGCAAGATCCCCGCCTTCGCCGCCGGCGCCAAGGTCATCCACGTCGACATCGACAAGGCGGAGTTCAACAAGGTCCGCCAGGCCGACGTCGCGATCCAGAGCAACGTGGCGGCCGCCCTGCGTGCCCTCGACGCGTCGAGCGCCACGCCGAAGGACCTCGGCCCGTGGTGGAGGACCATCCGCTCCTGGCAGGCCGAGTTCCCGCTCGCCTACGACGCGCCCACGGCCGACGGGCCGTTGCGCCCCCAGCACGTGATCGAGGCGATCGCGGCCGCGGCCGCGCCCGGGACGATCGTCACCGCCGGGGTGGGCCAGCATCAGATGTGGGCCTCGCAGTATTGGAAGTTCGAAGAGCCCGGCACCTGGGTCAACTCCGGCGGCGCCGGCACGATGGGCTTCGGCGTGCCCGCGGCGATCGGCGCGAAGGTCGGTCGTCCGGAGCGCACGGTGTGGTGCATCGATGGTGATGGCTGCTTCCAGATGACCGCCCAGGAGCTCGTGACGGCGCGCGCCGAGGGGGTGCCGATCAAGGTGGCCATCCTCAACAACGCCTATCTCGGCATGGTGCGCCAGTGGCAGGAGATGTTCTACGACGAGCGCTACTCCGAGGTCTACCTGAGCGCCGACCTACCCGACTACGTGAAGTGGGCCGAGGCGATGGGTTGCGTGGGACTCCGTGCGCGCAACCTCGCCGAGATGCACGAGGTGATCAAGGAGGCCAACCTCATCAACGACGTGCCGGTCGTTATCGACTTTCGTACCGACTCCTCGGAGAAGGTCTTCCCGATGGTCGCGGCCGGCGCAAGCAACGACGACATCATGGTCCACCCGAGCCAGCGAGGTGCGAAGTGAGTCCGGAACCGTTCCTCGGCGACGTGGCGCACACGCCGGTGCGCCACCACATCCTCTCGGTGCTGGTGGAGAACAAGGCCGGTGTGCTGGCGCGAATCGCCGGACTGTTCGCCCGACGGGGCTTCAACATCTACTCGCTGGCCGTGGCGCCGGCGGAGGGTCACGCGCGCTTCTCGCGGGTGACGATCGTCGTCGACGCCGAGTCGGCCCCGCTCGAGCAGATCATGGGCCAACTTGACAAGCTGGTGAACGTCGTCGCGATCACCGACCTCGCGCCACGTGACGCCGTCGAGCGCGAGCTACTGCTCGCCACCATCAAGACCGACGTGGCCAACCGGACGCCGCTGCTGGACACGCTGGGCAACGCCGGGGCGGCGATCATCGACGTGGACCCCGGCGCCGTCACGGTCATGCTGGCCGGGACGCCCGGGGCCTGCGACGCACTCGAGAGCGCCCTCGAGGGCTTCGCCGAGGTCGAGCTCCATCGAACCGGCCGCGTGGCACTCCCTAGACTTGGACGGGCCGACCAGGCCTGACGATCGACGACACAGAAAGAAAGCCCACCATGACCACGATGTACTACGAAGCCGACGCCAAGCCCGAGCTCTTGAAGGGCAAGAAGATCGCGATCCTCGGTTACGGATCCCAGGGCCACGCCCACGCGCTGAACCTCCACGACAGCGGTTACGACGTGCGCGTGGGACTGCGCCACGAGTCCAAGTCGGTGCTGAAGGCCGAGGAGGCCGGACTGCGGGTCCTCTCGATCGCCGACGCGTGCAAGGAGGCCGACATCGTCATGGTGCTGGTGCCCGACACCGAGCAGAAGCGCACCTACGACGCCGACATCGCGCCGTACCTGACGGCGGGCAAGTGCCTCCTGTTCGCCCACGGCTTCAACATCCGGTTCAACCTCATCAACCCGCCCGCCGACGTCGACGTCGCGATGGTCGCGCCGAAGGGACCGGGCCACCTCGTTCGCCGCACGTTCCTCGAGGGTGGCGGCGTGCCCTCACTGATCGCGGTCCACCAGGACGCGACGGGCCACGCCCACGACATCGCGCTCGCCTACGCGCACGGGATCGGCGCCACGCGCGCCGGCGTGCTCGAGACGACGTTCACCGAGGAGACCGAGACCGACCTCTTCGGTGAGCAGGCCGTGCTCTGCGGCGGCGTGTCCGCCCTGGTGCGCGCCGGCTACGAGACCCTCGTGGAGGCCGGCTACCAGCCCGAGAGCGCCTACTTCGAGTGCCTGCACGAACTCAAGCTGATCGTCGACCTCATGTACGAAGAGGGCATCACCGGCATGCGCTTCAGCGTCTCGGACACCGCCGAGTACGGCGACCTGACCAGAGGATCTCGGGTCATCACCGAGCAGGTCAAGGGCGAGATGAAGAAGATCCTGACCGAAATCCAAGACGGTACCTTCGCCGCCGAGTGGATCCAGGAGAACGAGATCGGTCGTCCGCGCTACCGCGAGCTGCGCGAGGCCGGCAAGAAGCACCCGATCGAGGACATTGGCAAGAAGCTGCGTGCCATGATGCCGTTCGTCTCGGCCGGCAAGCAGAAGGTCTCGGATGTCTCGGGCGGCGACACCGACTAAGTCGCCGGGACTCGGGACTCGGCGTCGGCGACGACGCCCTTCAACAGTCCTGGGAAGACCAGCACGTGGAATGGAGCGACGGCGTACCAGTAGGCGCGCCCGAGCAGTCCGCGGGGCTTGAACAGCGCCTCTTGGGTGACGGTAGTGCCGTGATCGCTCGAGGTGACGATCCACTGAAGCCACGCCTCGCCCGGTAGGACCATCTCAGCGTGGAGCCGCACCAGGTGGGGCGCCGCCTCGATGGCCTCCACTCGCCAGAAGTCGACGTAGTCACCCACGTGCAGCTCGTGGGGATGACGGCGCCCTCGGCGCAGTCCCGGTCCACCCCAGAGCAGGTCTGAGAACCCCCGCAGGCGCCAGAGCCACTCTCCCCGGTGCCAGCCCTTCTCGCCACCGAGCGACGTGATGGCGGCGAAGACGTCGTCGACCGACGCGTCGGAATGACGCACGCGTACGTCACGCAGCTCGGTGCCTCCCGACCACGCGGGGTCGGTGGCGTACTTTCGAAAGGGCTGGAAGTCAGCGTTGGTGAAGGTGGTCGGCACCTCGTTGCGTGAGATGACGCCGAGGGCCAGGCTGATGGCCTGGCGCAGCGATCGCTGGGGTGGTCCGAGCAGGTCGACGATCCGTTGATCGCGCACGACGACCTCATTGATGAGACTGTCCACCAGCGGGCGCGCGAGTGAGCCCGGGACCGGGGTCACCAGGCCAACCCAGCGGCTCGAAAGGTGCGGCGTCAGGAACGGAACGATGATGACGCGTCGCCGCTTGAGGCCGGCCTCCTCGGCGTACAAGGTCATCATCTCGGCGTACGAGACGACGTCGGGACCGCCCATTTCGAGGATCCCCGTGATCGCCTCGGGGGAGTCGATCACCTTGACGAGGTAGTCCAGCACGTCCGAGATGGCGATGGGTTGGGAACGGGTGGCCACCCACTTGGGCGCCACCATCACCGGGAGCACCTCGACGAGGTAGCGCAGCATCTCGAAGCTGGCCGAGCCCGAGCCGATGATGACCGCCGCGCGTAGCTCGGTGACCGGGATCGGTCCCGCGGCCAGGGCCCGGCCCACGGCGTGCCGGCTCGCGAGGTGCATGCTGAGCGCGGCGTCATCGACGCCCATGCCGCCTAGGTAGATGATCCGCTTGACGCCCGCGGCCTCGGCCGCGAGCCGGAAGTGCTCGGCGTCGCGAGACTCCTGAGCGGCCCAGTCGTGACTCTGGCCGATTCCGTGGACCAGGTAGACCGCTGTGTCGACGTCGGCCATGGCCCCGTCGAGCGGCTCGTCGATCGAGCCGCGCACGATCTCGACCTGGCTCAACCACGTGACGTCGGCCAGCTTGTCGGGCGTGCGCACGAGACAGCGAACCGAGTGTCCGTCGTCGAGCAGGCGAGGGACCAGGCGCCCGCCGACGTAGCCCGTTGCCCCGGTGACCAGTACTCGACTCGACTGCTCGCAGGCGATGCTCACCCTTCGAGCGTACCGGCGGACCTAGAGGTTACCGACCACGTAGTTGATGCACGCGCACAGCGACGCCACGTCCTCGGGGTCGACGCTCGGGAACATCGCGACGCGCAGCTGGTTGCGACCGAGCTTGCGGTAGGGCTCGGTGTCCACGACACCGTTGGCGCGCAGCACCTGGGCGATGACGGCGGCGTCGACGCCATCGGCGAAGTCGATGGTGCCCACGACGTTGCTGCGCTCGGCGGGGTTCTTCACGAACGGAGTCGTGAAGCCCGAGCCTTCGGCCCAGGTGTAGAGGATCTCGGCCGACGTCCGCGAGCGGCCGGCCGAGAACTCGAGTCCGCCATTGTCGTTCATCCATTTGACCTGACTGGCCAGCAAGTGGATCGTGGCGAGGGCGGGGGTGTTGTACGTCTGATTGAGGCGGGAGTTGTCGAGGGCGATCTTGAGGTCGAGGAACGCCGGCGTCCAGCGACCCGACGATCCGAGCGCCTCGATCCTCTCGACTGCGGCAGGCGAGCAGACGGCGATCCAGAGCCCGCCGTCGGAGGCGAAGGATTTCTGGGGGGCGAAGTAGTAGCAGTCGAACTGAGTGGGGTCCACCGCCAGGCCGCCGGCGCCTGACGTCGCGTCGACCGCGACGAGTCCCGTGGCGCCCTCGGGCCGCTCGATCTTCATCATCACGCCCGTCGAGGTCTCGTTGTGGGTCAACGCGTAGAGGTCGATCGAATCGTCGGCGAGGGCGTAGGGGTGGGTGCCCACGTCGCTCGTGATCACCTGGGGGTCCTTCACGTGCGGGGCGGCCTTCGCGCAGCTCGCGAACTTACTCGAGAACTCGCCGAAGCTGAGGTGCTGAGATTGGCTCTCGATGAGGTGGAACGTGGCGGCGTCCCAGAAGCAGGTCGTGCCGCCGTTGCCGAGCAGCACCTCGTAGCCGTCGGGGAGGCTGAACAGGTCGCGCAGACCGTCACGGACCTCGCCGACCTTGTTGCGCACCGTCGCCTGACGGTGCGACGTGCCCATGTAGGACGTCCCGTCGGCGACGAGAGCGGCGAGCTGATCGGCGCGGACCTTCGACGGTCCTGCGCCGAAGCGGCCGTCGCGCGGCAGAAGTGCAGTGGGAATCTTGATGGTGTCGGGGGAACTCATAGACTTATTCTTACGGAAAACGAACGGAGCCTTCGATGAGTTCGAGAGTGAGCGACCTTCTAGGTGGTCTCGCCCCCAGTGCCACCCTTGCCGTGGACGGCAAGGCTAAGGCCCTCAAGGCCGCCGGCGAGCCCGTCATCGGCTACGGCGCGGGCGAACCGGACTTCCCGACGCCGCGCCACATCGTCGAGGCCGCGGCCCAAGCCTGCTACGACCCGGTCAACTACAAGTACACGCCGACCGCGGGTCTGCCGGAGCTCCGCGAGGCGATCGTCGCCAAGTCCCTGCGCGACACCGGCCTCGTCATCACCCCGAACCAGGTGCTGGTCACCAACGGGGGCAAGCACGCGGTCGCCACGTCCTTCATGACGAAGCTCAATCCCGGCGACGAGGTCCTGATCCCGGCGCCCTACTGGACCACGTACCCGGAAGCCGTTTACCTGGCCGGCGCCATTCCTGTGCCGGTGATGACCTCGGAGGCCAACGGCTTTCGGGTCACGGTCGACGAGCTCGAGGCTGCGCGCACCGACAAGACCAAGCTCCTGGTGTTCGTCTCGCCGTCGAACCCGTCGGGCGCCGTCGTCCACCCGCTCGACGTCGCGGCGATCGGTCGATGGGCCGCCGAGCACGATATCTGGGTTCTCTGCGACGAGATCTACGAGCACCTCACCTACGGAGGCGTGAAGAGCGTGTCAATGCCGGTCGTCGCCCCCGAGCTCGGCGACCGTTGGGTCATCGTCAACGGGGTCGCGAAGACCTACGCGATGACCGGTTGGCGGATTGGCTGGATGATCAGCGCGCCCGACGTCATGGTCACGGCCGTCAACTACCAGAGCCAGACGACGTCGAACATCTCGAACATCTCTCAGCGTGCCGCGATCGCGGCGCTGACCGGCGACCTCGGCGCGACCTACGAGATGCGGGAGGCCTTCGACCGGCGCCGCCACACGATGACCTCGATGTTGAACGGGATCGACGGCATCACTTGCGCCGAGCCCGAGGGTGCGTTCTACTGCTTCCCGAACGTCACCGGCCTACTGGGGCGCAGCATCGCTGGACGGGTGTCGAGTTCGTCGGCCGAACTGGCTGAGACGTTGCTCGAGACCATCAAGATCGCCGTCGTTCCCGGCGAGGCCTTCGGCACGCCCGGATACTTCCGCCTCAGTTACGCGCTGGGTGATCAGGAGCTCGCCGAGGGCCTTGAACGCCTCGCGAAGCTCGTTGCCGCCGGCTGAGTCGTCGGCGTGTTCCCGTAGTCTTAGTGGACTCTACGAAAGGTATTTCCTTGGCCCGTGTCCTCGTAACAGAAGAGATCGCCGAATCGGGTCTCCAGAAGCTGCGCGACGCCGGTCACGAGGTCGACGTCCAACTGGGTCTCTCGCCGACCGAACTCCTTGACGCGGTGCAGGGCGCACAGGCCCTCGTCATCCGGTCGGCGACGAAAGTGGACGCGGCGACGCTGGAGGCGGGCAAGGACCTCGTCGTCGTCGGGCGCGCGGGGATCGGTCTCGACAACGTGGACGTCGCCAAGGCAACGGAGCTCGGGGTGATGGTCGTCAACGCTCCGGTGTCGAACATCCTCTCGGCGGCCGAGCAGACAATGGCGCTGCTGCTCGCCCAGGCGCGCAACATCCCCCAGGCCCACTCGGCGTTGAAGAACGGCAAGTGGGAGCGCAGCCAGTGGGAGGGCGTGGAACTTCACGGCAAGACGCTCGGCGTGATCGGCCTCGGCAAGATCGGCGCCCTCGTCGCCCAGCGAGCGATGGCCTTCGGCATGCGCCTGGTGGCCTACGACCCGTTCATCTCTGAGGATCGGGCCCGCCACATGGGTGTCGAGCTCGTCGACCTCGAGACGGTTCTGCGCCAGAGCGACTTCATCACGATCCATCTGCCGAAGAACAAGGAGACGACCAACCTGCTCAACGCCGAGTCGCTCAAGTTGACCAAGCCGGGGGTGCGAATCATCAATGTGGCGCGGGGCGGCATCGTCAATGAGGCCGACCTGGCCGACGCGATCCGTTCCGGTCACGTCCAGGGCGCCGCGCTCGACGTCTTCGAGAAGGAGCCGACGACGGAGTCACCGCTGTTCGAGCTATCGTCGGTCGTCGTGGTGCCCCATCTGGGAGCGTCGACCTTCGAAGCCCAGAACAAGGCCGGAGTCACGATCGCCGAGCAGGTTCAACTGGCCCTCGCGGGCGACTTTGTGCCATTCGCCGTCAACGTCGCCGCGGGCGACGTCTCGAACGCCGTACGTCCGTTCATGGGCCTCGCTGAGGCGCTCGGTCGATTCATCGGAGGACTCCTCGACGGTAAGCCGGCCGATCTCGAGGTCATTTACTTGGGCGAGCTCGCCGGATCGGGCACCAAGATCCTGACGCTCTGCGCGCTGAAGGGGCTGCTCACCGCCACGGGCCTCGACGGCGTGTCGTTCGTCAACGCCCCCCAATTGGCTGCCGACCACAACGTCACCTACAACGAGACCTCGACGGTGGAGTCACCGGAGTACGTGAACCAGATCACCGTGCGCTCGGGCGACCACGAGGTGTCGGGCACTCTGGTGACGATCGGAACCCGCCTCGAGACGCGCATCGTCGGAGTCGACGGGCACAGCGTCGAAATCCCTCCGGCGGCCTCGATGCTGGTCGTGCACAACGACGACCGGCCCGGGATGATCGGCCTGGTGGGTGTCGCGCTCGGCGAGGCCGGCATCTCGATATCGTCGATGGCGGTCGGGCCGGACCCCCAAACGAAGACCGCTCTCATGGTCCTCTCCACCGAGCAGCCGACTCCTCAGGCCGTCATCGATCGACTTCGTGACACCAACGGAATTCAAGACATCCACCTGATCACGCTGCGCTGAGGTTATCTGTCGCCAAAGACGCTGGCGTTGTTGAACAGTGCCCTTGGTCCGGACGCTCTCAGAGAGCGACGACGAGGACGAAGACGACGTAGCCGGCGATGAGGATCGAGCCGGTGGCGCGGCTCACTCCGCGACCGAGGTAGGTCAAGGTGAGTGCCACGACGGTGAGACCGAGGTAGAAGCCCGCGACGACGAGGTCCGGTGACGTGGAGTGGTGCAAGCCCAAGATCGCCGCCGGGATCATGAAGCCCAGGAGAGCGTTGAGGTTGTTTGAATTGAGGGCCTCGCTCAAGACGACCGAGGCCCTCCCACGGGCGGAGAAGTAGACGGCCGCCACTGCGTTGGGCAGGCTCGTGACGCCGGCGAGCACGACCCCGCCGATGACAATGTTCGACCATCCCAGGCGCGCTCCCATTGATGAGGCGGTGTGTTCCATCACGATGCTGGCGAGCACGACGAACACGAGGGCGACGCCGGACCAGATTGCGTCACGCCAGTCGCCGGGGCTCGGATGGATCGCCCCGACCGTCTCGGCCTCCTCCTCTCGGATGGCCAGGCGCATCCAGGTCCGGGCCTTTTTGGGCACACCGAGGCGTCGCGGCAGGTGGGGCCACGCTGAGAGCACGACGTAGGGGACGAAGACGAGCAGCGCCAGCGTCAGGGAGAGTCCGATGGGCACCAGCGAGGTCGCGGTGCCGACACTGGCGAGGGCAATCCAGAGCGAGACGCTCCCGGCGAACAGCACCACCCTGCGATGCAGGTCGATCCGTCCGGCCACGAGCGCGCCGAGACCGAGCAGGGCGGCCAGGTTGAAGACGTTTGAGCCGAGAACGACGCCAATGCCGACCTCGCGCTGGCCCCTCGCCATGGCGGTGATCGCGCTCGTGATCTCAGGCGCGTTGGCCGCCAGCGCGGTCGTGAGTCCCAAAATGGCCTGAGTGAAGCCCAGCCGCGCGCCGACTTTCTCCAAGCGGGTGACGAGGAGTGCACTCGACGCGAGGGTGACCAGCGTCGCCAAGACGAACTCGATGGCAGAACTCAACGTCGTGTCCCTTCGACGCGGAAGCGGTGTCCCGTCCCTGGGGCGTGCATCGTCACCGGCCGTTCAATTCGTAGAGTCCGAGAGGCAGTAGCCGATGCCGGGCACGGTCAGGATGAGGTCGGCCGACTCGTCGGAAAGCTTCTGGCGCAGACGGTGGACGTAGGCGTGGACATACTGGGCCTCTGCGCCGTAGCCGGTGCCCCAGACGGCGCTCAGGATCATCTGGTGGGTGCAGGTCCGTCCGGCGTGGCGCGCGAGGAATGAGAGCACCTCGAACTCCTTGGTCGTGAGCGCCACGTTGACGCCGTGGAGCTTCGCTTCATGATGGACGAAGTCGAGGTCGAGGGCGCCGCTCGAGAGCGCTGCCGGGGGTTGGCCTTCCACGTCGACGTTGCGTCCTCGAATGACCGCGCGAATGCGGGCCTCCAGCTCGGGCATGCTGAATGGCTTCGTTACGTAGTCGTTCGCGCCGCCGTCGAGGGCTGCGACTTTGCGGTTCTCGGCACCCGTCGCGGAGAGGATGATGATTGGAACATCGCTCCATCCACGAATTGCCTTACAGACCGCCAATCCATCCATGTCGGGAAGTCCCATGTCCAAGACGACGACGTCGGGACTCAGGAGCGCGGTCTGGGTGATCCCCTGTTGACCGTCGACGGCGGTGGTCACGTCGTGGCCGCCGGCCTGCAGTCCCACGCGCAGTGCCCGCAGCAGGGACGAGTCGTCGTCGACGACGAGGATCTTGGCCACGTCAACCTCCGTCCACTTGCTCGGTCACCACCTGGGGCAGTGAGAAGACGAATCGGGCACCCATCCGGGGGCCTTCTTCATACCAGATGTCCTCGCCGTGCGCCTCGACAAAAGTCCGGGCAATCGTGAGGCCGAGCCCCGCTCGTCCGCCCTTGTCCAGTCGGGCGAAGCGTTCGAACATCGCCTCGCGTTGGCTCGGCGCGATCCCGGGCCCCTGGTCGGTCACCACGATGACGATGCGGTCGCCTCGGCACTGGGCCTCGACGGTGATGATGCCGAGAGGAGGGGAGTGCCGGTTGGCGTTGTCGAGCAGGTTGACGAGCACCTGGCCGATGAGCAGGGGGTCGACGTTCACCATCGGCAACGACGGAGGGACGATCATCTCGACGCGGTGACCACTGAGAGTGGGTTCCATGGCGCTCACGGCCTCGCGGATGAGCTCGACCAACTTCGTCGGCGTACGGTGAACCGTGAAGACGCCGGCCTCGATGCGGGTGATGTCGAGGAGGTTCGACACCAGTCTGGTCAAGCGGTCAGATTCGACCTCGATCAGGTTGTAGAGCTCGCCCGCCTGCTCCTTGGAGAGGAACTCGGATCGGTTGGAGAGCGTCGACGAGGCGACCTTGATGGTGGCGAGCGGCGTTCGCAGGTCGTGGGAGACGGCGCCCATCAAACCTTGGCGGAACCGGTCCACCTCCTCGAGGAGCTGCGTCCGAAGGGCCTGCTCACGCAATTGGGCCCGCTCCAACGCCAGCGCAGCGTCGTTGGCAAAGGTGTTGAGGACTGCCCGATCCGTCTTCGAAGAGTGCAGACCGCGCAGGGCGAGAATCCCGACGGCTCGGCCGGAGGCGGACAGGGCGATCGTTCGAATGGCGTCGGGCGACTCCGAGGCCGTGCCGACGCTGATTGGCAGGCCCGACTCGGGGCTCAGTTGTCGGAGCTCGAACTCGGTGAGGGGCTCGCCGGCGTCGGCCGCGACCTTGAGGTGCCCCTCTTCGAGCACGAGCAACGAGACGCTTGGAATCTCGAAGACCTCGTGGACCGCCGACACGATGGTCTCGAGCAGATCGTTGACCGGTCGGTCGCCCACGAGCAGCTCCGAGAGGTCGGAGAGTCGCTGAGCGGCCTCGCCACCGCGCAAGGCCTCGTTCCGCGAGGCGTCGAGGCTTGCCACGACGCGCGCGACGATGACCATGACCAGCACGTAGACGGCCAGTGCAGTCCAATTCTGGGTGGTGCCCACGTTGAGCGTCCGGTAGGGAGGGATGTAGGCGTAGTCGTAGACGAGGAAACCGGCCGCCACGCTGAAGATGCCGGCAAAGAATCCGCCGATCGCCGCCCCGAAGACCACCGGGATGACGAAGACCAGCGCTGCGGTCGAGACGCTGATGTGCGAACGGAGGGGCAGCATCGCAATGCCGAGGGTGACGACGCCGAGTACGCCCACGGTCGATCCCACGAGGTTCTTACGCACGCTCTCAGTATGGTACAGGACCTCCGTCCCTTCGACGAGAGGGAATGAAGGAGTTATTAAGACACTCGGACGACTTTGAAGAACCTGTTAAGTGCGCGCCCAGCAGAATCGAGTCATGGCAGATTTCTACTCAGCAATAGGCATCATCGGATTCGCCGTGGTGATGCTCGGTCTCATCTGGGCACTGGATCGCGTATGAGCTTCTTTCAGATCATCCTCCTGTGCGTCGCCGTGGTGATGTTCGTCTACATCGGCTACGCCATGTTCAAGCCGGAGAAGTTCTAAATGGGCTACTTCCTCACCCTCGTCGCCCTCGTCGTGGCGCTCGGCGTCACCTGGCGCTACCTCGGGTCCTACATGGCCGCCGTCTTCGACGGTCGCGTCCACTTCCTCGGCTTCGTCGAGCGACCGATCTACCGACTCCTCAGCACCCGACCTGACCAGGAACAGACCTGGAAGCGCTACGGCGGAGCCGTGATCGTCTTCTCGGCCGTCTCATTGGCCTTCACGTACGCGATTCTGCGACTCCAGGGTTCGTTGCCCCTGAACCCCCAGCACCTCGGGGCGGTCGGCTCGGCCCTCGGCTTCAACACGTCGGCCTCCTTCGTCACCAACACGAACTGGCAGAACTACGGGGGCGAGACGACGATGTCGTATTTCTCCCAGATGGGCGCACTGACGGTCCAGCAGTTCGTCACCCCGGCCGTGGGCATCTGTGCGGCGATCGTCCTGGTGCGCGGTTTC
The DNA here is from genome assembly GCA_025351385.1 of Acidimicrobiales bacterium. Classification (GTDB taxonomy): domain Bacteria; phylum Actinomycetota; class Acidimicrobiia; order Acidimicrobiales; family RAAP-2; genus RAAP-2. Next base: position 75,796 of record JANXWA010000034.1, on the reverse strand, counting down.
TCGCGCAAGAACTTCGCCACGGTTGGCAACTTCTGGGTCGACCTCACGCGATGCCTCTTCTACATCCTTCTCCCCATGGCCTTCATCGCCGGCATCATCTTCGTCGGTGAGGGCGCCGTCATGACCCTCGCCGGCACCGCGACCATCCACGACGTGTTGAACGGTGCGGTCCAGGTCATCGCGCGTGGGCCGATCGCCTTCATGGAAGCGATCAAGCAGGTCGGCACCAACGGCGGCGGCTTCCTCAACGCCAACTCCGCCACGCCCTTCGAGAACCCGTCCGGCCTGACGAACTTTCTCTCGATGTACCTGTTGCTCGCGATCCCCTTCGCCCTGACCTACACCTTCGGCAAGATGGTCAAGAGCGTGCGCCACGGCGCGGCGCTGTTGGCTGCCATGGCACTCCTCTTCGGTGTCTGGGTGGGCTTCACGAGCTTCGCCGAGCACCAGAACAACCCCGCGGTCGCCGCGGCGGGCATTCACTCGACGGTCGGCAACACCGTGGGCAAGGAGGTGCGCTTCGGCGACACGACGACCGCCCTCTTCGGTGTGGCCTCGACTTCAACCTCCACCGGCTCAGCCAATGGTGCCTACGACTCGTTCACCCCGATTGGCGGCCTGGGGCTCTTGACCGGCATGATGATCGGCGAGGTGACGCCCGGCGGCACCGGCAGCGGCCTCTACACACTGCTGGTCTACGCGATCATCGCGGTGTTCATCGGCGGGCTGATGATCGGGCGAACACCGGAGTACCTGGGTAAGAAGATCCAGGCGAGAGAGGTCAAGCTGGCCGGATTGGCGGCCCTCGTGATGCCGATCACCGTCCTCGTGCTGACCGCAGTCGCGGTGTCGCTCGCCGCCGGGCGGGCCGGACCGCTCAACGCGGGGCCCCACGGTTTCACCGAGATCCTCTACGGATTGACCTCCCAGGGCAACAACAACGGTTCGGCCTTCGGAGGGCTCACGGGCAACACGCCTTTCTATAACGTGATCGGTGGCATCGACATGCTGCTCGGTCGCTTCGCCATCATGATCCCCTGCATCGCGCTGGGAGGGGCTCTCGCAGAGAAGCCGGTCGTGGCCGAGTCGCTGGGCACATTCCGAACCGACAACGCAATGTTCATCGGACTCGTCGTCGGCGTCATCCTGATCATCGGTGGACTCACGTTCTTTCCCGCCATCTCCCTCGGCCCCATCGTCGAGCAACTAAGCCACCTGAGGTTCTTCTAATGAACAAAGTCATCGACAAGCCCACCACTGATGCGTCACGCGGCGGGGTCGCCAAGTCGCGGGGCCTCTTCGACAAGGAGATCCTCCGACAGGCGCTGGGCGACTCCCTGCGCAAGATGGACCCGCGGGTGCAAATCAAGAACCCCGTGATGTTCGTGGTCCTCATCGGCTCGGTGATCACTTTCTTTGAGGCGATCGCCCATCCCAGCAAGTTCGCCTGGTCCATCACGATCTGGCTGGTGCTCACTGTGCTCTTCGCCAACTTCGCCGAGGCGATGGCCGAGGGCCGCGGCAAGGCCCAGGCCGACACGCTGCGAAAGATGCGTTCGGAGACCGAGGCTCGCCGTCTTCTTCCCGACGGCACCGAGGAGCTGGTCGCCGCGGCGCTGCTGGCCAAGGGAGACCTCGTGGTCTGCGAGGCCAACGACGTAATCCCGTCCGACGGCGAGATCATCGAGGGCATCGCCTCGGTCGACGAGTCGGCGATCACGGGCGAGTCTGCACCCGTCATCCGTGAGTCCGGCGGCGACCGGTCGGCCGTGACTGGTGGCACGAAGGTGTTGTCGGACCGGATAGTAGTTCGCATCACGGCCGAGCGGGGCCAGACATTCATCGACCGGATGATCACGCTCGTCGAAGGGGCCAATCGCCAGAAGACACCCAACGAGATCGCCTTGACGATTCTGCTCGCCGTGCTGACGATCGTCTTCATCCCGGTTGTCGTCACCCTGGTCCCCTTCGGAAACTTCGCCGGCGCGGCGGTCTCGGTGGTGGTCCTCGTTTCACTGCTGGTGTGCCTCATCCCCACAACGATCGGGGCGTTGCTGTCGGCGATCGGCATCGCCGGCATGGACCGCCTCGTCCAGCGCAACGTGCTCGCGATGAGCGGGCGCGCCGTCGAGGCGGCGGGCGACGTCCAAGTCCTGCTGCTCGACAAGACCGGCACCATCACCTTGGGCAACCGCATGGCGGCCAACTTCTTCCCCGTAGGTGGACACAGCGAGCAAGAGTTGGCCGACGTCGCCCAACTGGCCTCACTCGCCGACGAGACACCCGAGGGGCGCTCGGTCGTGGTACTCGCGAAAGAGCAGTTCGGCATCCGCGAACGTCAGCTCGGTGACGACCACGTCTTCGTGCCATTCACCGCGACCACGCGCATGTCGGGACTCGACATGGGCTCGCGTCAGATTCGGAAGGGCGCCGCGGACTCCGTCAAGCGCTGGGTGGTCGACGCGGGCGGCATGTCGCCCAACGACCTCGACGTCATTGTCGAGCGCGTGTCGCGCGCCGGTTCGACACCCCTGGTCGTGGCCGACGGGACGGACATCCTCGGGGTCATCGAGCTGAAGGACGTCGTGAAGACCGGCATCCGGGACAAGTTCGACGAGATGCGCAAGATGGGCATCCGTACGGTGATGATCACCGGGGACAACCCCTTGACGGCCGCGGCGATCGCCCAGGAGGCCGGCGTCGACGACTTCCTCGCGGAGGCGACGCCCGAGGCCAAGATGGCGCTCATCAAGAAGGAGCAGGAGGGCGGCCGACTGGTCGCGATGACCGGTGACGGCACCAACGACGCCCCGGCACTCGCCCAGGCGGACGTGGGCGTGGCGATGAACACGGGGACGACGGCGGCGAAAGAGGCGGGCAACATGGTCGACCTCGACTCCAACCCGACCAAGCTGATCGACATCGTCGAGATCGGTAAGCAGCTTCTCATCACGCGGGGCTCGCTCACGACGTTCTCCATCGCCAACGACATCGCCAAGTACTTCGCCATCATCCCGGCGCTGTTCGTGGCCACCTACCCGCAGCTCAACACCCTCAACATTATGAGGCTGCACAGCCCCGAAAGCGCTGTGCTCTCGGCGATCATCTTCAATGCCCTGGTTATCGTCGCCCTCATTCCCCTGGCCCTTCGGGGCGTCAGATTCCGGGCCACGGGCTCGGCCGCGATTCTCCGTCGCAACGTCATGATCTACGGCGTCGGCGGCATCATCATCCCGTTCGTGTTCATCAAGCTCATCGACATCGTGCTCGTCGCGTTGCACGCTTACTAGAGAAGGAATGCTGATGCTCATCCACCTCCGCCGATCCCTCGTCATGGCAGTCATCTGCATGGTGTTCTTCGGCTTCGTGTACGCCTTCGCCGGTACCGGGGTCGCCCAGATCCTCTTTCCGCACCAGGCCAACGGTTCGTTGACCGCCAACGGCTCGACTCTGATCGGCCAGAACTGGTCGAGCCCCAAGTGGTTCCACGGCCGTCCAGACGACACTGGTCCGTACGCGGCGAACGCCGCCACACACGTGTCCGGCGGCGACAACCCGTTGATGAACAATGGCGTCAGTGGCGAGTCGGGCGCATCGAACCTGGGGCCGCGATCCAAAGTCCTCATCGCCAACACCAAGGCGCTAGTCGCGTACTGGCACTCGCTCGGCGTGAACCCGACGCCGGACCTCGTCACCACGTCGGGCAGTGGCTACGACCCGGACATCTCGCCTCTGGACGCTCTCGTTCAGATTCCCATGGTTGCCAAGTCCACTGGCGTCTCGTCTGCATCATTGCGCGCGCTCATCGCCCGCGAGACCCACGGCGCACAGTTCGGCTTCCTCGGCTCAAGCTACGTCACCGTGCTCGCGCTGAACGAGGGATTGGCGAAGCTGGAGCGATGAAGAACCTGGGCGGCCTCGGCGAGGGAAGAATCGGGGAAGCGAGGAGATGAGGGCGATGGGTGGATTGCAGCGGCTGAGCAGCGCAGTTACGGTGCCGGCGGCGATCGTGGCGCCCCTCGTGGTGGCCGCGATCCTGGCGCCGTTCCGGGGAACGTTCGCCACGACTGCCGCAGCGCTCACGATGGTGGCGGTGATCGCGATCATGGCCGTCTCGGGGAACCGTGTGGCGGGCGTGCTCGCCAGCCTGTCGGCCGCGGTCTGGTTTGACTTCTTCCTGACGGCGCCGTACTTCCGACTGGCCATCGACCATCGGGCCGAGCTTGAGACCACGGTCAGCATCTTCGTGGTGGGAGTCTTCATCACCGAACTCGCCGGACGGAGCCGCCACCATTGGCAGGCGGCGAACGAGGCGACCGAGTTTGTGGCGATGATCCACGACGTCGCGGATCTCGCCGCACGAACGGCGTCCGTCCCGGCGATCGTGGATCGGGCGTCGGACTCGCTCGTGCGAATCCTCAGTCTGCGATCGTGCCGATTCGACCTCAAGATGGCGGACCCGCCTCTGGCGCGAATCGAGCCCAGTGGCGACGTTGTGCACGTGGGACTCCACTGGCCAGCCCGAGAGATCGGCATTCCTGGCCCCGAGGCGGAGATCGTCGCGCAGTGGAAGGGAAGGGTCGTCGGACGCTTCGTCCTCACCCCAACGCCAGGCGAGGCGGTATCCCGAGTTCGCCGAATCGTGGCGGTCTCGCTCGTCGACGTCGTGGCCGCCAGTGTCGTGGACCAGCCACATGATTCGTGACGTCAACGACGTCGGTCGACGCACTCCTCGAGCGGAGCTCGCGCCTGCCAGTGACGTCGTCGTGAGCGACCCAAAAATCGCGATCCGCGGGCTCCGTCGCCGTCGGTTCGTCACGTCGTAGGGGATACTGGTCCCATGCAACGCGGTCAACTTCGTGTCTACCTAGGGTCAGCCCCCGGAGTGGGCAAGACCTACCGCATGCTGGACGAGGGTTGGCGGCGTCGCGAGCGGGGCACCGACGTCGTTGTTGGTTACGTCGAGGCTCACGACCGCCCCCTCACCACGGCCCAGATGCGCGACCTCGAGGTGGTGCCCCGAATCACGCGAAAGTATCGCGGTGCCCGGCTCGAGGAGATGGACCTCGAGGCGGTGCTGGCGCGAAGTCCCAAGGTCGCCCTCGTCGACGAACTGGCGCACACGAACGCTCCGGGCAGCACCAACGAGAAGCGTTGGCAGGACGTCGACGCGCTGCTGGACGCCGGCATCGACGTCATCACCACCATCAACATCCAGCACCTCGAGTCGGTGAACGACGTCGTCGAGAAGATCACCGGCATCAGCCAGCAAGAGACCATTCCCGACGCGGTTGTTCGCCGCGCCGAGCAGATCGAGCTCGTTGACGTCACCCCCGAGGCCCTGCGGCGCCGGATGGCTCACGGCAACATCTACACGGCCGACAAGATCGACGCCTCGCTCTCGAACTACTTTCGCGTCGGCAACCTCAGCGCACTTCGCGAGCTGGCCCTGCTCTGGCTGGCGGACCGGGTTGAGGACTCGCTGCAGCAGTACCTCGACGATCACGCCATCAACCAAACGTGGGAGACCCGTGAGCGGTTGATCGTGGGTGTGACCGGCACGTTGACCGATGAGATCCTTCTACGACGCGCCGCGCGTATCGCGTCACGCACCGGAGCTGAGCTCTTCGCGGTGCACATCATGGACTCGGACGCAATCCGCCACGAGTCGGTTGACACTGCGGTGGCCCAGGAGCTGGTGAAGGAGTTCGAGGGCAAGTTCCAAGAGGTCGTCGACGACGACGTGGCGACGGCGCTCGTGTCGTTCGCGCGCGCCGAGCGCGGGACCCAGATCATCCTGGGGGCCAGTCGGCCCCGCGCGGCCTGGCGGCCTCCGCACGGCGTCGTGGAGAAGGTCCTGCGCCACGCGCGCGACTTGGACGTGCACATCATCGCGGTCGGGGGCGAGCGGCCCGCCCACGTCCACCAACGACGTCGCAAGGAGAGGGTGTCGTGGCGACTGGTGACCCTCGCCCTCGTCACCACCGCGGCCTTGATGCCGCTGTTGACGGTGGCCATGACCCAGGCCCGCACGAGCCTCTCACTCTCGAGCGTCTTCCTGGTGTACCTCGTTGCCGTGCTCGTGCTGACGACGTGGGCTGGCGCCATCGTCGGCGTCATCGCCGCGCTGGCCGCCTCGGGCTTGGAGAACTACTACTTCGTCAAGCCCCTGCACACCTTGCAGGTGGCCCGACCTGACGACGCCGTGGCGCTCGCCGCATTCCTGCTCTTCGCGGTCGCGGCGAGCATCGTCGTGAACCGGTACACCCAACGGTCGGCGGAGGCCGACCGGGCTCGGGCCGAGGCCGAGATCCTGGCCAAGGCGGCCGCCACCTTGGCGACGTCGCACGAAGACGTACTGCCGCTACTCGACTCGCTTCGCGCCGTCTTCGCGGCGTCGACCGTCGCGATCTACGCCCAACGGGGCGGTTCGTGGTCCGCGGACGTGGTGAGCGGGGAGGCGTCGCCGGACTCGAACGTCGGCGTTCACTTCGCCATTGATGACGATCATCGTCTCTCCGTCGTCGGGGCGACCCTCGGCGTCCAGGATCACGAACTGATCGGCGCCTTTGCCAGTCGCATCGCCGCCGGTCTGCGGTCCCAGATCATCGAACGCGACGCCACGCAGCTCCAAGAGATCGCCGAGGCGGAATCGCTCCGCTTGGCGCTGTTCCAGACGGTCGCGAGCGACCTGCGACGTCCACTCGAACAGGTCCAGGAGGACGTCGCCGCGCTGTTGGACCCCGTCGACCCCGGCAACGCGAACTCGGTGCTACGGGCCATCAACGCTCAAGTGCATCACCTCAATCGGCTGGTCGCGAACATCCTGGACGCCGGTCGCCTCGAGGCGGCCGACGTGGCTCCCCATCCGGCGACTGCGAAGCTCGCCTCGTTGGTGAAAGCGGCGGTGGCCGGGGTCGACACCCGTGGCCGCCAGGTCGAGATACGTCTCCCCGACGACGTTCCCGACCTAGTGACTGATCCCGATCTCGCGCAACGAGTGATCGCCAACGTCGTGAGCAACGCCTGTCGGTTCGGTCCGCTGGGTTCGCCGGTGGTCGTCAAGGGTGGCGTGGTCGGGGACCTCGTCGAGTTGCTGGTCGTCGATCGCGGCCCCGGCATGTCCGTGGCACAGCGCGACGTGATCCTGGCACCCTTCGAGCGATTGAGTGGCGAGCAGCTGAACGCGGGACTGAACCTCACGGTGGCGTCGGGCTTCATGCAACTACTCGGCGGACGGCTGCACTTCGAGGACACGCCGGGAGGCGGCCTCACGGTCGCCATCGAGCTGCCCTTGGCTCCGCGTACCTAGCGACCAGTTTGAAACCGTCGATCATTCGCGGGGCGAGGACCTCGCGAGGCGGCCAATTAGTCTTGTGGTAGTGATCCGGTTCGAGTTGACGGTGGGGGAGTAGCACCGTGGCCCGGGACCTACGGTCGGTCGGTCGACTCAACCTACGCAGGATCTCGCCCCACGCGCGACTGTCGGTTCGCGCGGCCGTGTGCCTCACGACACCTCTGGTCGTGGGCCTCGCCGTTGGGCAGCGGGCCTACGGCACATTGGTCGCGCTCGGGACGCTCTGGGCGGTCAGTCAGGACGGGATGGACCGCTGGCGCACGCGGGCCCCGCGCCTGATCGGCGTCGCGGTCGCCGGCGGATCGGGGGTGGCCATCGGGTCGCTGTTCGTCAACCACGTGAACGCGTGGTGGGCCCTCGTCGTGCTCTTCGGAGCGGTGGCCCTCGTCGCGGGGGTGATCGAGGCCTCGCTCTGGTCGACGCAGGGTATGTACCTCCTGCTCGGCGTGATTCTCGGGGGAGGCTTGCGCTTCGAGGATCGAGTGTGGCAGTCGGGCGTCGCGATCGCGGTCGGCGCCTTGTGGCTGTACGTGGTGGCGAGCCTGACTGATCGACGCAGCCGACGTGCGGACCAGCAGATCTGCCTCTCGAACGCGTACCGGGCCCTCGCCGACTTGCTGTCATCGATCGGGAGTGACGCGATGGATCAGGCGAGAGGTCGCGCGGTTCTCGTGCTCGACGAGGCCCAGGACGTCGTGGGGACCCAGCCCCTGCTCGACAAGAGCGACGAGGTCGTGGCGCTGCACCAATGCTTCGTGGTCGCCCTGCAACTCGGCGAGCTGGCGTCGTATCTCGTGAGCAAGGACGAGGTAATCGATCCTGTGGTCGTTGAGGCATTACAGCGGGTTGGTGCGGTGATCCGCGTGCACTCCGCTCTCGAGGCCACGGCCGAGCTCACCGACTACGCCGCAACATTCGCGTCAACTCTCGCCTCGCCCTCGAGTCGCTACATCGCGGCCTCGTTTCGGATCCCCGATACGTCGACCCTGGTGGCGGCGCCACCGTTTCGCTCCACGATCTCGAGACTGCCGTTCGTGGAGCGGCTGCGATTCGCCGTCTTGCTGTCCTCGGCCATCGTCTTCGCGACGCTGCTGTCAAGGGCGCTCGAGGGACCGCGGGGCTACTGGCTTCCCATGAGCGTGGCCTTCATCTTTCGACCGGACTTGGGACCGGTCATGCGCCGAGCCGTGGCGCGCACCATCGGCACGTTGGCCGGCGTGGGCATCGCGGCGTTGGCGGCATTCTGGGGCAATCCCGAGATCTTGCTGATCGTGTTGTGCTGTGCCATGGCCGCCGCCGTGCCCTGGGCGTCACGGCGGAGCCACGCGCTGACGGTCATGGTCTTCACGCCGATCGTGTTCGTCTTCGTCGGCGTGCTCGGTCCCGACCAGAACCTCTTCGGGCCGAGGATTGTCGACACGGCTCTCGGAGCCGCGATCGTCCTATTCGTGGACTACGTACTCTGGCTCCACGCCCCGTCACTTCGACCGGTTCAGCAGGTGAACCGAGCCCGCCAGGCGACGATCAACTACGAGAGCGCGACCACCGAGAGCGATCCGGTCACGCGCCACTCGCTTCGCCGCAATGCCCTGCGGGCAGTGACGCGTGCGCGAAGCGCCATCACCCTGGCGTCAGTGGAACCGCACCTGCTTCACGAGTCTGATCCTTCACTACTGGCGCAACTGGAGGATCTGGTCACCGCTATCGACGTACACACCGAGTCCCTCATCGAGACAGCCAGCCGGATCTAGTCGACTCTTCGGCCCACTCCGTCAATGGGTTCGTCGGTTCATGGGAATCCCTCGAAGAGCCCTTCGGATCGAAGCTCGTCCCAGAACTCGAGGTCGTAGGCGTGCTCGGGGTCGGCGCGGACCTTGGCGTCGATGATCACGGCGTCCTCGCCAACCAGGATGCGCCACTTGTTCTGGCGTACGCCGTCGAGGATGATCTCGGCCGCTGAGGCCGCGCTGAGAGGCGCGAGGTCGCGGAAGGCCTCGCCCATCATGGCGACGCCCTTGCGCAGATCCTCGTCGGCGACCTCGTCGACCGGGGTGCCCGCGACGGCCAGGCGGCGCCGGATCTTGGTGAGGTCCTCCTCGTCGAGGTCGTCCGGCTCCTTGCCGTGGACGATCCCGGAGTTGATGACGATCGACGTGCCCACGTGGCCGGGCAGCACCACTGAGACACCCACGTGGGGCGCGTGGAGTCGGAGGTCGGTGATCAGGGCCTCGCTGAATCCGCGCACGGCGAACTTCGCGGCACTGTAGGCCGTGTGAGGCGAGAACGGCCCGATGGAGGCGAAGATGCCGTTGATGCTGCTGGTGTTGACGATGTGACCCTCATCGGACGCCATCAGCATCGGCAGGAACGTCCGCGTGCCGAGATAGACGCCGCCCCAGACGATGTTGAAGGTCCGCTCCCATCCGTCGCGGTCGTCGTCGATGAAGCTCCCGGCTCCACCGACGCCCGCGTTGTTGAAGAGCAGGTTGATTGAGTCGGTCGCGAACTCGGCCGCGACGAAGTCGCGAAAGCTCCTCAGTTGGGTCTCGTCGGCGACGTCGGCGACGAAGGTGACGACGCGCGTCCCCGCGGGGGCGGTCTCGATCGCCTGGGTCTTGGTCTCGCTCATCGTCTCGGGCGAGACGTCGCACGTCGCAATGTGGCATCCCTCCCTGGCGAGTTGGCGCACCAGTTCTCGGCCCATGCCGGTGCCCCCACCCGTGACGACGGCGATCCGTCCAGTGAACTTCTCCATGGTCCCCCCTCGGCTCATCGCATTCTACGATTAGTAGCGGCGGCGTCGGTCTATCGTCTCATTGGATCTCGGCGAGCAGTGCACGCACATGGGCCCGGGTCGAATCGATCACGGGGATTTCCTGTCCCTCGCTCATCAACATTCCGAATTCGGTGCAGCAGAGCCCGACGACGCCAGCTCCTCGCGCAAGACACTCGTCGGCGACTCCACGAAGGTAGACCCGCGAGTCGGCGTTGACGACGCCTCGGACCAGTTCGTCGAAGATGATCGTCTGGAGCCGGTCCACCTGCTCGTCCGTCGGCCTCACGCAATGCACCCCTAACTCCTCGAGGCGGTCCGAATAGAACGACTGCTCGATCAGGTACTTGGTCCCGAGCAGGGCGATCGACGACTGGCCCATGGCGAGGCATTCGCGCGCCACCGACTCGCGGACGTCGACCACGGGGACCGACACGGCCCTACGAACGTCGTCGAGGTTGATGTGCATCGTATTGGCGGCGATGGCGACCACAGTCGATCCGGCTCGCTCGAGACGGCGTGCCGAGTCGGCGAGGATCGAACCCGTCGCGGTCCAGTCGTCGCCCTGCTGCAAGGTCACAATCGAGCCGAAGTCGATGGAGTCGATCGTGATGTTGGGCTTCGACCACTCGTTCGTCCCACCGTCGAACGACTCGTTGAGGTAGCGGTAGTACGAAGCAGTCGACTCCCACGACATGCCGCCGATGAGGCCGATGCGAGCCGTGGCCACGACGATCCGAGTTAGAAGAAGCTGATCAGGTCGATGCGATCCATGATCTCTTTAGTCAGCAGTGGCATCACGTCGAGGGCCGTCATGTTCTCACGGACCTGTTCGGCGGAGGAAGCGCCGGTGATCACGGTCGACACGTTCGGGTTCATGGCGCACCACGCGAGAGAGAGCTGGGCGAGTGAGACGTCGAGCTCGTCGGCGATGACCTTAAGGTCGCCCACCTTCTTGTTCCTGGTCTCGTCGGTGAGCAGACCCTTCAGCCACTCGTAGCCGGGCAGCGTGGCCCGCGACCCCTCGGGGATGCCGTTCATGTACTTGCCCGTCAGCAGGCCCGACGCCAGGGGGGACCAGATCGTCGTGCCAAGGCCGATGTCCTCGTACAGCCGCTTGTACTCCTTCTCCACCTTGTCGCGATGAAAGATGTTGTACTCGGGCTGCTCCATGAGCGGCTTGTGGAGGTGGTGGCGGTCGGCGATGTCGTAGGCGGAGCGGATCTCGTCGGCGCTCCACTCCGACGTCCCCCAGTAGAGGGCCTTGCCCTGGGAGATCATGTCGCTCATCGCCCAGACGGTCTCCTCGATCGGGGTGCGAGCGTCGGGGCGGTGGCAGAAGACGAGGTCCACGAAGTCGAGACCGAACCGCTCCAGCGAACTGTCGATGGCCTGGCTGAGGTACTTGCGATTGAGGGTGTTGCGCATGTTGGGTACCTCGTGCAGGCCCCAGAAGAGCTTGGTCGAGACGACGTATTCGTGGCGCTTCCATCCGAGCTCGGCGATCGCCGCACCCATTACCCGCTCGGACTCGCCGCCGCCGTAGGCCTCGGCGTTGTCGTAGAAGTTGACGCCGGCCTCCTTGGCCGCGTTCAGGCACTCGGCCGCTTGTTTCGCCGTCTCGAGCTGGTTCTTGTTGGCGAAGGTGACCCAACTGCCGAACGAGAGCACGCTGACGCGCAGTCCCGACCTGCCGAGTCGTCGATATTCCATCTTGGCCATGATCTCTCCTTCGTTGGGAAACTTCGAGCGGTGTCTAGGCGGCGGGGTTCTGCGGCACGTCGGGCCACTGGTCGTACGAGACGGGCGAGGGGTCCTTGGAACGGCGCAGGAGTATCACTACGCCCACTGCGACGGCGAGCAGGACCGTGACGACCGCCAGTTTGAGGAGAGTCTTCAAGAGTCCCATGATTCTTCAGGATAGTGGGGCGGCCCTCTGGACATTTCTCCCGTTCGCGGTACAATGGCTCTGTGACAACCGGCCAGAACGACCTACTGCTTCGATAGGGCGGGCTTTCGCTCGCCCTGACCCCCGCGCCCGCGGGGGTTTTTTGTTTCTCGTTCGACGACCACGACGGAAAGGATGGACATGCGCCACAACCCCCAGCAGCCCAGTCCCATGGCGTTCGCCAAGTATCAGCCGACCGTGCCCGTCGACCTACCCGACCGGACGTGGCCCAACCGGCGCCTCACGAAAGCCCCTCGCTGGTGCAGCGTCGACCTGAGAGATGGCAATCAGGCCCTGATCGACCCCATGGACCTCGACCGCAAGAACGCCATGTTCACCCAGCTGGTCGCCATGGGCTTCAAGGAGATCGAGGTCGGCTTCCCGTCGGCCTCCCAGCCCGACTTCGATTTCGTGCGCCACATAATCGAGGGCGGCCTCATTCCCGACGACGTGACCATCCAGGTCCTGACGCAGTGTCGCGAAGACCTGATTCGGCGGACCTACGAGTCGTTGCACGGGGTGAAGCACGCCATCGTGCACTTCTACAACTCGACCTCGACCTTGCAGCGCCGGGTCGTCTTCGGCCTCGACAAGGAGGGCATCAAGAAGATCGCTACTGACGCGGCCGCGATCTGCCGTTCGCTGGAGTCCACCTCGCCCCGGTCCGAGTTCCTCTACGAGTACTCACCCGAGAGCTTCACCGGCACCGAATTGGACTACGCAGTCGAGGTCTGCAACGCCGTCATCGAGGTTATCGACCCCTCACCGGACCGTCCGCTGATCTTGAACCTGCCCGCAACGGTCGAGATGTTCACTCCCAATCTCTACGCCGACGCCATCGAGTGGTTCCTTCGCCACATCGAGCGTCGCGACAGCATCGTGCTATCGCTGCACCCTCACAACGACCGGGGCACTGGTGTGGCCGCCGCCGAGCTCGGCGTGCTGGCTGGCGCCGACCGCGTGGAGGGGACGCTGTTCGGCAACGGTGAGCGCACGGGCAACGTCGACGTCGTCAACCTCGCGCTCAACCTGTTCTCCCAGGGCGTCGACCCTGAGTTGGACATCCGCGACATCGACAAGGCCCGCCACGTCGCCGAGTACGCCAACCGGCTGCCGGTGCACATGCGCCACCCCTACGTCGGCGAGTTGGTCTACACCGCCTTCTCCGGATCCCATCAGGACGCCATCAAGAAGGGGATGCTCGCCATCGGAGACACCTACGACGTCTGGGAGGTCCCGTACCTGCCGATCGACCCGAAGCACACGGGGCGCACCTACGAGGCGATCATTCGGGTCAACTCCCAGTCGGGCAAGGGAGGCGTTGCGTACCTGCTCAGCCAGGAGCACGGCCTCGACCTGCCGCGTGCGATGCAGGTGGAGTTCTCCAAGCAGGTCCAGGAACTCACTGAGGCGACCGGTACCGAGATTTCGCCGGCTGAGATCTGGGACGTGTTCACAACTACCTACCAGCCCGAGAACCCGAAGATCCAGTTGCTCTCGAGCGAGGTCTCGGCCGATCAGCATAGTACGCGCATCTTCGCCCAGCTGGTGGTGAACGGCCAGCACGTCACGGTGAAGGGCGAGGGCAACGGACCGATCGATGCCCTGATGGTGGGGCTGCACAACGAGATGGACGTCAACTTCAAGGTGCGCGACTACCACGAGCACGCTCTCACCGCCGGGTCCGAGGCCTCCGCCGTGGCCTACGTCGAGGCCGAGGGGGCCGACGGTGCCACCTGGTGGGGCGTTGGCATGAGCTCATCGATCCTCGACGCTTCGCTCGAGGCCGTCATCTCGGCCGCCAATCGCCGTCGTTAATTAACTTCACCGGTAAACTTGGAGGATGAGTTTCCACTCCTTCACGGTCTCGATGGGGTGGCTCGCCGTCTCCTCGGGCCTCGTCGGCACCTTCGCCCAGTTCCGCCGGGTCCGGACGCTCGGCGTCGAAGGCGTATCGCTCGCGACCTGGGTGCTCTTCGCCTACATGTGCTGCTTCTGGATCGCCTACGGCTTCGCCGCGCGCTCGGCGGAGGTGACCCTCGGCAGCATCCTCATCTTGCCGATGCAGTTGGGAATCCTCGCTCGCTTGAAGCCGTGGCTGCATTGGGCCGTGCCGCTGCGCGCGCTGGGTTACTTCATCCTCTGCTGTGTCATGCCGACGATTCTCTGGGGTTGGGCCGGTGGCGTCTACGGGACCGGAGTGGCGATGACGATCAACCGCGCGCCGCAACTCATCGAACTGATCCGCCAACGTGACGCGAGCGGAGTCTCGGCGGTCTCGTGGTTCGTCGGGGTCTTCGGCTGCACGCTGTGGATCACCTACTACGTCGGCGCTCACCTTTGGGCGGCGCTGACGGCAACTGCGTTCGCCGGGGTCGCGAACCTCGCCATCGCCCTGCTGGCCACCTGGCGTCACGCGCAGGCGCGTCAGGATCTGGTTGCGTCCGAGGTCTTCGCGACTTAGGTCGGCGATGCGCTGTGCGCTTCGTAGGATGGCGTACGCGTCCACCGGGAAGCGGCGCGAACGAAGGTGGCCATGACCTCGAATCTCCAGCGCGACGCCCTTGCGATCAGCTCGACGTGGCTGGGCGAGCTGGACTTGGGTCAACTCGTTCAACGGCAGCTCGACGAGGCGGGCCTGATTGACGTCGACGTCGACGTCGTGGCCGTCGGGAAGGCCTCGGGTGAGATGGCCGCCGCCGTTCGCACGGTTCTCGGCCCCCACGTCCGTCGCCAGCTAATCGTCACCGAAGCGCGCAGCGGCCCGTCGACGTCCAGCGACGTCGACGAGGTGGTGGGGGAGCATCCAGTTCCCGGGCCGGGTAGCCTCGCCGCCGGTCGCCGGCTCGTTGAGTTCCTACGCGGTCCGACCGGCGCCACGTGCACCCTGTTCCTGATATCGGGTGGGGCGTCGAGCCTCTGCGCCCTGCCGGAGTCGCCAATGACGCTCGGCGACCTACACCAGCTCTGGATGGCGGCCCTGGCCGCAGGCCTCGACATCACGGCCCTCAATCAGTTGCGCGCGGCGACGTCGAGCATCGCCGGGGGAGCGATCCTTCGTCAGGTCCGAACTCCCCGGTCACGATCGCTCATCATGGTCGACAACGTCGTGTCGGGGCCCAGGTGGGTGGCGTCGGGCCTCACCTACGACTACGAGCCGGCACGTGGCGAGGTGGAGGAGCTCGTTGGGCGCCTCGACCAGAGAGGAGCCCCTCTTGAGGCAACGATGCTAGAGGCGTTCGAGCACCGGGCCCAGGCCATGGCCGGGGCAATCTCGGTCGAGCACCGCAACCTCGTCGTCGCCGAGCCGTCCATGCTATTGGACCTGGCCTCGGCCGAGGCGTCGCGCCGCGGCTATCGGGTGGTCAGCCTCGGCAGTGAGGTCCACGGCGACGTCGCCGACGTCGCGATGAGATTTTCGGAGAAATTCGAGCGAGAGTCGGCACTTCGAGATCGGTTCTGCCTGGTGGGCGTGGGCGAGGTGACGGTGCAGGTTCGAGGACCAGGCGTCGGTGGGCGCTGTCAGGACTTCGCATGGAGGATGGCCGGAGCGCTCGCCGAGTCGCGCCGTGAGGGCGTCTTCGTCGCGCGGGCCAGTGACGGGCGTGACTTCGTCGCGGGCGTGGGAGGCGCCTGGGTCGATGGGACCACGTTCAGCGCTGCAGCCTCCATGGGCCTCGACTGGTCCGCCGTCCTCGCTGGCAGTGACAGCCATCACGGTTTGGAGGCACTGAACCAGCTGATCGACGGAGGTCGCACTGGCTGGAACCTCTGCGACCTCTATCTCGCCGTCGGTTGAGGAGGACGGCCAGCGCCAAACGCGAACTCACGATTCCCTATAGATCGAAGTCTCTCAAGCCATGCTGCCGGTCGGACCCTTGACGAAGGGATGGACCAGAGGTACCGAACAGCCGGGAAAGGAGGTGATGAAATGGAAGCTCAGTTTCTTGCCGGGGAGGGTCAAGGCGAGCTTCGTCAAGGTGACGCACGAGGTGGCGGTGCCTACGGGATTGTCCGTACCCTCCACCATCACCGACGCGACGCCGGACCGGGCCTTCAGCGTGACCAACGGGAGCGCACGCTTCGTGGCGGCCTGACCGAGTCCCCCGAGGTAGCCGTTCTGCGTCTTGCGGGCGTTCATCGTCGTCGACCCCGTGGCGTTGTGCAGCTGAACGGTGGGATAGCCACTCAGCGTGCACGAGCGGGGACTGATATTGGTGAACCGGATCAGGAGCGCCAGGTGGCCGAGCCCGGCGCCGCCCGAGGCGAACGCGATGTGGAGCTGGTTGGAGCGACAGGCGGGGGGCGTGGCACCCGAGGCGCTCGCCGCGCCGGAGGCGAAGGTGACCAATGAAAGGCCGAGGAGCATGGCGAGTGCGGCCCTCTGCAAAGGTCGAGCAGATAAACGTCCGGTCATGTCAGAACCCTTCCTCTATCGTCACTCGTCGGACCTCGCCGCGAGGAGGGAGCCGGCGATGCCCCACCACGGGCGGACTTCGAAGGTCATCCATCCTGCCACAACGGCGGGGTCATCGGCAACCCAGTCGTGGACCTCGTCGAGGGAGGTCGAATTGTAGATCGATACTCCGCGAAGGAGACCGTCGTCGCCGAACGGCCCGGAGATCATCTCTCGCCCGAGCTCGCGCTGTTCGCTCGGGAACGCCTGATGTCCGACGAAGACCTCGTCGGCCTGGCCGACCCGGCCTTCCTTGGGCGCTCTCGAGTAGAGGACCATCACGTACTCGGTGATGGTTGGCCCGTCGAAGGTTCGCGCGTGGTCGCCGGCCATGGGACCAATGTAGGCGACCCGGCTCGACGCATCCAGGTGGTCGGGACCGTCGTTGGTCCTATGTGCGGAGCACCACGTTCAACGGCTGTTCGCCTCGACGCAGTCGTTCGATCTGTCCTTCGAGGAGTCGGGCCATGCGCGGCAGCATCGCCGACGTGGCGCCACCCACGTGTGGTGAGATGAGCACGTTGGGCAAGGCGAAGAGGGGGTGGTCGCCCGGCAGCGGCTCGGGATCGGTGACGTCGAGGGCGAGGCGCAGTCGCCCGTCCTTCGCGTGACTCAACAGCGCATCGGTGTCGGCGACCGCGCCGCGCGAGACGTTCACGAGGAGGCAGCCGTCGCGCATCCGGGAGAGGAAGCGGTCGTCGACCAGGTGCGTCGTCGACTCCGAGAGCGGGACGCATACGACCACCACGTCGGCCTGGGCGAGCAGCTCGGGCAGAGACGCGAGCCCGTGCACCACACCGTGTTCGTACGTCCGTTCGGTGCGCGCGACCCGCAACACCGTGGTCTCGAAGCCGGCCAATCGCTCCTCCACGGCCCGGCCCACTCCGCCGTACCCGACGAGCAGCACGGTCCGGTCGGCGAGGCTGGGGTACCAGGCGCGCGCCCATCGACCTTCGCGAGCCGCCCGCACGAAGTCCGGAATTCCCCGTTGGGAGGCGAGGATGAGCGCGAGGGCGAGCTCGGCGGTCGAGGTCTCGTGCACCGACGCGGCGTTGGCGAATACCATCCCCGCCGGCAGCACGGCGGCCACGCCGTCGTAGCCGACCGATTGGCTCTGCACGAGGCGGACGTTCACGTCCTTCAGGTTTGCGAGGCGGTCGGTCATGCCCATGTAGGGCGGCACCACGATGTCGATGGCGTCTGCGGGCGCCGGCCCCTTCATGTCCCAGGTGACCAGTTCGACGGTGTCGCCCAATCGGCCGAGGGCGTCGCGCAGGTCGTCGTTGGGTATGCTCACGAGCAGGCGTGGTTCGCTCACGGACCCGAGCCTACCGAGCGGCTCCGCGGACTCGTTGAGTCGCCGGTTGCGTCGGCCCTCAGTCCTAAGAGAAGAGGCTCGCGTAGGCGTTGATCGCCGGTTGGCCGCCGAGATGGGCGAACAGGACATTGGCGTCGACCGGAATCTCGCGGTCGAGCACCATGTGGATCAGTCCGGCCAACGACTTGCCCTCGTAGACCGGGTCGGTGATCATCGCCTCCAGCGAGGCGCCGAGACGCATGGCTTCGAGGGTTCGGTGGTCGGGAATGCCGTAGATGCCGGCGTGGAATCGGTCGTCGAGGATAATCTCCTCGTCGACCAGTTCGCGCTCAACGCCGATCAGCTGAGCGGTGTGGCGCGCGATGCGGGCCACCTGCGCCCAGGTCTCGTCGGGCTTGGCCGAGCCGTCGACGCCGATCACCGTGCGGGGCCGGTCGTTGACGGCAAAGCCGGCGATCATCCCCGCTTGCGTCGAACCGGTGACCGAGCAGACGACAACGTAGTCGAAGATGACGCCCATCTCGGCCTCTTGTTGTTCGACCTCGAGGGCCCAGCCGGCGAAGCCCAGCCCGCCGAGCGGGTGGTCCGACGCCCCGGCCGGGATGGCGTAGGGCCTGCCGCCGCGCTCCTCGATGTCCTTGATCGCCTGCTCCCAGCTCTCCTTGAAGCCAATGCCGAACCCCGCGCGCACGAGGCGCACGTCGGCGCCCATCAGGCGGCTGAGCAGGATGTTGCCGACGCGGTCGTAGGTGACGTCGGGCCAGTCGACCCAGCTCTCCTGGATCAGGACGCACTTCATTCCGGTCTTGGCAGCGACGGCCGCGACCTGGCGGGTGTGATTCGACTGGACGCCGCCGATCGACACGAGGGTGTCGCACCCCTTCGCCAGCGCGTCGGCGACGAGGTACTCGAGTTTGCGCACCTTGTTGCCGCCGAAGGCCAGGCCCGAGTTGACGTCGTCGCGCTTGGCCCAGACCGACGCCCCCTCGAGGTACTCGGTCAACCGGTCCAGTCGCTGGATGGGCGACGGACCGAACATCAACGGGTAGCGGGCGAACGATTCCAAGGCCATGAATCCTCCAGTGCGAACTCCGTCGAAGATACCTCACGGGACGTGGGGAGATTCTCTTGACGCCCATGTCGTAGGGGGGAACTTCGCTCAGATCTTGCGGGACCACGACCGGTCGCGCCGGAAGAGCTGAGGGATGAGTTCGGTCCGTCCGTGGTAGAGGTCACGCAGCTGGCTCTCGGGCTTGAAAACCTTGCCCGGCGGGAGTATGGCCGAGAGTTCGTCCAGTCGATGTCGTCCGAGTGACACTGACGCCATCAACGCCGCGCCCCGCAGCTGAACCACCATCGGTTCGGCAACCTGGATGACCTCGCGGTCGAGGGTGTCGGCGTAGATCTGGCACCAGAGCGTCGACTGCGCACCTCCGCCGATGAGATGTATAGGTGACAACGACTGACGGGCGAACTTCTCCACGTGGCCGAGGAGCCACGCACTGTTGGCCGCGACCCCCTCCATCACCGCTCGGATGAGGTCGGCGGTCGTGGAGGCAATCGAGAGGTTCGTGAAGCCGCCACGAACTCGACTGTCCATGGACGGCGAGATCTGTCCCGCCAGCCAAGGGGTGAAGATGATTCCGTGAGCCCCGGGCGCGGACTTCGAGGCCAGCTCCGTCATCTCGTCGTAGTCCAGGGACGCTCCGGCGCCCGCGAGGACCTGGCGCAGCCATTCGAGAGCCTTGGCGCCGGTGTCTTGCTGGTTGAAGACCAAGTACGAGTCGTTCGTGAGGCCCGGCGCGGTCAAGATCGCGTGACTGATGTCGCTCTTCTTCTTCGCGACGGGACATCCTATCCACGAGGTCGTGGAGAGTGCGAGGTGCGTGTCGTGCAACTTGGTGGCGCCCGAGCCCAGAGCCGCCGCGTGTAGGTCGAGCAGCCCGGTGATCACCACGGTGTCGTCGGAGAGTTCGAGTGACGTGGCGACGGCCGGTGTGACGATTCCAACGATCGACCCGATCGGCACGAGGGGTGGAAGGCGAGTGCGGTCGATGCCGACCATGGCGACCAGCGAGGCGTCGTAGTCGTAGTGACTGAGGTCTCGGATGTCGATGAGCCACGAGGCGAACATCGACGCGTGCGTCGCCGAAGCTTCTCCCGTGAAGCGCATGGTGAGATAGTCGACCGGCTCCATGAACCAGCGGGTGCGGGACACGACGTCGGGCTCTCGGTTCATCAGGTAGAGGATCTGGCCGACCGGGTCGCCGCCGGTGGGCGCCGGCGCGCCGCCGGTCTTGCGAACGAACTCCAAGAGTTTGCGGCCATTGAAGCCCTGCACGTGTCCGCCGACCGCCTGGTGGCTGAAGGGCTTGCCCCGGGTGTCCTGCCACGTGCGGCACAGTCCGGTGGGCAGGCCGTTCGTGTCGACGGGAACCGTCGACCCGTACTGGCCGGTCACCGCCACTGCCCTCACTCGGTCCTTCGTCACGCCGGGGAGCGCCAAGAGTCGTCTCGTCGCGTCGCCAATGATTGTCCACCACTGGTCCGCGTCCTGGGTCGCGGCACCGTCGCTCGAGAACGCCGTTGCCACGTGGTGCAGTTCGTAGGCGACCACCTCGCCGTCGAGCTTGACCAGCCCGACCTTCAGCCCTCCGGTCCCCAGGTCGACGCTCAGGCAGAGCTCGTCGCTCATGGGGCGGGGATCGAGGCCTGGCCGTCCATCATGTCGGCCATTACGGCCCGGATGAACTCGTCGGCCTCGGCGGACATGCCGCCCGCGACGCCGCCGTAGATGGCCCCGGACTGCGCCGCCTCGTCGTGGTGGGCGAGCGCGTAGCCGACAGCGTCGGCGAGGTCGTTCGCCCACCGCTCGACGACACCCGGCTGGGTCTGCGGCCTCGTCACCGCCATGTGCAGGGCGTTGGGGTACTGCTGGCCGTTCAGTCTCCAGCCACGCGTGCGCAGGAAGTCGTTGACGAGGTACACGTCGTAGTCGTCGGAGGTGAAGGAGAAGAGGAAGCTGGGCTGGCCCATGATGCGCAGCGAGGGGTGCTCGGCCACCTCGGCCTGCATCGCGGCCGAGGTGGAGAATATCGCCTCGGCGTAGCGCGAGTAGCCCGATCGCCCGAGGCTGACCATCGCCGCCCAGGTCGCCGCCAAGAGTCCGCCCGAGCGTGACCCGTCCATGCCCGGCGAGCAGTACTTGCCGCCGGACCAGTCGGTCAGGTAGAAGTACTGCGAATTGCGCAGGGACTGGTCGGCGAAGGCCAGCACGCTGGTGCCCTTCAGCGCGTAGCCGTACTTGTGAGTGTCGGCCGAGATCGTCGTCACCCCGGGCACGGCGAAGTCGAACGGAGGAATGTCGTAGCCGAGCTCGCGGCCGAAGGGCAGGATGAAGCCCCCGAGACACCCGTCCACGTGCAGACCGATACCGTGTTCGAGCGCCACCTGGCCGAGCTCGGTGATCGAGTCGACAGTGCCGTAGCCGTAGTTGCACGCCGAGCCGATCAGGGCGACGGTGCCGGCGTCGATGTTCGCCGCAACCCAGTCGAGGTCGACTTGCGTGGTGACGGGGTCGACCGGCGCGACCTTCATCTCGACCCCGAAGAGGTGGCCGGCCTTGGAGAAGGCGGGGTGCGCAGTCTCGGGCTTGATCATGTTGGGGCGCACGGAACGCGAGGCGTTGGCCTCGCGGTAGGCGAGCACCGCGTGGGCGATCGACCCCGAGCCACCGGACGTGACGAGCCCCCCGGGCCGGGAGCCCTCGATGGCTCCGGCGCCCAGCATGTCGAGGGTCATGGCAATGATCTCGGCCTCGAACTTGGTTGCACTCGGGCACAAGTCGCGCTGGAGGGAGTTGACGTAGGAGAAGTTGGCGAATGCTTCGTTCAAGAAGTTGTAGTGCTCGTGGTCGCCGCAGTACATCGTGCCTGAGCACTGGCCGCTCTCCCATGCGGGGTTCTCGCGCGACGACATGTCGGTCATCATCGCGAGGATTTCGGCCCGTCCCGTTCCGTCCTCGGGCAACGTCCGATGGACTTCGTAGTGGTCGGAATAAGGGAATCCACTCAAGGCGTCTCCTGGGGTCGTCTCAGCAGAGCGTAGAACGATTTCGAGAACCGGCCGTTCGGGCCACTCCGTCACCGGGTTCGGTCGACTCGGTTAGCGGACGTGTCCCGCGTCGTCGAAGAGGCCTTCGAGGCTCGGGGCCTCACTGGCGGTCTCGTAGGTGGTGATCGCTGCCTCGCGGGCCAGGGTGAGGTCGATGTCATCCCAGCCGTTCATCAGTCGCTCGCGGATCATCGGGTCGATGGTGAAGGGGCGCTGCCAGCCCGACTCGGGCACCTCGACGAGTAGGCGATCGACATCGATCATCACGAGTCGTGCGGGATCCTCCTTCACGAGGGCGACCAGCTGCTCGACGTCGGCGACCGGGAGTTGGACGATGACGAGTCCCTGCTTGGAGGAGTTGTTGGCGAAGATGTCGCCGAACGAGGGTGCGATGACGGCGGCGAAGCCGTAGTCCATCAACGCCCAGACGGCGTGCTCGCGCGAAGAGCCCGTGCCGAAGCGCGGACCGGCCACGAGGATGCTCGCACCGACGTAGTGGGTCTGGTTGAGTACGAAGGCGGGGTCGTCGCGCCACTCGCTGAACAGGCCCCGTCCGAAGCCCGTGCGCTCGACGCGCTTCAGCCAGTCCGAGGGGATGATCTGGTCGGTGTCGACGTCGGAGCGTTCGAGCGGGACGGCCCGGCCCTCGACCACGCGGACCGGCTTCACCGCCTCACCTCGTCCGGTGAGGCGAAGCGGCCCATGATGGCGGTGGCGGTCGCGACCTCCGGCGATACCAGGTGCGTGCGTCCGCCCCGGCCCTGGCGACCTTCGAAGTTCCGGTTCGACGTCGATGCGCTGCGCTGGCCGGGCTGGAGCTGATCGGGATTCATGCCGAGGCACATGGAGCAGCCGGGCTCGCGCCACTCGAAGCCCGCCTCAACGAGGATCCGGTCGAGGCCCTCAGCTTCGGCTTGGTCCTTCACGCGGTGCGAACCGGGAACCACGAGTGCGCGCACGCCTTCGGCGACTCGCTGGCCTTCGGCGAGCGACGCCACGACGCGCAAATCCTCGATTCTGGAGTTGGTGCACGAGCCAATGAACACGACGTCGACAGCGATGGACCGCACCAGTGTGCCCGGAGTGAGTCCCATGTAGTCAAGCGAGCGCTCGGTCGAGTTCCTCTGGTCAGGGTCGTCGAACTCGTCGGGTGACGGGACGACGCCCGACAGGGCGACGACCTGGGCCGGATTGGTTCCCCACGTGATGGAGGGGACCAGCTCGTTCGCCGCCAGCACGACCTCGGCATCGAAGACAGCGTCGTCATCCGAGACGAACGTACGCCAGCGCTCGATGGACTCCTCGAGTTGCGCGCCGTGGGGCACCGCCGGGCGTCCCCGCAGGTAGCCGATCGTCGTGTCGTCGACTGCGACGAGGCCGGCACGGGCACCCGCCTCGATACTCATGTTGCAGACGGTCATCCGGCCCTCCATCGAGAGGTTGCGTATCGCCTCGCCCCGGTACTCGATGACGTAGCCGGCCCCGCCACCAGTGCCGAGCCTCGCCACGATCGCCAGCACGATGTCCTTCGCGGATACACCGGCCGGCGCCTCGCCCTCGACGGTGACGGCCATGGTCTTGGCCCTCTGCTGGGGGAGTGTCTGGGTGGCCAGTACGTGCTCCACCTCGCTCGTGCCGATGCCGAAGGCGAGAGCGCCGAAGGCGCCGTGGGTCGAGGTGTGCGAGTCGCCGCAGACGATGGTCATTCCCGGCTGCGTGACGCCCAACTCGGGGCCGATGACGTGGACGATCCCCTGATTCTCGTGGCCGCGCGGGAACAGCGTGATGCCGAACTCGTCGCAGTTCTCCTCCAGGGCCTCGAGTTGACGGCGTGAGACCGGGTCCTTCACCGGTGTCGCGATCGGGTCGGTCGGAACGTTGTGGTCGGCGGTCGCGAGCGTGCGGTCGGGGCGACGCACCGAACGGTGATTGAGGCGAAGCCCGTCGAAGGCCTGGGGGCTCGTCACCTCGTGGATCAAGTGCAGGTCAATGTAGATGAGGGTCGGCTCGCCCGGGGGCGAGGCGACGACGTGCTCATCCCAAAGCTTCTCGTAGAGCGTCCGTCCGGTCACGGTCTAGCGAAGCCCCACGATCTTGACCCGCAGCACCCCGGACGGGGCCTCGTATTCGACGAGGTCGCCGACCGAGTGGCCCAGCAGCGCCTCACCGAGCGGCGAGGTGGGCGAGGCGACGAGCACCTCGTCGGGCTTCTCCTCGATCGACCCGATGAAGAACTCCTGGAAGTCCGCGTCCTGGTCACCCTCGTAGACCACCTGGACGATCGTGGCGTGGCGCACCGTGTCGGCGTTCTCGTCGCGTTCAACGATCTCGTGATTGCGGATCACCGCGTCGATTTGGCGGATCCGCGACTCCATCTTGCCCTGGGAGTCCTTCGCGGCGTGGTAGTCGCCGTTCTCCGAGAGGTCGCCCATGAGTCGGGCCGACTCGATCACTCGGGCGATCTCCGTGCGCCCAATGGTGGTGAGGTGGTGGAACTCGGCCTTCAGCTTGTCCAGGGTCTCCCGGGTGATGCGGTGGATTTCGCCGGCCATGGCCAATACCTCGACTTCTAGAGAAGAACTGATTCTACCGTCCACGTTGGGCCAATCCACCGGCGGGTTTGCCACGCGCCCGACCGGGCGACCAAAATGGAGCAAACAAGGAGACGCCACGCATGAGTCACCAACGCAGCTACCGCGTGGCCGTGCTCGGCGGCGACGGAATTGGACCGGAGGTCGTGGACGTCGCGCTGGAAGTGGTGCGAGCATCGGGCGTCGTGATCGAGACCACCCACTTCGAGCTAGGTGCCGCCCGCTACTTGCGCGACGGCTTCGTCCTGGACGACGCGACCGTCGAGGAGTTGCGCCGATTCGACGCGATCCTGCTCGGCGCCGTCGGTCCCGCCATCGGCGACACCCGTATCCCGGGAGGCGTTCTCGAGCGCGGGCTGTTGCTTCGCCTGCGCTTCGCGCTCGACCTCTACATCAACTACCGACCGTTCCGCGGTGTGGCTGGGTCGATCGCCGAGGGCAGCGAGTTTGCGATTGTGCGAGAGAACACCGAAGGGCCCTACGCCGGCGAGGGCGGGATCCTGCGCTACGGCACTGCTCACGAGGTCGCGACGCAGGGTTCGGTCAATACCCGCTTCGGCGTCGAGCGATGCGTGCGTCACGCCTTCGCCCGCGCCACGCAGTCGCGCCAGGCGAAGCTCACCCTCGTGCACAAGACGAACGTTCTCACCTTCGCGGGCGACCTCTGGTCGCGCGTGGTGGCCGAGGTGGGCGCCGAGTTCTCAAATGTCGAGGTCGACTACCACCACGTCGACGCGGCGTGCATCTACCTGGTGGAGAGTCCCGAGCGCTACGGCGTCATCGTGACCGACAACCTCTTCGGTGACATCCTGTCGGACCTCGCCGGTGCCGTGACCGGGGGCATCGGCTACGCCGCGAGCGCGAACCTCAATCCCGACAAGACCGGCCCATCGCTGTTCGAGCCCGTGCACGGGGCCGCTCACGACATCGCCGGCACCGGCCGCGCGAACCCGCTGGCCGCCGTCTCCTCCGCCGCCTTGATGCTCGAGCACCTGGGCGAGGTCGACGCAGCGAATCGCATCACTCGCGCGGTGCAAGAATTCAATGGTGACGTCTCGCTGGGGACCGCCTCAATCACGCAAGAGATAGTAGGAAGGCTGTAGATGCCAATCACGCCCACGAAGAAGATCTGGATGGACGGGAAGCTCGTCGACTGGGAGAAGGCGACGACGCACGTGCTGAGTCACACCCTGCACTACGGCACGGGCGCGTTCGAGGGCATCCGCGCGTACAAGACGCCCAACGGCGTCGCCGTGTTCCGGTTGCGCGAGCACATGGACCGGCTACTGCGCAGTTGCAAGATCCTGATGGTCGACGTGCCGTACACGCTCGACCAGCTCTGTGACGCGGTGGTCGAAACCGTGCGGGTGAACGACATGTCCGAGGGCTGCTACATCCGACCGCTCGTCTACCTCGGTTACGGCGAGATGGGGGTCAATCCGCTGCCGGCGCCCACCAACGTGATCATCGCGGTGTGGCCCTGGGGGGCGTACCTCGGTGACGACGCGGCGAACAACGGCGCGAAGATGAAGATCTCCTCGTGGTCGCGCCATCACCCGAACTCGATGCCGACTGGATCAAAGACGGTGGGCGGCTACGTGAACTCGGGCCTCGCCAAGGTCGAGGCCGTGAAGGCCGGCTACGACGAAGCGATCATGCTCGGCACCGACGGGCTGATCTCGGAGTGCACCGGGGAGAACCTGTTCATCGTCCGCGACGGCGTGCTCGTCACACCACCGCCGTCTGAGGCCGGCGCGCTGAGCGGGATCACCTTGTCGAGCATCGTGAAGATCGCCGCGGACCTCGGCTATCAGGTGCGCTTCGAAGCCCTGCGCCGCGACGACCTCTACGTGGCCGACGAGGCATTCCTCACGGGCACCGCGGCCGAGGTCGTGCCCATTGGATCGGTCGACGACCGGGTCGTCGGTGACGGAAAGCCCGGTCCGATCACCAAGGCCATCCAGACGACGTACGCCCAGGCCGTGCGGGGCATGCGTCCCCAGTACGAGAGTTGGCTCACGAAGGTCTGAACGGCCGGAGGTAGTCTCGATACGTGACCCAACCAACGTTCTCACCGGTACTCGCCTCGGGGGTCGTGCGACCGACGATGGAGACCGGCACCCCGGAGTTCGCACGAGCGCCCAAGCCCGGGCTCCAGCGCTCTGTCACCGGAGGTCGCGGCCAGGGCACCCAGGCCCCGGGCGAGGGGTTCGCCCTCACGATCGCGCAGCGTGAGGTGGCCAAGCTCGACGTCGAGCACGAGCACGACCGCCACGACATCGCGGTCGGCGTGGGACTCGTCGCCGCCAAGCGCGCGAGCCTGGTGGGCCGTGGTCCCCAACTGGGCGACGTCCGCGTCGCCTTGGCCCTCTTCGGCCTGGATTCGGCGTTGAAGGTAAGCCACGCGCTGACGAGGCCATTCGCCGGTCTCGCACACAGTTACGTCGCCCAGCGGCGCTTCGTCGACGCGGTGACGAACGAGCAGCTGGTGGCGCCCACTTCTCCCTAGCCACTCCACGAACGAAGGAAATGCCATGAGCTTCGACCTCACCCCCGAGCAGCGGGCCTTCCGTGACGTCATGCGCAGCTTCGTCGACGAGCAGATCGCCCCCTACGCCGCCGAGCACGACCGGGACCAGACGTACCCCCAGGAGAGCTTCGACGCCTGCGTGAAGATGGACCTACCCTCCCTGCAGGTCCCCGAGGCCTACGGCGGCGCGGGCGCCGACATGGTCACCCAGGCGATCATGGCCGAGGAGCTGGCGAGGGGCTGTGCCTCGACGTCGGTGACGATATTGATCTCAAAGTTGGGGATGCTGCCTGTCATGAACTTCGCCTCCGAGGAGATCAAGCAGGCCTACCTGCCACGCATAGCGTCGGGCGAGATCCAGGCGAGCTACTGCCTCTCCGAGGCCGATGCCGGATCAGATGTCGCCTCGATGAGGTGTCGCGCCGTGCGCGACGGCGACGACTACATACTCAACGGCTCCAAGTATTGGATCACCAACGCCGGCGTCTCGGACACGTACACCGTCTTCGCCAGCACCGACTCGAAGGCGCGCACGCACGGCATCACCTGTTTCCTCGTGGAGAAGGGTTGGGGCGTCGAGTTCGCCAAGCACGAGGACAAGATGGGACTGCGCGCGTCACCGACCGGCGAGGTCGTCTTTAACGACGTGCGCGTTCCCAAGAGCCATCGCATCGGCAACGAGGGGGAGGGCTTCCTCATCGCGATGCATACGCTCGACCGATCCCGTCCGACCATCGGCGCCCAGGCGATCGGTATCGCCCAAGCGGCGATCGACTACGCCGGGGAGTACATGAAGGGTCGCAAGGCCTTTGGCAAGCCGATCGCCGAACTCCAGGGACTTCGTTTCATGCTGGCGGACATGGCGATTCGCACCGAGGCGGCGCGGGCCCTGGTGTACCGGGCTTGCGCCACCATCGACGCCGGCGACCCCGACGGGACGCTCTCCTACCTGGGAGCCGCGGCGAAGTCCTTCGCCTCCGATACGGCGATGAGCGTCACGACGGACGCCGTCCAACTGCTCGGCGGCTACGGCTTCACGAAGGACTTCCCGGTCGAGCGCTTCATGCGCGACGCCAAGATTACCCAGATCTACGAGGGGACGAATCAGATCCAGCGAGTGGTGATCGCCAAGCACCTCTTGAAGTAGCGATTTCCATACAACACAAGGCGTCCGCGACAGACCGCTCAGGGGGTGGTCGTCACCGAAGATGGCGATGGTGGGGTTCGTCCTTGAGACGATTGCGCTCACCTCCTGAAACTGCCCTGTCCCACAATGAGACAGTCAACCCGGCGGTCCTTCATTTGTGCGCCAGTTACTTGGTCTCAGTCGAGACGGCGTGTCCCCGGCGGGCGAGGCGGACATTCAGGTGTTTTGAATTGAGTCGATCCCCAGAGCGAGTAAAGGTGGAGTCATGGTTTCTGCATTCGAGAAGGTTGAGTTCTCGCATGGTTTGGTGATGAAGAATCGCTTCAGCCTTGCTCCGCTCACGAATCAACAGAGCAACGTTGATGGGACACTGGGTGATGACGAGTACCGGTGGCTGACGATGCGAGCACAAGGGGGGTTCGGACAGGTGATGACCTGTGCGTCACACGTGCAGGCCCAGGGCCAGGGTTTCCCCGGTCAACTCGGCTGCTTCAGCGACACGCACCTCGAAGGACTCTCGCGTCTGGCGCGCGGCATCAAGGACAATGACTGCATTGCGATTGTCCAGTTGCACCACGCGGGGCGCCGCTCACCGACGGAGTTGACCGGTCAGGCGCCCGTCGCACCGGCTGACGACACCGAGACCAGAGCGCGTTCGCTCACCACTAGTGAGGTGGAGGAGTTGGTCAGCGACTTCGTCGCCGCGGCGCTGAGATGCGAGCGTGCGGGATTCGACGGTGTTCAGCTGCACGGAGCGCACGACTACATCCTTTGTCAGTTCCTCAACGCCGGATTCAATGTCCGTACTGACCGGTATGGGGGGTCGTTCGAGAACCGCTCGAGAATCCTGTTCGAGATCATCGACGGCGTGCGCCGCGTGTGCGGCGACGACTTCAATCTGTCGATCCGTCTCTCACCCGAGCGCTTCGGCATGCGCACCGCGGAGATCATCGAGCTGTACCGCTCCCTCAACGACACGAACCAATTGGATTTCGTCGACCTCTCGATGTGGGATGTCTTCAAGACCGCGGTGGACCCCGAGTTCGAGGGACAGTCTCTGCTCGAGCTCTTCACTCGCTTCGACCGCGGCACTACCCGCCTTTCGGTGGCAGGCAAGCTCTATTCAGGCGCGGACGTTCGTCGTGCGCTCGAGGCCGGGGCCGACTTGGTGGCCATTGGCCGTGCGGCGATCACGAACCACGACTTTCCGAGGATGATTGAGGCCGACCCCGAGGCTCACATGCGGTTGTTGCCAGTTTCGCGATCCGTCCTCAAGGTCGAGGGTCTGGGCGAACCCTTCGTGGACTACATGAGGAATTGGACTGGGTTCGTCGAAGCCTAGTCACGTCGTTGCGTACCCTCTACTGCGGCGCTGCATCGATTCCCAATGTCTTCAGGGTGCTGAAGGTCGGACAATTGGCCCGCTGGCCCGTCATCACTTGTCAGTATCCAAGAAGTGGACGATCGTGGACTTGGCGGTCTCGTGAGGTTCCCTTGAAGCATTCACGGGGTGGAGCAAGAACCAGATCCAACGCGTCGTCATCGCCAAGCCGCTGGTGCAGCAGCGCCGATGAGGCTCGGCCCTGTGGGCGTCGAGCGAGGACGGTCGGCTCAGCCGGCCGACGACTGGAACATCTTCAGCAGCGCTGGCGTAATCAGTGTCGCGCCGCTCGGGGCCGCGACGGCGTCGTTGGCGTGCGCGACGGTGGCCGACAGGCTCACGGTGGCGTCACCCTTGGAGCCGTTCGGCGCGGTGATGGAGATCGACGCGCCCGTAGCGGTCGTTCCCGACGTCGTGAGCGTCAAAGTGTAGGTACCCTTCACCGAGCCGGGACCCTTCGTCGAGTGGGTGATGCTCTGGATCGTCGGTGCGACCGCGTCCGCAATCGACTTGAGCGTGCCCGTTTCGGAGTAGCCGCCGCCCGACAGCGCCTTCGCGGGCGTCGAGTCGATCACTCCGACGATGGCGTCAATGACCCTCCTGGCCACGGCCTGATTCGCGGCCGCCCTCGCCTTGGACGCTGCGGCCGACGGTGCGGCCAAAGAAGTGAGCAGGTCCTTCGACAGTTCGAACCAACGACCGCCCAACAGGAGCTGGGCGCTGGCCAGTTGCGCCGGAGTGACGTTGAGGCCCGGGATGGAGGTCAGACTCGACAGGTCGACCTTCAGGTAGACGTTCGAGTCGACCACCCGGATGTCGGCGAAGGCCTGACCCGCGACGTTAAAGACGACTTCACCGTTGACCTTGTCGTTCGCCTGCGAGAGGGGACCTCCGGAAGGGTTCTGATAGCGCATGTCGACGGACATGCCCTTCAGGACCTTCTGGGCGCTGGCCATACCTGCGCCGGAGACGGCACCGGTGAGGTGGATCTGGAGATACGTCGAAGCGCCCAAAGAGGCGACGGACTCGTTGATGGTCGCCTTGGTGCTACTGCCACACGCGGACAGGCCCAGTGACGCCACGACAACCCCGAGTACCACGAGCAGCCTTCGCACGATCCCACTCCTCTTTTGACGTCGCCATCACTGCGTCGCACGGCTACGGGACACGGTGAAGGACCTTTTTCGAACGCTAGCACCGGGGTCTCGCGATGGTGGCGCGTGACTGTTCGCCGAGTAACTGAATTCGCACCGTCGTTACGCGGCAACAAGGATCAGGCGACGGCCAGTTGCGGCTTGGTGGAAGAAGGGCGCAGTTCGGGCGTCGAACTGTTCTCGAGGGTCATACCCACCGTCTCGTGGCCGAACCGCACAACGATAAACACGGCGATCAGGGCGACGCCGCCGACGAGGGCGAAGACCGCGCCGACTCCGAAGTTGTCGAGGAGTATCGGAATGAGCGCCGGACCGGCGACGCCCGAGATGAGTCGCCCGAACCCTTCGGTCGTGGCGGTGCCCCATGCTCGGTACTCCGTCGGGTAGCTCTCTGCCGTGTAGGTCTTCACCGCCGGGTCGACGCCGATGCCGAAGAAGGACATGAGACAGCCCAGGAGCAGGACCGGAACGGCTCCGCGGACGAAGCCGAAGATGATCGCTGCAATCGCGGCGGCGAGGGTGAAGCCGATGATGACCGGCCGGCGGCCCCAGCGCTCGACCACCCAGGCCTCGAAGAACTTGCCCGGTATCGACGCGCCCACGATGATTGCGGTGAAGGCGAATGCCGAGGTGAGCGGGAAGCCCATCTGGTTCACGACGGTGGGCATGAACGTCTGGATCGAGTAGAAGACGAAGAAGGTTCCGCCGAAGGTCGCCCAGAGTGTCAACGTCCGGCGCCGCATCGGAGGGGTCATCAGCGCTCGGAAGCCCCTCTGAGTCGGGCCGCGCCGGGGAACCTCGTCCGGTCCGAGGGCTGGCAGCGGGTGGCCGAGGGCCCGTTCAGTCCTCTCCTCGAAGCGGACGAGGATGGCGTTCGCCTCGGCGAAGCGACCCTTGGACTCGAGCCAGCGTGGGGACTCGGGCAGATAGCGCCACGCGACGATCGCGAACACGACCGGCAGCCCGCCGATGAGGAACATGATGCGCCAACCCGTCGTGTTGGCGACGTCCGGTATCAAGAGAAGGGCCACGAGCGGAGAGAGAAAGTAGCCAATCGAGAGGCAAGAGTCGGCCCATCCGGTGAAACGCCCTCGCCGACTCGGGGGACAGATCTCCGATGCGAACACGTACGGGAGCGGGAAGACCGCGCCCATGGCCATTCCGTCGAGCATTCGCAGCCCAATGAACCAGCCAATCCCGGGCGCGAGGCCGACCGCGAAGGTCAACACGGCATAGGCGGCAGTACCGGCGATGAGCACTCGGCGCCTCCCGAAACGGTCCGCGAGGCGCCCGGCGGGCAGGATCCCGATGACGATGCCGATGTTCGCGCTAATCGCCACGAAGACCTTCATGGCGGTACCGAGCGCGTACTGGTGGGTGAGCGATGGCAGGACCGCGCCGGTGAGGCCGATGTCGTAGGCCTCCACGAACCAGCTCAAGAACAGAAGTGCCAGGATCCCGCGTAGCCAGGCGGTCGGCGGGAGACGGTCGAGACGGGCCGCCGCGCGTGGCGTCAAGCGGATCGAGAGGTCGTCAGTCATGACGGCTCCCAACGATGCTGCGACTGGTGGGCGATCGCCGAGCGGTGTGGATGGCAAGACCCTCAATCCCGGTCACCGTGATGCCGGCTGCGACGACTGACACCTGCAGTTTGGTGCCCGCCAGCCCCTCACGTCGCTACTGCTCCAGCTACGCAATCCAACTCCGCGGTCACCGATGTTCTTCAGGTGACGCCAATTGCTTCCACCTTAAGGGTGGATGGTCCCCTTGGTTCCAGTGCTCGCCCGTGAGGAGATTGTCCGGTTGGCGGGGACGGTTATTGTGGTGCATGGACTTTTGCTCGTGGGACCGACTGACGCCGTCTCGCCACCGCCAGGGACTGGCATCGAGTGTCCGAGGCGTTCGGGTCAGCGATAGCCCTGATCAGGCAGGACACTCGAACTTCTCTGCGCAACCGGCGAGATAGGAATCAATGTCTCCGTCCACCGCCAGCTCGACCGAGATCGTCCGACGGACCTTCTTGAAGATCGACCCCGCCACGACGCTCGGGGCCGTCGACTCGTTGGACCTTCGAGGTCACGGCAAAGTCAGCGCCGTCGTCGGCATTCCACTGCGTAACCTGCAACAGCGTCGTGACGTGACGACGTTTGCCACGACCGCGCCCATCGCGGCTCTGCACGCGCTGCTCGAGCTGATGGCCCTCGATCCACTCGAGAAGGTCGTGGCAGTGCTGGGAGACGAATCCGACAATCCCTCCTTCGATGCATTGCAGGCCGCGGTAGACCAACTGCTCGGCGACGGCTGCCGCGTGGACGACATCGTGGCACTGCTCGCTTTCGCGGTGGTTGAGGAATTCGCCGCGGCCGCGCACTGTCGTCGCCTCCTCGCCGAACGGGTGCAGTTCGAGTTACCGGCCCTACCCGACGTGATTGCGACGACATCACTGGTGGTGCCCAAGGTGACCGACCCTGAGATTCGTGAGCAGCGCCGGGCCCGTCGAGAGCAGGAGAAGCAGCGAAAGAAAGGTCCGTCGTCGCTGCGGCCGGCCCGTCCGACGAAGGCCAAACGATCCGAGTCGGCGCCGTCGCCGCAGAGCGGTGCGGCGACCTCGCCGGTCGCGTTGGAACGGCGACGCCTTCTCTTGACCCCCGTTGAATTGGAGCGGTTCAACCCCGATCACCCACTTGTCGGATGGGTCGTCCTCGCCGAGGTCCCCTTCGACGCCGTCGACCCTACGATCCCCGAGCAGAGGTCCAAGGAGCGTCCGGCGCTCGTCGTGGCCGCGAACGACGTGGGAGCCCTCGTTCGCGCGATCTATTCGAATCCGACGACGTCACGTCATCTATTCCAGGCGTGGCGCAGGCTCGGCCTCGACCACGTGTCGTACATCGACGACGCGCGAGTGATGCTTCCCGTCGCGACCGAGACGTTGGGCCGTCTGGGACTTCTCAACGATCAAGAGTGGAACGCGCTGTTCTAGTCGTACGTACCAACAGCACGGTGCCTCCGATGGCCAGTGCCAGTCCGGCGAACTGGACCCCGACCGATCCGCTGTGGGACTGTTGGCCCAACAAGAGGCGCTCGTCGACGGAACGTACGATCCCCCAGACGATCATGGCGACCGCAGTGATCAGCCCGACGGGACGGGACCGCCAGCGCCGTTCGAACCCGAGGAGGCTCAACCATAGGAGAGCATCCTCGGCGCCTTGGATGAGCGGTACGGGAACTCGTCGGCCGAACTGGCCGGAGTAGGGAAGTCCGAACCACTGGTGGGTCAGGTGCCCTCCGCCGTTCACCATGAACTGGGGTCCGAGCACTCGGCCGAGCGCCCAGCCGGCGATGAGGGCTGGCACGAGCGCGTCCGTGAATCGCGCGATCGAGCTGGCGGGCCACCAGCGGCGCTGCAAGCTGAGGCCGACCGGCACGGCGAGAGCGAGTCCGCCGAAGCTGGCGAGGCCACCCTGCCACACGGCGACCCACTGCGCGGGGTGGCCCGAGTAGTAGCCCCAGTTAGTGGCGATGTGCGCGAGGCGTGCGCCGACCAGTCCGCTCACGACCAGCGCCACGGCGAACTTCGCGAAGGGCGAGACGTCGAAGCCCCGTTGCGCCAAACGACGGCGCGCGTAGAGGTACGAGACGTACGCGGCGATCGCGAGGCCGAAGCCGTAGAGGTGGAAGACGAGTGGGCCGAGGTGGAACGAGGTGAGAGCGCCCGGCACCCCTAGCCCCGGGGGCGACCGATTCCAGCGAATCCGTAGCCGAGGCGAACCGGCGTGATGTGCACCCTGGAGCCCGTGAAGGGAGCCTCGATCATCTCGTTGTGGCCGATGTACATCGACTCGTGCTCGTCGCCGTGGTAGCCGTAGAAGAGCAGGTCGCCCGGCTGGATGTTCCACAGGGGCACACGCATCGTTTCGTTGTACTGCGCGCCGGAGTAGTGCGACAGGTGGATGCCGGCCGCGTTGTAGGCCAGCATGATGAGGCCCGAGCAGTCGACGCCCGAACGGCTCGCTCCGCCCCACGAGTACCAGACGCCGATGTAGCTCATCGCGGCGTCGATGGCGATGTTGGCGCGCGAGTCCGGAGGCGGCGCCGGGAAGCCGGAGTTGACCGGCGCGCTCGAGAGCGTGGCGGCGCTCTTCGCCGCGGCGGCGGCCTGGGCCTGGGCGATGTAGGTCGCAATCTGGCCCTTCACCTGGGCCAGGGCGTTCCTGAACGACGCCTGGAGCAGCTTGTAGGAGTGGAAGGTCGTCGCGGCCACCCTCGTGTTGGACGTGGCCGCGGCGTCCTCGGCGGCCAGGATGCTGCGCTCTTGGGTCAGTTTGATCCGGTAGTTCTTCAGGTTTGCCAACGTCGTCGAGATGTTCCCCTCGGCGAGCTGGTTGTAAACGTTGGTGGCGCCGACCTGGGCGGCGTTGGGGGAGAAGAGGGGGTTGCTGCTGGCGGCCGAGCCGTTGGTCACGTAGGCGAAGACCGCGTCGGCGCGCAGCTGCAGGTTGCCCTTGTCCAGCTTGCCCTGGATCGAAGCGACGACCGCTTTCGTGTTGGTGATCTCATTTTCGATCTGGTGGAGCTTCAGCTGGGCCTGGTCGAAGCGCTGGCCCAACCGCCCGACCTGACCGTTGATCGTGTTGATCTGCTTCAGCAGCGCGGCCGCCTTCGCCCGGTCGGTGGAGATCGACGCGGCCCCGGAGGTATGAGGAGAGATGGCCACAGTGCCACCACACACTGCGACGACAGCCAGAATGGAGACGATCCATCGGAACTGCCTAAGTTCCCTTGCCGGCCGTAGCGTCGGAGGCGCATCGCGCACGACGTTTGTCACGCGACAACCCTACCGGCTCGGTCCGGGCTTTGTAGTCCCGTGGTTGCGAGCAATCTCTGAAGCACCTGATCAACAATGGTGAAAGCTTTTGAGTTGGCGTGCGATTCGACGAGGAACAGACACCGCAGGTGCCGAGAATAGGCTTCTGCGCATGTCCCAGCGCTCACGCAACCTGCCCCGTCGTTCCTGTCTCTCGACGCCGGGGTCGTCGAACCGATTCCTCGCCAAGGCCCCGACCGCGACGGCCGACTTCTCTTTCCTCGACCTCGAGGACTCGGTGGCCCCCAACGAGAAGATCGCCGCTCGCGCCAAGGTGGTCGACGCCATCCGCAACTTCGACTGGGACGATCGGGTCCTCTGCGTGCGCGTCAACGCCTGGGACACGCCGTGGACCTACGGCGACGTGATCGACGTCGTGGGTAACGCCGGGCCGCGACTCGACGAGATCATGATGCCCAAGGTCCAGCGGGCCTCCGACGTCGTCGCGATGGACCTGCTCCTCACTCAGGTGGAGCGAAACGCCGGGCTCGAGATCGGCCACATCGGCATCGAGGCTCAGATCGAGACCGCGCAAGGTCTCATCAACGTCGAGGAGATCTGTGCGGCCTCGGGGCGCCTCGAGTCGATCGTCTTCGGGCCGGCCGACTTCGCCGCCTCCATCGGGATGCCCGTCACGACGATCGACGAGACCATTCACGATGCGCCGTCCAACCCCTTCAGTTACGTCTTCGCGAAGATCCTGATGGCAGGGCGTGCGAACGGCCTGCACGTCATTGACGGCCCCTTCTTGAAGGTCCGTGACCTCGACGCGCTACGTTTCGCTGCGACCATCACGGCCTCGTACGGTTTCGACGGGAAGTGGGCGCTCACCCCGGACCAGGCACTCGTCTTGAACGAGGTCTACTCCCCGAGCCAGGCGCTCTTTGACAAGTCCTTCGACATCCTCGACGCCTATCGCGTCGCCACCGAGACCGAGCACACTGGCGCGGTCATGTTCGGCGACGAGATGATTGATGAGGCGTCGGCCAAGATCGCCAACTCCTTCGTGGCCCGGGGCCAGCGATCCGGGATGAAGCGCACGGACAGGTAGTCACGAAAATTTCACCTGTTAATAGGAAACCTTCCGATTAAGATGTCGGTCATGGCGACCGTCACCGCTCCAGGTCCGACCAGGCGTTCCCGGGTGCGCGCGTCGTTCACGCCCGGCGAGTGGCGCAAGCTCTACGGCATGTTCGGATTCATCGCGGTGCTGCATCTCGTCGGTTGGACCCTCTTGATCCTCGCGGCTCGCCACCACTACGGTGTCGGAACGAAATCCGTGCTGGGTCTCGGCACGGGAGTCCTGGCGTACACCTTGGGCATGCGACACGCCTTCGACGCCGACCACATCGCGGCGATCGACAACACCACGCGCAAGTTCATGGCCGACGGCAAGCGACCAATGTCGGTCGGTTTCTTCTTCTCCCTCGGTCACTCATCGGTGGTCTTCGCCCTCACGGTGCTGCTCGGACTCGGCGCGAAGGCGCTCGGTAGTCAGGTTCGCAACACCCATTCGCCGCTGCACCACTACGGCACCCTCGTCGGCACCATCGTCTCGGGCAGCTTCCTCTACTTGATCGCCACGCTCAACCTGATCATCCTGTGGGGGATCGTCCGACTCTTCGTCCAGATGCGCCAGGGCCGCTTCGACGACTCCGAGTTGGAGAAGCACCTGAACTCGCGTGGCTTCATGATGCGCTTCTTCGGGCCGATCGCCCGTTCGATCGACATGCCGTGGAAGATGTACCCGCTGGGTGTCCTCTTCGGGCTCGGCTTTGACACCGCGACCGAGGTCGCGTTCCTCGTCCTGGCGGGCACGTCAGTGGCTGCGGGACTGCCGTTCTGGGCAATCCTCAGCCTGCCGGTCCTCTTCGCGGCCGGGATGAGCCTGCTCGACACGATCGATGGGTCGTTCATGAACTTCGCCTACGGCTGGGCCTTCTCCAAGCCGGTGCGCAAGGTCTATTACAACATTGCGATCACGGGGCTCAGCGTGTTCGTCGCCTTCTACATCGGCACGCTTGAGTTGATGCAGGTGCTCCAGAGCCAACTGAACCTGCACGGTGGGCTCTGGAACTACGCCGCGAGCTTCAATATCAACGGCGCCGGCTTCACGATCGTCGGGATCTTCGTGGCCGTGTGGACCTTCGCGTTGCTCTACTGGAAGTACGGACGGGTCGAGGAGCGCTGGGAGCGGGCCGCCCTTCGGGCCCAACAGGCCCGGGGCGAGAGGTTGGACCTGCACTCGGCGGGCATCACGCTCGGCGCCGTGCACCGGCCCTTCACCATCGACGAAGCGAGCTAGACCGCCGCGTTGTCGAGGAGTCGGCGCGCGATCACCTTCAAGCAGAGCGTCTCGTCGGCGCCCTCGAAGATCGAGAGCACGCGGGCGTCGACGAAGTAGCGACTGACCGGATACTCCTCGGCGTAACCCATGCCGCCGTGGATCTGCATCGCCTCGCGCGTGACCCACTCCGCCGCCCGACAGACGTAGGCCTTGGCCATCGACGCCTCCATGGCGCCGGCGCCGGCGCCCATCAGGCGCGCGACCTCGAGCGAGAACTGGCGGGCGCACTGGATGATCGCGGCCATCGTGCCGAGCTTGACCCGGGTGAGCTCGTAGTTAATGATCGGTTCGCCGAAGACGACGCGATCGCGCGCGTAGGCGACGGCGGACTCGTAGGCCGCCTGCATCACACCGATCGCCCGGGCGGCCGTCTGGATCCGACCGTTCTCGAAGCCCGCCATCTGGAAGTAGAAGCCGTTGCCGAGTCCGTCCTCGCCGCCGACCAGGTCGTCGTCGGGCACGAGCCACTGGTCGAAGCTGAGCTCGTAGGAGTGCATGCCGCGGTAGCCCAGCGTGTCGATTGGACGGCCCTCGAGACGGCCACCGCCCTCTTGGGTGAAGAGGAATCCGAGGCTGTCGCCCCGGGGCTTCTCGACGAGGAACAGCGACAGTCCACGGTGAGCGGCGGCGCGGTCCGGGTCGGTGCGCGCGAGCAGGACGAGCACGTCAGCGCGCGCCGCGAACGTGCACCACGTCTTGGTCCCGTTGATCAGCCAGCCGCCCTCGGACGCCGTCGCCGTGGTGTTGATGCCCGCGACGTCACTGCCGAAGTCCGGTTCGGTCACCGCGATGGCGGCGAGGACCTCACCGGAGGCGAGGCGCGGGAGCCATCGCTGCTTCTGCTCGCGGGTGCCGCCCTTCACCAGGGCTCGCGTCATGATCTCGGGCCTCGTGATGAGCGATCCGCCGATGCCCAGCCCGCCCCACGACAGCTCCTCGGTCGCCACCACCATGCCCAGGTACTCGGATTCGCCGCCGGTGGCGAAGCCGCCGAACTCCTCGGGCACCGACAGGCCGAACCCGCCGAGGTCGGCCAGACCATCGATGATCGACTCGGGGATGTCGGCGTTGGCGCGATGGACGTGCTCGGCGTGGGGGCGGACCTGCTCGAGGGCGAAGCGGTGGAACGTGTCGGCGACCATCGCGAAGTCCTCGCCCAGGTGCCTCGGTCCCGGCGTTTCGGCGAGCGTCGACAGGAACGACGCCTCGCGGTAGGCGGCGACGAAGTCCGCGAAGGGCCCGTACCAGTCGCTCGCCACGCCCCAGGCCCGCTCACGCCCGAGGACCCGGGTGGCGAGGTCCGAGAGCGCGAGGGCCAGGAACGCGGCGACGAGCCGCGCTTCGACGTCGCCCCGCGCGGCGTAGGCGAGACAGGCCCGGGCGGCCGTGACGGCGCTGGCGGCGTGGGCCAGGTCGTAGGCGAGCGACTGGTTCTCATCCACGCCGCCGCGCGAGGCCAGCTCGCGCAGCGCGCCGTCGATGACGCCCTGCGCCCGTTCGACGAGCTCGTGCGCGGTGGTGATGTCCAAGGGAGGCGTTGGCATAGGTGAAATGTATCGGCTCTGGGACGCCGGTGGCCGAGACCTAGGCTGTACGGGTGAACGTAACGATGCTCCTCGCGGACTCGGCTCAGGTTGCCGACGGCAAGCTCTATATCCTGGGCGGCGGCTGGTCGGTGACCGGTCCCGACCCCACGCCCTCGGCGGTCGCGATGAAGGTCGGCGTCGACTGGCACGAGTTCAACGCGAACCACCACTGGGAGCTCTTCCTCGAGGACGCCGACGGCCAGCCCGTGCGCTTCGACACCCCCGAAGGCCCCCAGCCGATCGAGGTTCGAGGCGACTTCTCGGCGACCGCCCCTGAAGGGGTGCCCGTCGGCACGCCGGTCGACGTGCCCATCGCCGTCAACTTCGGTCCGATCCCCCTGGAGTCCGGGTCGCGCTTCACGTGGCGCATGGTGATCGACGGGGACTCCCTGCCCGGCGGGACGGTGTCGTTCACGACTCGTCCTCCCGCGGAGGCGCCCGAAGAGGCTTAGACCGCGTCGCTCCATTGGTTGGGGCAGACTACGAGCATGAATTCTTACGACCGCCCCTTCGGCCGCCACTTCGAGGAGTTCGAGGTGGGCGACGTCTACAAGCACTGGCCCGGCAAGACCATCACCGAGGCGGACGATCACCTGTTCTGCATGATCACGATGAACCACCACCCGCTGCACACGAACGCGTGGTTCGCCCAACACGAGACGGTCCACCAGCGCAACGTCGTCGTCGGCAACCTCGTCTACTCGCTGGTGCTCGGCATGAGCGTGCCCGACGTCTCCGGCTCGGCCATTGCGAACCTGGAGGTCGAGACGCTGATCCACCGTCACCCGACGTTCCACGGAGACACCATCTACGCCGAGACGCGCGTGCTCGCCAAGACCCCGTCGACGTCCAAGGAGGACCGCGGCGTCGTGCTCGTCGAGACGAAGGGCTTCAACCAGAACGGACTCGAGGTCTGCTACTTCCGGCGAAAGGTCATGGTGTGGAAGCATGACTTCGCCCCCGCGCGACGCCGTCCGTACGGTGACAGCGTCTGGGAGTAGCGACGACGCCACGTTCCGCCGTGCGCTGCGTCGTGCCTCGCCCCGTTTGAGCCGTCCACTCCCGTGGATCGCGCACCCCGATCCCTGGGCGGTGCTGGTGAGCGAGTGCATGCTCCAACAGACCTCCACGTCGCGAGTCCTCGAACCGTGGCGCCGCTTCGTGGCCGCGTTCCCGACGGCGAGCGCGTGCGCCGACGCACCGCTGGCCGACGTGCTTCGACTCTGGGGCGGACTCGGGTATCACCGTCGCGCCAAGGCACTGCACGAGGCGGCCCGGCGCATCCGTGACGAGTTCGGCGACGTCGTGCCCTCGGAGGTGCCCGTCCTGCGATCCCTGCCCGGGGTCGGCGAGTACACCGCGAACGCGGTGGCCTCCTTCGCGTTCGGGCGGCCGGTCGCGGTGCTTGACACCAACGTCGGACGGGTCCTGGCACGGGCCGTCGAGAACCGTACCCTCGGTGCGCGCGAAGCGCGCAGCGTCGCTCACGCGCTGCTGCCGCGAAGGGACGTTGCTTCGTTCAACCAATCGATGCTCGACCTCGGTGCCCAGTTCTGTCGATCGTCCCCGCGATGCGACGACTGCCCGGTGGCCCGAGTGTGCCGGTGGCGTCGCGAAGGTGGTGACGACCCCGCGCCACGCAGTGCCGGCGTGTCGCGTCCGCAAAAGTCCTTCGTGGGATCGGACCGCCAGGTGCGTGGACGCGTGCTCGCGGTCCTTAGCTCGGGCGAGCGGACCGACGTCGAGTTGAGGGCTCGCCTCGATGACGTCGAGTATGGGCGATACTCGTCGATCGTGGACGACCTCGTCGCTGACGGACTCGTGGAGCGACATGGGCGTCGGGTTCGACTGGTCGGCGACGGACCCCAACCGACGGGCGGCCGGTAGGGTCGTCGAGGTGAGCGCACCCGACGTCGAGAGGTTCAAGGAGGTGTCGGGTCATTTCGTGACCGGTGTGGTCGTCGTCACCGCTTCGTCAACGGACGGTCTGGCCGGCTTCACGTGCCAGACCTTCGGTTCCCTCTCACTCGAACCGATGCTGATCTCGTTCAGTGCGAGTACTGCGAGCACGTCGTGGCCGAAGGTTCGCCGGGCCGATTCCGTGGGGATCAACATCCTGGAGTCGCGTCAGGAACGGCTGGCCCGCGTCTTCGCGACCAGCGGTCGGGACAAGTTCGCCGACCTTGCGTGGTCGCCCGCTCCCCGTGGCGCGCCGCTCATCGACGGGGCGCTCGCCCACCTGGAGGGAAGCGTGGTCGACGTCACGGCCCACGGCGATCACGACCTCGTCGTGGTGGCGGTCGACTACGTGCGCCGTCACGACGGGAGCCCGTTGGTCTACTACCGCGGGGGATACGGCGTTCTCGCCTAGGGGGAGTCGCCGTCACTACGCTTCGTTCTGTGAACAGTCTGGTCGTCGCCGTTGCCAGCCGGTCAGGGCACTGATGAACCTCCTCATCAAGGTCGTCGCGATCGTCGCGGTCGTATTGATCCTCGCCGTGGCGGCACTTCGGGTGCGAAAGCTCCGCCGCGACGAGATGCGAGAGCTGTCCCGGCCCGTCGAGCGCCGACTCATGACGCCGCCGCCGTCGCCGTACGCGCCGTCCAAGGGTTTTCGCCTGCTCGACGGGCTTGTGGACCCGACGAAGCGCTCGGAACCTCTGCGGCCACGCCTTGAGCCCGACCGCGAGTACGTCTTCAGCGAGACCCAGATGCCGACGTACGACGACGTGCGCCCCACTCAGCTTCGCCACAACGAGAGCTGGGCGCTCAATCGATCGGCCCGGCGATCGAGCCTGCGCTACTCGGGGCTTCGGGTCGTGGCGATCGCGCTCGTCGCGGCGGTGGTCGTGGGGTTCGTCGGCTACTACATCCAGCACGGCCCCGCCAAGGCGAAGGGTCCCGGCTCGACGTCGACGACGACCACGACGAGGGCGCCGACGACCACGACCTCGATGACATGGCCGACGTCGTTCAGTCCCTCGTCGAGGAGCGGCCAGACCGCCACCTACCAGGTGCCCGCGGTGAAGTACCAGGTTGTGGTCACCGCGACGCGTGGCGCCTCGTGGGCGGTGTACCACATGGGCGCGACGAACACCTTGGAGTGGCAGGGCACGGTCGCGCTCGGCAAGAGCGAGTCGCTGCAGATGACCGGCAACTCATTCATCACGCTGGGATCGCCCAAGAACGCGTCGGTGACCGTCGGGGGCAGCCCGGTCGTATTCCCATCGCCGTTGCCGCCGACGCTCAACTTGTCGTTCGTGGCGTCGCCCGCGCTGGGTTGATCTCGCTCAGCACCCACGCGAGGACCTGGGCCTCGTCGCGCCACGCGTCATAACGCCCCGACGGCCCGCCGTGGCCGGCGCCCATCTCCGTCTTCAAATAGGCGACGTTGTCCGCATTGGAGTCGCGCAGCTTCAGCACCCATTTGGCCGGCTCCCAGAATCCGACGCGCGG
The DNA here is from genome assembly GCA_025351385.1 of Acidimicrobiales bacterium. Lineage (GTDB taxonomy): Bacteria > Actinomycetota > Acidimicrobiia > Acidimicrobiales > RAAP-2 > RAAP-2. Next base: position 32,775 of record JANXWA010000034.1, on the reverse strand, counting down.
GTCGTTGAGCCCGCCCGAGGCGTAGAGGTGGGGGTAGACGCGGGGCGTCCCATCGTCACTGGTGGCGCGGACGTTGTCGTAGGGCGAGTAGCCCTTCATCGTGCGATAGGCGCTCGCGCTGACGTCGGGATTGCCCCATTCCTCCCACTCACCGACGGTGAGGGGGAGCGAGGAGTCGAGCATCGTCGTCAACGCGTCGACGAACGGCACTTCGGCCACGACCGCGCGGAAGAGCTCGGGGGCCAGGTTCATGACGGCACCCATCAAGAGGCCGCCGGCCGAGTCGCCGCGCGCGGCCAGCTGGTCGGGCGTGGTCCAGCCTCGGGCGACCAGTGACCGCGCCACGGCCACGAAGTCGCTGAAGGTGCTCGGCTTCTGGGCGAGCTTGCCCATTTCGTACCACGAGCGGCCCATCTCGCCGCCGCCACGGACGTGGGCGATGGCGAATATCACGCCTCGGTCGAGTAGCGACAGTCGCAACGCCGAGAATGACGGGTCAATGGATATCTCGTAGCTGCCGTAGCCGTAGAGCAGGAACGGCGACGGACCACGGGGCTCGAGATCGCCGGCGCCGCCGACGTCGACGGCGTCGCGGCGCGCCACCACCGACACCGGTATCGCCACGCCGTCACTCGCCTCCACCCACAGCCGTCCGGTCACGTAGTCGGCCACGTCGTAGCCTCCGAGGACCTTCTGCTGCTTGCGCACGAGCTGCTCGCCGGTTGCAACGACGACATCGGCGACGAGGCGGGGCGTCACGAGCGACGTCATCGTCACTCGAAGCTGGCTGGAGTCGTAGTCGGGGCTCGGCGCGGCCCACACCGAGCTGGGACGGACGTCGCCCTCGACCAGTGACGACCGCTCGAGCAGGTCGCCGGCGAAGGGGTCGTCGCCCGGCGGGATCGCCACGATGCGCACGGCGGCGCAGCCCTCGTCGCGTTCGGAGAGCGCGAGGAACGTGGCGAACGCGTCGACGCCGTCCAGCCGATTACCGGGGCGCTCCGCCACGACCTCTCGCCACTCGCCTCCGGCGACGGGCCGGACCACGAGGCGGAAGTCGGTCGCCCCCTCGTTGGTCACCTTCAGCCACCAACCTCGATCCTGGCCGTCGGTGAAATGCTCGACTCCGTACTCGATGCCGTGGCGGCGCGCCTCGAGCATCGTGAGAGGCCCCTTCGGCGCGTCTGCCGGCACGTAGTGCACCTCGGAGGTCATCGATGAGCCGGCGAGCAGCACGATCATCGCGTTGTCGCGACTGCGGCCCACCGAGAGGCTGTACTGGGCGTCGTCCTCCTGGAAGACCAGGGCGTCGACGCTCGCGTCGGTGCCGAGCTCGTGACGCCAGAGCTGCCACGGCCGCATCGCGTCGTCGACGCGGGTGTAGAAGAAGTGCCGGCTGTCGTTGGACCAGGCGAAGCCGTAGTAGACGTCGTCGAGCTCGTCGGGCAGTGGCGCTTGTCCGGCCAGCGGACGAATCGTGAGGCGGTGCAGCTCGTTGCCTTCGAAGTCCGTGCCGACGGCCACCCACGAGTCGTCGGGGCTGACGGCGAGAACGCCGACCGAGAGGTAGTCGCTGTTGCCGGCCTCGAGATTCTCGTCCAGGATGACCTGCTCGCCGTCGAGGGAGGTCGCCGCGTCGATTGTCGGAGGGGTCAGGTCGTCGCCCGAGGCCGGGACTCGACAGCTAATCGGGTAATTGAGTCCCTCGCGAGTCCGGTCGAAGTACCACCACGCGCCCCGGCGCACTGGCACCGAGATGTCGGTCTCCTCAATGCGCCCCTTGATCTCCTCGAAGAGTTCGTTCTCGAGCGGCTTCAGTGGGGCAGTCGCCTGGGCCAGGAAATCGTTCTCGGCCCGCAGGTGGGCGACGACTTCCGGGTCGTCGCGGTCCATGAGCCAGTAGTAGGGGTCGGAGCGGACGTCACCGTGTCGGAAGATGGCGAAGGGGCGCTGGGCGGCGGTGGGGGGCGTGGGCACCGCTCCACTCTGCCAGTAAATGGTGGCAGAACGGACCGATGAGTTAGTACTATGACCGTAGGGATAATCCCAGAGGAGCGAGATGACCGTTGACAATCTGGATTTCAGTCGGTACCAATTGGGCTGGTCCGACGACCAGATACCAGTCTTCAAGCCGAAGAAGGGTATCAATGAGGCCATCGTTCGCGAGATGTCCGGTATCAAGAATGAATCGCCGTGGATGCTGGACTTTCGACTCAACGCCCTCAAGCGTTTCGAGAAGAAGCCGATGCTGCCCTGGTTCGCCGACCGGATGCCCGACCTCGACTTCAACGACATCTACTACTACATCAAGCCCACCGAGCACCAGGTCAACCGCTGGGAGGACCTGCCCGACGACATCAAGAACACCTACGAACGCCTCGGCATCCCCGAGGCGGAGCGCAAGTACCTGGCCGGGGTCACCGCCCAGTACGAGTCCGAGGTGGTCTTCCACCGAAACCGCGAAGACCTCGAGCGCCTCGGCGTGCTGTTCTGCGACATGGACACCGCGATCCGCGACTACCCGGACCTTGTGCGCAAGTACTTCGGGACGGTCATCCCGCCCAACGACAACAAGTTCGCCGCCCTCAACTCCGCGGTGTGGAGCGGCGGCTCGTTCATCTACGTCCCGCCCGGCGTCAAGGTCGACCAGCCGCTGCAGGCCTACTTCCGCATCAACACCGAGAACATGGGCCAGTTCGAGCGCACGCTGATCATCGCCGACGAAGGATCCCAGGTCCACTACGTCGAGGGCTGCTCGGCCCCGGTCTACTCAACGGACTCCTTGCACTCGGCGGTCGTCGAACTCGTGGCGCTGCCCGGTTCGCGCATCACCTACACCACCATCCAGAACTGGTCGAACAACGTCTACAACTTGGTGACCAAGCGGGCCCGCGCCGAGGCCGAGGCCCACGTCGAGTGGATCGACGGCAATATCGGCTCGCGGCTTACGATGAAGTACCCGTCGGTCTACCTGATGGGGCCCAAGGCCTCGGGCGAAGTCCTGTCCGTCGCCTACGCCGGACCGGGTCAGGTCCAAGACGCCGGGGCGAAGATGGTGCACTGCGCACCCGAGACGACCTCGACGATCATCTCGAAGTCGATCTCGAAGGACGGCGGCAACACCTGCTACCGCGGCCTGGTGAAGGTCGAAGAGGGGGCCACGGGCGCCAAGGCCTTCGTGCGCTGTGACGCGCTGATCCTCGACGAGAGGTCGGTCTCGGAGACCAAGCCGTACATGGAGGTCGGCGAGCAGGACGCCTCGATCGGGCACGAGGCCACGGTGTCCAAGATCGGCGACGACCAGCTCTTCTATCTGATGAGCCGGGGACTGACCGAGAGCCAAGCCATGGGCATGATCGTCAACGGCTTCATCGAGCCGGTGACTCGCACGCTACCCATGGAGTACGCCGTGGAGTGGTCGCGACTGATTGAACTGCAGATGGAAGGCTCGATCGGTTGACGTTGGCGCCCGTCGGGGGATCGTCAGATTCTCCCATTGGCGGCACTATCGACGTGGAACAATGGTCGGATGGGAATGCGCGAGGAGTGCAAGCACTTTCAGAGCCGTACCTACGCTTCGGGAGAAGTTGCGCGATTCTGCGTGCTCGGCAACGCGCCCGATCAGCCGTGGTCGTGTCCCGAGAACTGCCTGACCTACGAGCGTCGCCTGGCCGACGTCGGATGGTCGCACGGTTCGCTCGTGAAGCGGTCTGTCGAGCCCGTGCCCGAGACCAGCGCGTCGGTCGACGAGCGTCGCGAGCTCTTGAACGCGGCCAGCGACATCGTCAACGCCGTCGCTCCCGAGCTCTTCGAAGAGCGGCGCCGCGAACTCGACGAGCGCGAGAAGCGCGATCGGCGTGGCTGGAAGTTCTGGCAGCGCTAGTCGCCGGTGAATACCGGCGGACGCTTCTCGACGAACGCGGTCACGGCCTCGCGCAGGTCGTTGCTCGACAGGTACATCACGTTCCAGCGCGCGACGAACTCCAGGCCCTCGTCCACGGTCCGCCCGTCGTTGGCCGCGAGGACGGCCTTGGTGCCCTGCACCGCCAGGGGGGAGTTGGCGGCGATCTCGTGGGCGAGCTGGATCGCGGACTGCATCACCTCGTCACCGCTCTCACCGTGCACCCAGTTGACGAGGCCGATGGCCGCCGCCCGACTGGCGTCGAAGTCCTTTCCGGTGAAGGCGAGCTCGGCGACGTGCCCAGCGCTGACGATTCTCGGGAGTCGCTGCAGCGTGCCGAGGTCCGCGACGATGGCGACCTTGGTCTCGCGCACTGAGAACTGCGCGTCGTTGGCGCAGAGTCGGATGTCGCAGGCGCTGATCAGGTCGATGCCGCCGCCGATGCAGTAGCCGTGCACGACGGCGATGACCGGCACGGCCAGGTTGGCGATCGCGGTGACCGAGTCCTGCATGGTGCGCACCGCGCGGTACGAGGCGGCGCTCGCCGCGGCCGGGGACGTGGCCGACGGAGCGCCGCTGGCGAAGCCGCCGCCGAACTCCTTCAGGTCGAGTCCGACGGTGAAGTGGGGACCCTTCGCCGCAAGGATGAGCACCCGGATCGACGAGTCGCTCGACACCGCGGCCGCCGCGCGCGGCAGATCGCGCCAGAGGGCGCTGCCCATCGCGTTGCGCGCTTCGGGTCGGTCGAGCCAGAGCGTCGCGACGTGACCGTCGACTTCCAGTGTCAAGACCTCGGATGAGAACTCCACGATTTCCCCCTTGTGTTCGTCGGTCAGCCTACGCCGACCCTGCAGTAACGCCGTGGGCGCCTATTACACTGCCTTGGTCCCGATACCTATGAAAATCTTCGCTGATTCAGCTTCCACCTTCATTCTCGAACGGCCCGACGCGGCCGAACGTCAACTCGCGTGGTCGGCCTTCGAGACGGCCGGGCTGCCGACGACCGACGACGAGGTCTGGCGCTACGCACCGCTGAAGGACCTCGTCCTTGACCGTTTCAGCGTCGCCGCCCAACCGGCGGACGGCGGCGACTCGGACTTCGCCGCGCAGCTCTGCCAGCGCGCCGGACTGGTCGTTCGGGTCGTGGACGGATTTTGCACCTCCACGGGCCAGTTGACCGAGGGGGTCGAAGTCGAGGTGGACGGATCGAACCGCTCACTGGCCGGCACGTCGCTCGTCGAGCGCTACGCCAGTGACACGTTCGCGGTCCTGAACACGGCCCTCGCACCGGCGACGACGGTGCTGCGGATCGCGGCTGGCGTGAACGTGGAACGGCCCATCGTGATCCTCAACGTGTCGAACTCGACGTCCTCGTTCTCGCGAACCCAGATCGAGTTGGGACGGGGCGCGAGCGCCACGGTCGTCGAGTACTTCGAGGGCGGCGCGGACGCGCTCGTCGTCCCCCTGAGCGAGTACCGCATCGACGAGAATGCGGTCCTGCAGCTGATCACTTACCAGCGCCTTGACGCGACCGCGTGGCACGTCGCTCGAACGACCGGCTTCCTCGGTCGCGACGCGCGACTGCGCCAGGCGGTCATCGGGATCGGCGCCCATTACAACCGGTCGCGCAACGACGCCGAGATGCTCGGCACCGGGGCGGAGAACGAATTGCGCACCACCTTCCTCGGCTCGGGCCGCCAGGTCCACGACTTTCGCACCCACCAGTTCCACGCCGCCGCCCGCAGCCGTTCGACGTTGCTCTCCAAGGGGGCCGTCGCTGATGAATCGCGTTCGGTCTACACCGGACTGATCGAGATCGAAAAGGGCGCGAAGCGCACCGACGCCCGCCAGACCAATCACAACCTCCTGCTTTCGCCACGGGCCCACGCCGACAGCGTGCCCAATCTCGACATTCGCGAGAACGACGTCATGTGCGCGCACGCCTCGAGCGTCGGTCCGCTCGACGAACTCCAGCGCTGGTACCTAGAGTCGCGTGGCGTCACGCGCGAGGACGCCGAGCGTCTCATGATCCAGGGTTTCTTCTACGAGATGCTGGCCAACCTCCCGACCGAGCTGGCCGAACTGGTCGAGCGCGACGTCACGTCCGTGCTCGCGACGGTCAACGTGGTGACGCCGTGACGTTGCACGACATCGGGGTGCTCGACGACTATGTGAGCGGCACGCCGCGCCAGGTGCGGGTCCTCGACCGAGTCCTCGTCGTCGTGCGGATCGAGGACGACGTCTACGTGCTCGACGACCGCTGCAGCCACGAGGACTACAGCCTCGCCGAGGGCGAGGTCAACGTCGACACGTGTGAGATCGAGTGCGCCCGCCACGGCGCGATGTTCAACCTGAAGGACGGCGAGCCCATGACGTTCCCGGCCACCCGGCCCGTCGCGCACTACGACGTGCTCCACAATGATGGACGACTCGAGGTGGTGTTGTTGTGACGTCGACACTCGTCATCTCGGGTCTGCGCGTCGAAGTCGCGGGCAAGGAAGTTCTGAAGGGCTTCGACCTCTCGATGGCCTCGGGGGAGGTCCACGTCATCATGGGACCCAACGGTTCGGGTAAATCGACCCTCGCCCACGCGCTGGCCGGCCATCCCGGCTACCGCGTGCTCGCCGGTTCGGTCACTCTTGACGGCGTCGACTTGATGGCGCTATCGGCGACCGAGCGGGCCCGCCACGGGCTGCTCCTCGCCATGCAACAGCCCCTCGAGGTGCCCGGCGTGCGCCCGATCGACCTGATGGTCGCCGCCGGCGCCGACCCGACGCGACTGCGCGAGCGGATGCGCGCCGAGGCCGAACGGGTCGAGTTGCGCCCCGAAGTGTTGGACCGATTCGTCAACGTCGACCTCTCCGGCGGTGAGCGCAAGCGCGCCGAGATGGTCCAGTTCGGGATCCTGCGTCCGAAGTTCGCCGTGCTCGACGAGATCGACTCGGGTCTCGATGTCGACGCCCTCGGCGCGGTCGCTCGACGGCTCTCCGGGGCCACGACCGAGTGGGGATGTGGGATCCTCGCCATCACGCACTTCCGCCGCTTGCTCCAAGAGCTCGCTCCGACCGTGATCCACGTGCTTAGCGAAGGGCGAGTCGTCGCGACCGGTGGGCCCGAACTGGCCGAAGTGCTGGAGCGAGACGGCTACGAGCCGTTCCGGGTCGCGACCTCGTGATCGTGGCCCACTCGATCGCGTTGGTAAACTCGCCAAATGGCTGACGGACCCTATAGCGCCCCCCGCGGCGCCTCGGACGACTCCGCCGCCGCCAAACGAAGGGCCCTCGCGAACGAGCAACGTCTAATGGCGCTGGGTGAGGCCGTCGACCGCCAGTCGGGCGTCACCCCCTCTCGTCGCAAGCCCCGGCGCCGCGGGCGCAAGTGGATCATCGCCGGAGTCGTGGTCGCCGGACTGATCGGGGCGCTGCTTGGCGGGGGCTACCTCTACGCCAACTGGCGCTTCGGCCAGATCAAGAAGATCGACGTCGCCGGCGAGGTAACGGCCATTTCGGGCCAGCCCTTCAACATCCTCTCGATCGGGTCGGACTCGCGCGCGGGCCTCACGGGTGCTGTCGCGGCTCAGACGGGCGCCTCGACCGGCCAAGCCGGGGGCCAGCGCAGCGACGTCGTCAAGATCATCCACGTCGATCCCATCGCCGGCACCCTCTCGATGCTGTCGATACCGCGCGACACGATGGTGACGTTGCTTGCCAACCAGCACCTCTACGGCAACTACAACCGGATCAACGTGAACTTCGGCAGCGGTCCCTCGCTGCTCGCCCAGACCATCACCGCCAACTTCGGGATACCGATCGCCAACACCATCGTCGTGAGTTTCGCCGGTCTGATGAACGCGGCGACCGCCATTGGTGGAGTGCGCCTCAACTTCCCCTTCCCGGCCCGCGATACTGTCTCGGGACTACGCATCACTCATGCCGGATGCCAGGTCGTGACCGGTTTGCAGGCCCTGGCGATCGCGCGCAGCCGTCACTACCAGTGGTTCGAGAACGGCGCCTGGCAGTCGGACGTGACGAGTGACTTCGGCCGCATCTGGCGTCAGAACATCTTCATGCGGGCCATGCTCGCTCGGGCCAAGGGCCTCTACAACCCCATCACGATCGACTCGTTCCTCTCGAAGTTGCCCCACGGCATCGCCCTCGACACCCACTTCTCGCTTCACGAACTCATCGGCCTCGCGGTGAAGTTCCACGGACTCAATCCGGCGAACATCCGGACCTACACGCTGCCCACGGCCCCGGGACCGGCGCCTGGCGTCGGCGCCGTGCTCTTCGTGAAGCAGCCCGACGCCCAGCAGACGCTCGTGAACATCTTCGGCAAGCAGCTGTTGACGCCGACCAATCCGCCGCCCAACACGGCGATGCACACCCCGCTGCCGCCCGTCGTGACCACCACCACGACCACTCTGGCGACCCACACGAAGAAGCACAAGACCCACACGACTGCGCCGACGACGACCACGACGCTCGTTGAGGGCGACCAGTTCTTCGACCCGACAGTCTGCTAGTCAGGCGAGTTCGTCGAGCCCCTGGCTGAGCGTGTTCCACGCCAGCGCGGCGCACTTGATCCGCACCGGGAACTTGACGACGCCTTGCAGCGCGGCCAGCTCGCCCAGGGCTCGCAAGTCGACCTTGGCCGGCTCGCCATCGTGCTCGAGGGTCGACTCGTGCACGGTCATGAGTTGCTTGAACGTGCGAATCTGCTCGCGGACCTGCTCGACTGACTTGCCCTTCACGGCGGAACCCATCATCGAGGCCGAGGCCTGGGAGATCGAGCACCCGTGACCCATCATCTTCACGTTGGCGACGATGCCGTCCTCCAACTCGACGTACAGGGTGATCTCGTCGCCGCAGAGGGGGTTGAACCCCTCGACGCGCGTGGCGGGAGGGACCGCCAGCTCGCCTCGATTCCGTGGCGAGCGGTAGTGGTCGAGGATGATCTCGCGGTAGAGGTCTTCGAGGTTCGACACGGCTATCCGAACATCTTGAGGGCGTGGCCCAGGGCCTCGATCAGTACGTCGGTGTCGCGTGCGAGCGAGTACGGGCCGAACGAGGCGCGAACGGTGGCGGCCAGTCCGAAACGGCGCATTAGGGGCTTCGCGCAGTGGTGTCCGGGGCGCACGCACACGCCGAACTGGTCCAGCACCTGAGCGACGTCGTGGGGGTGGACTCCCTCGACGTCGAGGCTGATGACGCCGCCCCGATCGAGGGTGTCGGCCGGGCCGATGACGCGGACCCGGCCGTCGAATTCGATCGCGAGGCGCGTGAGGGCGTCGCCCGTGAGGCCGTGCTCGTGTCGCATCACGCCGGCCATGCCGAGCCCCTCGAGGTAGCGCACCGCGGCCCCCAGTCCGACGGCCTCGGCGATCGGTGGGGTGCCGGCCTCGAAACGGGTAGGACCGCCGGCTGGGGTGTAGCCCTCGGTCGACACGTCAGCGATCATGCCGCCACCGCCGAGGAAGGGGGGCATGTCGGCGAGGATGTCCTCGCGGGTCCAAAGGACACCAATGCCGGTGGGACCGAGCATCTTGTGGCCCGTGAAGATGAGGAAGTCGACGTCCAGGTCGACGACGTCGGTCGGGGAGTGCGCGACCGACTGCGCACCGTCGACCGCGATCAGCGCCCCGTGGCGGTGGGCGATCGACGAGAGCTCACGCACGGGGTTGATCGTGCCGAGCACGTTGGACAGGCCCGTGATCGAGAGCAGTTTGACGTCGCGCATCAACTCGTCGATGGAGGAGAGGTCGAGGCGGTAGTCGTTGGTCACCGGGATGAAGCGAACTTCGACGCCGGTCTCTTCGCGCAGCTGGAACCAGGGCACGATGTTGGCGTGGTGCTCCATCTCGCTCACCAGCACGACGTCGCCGGCGCCGAGGTTCGCCTTCCCCCAGGACTTTGCCAGCAGGTTGAACGACTCGGTGGCGTTCTTGGTGAAGACGACCTCGTTGGACCCGGCCGGCGCGTGGATGAAGCGGGCCACTGCGTCGCGCGCGCCCTCGTAGGCTGCCGTCGACTCCTCGGCCGTCACGTAGACGGCGCGGTGGACGTTGGCGTGGCGAAGCTCGTAGTAGCGACTCATCGCCTCGATGACGGCTCGGGGCTGGAGCGACGTGGCGGCCGTGTCGAGATAGGTGATGGTGCGGTCGTTGACGACCCGGTTCAACTGGGGCGTGTCGGCCCGCACGCGACGGGCGTCGAAGCTGGTCACGCGCTCACCGGGCGCCAGGCGTCGTAGCCCTCGACCTCGATGCGCTGAGCCAACTCGGCGCCTGCGGAGTGGACGATCTGGCCGTCGACGAGGATGTGGACCTGGTCGGGCTCGATCTCTTCGAGCAGCTTCACGTAGTGCGTGACGACGACGACCGCCATGAGGGGGTGTTCGGTGCGCACGGTGCGCACCCCCCGGGCGACCACGCGAAGCGCATCGATGTCGAGGCCGGAGTCGGTCTCGTCGAGCATCGCGACGACCGGCTCCAGGAGCGCCATCTGGAGCACCTCGTTGCGCTTGCGCTCGCCGCCGGAGAAGCCGTCGTTGAGATGACGCTCGGCGAAGGCCGGGTCCATCCCCAAGCGGTCCATCCACATGGCGAGGTCGAGGCGGACCTCGAGGACGCTCAACTCCTCGAGGTCCTTGCGCGCGGCAATGGCCTGGCGCAGGAACTGGGTGACCGAGACGCCACTGATCGCCTCGGGGTACTGGAAGGCGAGGAAGATGCCGGCGCGGGCCCGCTGGTCGGGCGACCAGGCGGCGATGTCGTCGCCCCGAAAGAGGATCTGTCCCGCGGTCACCGTGAAGCCGGGGTGGCCCATGACGACGTTGGCGAGGGTCGACTTACCGGCTCCATTCGGCCCCATCAGGGCGTGGACCTCTCCCTCACGCACGACCAGGTCGACGCCGCGCAGTATCGTGGCGCCTTCGGCCTCGACGTGGAGGTTTCGCAGTTCCAAGAGGGGTGTCGACACGGGGTCGAGCCTAACGGCGGGGGCCCGAGCGCGGACCGCTCGCTACCATCCCCGCGCGATCCACTCGTCGAGGTGGGGCCGTTCGACGGCGAGCGTCGACGGCGCCCCGTGACCGGGCCAGATCGTGGTGTCGGCCTCGAAGGCCCCGAAGATCCGCTCCTCGATCGAGGCGATGATCTGGGCGAAGTCACCTTCGGCGGTCGCGGTGTTGCCCGGCCCCCCGGGAAAGAGCGTGTCGCCGGTGAAGAGCATCGGCGTGCCCTCCAGCGCGAACGAGATGCTGCCCGGCGTGTGACCGGGGGTGTGCACGGTGCGCAGCCGCAGGTCGCCCACGTGGTGCACCACGTCGTCGTCGAGCAGATGGTCGTAGCTCGGCAGCATCGCGGCGTCCTCGGCGCGCACCCAAACGTCGATACCGGCTTCACGGACCTGCTCGACCGCCTGAATGTGGTCCCAGTGGCCGTGGGTCTCGAGCACCGAGGTGACGCCGAGGTCCTTGGCCACGCGCAGCAGGCGGTCGTGCTCGTTGGCGGCGTCGAGCAGGGTGGCGACGCCCGTACGCCGACAGCGCACCACGTAGACGTTGTTCTCAAAGGGCCCCACGACGAATCGGTGAACCTCGGCCGTTGCGTCCGACCAGACCATTTCGACATTGTCCATCCCCAAGGATGGCCACTTGGCCGGTCGTTGTCAAGGTTGGCTAATGTGCGAATGGCTGGGATTACCGTCCAGTAGGTGAAGAAGAGGACTGCGATGAACTTTGGATTCAGCGAAGAGCAAGAAGAGCTCCGCAAGATGGTCAAGCGATTCTTGGAGGAGAAGTCCCCCGAGACCGAGGTGCGCCGCTTGATGGCGACGACTGAGGGCTACGACCCCGTCGTGTGGACCCAGATGGCCAACGAGCTGGCTCTCCAGGGCCTCGGAATCCCCGAGGAGTTCGGCGGCCAGGGTTACGGACCGGTCGAGCTCTACATCGTCTTCGAGGAGATGGGCGCCGCCCTCTACTGCGGGCCGTACTTCTCCTCGGTCGCCCTCGCCGCGAACGCGCTGCTCAACGTCGGCACCGAGGCCGACCAGGCGGCGTACCTGCCCGGCATCGCCTCGGGCGCGACGATCGCGACGGTCGCCCTGACCGACGACGCCGGACTCTGGGACCTCACGAAGACGTCGACGAAGGCGTCGGCGAAAGGCGATGGCTTCGTGCTCAACGGCGTGCGCAGCTACGTGACCGACGGCAGCATCGCGTCGCTCATCCTCGTGCCCGCGATGACCGCGAAGGGGCTCTCGCTCTTCGCGGTGGCCGGTGACGGCCCGGGCGTCTCTCGCGAGTCGCTGCCCACGATGGACCAGACCCGCAAGCAGAGTCGCATCGAGCTGACCGACGCCCCCGCCACGCTCGTCGGCGTCGAGGGCGGGGCCCTCGCCGGGCTCGAGATCACGATGCAGATGGCTGCCGCGGCCCTCGCCGCCGAGCAGGTGGGCGGCGCCCAGCGCGTGCTCAACAATTCGGTCGAGTACGCCAAGACCCGCGTGCAGTTCGGTCGGCCGATCGGCTCGTTCCAGGCAATCAAGCACAAGTGTGCCGACATGCTCCTCGACGTCGAGTCAGCCAAGTCGGCGGCCTACTACGCGGCCTGGGCCGCGCAGGAGCGCAACGACGAACTGGGGATCGCGGCGAGCCTCGCCAAGTCCTTCTGCTCCGAGGCCTACTTCCACTGTGCAGCGGAGAACATCCAGATCCACGGTGGCATCGGCTTCACCTGGGAGCATCACGCCCACCTGTACTTCAAGAGGGCCAAGAGTTCCGAGCTGTTCCTCGGCGACCCGGCCTACCACCGCGAACTGCTGGCTCAGCGTCTGGGCATCTAGCTCCGCGTGCTGGCCCACGAGCAGCTCGAGAGCGGCAACTCGCTGCTGGACCTGCGTATCGCGACCTCGAGCGCCCGTCCCGTGGCGAGCCACGTGCTGGTCCTTGTGCACGGCCTGCCCCGGGCCATGGGCATGGGTCGCCAAGCGGCGGGGCTGTTGCCCGAGTTGGCCGAGCACCTCGCCAACGAGTCAGGCTGGCTGGTCGCCACCGGCACCCTCTCGGGCGTTGGCGGCAGCACCGGGACCTTCTCGGCGACCCAGTGGCGCGCCGACCTCCAACGGATCCTCAATCGCGTGGAGCTGGGCGAGCAGCGCATCTCGCTCGCTGGCTTCGGGTTCGGTGGAGCCTTGGCGCTCGCCATCGCGGCCGACGATGACCGGGTTCGCGGAGTGGCGACCTTCGCCTCGCCCGCGCACCTCGACGCGTGGTGCGGTCCGGCCGAGGAGTTCCGTCGCTCGGTGAAAGTGGCGGGCGTCGTGGGCGACGAGAAGGAGTTGCTACCGGCCGACCAATTGCGCGAAGACGTCCTCGCCATCGACCCCCTCGGGGCGATCGCCCGTTTCGCACCGAGGCGGCTACTGGTCGGCCACGGCACCGACGACATCGAGGTGCCGCCCGGTGACGCGCGTGACCTCATCGCCGCGGCCGACGGCCGGGCCGAGTTGCGCATCATCCAAGGTGCCGGACACCAACTGCGCGCCGACCCCCGAATGGTCGCGACCTTGCTAGGTTGGCTCGACCGTCACCGCTGAGAGGGCCGCGTCGAGCGCGTCGCGGATCGACCTTGCGGTCGACGCGGGATCTGTCGCCTCGGTCAGCGCGCGCACGACGACGAAACGGCGCAGGCCCGCTGCAACCAGTGCGGCAACGTTGTCGACGTTGACGCCGCCCGTGACGAAGACCGGTCGGTCACTACGACCCTGGCATTCGAGGGCGTAGGCGATTCCGGTGCCCTCGCGGCCGAGCTTCGTGGGCGTGGGGACGATCGGGCCGGCGCTGAAGTAGGTGGCGGCCTGGGGCAGCGCCGCGTCGAACTCGGCGCGCGAGTGGGTCGAGAGCCCGACGATCGCCTGGTCGCCGAGCAGCTCGCGACATCTCGCCACGCTGATGTCGTCCTGACCGACGTGGACGCCGTCGGCACCGACCGACTGGGCGTGCGCGGGGGAGTCGTTCATGATGAACGGGACGTCGAAGTCGCGACAGATCGCCGCCATCGCCCGAGCCATCGCCACCTGGCGGTCGTGGGAGAGGACCTTCTCACGCAACTGGACGACGTCCACTCCGCTACGCAGCACTGCCGGGAGAAACGCCGCCATGTCACTGCGCATAGGGGTGCAGAGGTAGAGGTTCCGTTGCGAGAGGTCGTACACGGAGCCACTCTAGAAGTTGCCCTCCCTCGGTCGACCCCGGCCACCCGACTGGGGCAGAATGGGGGGATGCAGATTCCCGCCAAGGCCGAGTACGCGATTCGGGCCCTGCTGACTCTGGCGGCGAGCGACGTCTCCGTGAGCGCCGAGCACCTGGCCCAGGAGCAGGCGCTGCCGGCCAAGTTCCTCGGCGCCATCCTCTCGGACCTTCGCCGCGGGGGCCTCGTGACGAGCCAGCGCGGACCCGAGGGCGGCTTCAAGATGGCCCGTGACCCGGACACGATCACGATCGCCGACATCCTGCGCGTGGTGAGCGGTCCCATGGCCGGGGTTCGCGGGATGCGACCGGAGACCCTCGTCTACGAGGGTGAGGCCACGCACCTTCGCGACGTGTGGGTGGCCGTGCGCGGGGCGCTGCGCGAAGTGCTCGAGCACGTGACGCTGGGTCAGGTGCTGCGCGGTGACCTGCCCGAGGCCGTGACCCGCTTCTCGAGCGACCCGGATTCGTGGGTGACCCGGATCATATGAAGAGAATTCATACCGACGGCGCCTGCCGCGGTAATCCTGGACCGGGGGGCTGGGCGTGGGCCAGTGGCACGTCGCTCTTCGCGAGCGGTGCGGCGGCGCACACCACGAACCAGCGAATGGAGGTCCTCGCCGTCATCGAGGCCCTGCGCGAAAACGACGAGGGACCGGTCGAGATCGTCAGCGACTCCTCGTACGTCGTGAAGTGCTTCAATGACAAGTGGCACGTGGGATGGCTGCGACGGGGCTGGAAGAACTCCCAGGGCCAGCCGGTCGCCAACCGGGACCTGTGGGAGGAGCTCTTCGCGATGGTGCTCGACGGGTCCCGCGACGTGCGGTTCTCGTGGGTGAAGGGCCACTCGGGCGACCCGATGAACGAGTTCGCGGACGTCCTCGCGACCGACGCGGCCGACTCTCAGCGCGGTCAGCACTCGTAGCTCGACTGCGTTGGCCGGTAAGGGGAAACATTAGGATTCCCCCCGGGGGTCATCACCAATCGATTGAAGGGATAGACCGTGGCAAACGAGGTCCAGCAGTTCGATGTCGTCGTAATCGGAGGAGGACCCGGTGGCTACGCCGCCGCGCTCTACGCCGCCGCGGCCGGTCTGAATGTCGCCCTCGTGGAGCGCGACAAAGTCGGCGGGACGTGCCTGCACCGGGGCTGCGTGCCCGCCAAGGAGTTCCTGGAGACCGCCCACGTCCGGCGCACCGTCGAGCACGCCAGCGAGTTCGGGATCGCCACCAAGGGCGTGACCGTCGACTTCTCGGTCAGCCAGAACCGCAAGAACGAAATCGTGGACCGGCTATTCAAGGGGCTCTCGGGCCTCTTGAAGGGACGCAAGGTCACCATCCTGTCGGGCACCGGTCGGCTCGACACTGACCGAACGGTGACGGTCGTCGACGGTGCGGACGCCGGTGCCGTCGCCCAGGGCAAGAACGTGGTCCTCGCTGCCGGCTCGGTGCCGCGCACGCTTCCCGGCTTCGACGTCGACGGTTCGATCGTGGTCACGTCGGATGAGTTTTTGAATCTCGCCAGCCTGCCCGCGACGGCCGCCGTCATCGGTGGCGGGGCGATCGGCTGTGAGTTCGCGTCGATGCTCTCCGACATGGGCACCAAGGTGACCGTGCTCGAGAGCCTGCCGTCGATCCTCGCCGGATGCGACGCCGAGGTCGCGGGCGTCGTGCAGCGCTCCTTCAAGAAGCGTGGCATCGACGTGCGCGCCGGAGTCACCATCACCGGACACACCCCCAAGAAGGGGACCACCGCAATCGCCATCGAGGGCGCGGACGACCTCAAGGTCGAGATGGTTGTCATGTCCGTAGGCCGTCGGCCCCGAACCGAGGGCCTGCTCGGTGACGGCGCCGGGGTCGAGCTCGACGAGCGGGGCTTCGTCGTCGCCGACAGCTATCAGCGCACCGCCAACCCCAACGTCTACGCGGTAGGTGACGTCGTGGCCAACACTCCACAGCTCGCCCACGTGGGCTTCGCCGAGGCCATCGTCGCGATCAAGACGATCCTGGGCGAGTCCGTCGTTCCGGTCGACTACGACCGTGTGCCCTGGGCCATCTACTCGAACCCCGAGGTCGCCTTCTGCGGCCTGACGGAGGCCGGGGCCAAGGAGAAGGGCTACGACGTCATCGTGAAGAAGGACCCCTTCGGCGGCAACAGCCGCGCGCAGATCATCGGCGACACCGATGGCGTCGTGAAGATCATCGCTGAGAAGCGCGCCGACGGCACGGCCGGGCAGATCCTGGGCGTGCACATGGCCGGTCCGTGGGTGACCGAGCAGTTGGGTGCCGGGTACTTCGCCGTGAACTGGGAGGCCACCGCCGAGGAGGCGGCCGCGCTCATCCAGCCGCATCCGTCGCTCTCCGAGACGTTCGGCGAGACGCTCCTCGCACTGGCGGGTCGCGGACTGCACATTGGCTGACGTCACGCTCCCGTCGCTCGGCGAGTCGGTCACCGAAGGCATCATCACCCAATGGTTCAAGAAGGTGGGCGACGCGGTCGCCCGCGACGAGCCGTTGTTCGAGGTGTCGACGGACAAGGTCGACTCCGAGCTGCCCTCGCCGGTCGCGGGCGTGCTCACCCAGATCCTCGCCCAAGAGGGTGACACCGTCCAGACCGGCGCGCGCGTCGCGGTGATCGACGAGTCGGGCGCCCCAGGGGGCGTACCAGGAGTCGCCGATGCACCGAGAGCGAGTGACGCCCAGTCGACCCCGCCGACCGCCCCGTCGAGCCGGGGATCAACCAGTGACGATGGCGCCAGTGGGGTCATTGTCTCGCCCGTCGTGCGGCGCATCCTGGCCGACGGCGGGGTCGAGCCGTCGACATTGCGCGGCACCGGGCCCGGAGGTTCGATCACGCGACGCGACGCTGAGAGGGCGGTGTTGGATGGTCCGACCGAGGAGTTCGTCGTGGCGATCTCGAACGGTCGCCGTCGCATGGGCCAGCACATGGCCGTCTCGATCCAGACCACGCCCCACGGCTTTGTCGCGATCGAAGTCGACGCCGCCATCTTCGCTCGCCTCGACGCCGTCGGACGCACGACGCGCGACGGCGTCGAGGTAAGTGACGAGACGCTGGTCAGCCTCGCTGCGGTGCGGGCCCTCGCGGAGTTCGAGTACCTGAACGCCAGCTTCACCCAGGACGAGCTCGTTATCCACCGCTCGGTGAACCTCGGACTCGTGCGTGCGGTCGCCGACGACGGCATGCTCGTGCCGGTCGTTCACGCCGCCGCCGGACTCACCCTGCGCGCCTTGGCGCGACGGGTGAGTGAACTGGACGAGCGGGTCTCCTCGAGGCGTCTCACGACCGACGACCTCATGGGTGGCACGTTCACCGTGATTGGTGCGCCGAGTGCCCACAGCCTGTGGACCGAGCCGATCATCATCCAGCCCCAGGTCGCCGTGCTCTCCCTCGGCGCGGTGCGCGTTGTGCCGGTCGTCGTCACGGCCGGTGGCGAGCCGTCGGTCGCCGTCGGCCGGCGGATAGTCCTCGGTCTCTCCTTCGACCATCGGGTCTGCGAGCCGGCCGCCGCGGCGCAGTACCTTGAGCGGGTGGCCGAGTTGCTGGCCGGTCTCGACGTGGAGGGGGAACGCTAGATGCTGCGTCGACGCCACCTTGGAAGAGTCTCCTTCGCCGAGGCGAACGACCTCCAACGCGCCCTGATGCAGGCGAAGGACGACTACGTTCTGCTGTTCGAGCACCCGGCGACCTACACGCGCGGGATACGGACGTTGGACGAGCACTTCCTCGTCCCGCCCGAGTCCCTCGACGCCGTCGTGATCGACGCCGACCGGGGCGGCGACGTCACCTACCACGCGCCCGGCCAGGTCGTCGCCTGGGCGATCGTGACCGTCAAGGACGACCCGTCGGCCGGCAGGGATCACGTCACCCGCCTCGAGGACGCCGTCATCTCGACCGTGCGCCACTTCGACCCCGCCGGGGACCTTGGTTCGGTCGGACGGCTCGAGGGCTATCCCGGGGTCTGGGCCGACCTCGAGGGAGTCCCGTCGAAGATCGCGGCCGTCGGAGTGCGCACGGAGCGCAACGAGGCGGGCGCTCGGCGCACGCTGCACGGCGTGGCGCTCAACGTCGACATCGACATGGACGGATTCAAGGCGATTGTGCCCTGTGGCATCGCGGACCGGCCGGTCGCGTCGCTGCGCACCCTCGGGCTCGCGGTCTCATCGCTCGAGGTCGAGGAGCGACTGGGTCTCGAGCTCGACAGGCGCCTCGCTGGTGCGTCGCGCGTCGCGCGGGTCGACCGCAGCGCCGCTACGACAGGGGCGGAACGGCCCATGCTCCGTCGGCTGCGCAAGGCCGGCGTCGACCCCGACGCCGGTATTCCCATCCGCTCGCGCAAGCCCGAGTGGCTGCGCATTGAGGCTCATATGGGCAACGAGTTCCAGTCGCTGCGGACCTTGACCGAGGACCTGCGTCTCGTTACGGTCTGCGAGGAGGCGGGATGTCCGAACATCTTCGAATGCTGGTCGGCCGGCACCGCCACCTTCATGGTGAACGGCGAGCGATGCACGCGCGCCTGTGGCTTCTGCCTCATCGACACGCGCAAGCCCCTGCCCCTCGACGCGACGGAACCGGACCGGGTCGCCGAGGCCGTCGTGCGCCTGGCGCTGCGCCACGCCGTCGTGACCTGCGTCGCGCGCGACGACCTCGCCGACGGCGGTGCCGCGGCGATCGCGGCCACGGTGCGTGCGATCCGCGAGCGCTCTCCCGGCACCGACGTCGAGGTGCTAATCAGCGACCTGCGCGGTGATGCGGGGGCCTTGCAGATGATCATCGACGCGCGACCCGACGTGATGAACCACAACCTCGAGACGGTGGCGCGCCTGCAGCGGGCTGTTCGTCCGAGCGCCGGCTACCTGCGCTCCTTGACCGTGCTCGCGCGAAGTGTCCAGGCCGGTCTCACGACCAAGTCCGGCATGATGGTCGGGCTCGGCGAGACTCCCGACGAGGTGGAAGAGGCGTTGGCGGACATGGCCGCGGTCGGCGTCTCGATCGCCACCATTGGTCAGTACCTCCGTCCGACCAAGGACCATCTGCCGGTCGCGCGATGGTGGGCCCCCGAGGAGTTCGACGACCTCGCCCGGCGAGGGGAGCTCCTGGGCCTTCGTCACGTGCAGGCCTCGCCGCTCACGAGGTCGAGCTACCACGCGCGCGAAGCGTTGAGTGACGCCACGCCCGTGGCCGCGCCGTCCCGTCGCTAGCAATCGCGCCGAGGGACCTTGCGGCTGACTTGGTGGAGGTCGCGGTCGATCGATTGACCGCCAAATGTGTCTTAATGTTGTTCTCTCGACCCATCTCTACGTGGTTCGTCTGCTAGAAAATGGTCGTAGTCCCAGCGAAATCGTCCTTGGAACGTCGGCGTCGCTGTCGAAGCCGGGGTCCCGCCCCATGATCAAGGAGTCGCGTCGATGTCCCGAATGAGGCAGTTGCTCTCAAGTCCACGCACGGCGCTCGGCGGAGTGCTCGCCTCGGCGGTCCTAGTCGGCTCGTTGGGCGTGGCGGTGCCCACCAGCGGCGCTACGACCATGAAGTCGGCCAGTCCGAGCGCGTTCTGCAAGACACTGATGTCGCTGTCCAAGGTCCACCAGCCCGCGACGACGAACGCCACGAGCTACAAGAAGTGGTTGAAGACCTACCTGCCGATCTACAAGAAACTGGCCTCCCAGGCGCCCAAGTCGACCACGGTGGTCCTCAACGAGTTCGTGACGGTGATGCAGTACGAGTACAAGTCGACCAATGCCCTCAAACTCAACGCCTACATGGCGACCCACACGAAGCAGTGGACGAACGGATGGAAGGCCTTCACGACGGCGATCATCGGCTGCGCCACGTCGATGTACGGCTAGGACAGTCCAAGGCGTCGCACGTGACCATCGATGGCGCAAGCCCCGTGGGAAGGATTCAGTGAGACGTGGTGCAGCGTCCACCGGAGGCGTCCGATGACGGACGGCTCGAGGGCCGGAGCGATGACGGCCCATCGCCCTCGCGCCGCCCTCGCCGCCTTCGCCCTCTCGATGGGGCTACTCGTCTCGCTGGGCGTCGGCCCCTCGGTCGGCGCCGCCGCCTTGCGCACGGCCGCGCCGAATCCCTTCTGTCAGGCAATGATCTCGGTCCATCCCCAACCGCCCACCGGCACCGACTACGCGTCGTACCGCGCGTTCGCGAAGAAGTACCTGAAGTATTACGAGAAGCTCGATGCCCGCGCGCCGAACGTCTCGGTGAAGAGGCTGTTGAATCAGGTCATTGCGATCATGAAGGTCGAGGCGGCCACCTCCAACAAGGCCAAGCTCGCCGCCTACGTGAGCGCCAAGCAGGTCGTCTGGTTCGAGGACTGGACGCTCTTCATCAAGTCCATCGCGGCGTGCGGGTCCTGGGTGATCAACCTGCTTTGAGGTCCGGCGCCGCGGGTCCGCGCCGGCCTTCGGGGCGCTTGGGGAGTTTCTCGTAAGGTCGTGGGTGGAAGGACCGGTCGTCATCTCGACCAGTCCCTTCGTGCAAGTTCCTGGACGTGGCGCCGTGCGCCGAAGAGTGGAAAGAGGAGTCATGCCCTACCAGTTCTCGCCCGAGGGCCTCGAGGTCCAAGAGACGGTCAAGCGCTTCATGGAGAGCGTCATCGCGCCCAACGAGGAGACCTACTACAGCCAGCTCGAGGAGGTCGGCATCGATGGCTATCCTCCGGTCCTCGACAAGCTGAAGGCCGCGGCGCTGGAGCGAGGCCTGTGGAACCTCTTCCTCCCGCACCTGAAGTCCGACAGTCCGGGCAAGCCGCTGTCCAACCTCGACTACGCGCCGGTCTCTGAGTCCCTCGGACGGGTGGGTTTCGCCTCGGAGGCGCTCAACTGCAACGCGCCCGACACGGGCAACATGGAGATCCTGCACCACTTCGGCTCGGACCGGATCAAGGGCGAGTGGCTCGCGCCGCTGCTCGCGGGCGAGATCCGCAGCGCCTTCTCGATGACCGAGCCGGACGTCGCCTCCTCGGACGCCACCAACATCGGCCTCTCCATCGTGCGAGACGGCGATGAGTACGTCCTCAACGGGCGCAAGTGGTTCAGCTCGGGCGCGAGGGCCGAGCGCTGCAAGGTCCTCATCGTCATGGGCAAGACGAACCCCTCGGCGTCGCGCCACCTCCAGCAGTCGATGATCGTCGTGCCGAGGGAGACGCCCGGCGTGTCGCTCGGCCTCGACCCTCACGTCTTTGGCTACGTGGACCGCGGCGGCCACCCCGAGGTGATCTACCGCGACGTGCGCGTCCCGGTCGACAACCTCCTCGGCGAGGAGGGCAGCGGCTTCGCGATCTCCCAGGCCCGCCTCGGGCCGGGGCGGATCCATCACTGCATGCGCACCATCGGCGTCGCGGAGCGGGCCCTCGAGCTCATGGTCATCCGCTCCCTCGAGCGCTCGACGTTCGGCACGAGCCTCGCGCACAAAGGCCTCATCCAGGACTGGATCGCCGAATCGCGCATCGAGATCGACATGGCGCGCGAGTACGTCTTGCGCACCGCCTACTTGATGGACACGGTTGGCAACAAGGCCGCGGCGACGGAGATCTCGGGGATCAAGGTCGCGATCCCGAACATGGCGATCAAGATCATCGACCGCGCGATCCAGGTGCACGGGGCGGCCGGCGTGACCCAGTTCTACCCGTTGGCCCACATGTACGCGCACATGCGCACCCTGCGGATCGCGGACGGGCCCGACGAGGTCCACAAGATGACCATCGCGCGACGAGAGATCCTTAAGCACCAGCCGGGCTTCCGGATGCACCAACCGACCCAGCACTGAGCGGCCGGTACGACCCGGTCGACGAATGTGTGGGAGGGTTGACCACATGGGATCCGAAGGAGACACGCCGCGCAAGACGAAGTTCCGGCTGCCCCGAGTCTCGAAGTACCAGGACACGAACAGCATCCCCCTGGCGGGGCTCACCGGTTCCAGCGGTGGCGCGTCCGAGCCGGGTTCGGGACAAGGCCCGGCGACACAGAGCCATCCGATCGGCAGGGTTGGGACCTTCTTCCTCTGGTGCCTCGGGCGACGTCGTACGCCGCCAAAGCAGTAGCGGGCCCCGCATCTTTCGGGTGGAGGTAGTCCGCCGGTGGTCGTCAACTTCGAATCTTTCCAGGTCGATTCAAGGACCGTCCAACGAAGCGAATGATCAAGTACGCCCTAGGAGACCATCGAGCAGGCGAAGGTGGTGACACCCCCGCCAGGTACCACCAGTTCGGACCTTCGGCCCTACCGATCGGTCGTCGCTCCTCGTAGCGTGACCTCGTGCATGGTGTCGTGGAGGGTTGATGGTGAACCATTGCGCATCTCGACTAACGGTCCTGGTGCTCGCGGCGAGCGCGTCGGGTGCGCTGTCCGGTTGCGCCACGGTCTCGTCGCCAGCGGTGGGACCCGGCGCATCGACGACCACGGTCCAGGCGGTCGCGTCGTCCACCTCGACATCGAGCCCCGTCAGGGCCTTCGCGTGGTCGTCGGCCCGCCTGGACGGCGCCGACCGGACGCTAATGACCGGGCGATCGTGGCGACCCGGCTGCCCGGTCTCGCTCAACGCCCTTCGATTAGTTGACGTCACGTTCTGGGGCTTCAATGGACGGCCCCATTTGGGCCACCTGGTCGTCAACGCCGACAGCGTCGCGTCGATCGTGAAGGCCTTCCGATCGCTGTTTACTGCGCGCTTCCCGATTCGCCAGATGCGTCTCGTCGACTATTTCGCCGCGAATGACGAGCGGTCCATGACCAATGACAATTCGTCAGCGTTCAACTGCCGGATAGTGCCGGGGACCTCGACATGGTCCCAGCACGCCTTCGGTCGCGCGGTGGACGTCAATCCGCTCGAGAATCCGGAGGTCCAAGGCGGCAAGGTCGACCCGCCGAGCGCGAGGCCGTGGGCCAACCGGGGCCTGCACGCCGTCGGCATGATCCACCAGGGCGACGCCGCGTGGAGGGCCTTCGCGTCGGTCGGCTGGAAGTGGGGCGGTGACTGGACCTCGCCCAAGGACTATCAGCACTTCTCGGCCAATGGCTATTGACGATCGGGCCACGAGGCGCCGCTCGTCATTAGCGGTCCAACTCGCCATCGTTACACTCGCTCCTATGAACCGCGGTGAAGCGACGTCGTTGACGCCAGAGGTTCGCGATGCCTGAGAGCGCGGCCATTCGAGTCGAGTCGCTCAACGTCGTTCGTTCGGAAACCGCGGTACTTCGCGACGTCTCCTTCGTGGTCCCCGCGGGACAGCTGCTGGGACTGCTCGGTCCGAGCGGGAGCGGCAAGACGACCCTCATGCGGGCGCTGCTCGGATTGCAGATCGTGGCGAGCGGCGACACCGAGATTCTGGGGGACCGGGCCGGCGCGGTGGCGTTGCGCAACCGGGTCGGCTACGTATCGCAGTCACCGGCGGTGTACGGGGACCTCACGGTCATGGAGAACCTCCGCTACTTCGCGTCGATTCTGGACGTTGCCCGTGACGACGTCGATCGGGTGCTGGCCGACGTCGACCTCGAGCGATACGCGCGGTCGCTCGTGAGTCGGCTCTCGGGCGGCGAGCGCGCTCGGGTCTCGCTGGCCATCGCCCTGCTCGGCGCGCCCGAGCTGCTGATCCTCGACGAGCCGACCGTCGGGCTGGACCCGGTCCTTCGAAGGGACCTGTGGACGTTGTTCGCCCGCCAGGCTTCCGCTGGCACCACGCTGCTCGTCTCGAGCCACGTCATGGACGAGGCCGCGAGGTGCGAGCGGCTGCTGCTGCTTCGCGAAGGGCAGATCCTCGCGGACCTGACGCCGGCCGAGCTGTTGGAGCGCACGCGGACCAGCAGCTACGACGCGGCCTTCGTCGCGCTGATCGAGGGCTCGACGTGAGCCGGCGCCGGGCCCTCGCCACCGCCGCGCGGGTCGCTCGCCAGCTGCGCCACGACCCTCGCACGGTGGCGTTGCTGCTCCTCGTGCCGTCGGTGCTGCTCGGTCTGCTGGCCTGGATCCTTCGCGGTAGGCCGGGAGTGTTCGATCACTTCGCGCCGTCGCTCCTGGGAATCTTCCCCTTGATCGTGATGTTCCTCGTGACGTCCGTGGCGACCTTGCGCGAGCGGACCAGCGGGACCCTGGAGCGATTGCTCACGATGCCGTTGGCCAAGGTCGAGTTCGTCCTCGGCTACGCGCTCGCCTTCGGCACGTCGGCCGTCGCGCAGGGTGCGCTGGTCTCCGGTCTGTCGTTCGGGGTCTACGGACTGCACGTCGCCGGCTCGGCGTGGCTGATCGTCTTGGTTGCCGTGCTCAACGCCTTGCTCGGCACTGCCCTCGGCCTCTCGCTTAGCGCACTCGCCACCACCGAGTTCCAGGCCGTGCAGTTCATGCCGGCCTTCATCTTCCCCCAGATCCTGCTCTGCGGGATCGTCGTGTCGCGCGACCAGCTGCCGACGTTCCTGCACTGGCTGTCCGACGTACTGCCGATGTCCTACGCCGTGGACGCCACGACCCGGGTCGCCACCTCCGCGGCGATCACCACTGCGCTGATCCTCGACATCGCGGTCGTCGTCGGATTCGTCGCCGTCGCGCTGGTGATCGGAGCCACCACTCTCCGTCGTCGCACGCCCTGACGAGGGTCGCGCAACGGATTGCGGGCGACGCCGCATCGCTTCGATCCGACATCGCCACGAAGGTGGACCGAAGCCTGGACTACGCCGGCTGCGGAGCTCGCGGAGTCGTCAATCGGGACCATCGCGCACGAACATGATTTACTTCCGCTTCCGACGTTGCTTAGTCGGCTCTTAAGGACGCGAGCAAAACTTGTCTCCGATCGCGACCCGTCAGAACCGGAAGCGGTGGAAAGGCGGCGCGAACGCGTCGTGATGGTGCACTGATGTCCGAGGACGGTGTTGCGTGACTGCGTTGAAATCCGAGCGACCGACCACGAGGACCCCTCGCCCTGGCGAGTCCGTCCAACCAGTCACGAGGGTGCGAGTGACGACTCGAGGAATCGCCGCCATCGGCGTCACGGCGGCAGTCGTTGCCTCTGGTCTGCTCGCGGCCAGCGACTGGGCGGGCGCCGCCCGTACTCGCCCGACGTCGGGGGCGGTGTCCACCTCGCTACGTTCATCGGCGCTCGCACTGCCGGCGCCCGCCACGCTGTCCACTCTTGTGAACCCTCCCGTGGCGGGGGAGGGCGTGTGGAGTTCCGCTGGCCGTCTCGTGCACGGCCAGTCCGCCGTCTACACGACCACTCTGCGCCTGCCCGACAACCCCGCGGTCAGCGCCGGAGTGGCCTGGATGGACACCCGGCTGCTGCGAGCCCGTCTCTATTCGGGCAGTCTCAGCCCGGGCGGCGTGATCTGGAAGTACACCGCGCCGATCTCGCCGGGCGCCTCGCGAACCCTCGTCGCCGCCTTCAGCGGCGGTTTCCTCTTGAAGTCCTCCCAGGGCGGCTACCTGAGCGAGGGACATCTCGTGGCGCCGTTGCGAGTCGGCGCGGCGTCGCTCGTCATCTACCGCAACGGCCTCGCGAGGGTTGGTCAATGGGGCCGTGACGTCGGGATGTCATCGTCGGTGGTCGCGGTGCGCCAGAACCTCAACCTGATCGTCGACAACGGCCGACCGGCGTCGGGGCTCAATCCCCGCGACGTCTCGGTGTGGGGGGCCAGTCTCAACGCGATACCGAACACTCCGCGATCGGGCCTCGGCCAGACGAGCACCGGCGCGCTCGTCTACGTGTCCGGTCCGATGACCGTCGTCGACCTGGCGTCGCTACTCGTGCGCGCGGGCGCGGTGCGAGCGATGGTTCTCGACATGAACCCGTTGTGGCCGGTGTTCGCGACTTACGCGCCCAGCCCCAACGGCGCACCGGCGACCCCGACCAACGGCCGGGACCTTCTAGCGACGATGCTCCAGTCGCCGGCGCGGTTCTTCCAGCCCGCCTACGCCCGGGACTTCATCACGATGTCGGCCCTCTGATCGGCGCCAGCCCCTGGCGTGGGGAGGGACCAAGTCGACCAGTCTCACCTCTGGTGCGTCGTGGTCGGCGCGACCAAGAAGGCAGAGCGTGCGATGAAGTTCCCTCGACCACTTCTCCGGCCCTACACCCCAGAGGCATCCGTCATCGTCGGGGCACCACGCGGCGGTCATCGTCCAGTCCTCCAGGACCTTGGAGGCGACCCGTGAGCGTTGTAGTCGTCAGTTCCGTGGCGACGAGGCGTCATGCTCGACGTCGTCCAACCATCCGCGGTGGTGCGTCGCCGCCCAGGACCGTCGAACCCGTCCGAGGACCATCCCGGGAAGGGCCGGGCGGGTCGAGGGGTTCACCAGGGCCATGAACACATGAGCTCCGAGCAACGCCAGCGTGGCCATCGCCGCCGCCATGTGAGGTCCGGCCATGTCGCCCCCGGACCTCCACGACTGGAAGCCGGTGATGATCACCAGGGACATCGAGGCGCTCACGAGCCAAGCCATCACCTTCTGGCCCGTGTTGAACTTCCCCCACGCCGGATGGCTCTCGCGCTGGAAGGGATGGCGAAGTCGTCCGAGGGACCAGGCAATGTCCAGGCGATCGAAGACGAAGAGGGCGCGCATCGACCTCAGCATCGCTCGCGTGTTGCCAAAGACCAGGGCGACGACGACGCCGACGCCGATCAGAACCACCGACGCGACGTGGACGTTCAGCATCGGACCCGACTCGGCCTCTTCTCCCATGGCGAGACCCGTGACGAGGGCGGTGGCGACCATGACGACTGTCCACCAATGCGCGATTCTCTCCGTCGGACGGAAGCGCGGCACCCAATGGTCGGGACTCGACCGTTGGGCCGATGGTTCGTCGTTTGTGTGTGCGGGATTCGGAAGAATCTCAGTCATGAGTTCTAGCTCCTCGTCGAGTGGGCCTTCGCCCCCGAATAGCCCCACGATCCCAGTATCAGTCGCGGTGCGATGCCTAAGGCAGGGTCCAAAGTCATCTGATCGCCCTGTCGCACCAAGAACGGCGTTGGAGCCTCTTCATGGCGATTCGTCCGGTCGCGCCAACCGGTCTCCCCGTTCGGTTTCGAGGGATGCGAGTGGAGCGAAGGTCCGAGAGACGGTTGTGAGAGTCCTTAGGGGATCGACTGCGACAGCTCCCAGATGAAGCCGTCGGGATCACGCAGATGTGCCGTGCGCCGTCCCCAGGGCCGGTCGATCGGTGCGCCGAGGAAGTGCGCACCAATGGCCGATAGCCGCGAGACCCACTCGTCGACGTCGTCGACGAACAGGTTGAAGACGTTCGTGGGACGTTGGCCGAGGGGCGTGCCCGGTGCCTGACCGGCGAGCAGTTCTTGGCCCGACTCAACGGTGACGAGCAGCACCATGTGGTCGCCGAGCGTCATTCCAACCGAGGTCGAGTCCTCGAATGCCGGTTGCAGCCCCAGGACGTCTCGATAGAACACCTTGGAACGGGCGAGGTCCTGGACGAAGAGCACGGGGGGCCCGAAGGTGCTGGAGGACTCTTTCAAGACCGACCTCCCCGGTTGGTTGACGTTGGCCTCCACTCTACTGAGGGCACAGTGGCGGTCGTGGTGCAGTGGTGGGTCCGGCGAAGCGGCGACGGGCCCGTGCGAAGCGTCAAGCTTCCTTGCGACCACTGTGTCGAGGAGACGGCGGCTCTCGCAACCCCACAACTCTTGGACAACGACGGGGACGTTGCCCCATCGAGGCGGTAGAACGGCACCATGCCACGTATCCCAACCTCTCACCGGCCACGTGTCGCAGTGCTCGGTGTGGTCGTCACCGTTGTCGTCACGCTGGCGACGGTGCCCGGTGGCGCGGCGACCGGCGCCGCCCGCCCGTCCGCCCGATCGACACCGCACGTGGCCAGTTCGTCGGGCCAACTGCTTCCGAGGACCAACTGCCCCGCCTTCCCGGCGGACAACGTCTGGAATACGGCGGTCACCGGTCTGGCGGTCAACGTGAACAGCGCGACGTGGCTGGCGTCGATGTCGGCCTCGTCGACGTTCCTGCACCCGGACTACGGACCCTCGGGTGACGCCCGCCAGCCCTACGGCATCCCCTGGTCGGTCGTGCGCCACGCCACCCCCTTCACGCACTTGAGGTTCCTCTTCGCGTCCGAGAGCGATCGACGCCCGTACCCGCTGACCGCCGCTACGCCGGTCGAAGGTGGATCTGACCGTCACGCGTTGATGGTCGACCCGTATCGATCCTCCGCGTCCGCGGCGTGCACGCTGTTCGAGACCTACGACACCCGCTACCGTTCGGCCGGGCGGTCGACGGCGGGCTCGGGTGCGATCTGGAACCTCCGGTCGAACGCACTGCGCCCGGCGGGATGGACGTCGGGTGACGCCGCGGGCCTGCCGATCCTGCCCGGACTCGTGAACGTCGACGAGGTCGCCTCGGGAGCCCTGGACCACGCGATCCGCTTCACGGCACAGTGCACCCAACAGTCGTACCTCTGGCCGGCGCGCCACGAGGCCGGCCAGGCCGACCCGAGTTGCCCGCCCATGGGGGCGCGTTTCCGGCTCGACGCGTCGTTCTCGCTACCGGCGTCGCGATGCTCCTCGTTCTGCCAGACCGTGCTGACCACGATGAAGACCTACGGACTGATCCTCGCCGACAATGGGAGCAACTGGTACTTCCAGGGGACGGTCGACCGGCGCTGGACCTACGCCGAGGTCGACCAGTTGAAGCAGATCCCGGCGAACCAGTTCGTCGCGGTTGACGAGTCGTGCCTCATGGTGAATCGAAACTCGGGTCAGGCCCTGCAACCGGGCTCGGCCGCGTACGCAACGAGCTGCGCCGGGTGAGCGCCGCGAGCGGGGAGAGACCCGGGTAGGTATCTCGCCACTTCCGGTCGCCCCGATGAGTTCGGACCACGTCACGTCGACGGGACTCTGGATGTCAAGGGAGTTCGAGAAGCAGTAGCGCCACTTCGCCCGGTGGGGTCAACTGCACCTCGTGCCCCGCGTCCAGTGTGTGAACGAGGTCGAATCCCGATTCGCGAGCCAGTTGGGCGAAACGATGACGGCCCGTTCGGCGTCGGATACGAAGAGGCCCTGATCTTCTCCGGCATTGACATCGGCGCGCACTAGAGGCCACGCGGGCCGACGCCGACGCCCGGCCTGGGTTCGCACCTACTATCTTTCTCGACTCGCGATTCTCGCCGAGGATGAGGAGGCTCCCGTGACGACCCTGACCGACCGACCGAACTCCGCGCTGCTCGTCATCGACGTCCAGAACGGGGTGGTGGCCCACGCCCACAATCGCGACGGCGTCATTTCCAACATTCACTCCCTGGTCGAGAAGGCCCGGGCCGAGAATGTGCCGGTGATCTGGGTGCAGCACTCCTCTGACGAGCTCCCCCGGGGGAGTGAAAGTTGGCAGTACGTGGAGGAGTTGGTCCGTCGCGACTCGGAGCCTCTCGTCCATAAGTGTTTCGGCGATTCGTTCGAGGAGACCGACCTCGAGGCGCTGCTCGCCGAGCGGCGGGTGGGACGACTCGTCGTGACCGGCGCCCAGACCGACGCCTGCATCCGCTCGACGCTCCATGGCGCCATCGTCCGTGGGTACGACGCCACGCTGGTTGGCGACGCGCACACGACCGAGGACCTTAGCGAGTACGGTGCGCCGACGCCGGAGCAGGTGATCGCGCACACCAATCTCTACTGGGAGTGGCAGGACGCCCCAGGGAGGCGTGGTGGGACCGTCGAAACGGCGAAGGTCCGTTTCTCGTCAGGCAACGGCACCTGATCGCTTCGCGGATGGGGTGGTGAAGGCCCCTATTCCTCCGTTGCCCGCTTGGAGCGTTTCGACATCCGATAGCCGCAAATCGTGATCGACAACCCGGTCAGGAAGAAGGTGGGCTGGAGAGGAGAGAATGATCGAATCACCGACATCTCAACGGCAATCCACGCCATCAGCAGCAGTCCCGACACGATCGCCAGATCGGGGAAGAGTCGTCGGCGTCGCCAGCAGGACAGGGCCGCCACGGACATCGGTAGGCCGACGACGAGGAGCAGGGCGGTGGCCCCGAAGGCTGGGCTTTCGAAGGGCAGCCTTCGATTGATCGATGCGCCGCGGTCGATGGATCCACTGAACATCGCGACGGCACCGCCAATGGCACCGATGGCGACAAGGCTCTCTCCAAGTGCCAGTGACCACATCGATGCCGAATGCCCGTTGGGCCCAACACGAGGTCGCACGACCTCCAGTCTCGACTGACTACGTCGCGGTCACCAGGGACCAAGGTCACATGTGGGCCTCGGACTCACCTCCGGTCCAAGTTGACGCTGCCCACAGGACCACGGTGACCGCCGTCGCGAGCAATGCGGATCCGACTCCGACGGAGCAGTCACCGCCGGTGAGGGCGCCGGTCCAACTCATCTCGAGATTCGCATTTCTCAGTGACAGCGTGGCCAATGGTCATCTCAACTCTGGCGGTGGGGACCTGCAACGAGAGTGACGGTGTCACCGCGACGGTCGACGTTGTGCGATAGGGACGGCGAACCTCGTTCATTGGCGAAGCGTTCGATGTTGACCGCTGCGCGCGGTTGAAACGTCGTCCTCGTCAATGGCTCTTCGTTCGCAATCTGACGTGACCTGCTGCCCGATAGGCGAGACGCCCGACCGGAGGTTGCAACGGTCGAATGGGGAACGTAGATTGGACGTCAACATGTCCCTCTCCGCCGCCGAACCCGCTTCGTTGCAGATCCACGAATTGAGCTACCGGCGCCGAATAGGGATTCTGGCGATCTGCTCGATGAGCCTTTTCATTGTCGGCCTCGACGTGACGGTCGTGAACGTCGCCCTCCCCTCGATCAGGATCGATCTGCACGCATCCATATCGGGACTGCAGTGGATCATCGATGGGTACACGCTGGTCCTGGCGAGCTTCCTCCTGCTCTCCGGCTCCACCGCTGACCGACTCGGTCGACGTCGAACGTTCGTCGCGGGCCTGCTGATCTTCGTGGTCGCCTCACTGCTCTGCAGCGTGGCGCCGAATCTCGGTCTGCTGGTGGCCTTTCGCATGCTGCAGGCGCTGGGTGGTTCGATGCTCAATCCGGTGGCGATGTCCATCATCACCAATACGTTCACCGTCCCGCGCGAGCGCGCCCAGGCGATCGGGGTGTGGGCGGCGGTGATGGGCGTGAGCATGGCTCTGGGGCCCGTCGTGGGAGGGCTGCTGGTCAGTTCGATCGGCTGGCGATCGATCTTCTGGGTCAACATCCCGGTTGGACTGGTGGCCGTCGTCCTCTCACTGGCCTTCATCCCCGAGTCGCGGGCGGCTCGCGCGCGAGGGTTGGACGTACCGGGGCAATTCCTCGTCATTGCCGTACTGACCTCGCTTACGTTCGGCATCATCGAGGCTCCGAGGCACGGGTGGTCGTCGGGTCTAATCGTCGTCGCGTTCGTGGTGGCGGGGTGTGCGCTGGCCGTACTTCTCGTCGTCGAACATCGCCGTCGCGAACCCTTGTTGGATCTGCGCTTCTTTCGCTCGATCCCGTTCGCGGCGGCGACGATTATCGCCGTCGCCTCCTTCGCGGCCCTCGGCGGTTTCTTGTTCCTCAACACGCTCTACCTTCAAGATGTACGGGGCCTCTCAGCGCTGCAAGCGGGCATCGACACGCTGCCGATGGCGGTCATGGTCATGTTGCTCCCGCCGATCTCTGGTCGGATCGTCGGGAGGAGCGGCTCTCGGTGGCCCCTGTTCATCGCGGGTGTCGCCATGGTCACCGGTTGCGTCATGTTGACGGGCATGAGCCGCTCGACCCCCTTCGCCTGGCTCTTTGGCGCCTACATGGTCTTCGGACTGGGATTTGGATTCGTCAATCCTCCGATCACGCACACCGCGGTCTCGGGGATGCCCCGCGACCAGGCCGGTGTCGCGTCCGGGATCGCCTCCAGCTCGCGACAGGTGGGCCAGACCCTGGGCGTCGCGGTCGTCGGGGCGATCGTCACCGCGGGAGTCGGCGGACGCAAACACCTGAACCTCGCGTCGGCCAGCCACGCCGGATGGTGGGTTCTCGCTGGCGCCGGAATGACGATATTGGTCCTTGGCCTGATCTCGACATCGGAAATGGCGATCAAGAGTGCCGCACGGACCGCGGAGAGGATTAACCCGGAGTGGCTAGAGGCGTAGTGGGGGCGGACCAAGCCTGATCGCGCGGCTCGCTGACTAGGGCATTGATTTCCCGACGTCGGCTAAGTGTCTTCATCGGATGCACTTTCGCGTTCGTTCGTGGCGGGCTGACGACGCCGGGATTCGCAAGTTCCTCCAGGGCGAGATCGTCACGAGAATTTCACGTCCTTTCCCAGCGACTTCTTTGAAATCCCTTGCTCTTCGGACGGTCCGTCGTCATCGAACGGAGAATCGAGGGCGATCCTTGGACTGCTCTGCTCGATGGAGTGCAACGCCGCTCATGGTTCACGTAGTCATTGAGAGAGCGTCCTAGGATGCCGAGACACCTAGCGACGGGAAGGCCCAATGTTGAACCTCAGTGTTGTTGATTGGCTGGTTCTTGGCGTTGTATTGGGCTCTGAAACCGGACTCATTGAGCTCTTGAAGAATCCTCTAGTGGACGCGCCGACGTGAACCCGCGCTACCGCCTATGCAACGAAGTACTTGGCCATTGGATGGTGG
>JANXWA010000029.1 GCA_025351385.1 Acidimicrobiales bacterium | reverse complement strand
GCCGAAATATTGCTGGATGATCCTCACTAGTGGCCAAGCTCCCGCTGACGTGTTGGAAATGACGGTGAAAGATGAGCGATCCTGGGGCCAGTAGATCGAACGTATTGAGACTCCGGCGTCAACACCCTCCATCATGACTGCCATCTCTACCTCCTATATGAGGTGTCCGGCAAGTGGGGGGAAGGTCAGTGTTACGGAAGAAGTCACTACGGTCCCTAGCCACGGCAACGACTGAAACCTGGCCTTGCAGGGTGACCATGTCCGCACTGGCTGAACGTTACTGTGGAGCGATGGATTCCGCCTTGTTGCGGAGACATCGTGAAGATTCCCATCCAAACTCCAAAGGACAACCATCACCATGACAACTTTCGCGGGAACCTGGGACGTGACTCTCGACACTGCCATTGGCAAGATGGCAGTGGTCTTCGAGATCGCCGAATCGGACGGAGCTATCACGGGGATCGCGCGGTCCGACGCGGAGTCCGTGGACTTCAACGACGCAGTTGCCGAGGGCAATCGGCTGACCTGGACGCAGGCGGTGACGACGCCGATGCGCCTCACTCTGAAGTTCGACGTCACCGTGGACGGCGACACGATGACCGGCACGTCAAAGGCCGGCATTCTCCCGTCCTCCAAGGTCAATGGGACGCGGGTCGCCCAGAGCTGAGCGCGCCAAGTTTGGCATTGAGACGTCAGCAGAGTCCTACCTTCGCTTATAGCTCTACGCAACCTCGCGTCATGGTTGTTCATCGGCGGCGTCCTCGCATTCAGAAGCAAGATCAGTCCGCCCGCGATACTTAAGGCGATGCGCGCTGAATGGCGACCGTCATCGGCGCGTCTGTTCACCACCGTTCAGCCAATGATTGGTCAGAGACGTTTCCCTGAATCGAAGGGACTCAATGAGTCGAACGCGAGGTGGTTGGATCGGCGCCATGGGTCTCTCGCCCGTCGTCCTGGGAGTTCTTGGCGTCACGGCGGCAGACGTTGCGGCAACCTCGAGTGGGCCCAATGGTTGTCCTTCGTCACTTCTTGGTCGGATGCCCGCATCGGCCCTCGTGATTGAATGCGGCACCCGCGGAGGCGTCTACGCACACTTATGCAATGACTGGTCACCGGTTCGATTCGACTGACCAAGGCTGAGCACTTTCGCGCAAGTGTGAGGTCGGACGACGAGCTGAGCAAAGTGGATCCAAGGGTGAAATGATGTCAAAGGGCCGAAAATCACTGGAGACGGGGTTCGCAACATGAGGATTGAACGTGTGCAAAGCGGCGGCGGAAAGTTGAATGTGCGAGTTCTGGTCATCACCGCCGACAAGTTCGAGGACTTGGAGCTGCTGGCCCCGTACTTTCGTCTCTTGGACGAAGGCGCGAGAGTCGATATCGCCGCTCCAACGATGGACGAAATCGAAGGTGAGAATGGCTATCGGATTCTCCCTGACCTGACCATTGAAAGCGTTGATCCAGACCACTACGATGCCGTGCTGGTTCCGGGCGGCGCGCCCGATGGCGCGCCCTCGGTGGTTCGCCGCAACGAGTTCGCCAAGCGATCGTGCGATCGTTCTCCACGAAGGGGAAGCCGATTGCGACGATCTGCCATGGTCCTTGGCTCTTGGCATCGGCCAATGTCATCGAGGGAAAGCGTCTGACTTCCTATTGGCACGACGGTGTGCCGGAAGATGTCGTCAAGGCCGGCGGTATGTGGATTGACCAGGCCGTTGTCGTGGACGGCAATCTCGTAAGCTCTCGATGGCCCCCTGACCTACCCGCGTTCACCTTCGAGATGATGAAAATCATCCGTCAATGGGCGGAATCCTAGAGGGACGCTTCATCATTTTCCTTCGCCTCGCTAGTCAGAAGGTCGTCGGCCCCGTCGAGCCGATCACGATCTTCGGTCTCACGCTTCCGATAGGGCGCGCCACGAACGAGTGATGCGCGAGACGCCGTACAGGGCAGTGGAGGCTGCGACGACCATCAAGGCCATCGTGAGGACGATGTTCACGGTGAAGGGAGAGCCTGAGGTCCCCGTCGCCGTGCCCTGGAGGAACCACGGAGCGTCGCGGCCGATTGCTCCCCACCAGATCGCCGTGGAGCCGGCGATGGCGACCATCAACGCCGCCAGCGTGGTGGCGAGCGACGCCTCAACGCGCAGCAGGCGTCGCGAGAGGTCGATCCGCCGCGCCGCCGTGACGCCGACGGCGGTCCACTGTGCGAGGACCGCGCCGATGAGCACGGCGAGTCCGACGAAGGCGCTCGCATAGGCGCCGTTGGCGCCGCTGCGTTGCCACGACGTGAGGTGGTGAGCCCAGAGAACGAAGGGAATCGCCAGGGCCCCAACGAACGCCGTCAGGAGCGTCGCGACGGCGACGGGTCGACCCATCGTACGCCAGCCTCCTGCTCTCACGAATCGCACGAACGAGGGGAGTGCGACGATCGTGCCCAGCGCCACGACGGCGGCGCCGGCGAAGGCCAGCAACACCACCGCGTCGAAGGCGCCCTGGGCGAGGGTCCGCGTGCCCGCCGGCATGGACCGGGCGAAATGCTCGGAGAGCTTGGCGTAGCTGGCCCCGGCGAGAGTGAAGGCCGTCCACGAGCAGAGCACGAGGAGCGACCCGGCTCGGACCTGGCGAGATGGTGTCAACTGGTCGCCGACGAGCCCGGCCTCGTGACCGCGCTCGCGCAGGCCCGACCAGGCGACCGACGCCCGCCACCGGATGGTCGGGCGGCGTCCGTTCAGTTCGTCCTCCATCAGCGCAACGAACTCGTCGCCGTAGCGTCCACGCCACGCGGGCGGATACCACGCCAGCAGTCCGGTGAGATCGGAGGGCCGACGACTCACGCGACGGCCCTCGTGGCGAGCTTCAACCTCGACGCGCCGACATCGGCGATCCGGCGCATGTCGGCGAGGGCCTCGGAAAGCGCCGTCTCTCCGGTGCCGGTGATGCGGTAGGGGCGGCGGCGGTCCTCACCCTCGAGCGGCTCGATGAGGCCGCGCTCTTCCAGGCGGGTGATCGCGCCATAGAGGGCGCCGGGACCGAGTACGACGCCGGCGAACGAGGCGACGTCCTTCGCGAGCGCGTGGCCGTGCTTGGGGCCGTCGGCGAGGCTGGTCAGGATCAGGAGCGGCGGGTCGTTCATCCGGCGCAAGCCGTCGGTCTTCGAGGATCGGGTCACGGGAGAATAGTACTACGTGATGCGTAGTAGTGCACCGTAGTGTCGCCCACCGGCGCGGGTCGCGGCTCGACTCGCTTCCAGACCCCCTGTGACCTTTGGCCCTGTCAGGCACATCGTCACCCTACGTAGGTTGGGTACGGCAACGGAAGTGATTAGTGAACTTTCGGATGGGTAGGAGCGGGGCAACGGATCGATGAACGCCAAGGTCGAGAAGGGGGAGCTGTCCACCGGGACCGGTGACGGCCACGTTGTCAGCTCGCACGGGGTCCACTGCCAGCTGCGTCTGCACGGACGGGGCGGACAGGGGACGGTGACAGGTGCCGAACTACTGTCGGTCGCGGCCTTCGAGGACGGACTCTACGCCCAGGCCTTCCCGAGCTTCGGCTCCGAACGGATGGGCGCGCCCGTCGAGGCGTACTGTCGCATCGGGCGTCACGTCATCCGCACGCGCGAGCCCGTCAGCCAGCCTGACGTCGTCATCATCCAGGACCCGACGCTTTTGGGGCAAGTCAACCTGTTCGGCGGCCTTCGGCCCGACGGCTACGTGCTACTCAATAGCGTCGAGAGCTTCGACGAGCAGGGCCTCGCCGATCAGTTGGCCCCCTTTCGCCGCGAACGGCTCCTCACCGTCCCCGCCACCGAGATCGCCCGGGAGCACCTCGGGCGCACGACACCGAACTCTGCCCTGCTGGGCGGCTTCGCCGCCATGACGGGCGTCGTCACGCTCGAGGCGGTCTGTCAGGCCTTCCGCCACCGCTTCGCCGGCGCCCTGGGCGAAGCGAACGTCGCGGCCGCGACCGCCGCCTACGAGTACGTGCGCCACGAGACCGAGGAGTTCCACCATGCAGCGTCAGATTGAGGGATCTCAGGCGATCGCCCAGACGGTGGCGATGTGCCGTCCGGGGGTCGTGTGCGCCTACCCGATCTCGCCCCAGACCCATATCATCGAGGCCCTGGGCGCGATGGTGAAGAAGGGCGAGCTCGAGCACTGCGAGTACATCAACGTCGACTCCGAGATGGCCGCGATGTCGGTCGCCATCGGCGCGTCGGCCGTGGGCGCACGGGCCTTCACCGCGACGTCGAGCCAGGGGCTCCTCTACATGATCGAGGCCGTCTACAACGCGGCCGGCCTCGGACTGCCCGTGGTCATGACCCTCGCCAACCGCGCGATCGGCGCGCCGATCAACATCTGGAACGACCACACCGACGCGATGGCGGTGCGCGACTCTGGTTGGGTGCAGCTCTTCGCCGAGACCAACCAGGAGGCCGTCGACCTGCACATCCTCGCCTTCGCCCTCGCCGAGGAGCTCTCGGTGCCGGTGATGGTCTGCGTCGACGGATTCATCCTCACTCACTCCATCGAGCGCGTCGACATGCCCGAGCCCGAGCAGGTCGACCAGTTGGTGCCGCCCTTCGAGCCCCGCCAGGTGCTCGACCCCGACGACCCCGTCTCGATCGGCGCCATGGTCGGTCCCGAAGCCTTCACCGAGGTCCGCTACCTCGCCCAGGTGCGCATGCACCGCGCCCTCGAGGTCATCCCCGAGCTGGCCGAGCGCAACGCCGAGGTCCTCGGTCGTCCCGCGACCGGCCTGCTGCACCCCTACCGCATCGAGGACGCCGACGTCGTCGTCGTGGCCATGGGTTCGGTGCTCGGCACAATCAAGGACGTCGCCGACGACCTGCGCGAGGAGGGAGTGCGCGTCGGGGTGCTCGGCATCTCGTGCTTCCGGCCCTTCCCCGTCGAGCAGGTCCGCGAGGCCCTCGCCGGGGCCCAGCGCATCGTCGTGGTGGAGAAGGCCTTCTCCATTGGCTACGGCGGGATCCTCTCGACCGACATCGCAATGGCCTTCACCGGCCAGACGGTGCCGATCCACACGGTCGTCGCCGGCCTCGGCGGACGACCGGTGTGGGCGGCCTCGTTGCGCAAGCTCTTCGTCGAGGCTCACGAGGGCCGGCTCGCCGACACCGTCTACTGCGACCTCAACACCGGACTCGTCGAGGCCGAGATTGAGCGAATGGCGCTGCGCCGGCGCTCCGGCCCGCCCGCCGAGAACGTATTGCGCGACCTGGCGACCCAGACGGGTCGTGCCTGATGGTCAGTGAGCGCACTCCCGTGCGCTTTTACCAGGTCGGCAGTTTCGCGGTGGGTAACCGACTGGTCGCCCTCGACCAGCGCAGCGCCCAGTCCGACCCCGAGCGGGCCAACTCGCTGACCTCGGGCCACCGGGCCTGCGCCGGGTGCGGCGAGGCGCTCGGAGCGCGCTACGCGCTCGACGCCGCGATGCGCGCC
The DNA here is from genome assembly GCA_025351385.1 of Acidimicrobiales bacterium. Taxonomy (GTDB): domain Bacteria; phylum Actinomycetota; class Acidimicrobiia; order Acidimicrobiales; family RAAP-2; genus RAAP-2. The sequence continues at coordinate 42,298 of JANXWA010000029.1, read as the reverse complement.
ACGCACGGCCAACTCGTGGCGGTGAACGCGACCGGCTGTCTCGAGGTCTTCTCGACGCCGTACCCGGAGACGTCGTGGCGCATCGCGTGGCTGCACTCGCTCTTCGCCAACGCCTCCTCGGTCGCCACCGGCGTCGCGGCGGGGCTGCGCGCTCAGGGCCGTAGCGACGTGCGCGTCGTCGCCCAGGGCGGTGACGGCGGCACGGCCGACATCGGGTTCGGCGCGCTCTCGGGGATGTTCGAGCGCAACGACGACGTGCTCTACATCTGCTACGACAACGGGGGCTACATGAACACCGGGGTCCAGCGCTCGAGCGCCACGCCGCCGGCGGCGCGCACCGCCACGACCCAGGCCGTCGGTCCGCACCCGGGCAACGTCTTTGGCCAGGGCAAGGACATGCCGAGGATCGCCATGGCCCACGAGATCCCCTACGTCGCCACCGCGACCGTCGCGGACCTGTTCGACCTCGAGTCCAAGGTCGAAAAGGCCATGACCTTCCACGGCGCGCGGTTCCTGCACATCCTCGTGCCGTGCCCCCTCGGCTGGGGGTCGCTCTCGAGCGACACGATCCGCCTCGCGCGCCTCGCCCACGAGACGGGGATCTTCCCGGTCTTCGAGGCCGAGCACGGCGAGGTCACCTCGTCACTGCCGATCCGCCGCCACACGCCGGTCGAGGAGTACCTGAAGCTCCAGAAGCGCTTCGCCCACCTCTTCGACAAGAACGGTGAGGTCAAGGACGCCGAGACCGTGGCCCACCTCCAGGCGCTCGCCAATCGCAACATCGAGCGCTACGCCCTACTCACCGAGGAGCCCTCGTGACCACCAAGCCGTTCGCCATCACGCTGGGCGTCGGCACGAGCCTCGCTAACAAGACCGGCTCGTGGCGCGTCGAGCGGCCGGTCTACGTCGACCGTCTCCCGCCGTGCAACGGGGCCTGCCCCGCCCACGAGGACATCCAGGGCTGGCTCTACGAGGCCGAGGAGGGGAACTACGAGGCGGCGTGGCGACTGTTGATGCGAGCGAACCCGCTGCCGGCCGTGATGGGCCGGGCCTGCTTTCACCCCTGCGAGACGTCCTGTAACCGGGTCCAGATCGACGAGGCCGTCGGCATCAACGCCGTCGAGCGCTTCCTCGGCGACCGCGCGATCGAGGAGGGCTGGACGGTCCGGGTCGAGCATCCGCCCACCGGCAAGCGCGTGCTCGTCGTCGGGTCCGGTCCGGCCGGGCTGTCGGCCGCCTACCACCTGGCGCTGCTCGGACACGAGGTCGAGGTCCACGAGGCCGCCCCCCAGGCCGGGGGAATGCTGCGCTACGGGATCCCGCAGTACCGCCTACCGCGCGACGTCGTCGACGCCGAGGTCGCGCGCATCGCCGGAATGGGCGTGACGTTCGTGCTCAATAGCCCCGTCGAGCACGTCGACGTGACGATGGCCACGGGCCACTTCGACGCCGCCTTCGTTGGCATCGGCGCCCAGCGCGGCAAGAACCCGGAGATCCCGTCGGGCGACGCCGCCAAGGTCCTCGACGCCGTCTCGATGCTGCACGGCTTCGAGGAGGGCGAGGGCCCCGTCCTTGGGCGTCGCGTCGTCGTCTACGGCGGCGGTGACACGGCGATGGACGCGGCGCGCACCGCCCAGCGACTCGGGGCGACCGAGACCATCGTGGTCTACCGGCGCACCCGTGACCGGATGCCGGCCCACGACGAGGAGGTCCTCGACGCCCAGGCCGAGGGGGTGCAGATGCGCTGGCTCTCGACGGTCACCCGCGCCGACGGCGGTCGGCTGATGCTGGAGAAGATGGTCCTGAACGCGGAGGGCAAGGCCGAGTCGACGGGCGAGTTCGAGGAGCTCGAAGTCGACTCGCTGATCCTCGCGCTCGGTCAGGACACCGACCTCGGACTACTCGACGACCTGGGCGACGTCGACCTGGCGGGCGGCGTGATCAACGTCGACGCCAATCAGATGACCGGACGGCCCGGAGTCTTCGCCGGCGGTGACGCCTCAGGCAACGCCGCCGAGCGGACCGTCACGGCCGCCGTCGGTCACGGCGCCCGCGCGGCCGCGGCGATCGACGCGTGGGTCGACGGTCGCTCGGTGGCACCGGCCCCCGAGCGGGCTCCGGCCACGGTCGAGCGGCTCAACTCCTGGTACTACGCCGACGCCCCGCGCACGCTGCGGCCGCGCCTCGAGGCGATCCGGCGCCGCTCGAACTTCGACGAGGTCGTCGGGGGGCTCACGGCCGAGGACGCCCTCTTCGAGGCCCGCCGGTGCATGTCGTGCGGCAACTGCTTCGAGTGCGACAACTGTTTCGGGGTCTGCCCGGACAACGCCGTGATCAAGCTCGGCCCGGGACTGCGCTACGAGTTCAACCTCGACTACTGCAAGGGCTGTGGCATCTGCGCCAAGGAGTGCCCGTGCGGCGCGATCGACATGGTGCCCGAGCACCACTGATCCGCCGCCGAGCCATTCGATCCGTCGCGGCGACGACGGACCCTCAGCCGTCCTCGGAGAACCGGCGGGGGCCGGTGGCGTCAGTGTCGAACGTGGGGCGAAGGGGCTCGTGGGCGTAGGGCGTGATGTGAGGTCCCACCGCGGGCTTGCCAATGCAGTTCACGAGGTCGACCTGGCACTGGTCGCGGTACCGCACGGCGCCGTCGCGCCCGTCGACGGCGCGCTTCAGAAGCTCGGCGAACTCCCCACCGGTCATGTCGGCGGTGTGGCCGTACTTGAACTCCCTCGCCGGGCCGGTCGCGTCCGAGCCCTGGTGGGCGCCGCTCTCTAGGTCGACCACGCGCAGGTGCGCCACCGCCGCCTCCCAGTAGCGCAGCGCCCGCTCGGCCGATTCGAGGGCCTCTTGCTGCTCCGCGCACGCGGAGGGGGGCTTCTTGCGACGAGTCGTCGTGACGAAGGCGAAGGCCAGGGCCGCGAGGATGACGACGGCCGCGCCGAGCAGGATGATCGGTCCGACACTGACCTTGGAAGTCGCGGCCAGAATGGCGCCACTCACCGACGGGGTTGCCATCACCTCTTCCGCCCCTCTTCGAGAATCGCCTCGAACTCACTCGAGAGAACGCTACAGCGCCAGCCTTCGAATTGCTTGGTCTGCGTCGATCGTGTCCGCCGGTTGAGCGACGTCAGACCTGGAGTTGGCCGTCGACCCGCCGGGGGATGTCGAGGGGATTGGACTCCCGCAGAGCGTCCGGCAGCAGGTCGTCGGGCACAGTCTGGTAGGCGACGGGACGCAGCCACCGTTCGATCGCCGCCGCGCCGACCGAGGTCGTGGCCGACGAGGTCGTTGAGGGCCATGGACCGCCGTGCTGCATGGACCAACTAACGCCGACGCCGGTCGGGAAGCCGTTGACGATGACCCGTCCCGCGTGTCGCGAGCCCACGTCGAGCAGTGACGGCGCGTCGGGGTCGTTCACGGTGGCGAAGAGGCTGAAGGTGAGCGCCGGCTCGCTCGTCTCGAGCGCGGTCACCAGCTCCTCCTCGGACGCGTAGCGAACGACGAGGGCGAGGGGGCCGAAACACTCCTCGCGAAGGGTGCCGGCGCCGGGCGCGCCGAACGTCACGGCGTCGACCTCGAAGAGTTGGGCCGAGGTCTGTGCGGCGTGGCCGAGTGCGGAGTGCACGAGGGCGCGCACGCCCTCGACCGTGCTGATCGACCGGGTGGCGACCCGGTAGTTCTCGGCGATGCCGGCGCTGAGCATCGTGAAGCCGTCCAGGTCGTCGAGGGCCGACACGGCGGTCGCGACGAGTGCGTCGCCCCCGGCGCCGGTTGGGACGAAGAACAGGCCCGGCTTCGTGCAGAACTGGCCGGCGCCGAGCGTCATCGATCCGGCGAGGCCGCCCCCGATCTCGACGCCGCGCTCGAGTGCCGCGGCGCGCGTCACCACGAGCGGGTTGGCCGCGCCCAACTCACCGTAGAAAGGGATCGGCACGGTCCGCGCGTTGGCTCGCTCCCAAAGCGCGCGTCCGGCCCTCACCGAGCCGGTGAAGCTGGCGGCGCTGACGGCCGGCGCCTCGACGAGGGCGACGCCCGCGTCGAAGCCGAAGACGAGGCTGAGGGTCCCTTCGGGTGCGTCGCACCGTCGAGCGCCGCGCTCGAGCGCGGCGAAGGTGGCGGCGCTCGTCGCCGGATGGGCGGGGTGGGCTTTCACGACGACCGGACATCCGGCGGCGAGGGCCGAGGCGGTGTCGCCGCCGGGCACGGAGAAGGCGAAGGGGAAGTTGGAGCTGCCGAACACCGCGACGACGCCGAGCGGCACCCTCATCCGGCGAAGGTCCGGGAGCGGCCCCATGGGCGAGTCCGTCGCGTGGTCGATGGACGCTCCGAGGAACGCGCCGTCGGTGACGACGTCGGCGAAGAAGCGAAGTTGGAAGGCCGTGCGACGGAGCTCGCCCTGGAGGCGGGCCAGCGGCAACGCCGTCTCCTCGGCCGCCGTCGCCACCAGGCTCTCGGCGTCGCCTTCGAGCTCGTCGGCCATCGCGCGCAGCATCTCGGCTCGCCACTCGAGTGGACGCCTCGAGTAGTCGGCGACGACGCTGCGAGCCAGCTCGGTGACCGCGAGGACGTCGGCGTCGGTCGCCTCGGCGATGTCGAGGACGCGCTGGGCGCCGGAGACGGGATTGGTGCTGGTAACGGACATGGGTCTCTCTTCGTATCTAGGGACGCCGTAGGGCGGCGCCGGGGTGTGGTGGCGCGATGGTCACCAGGTCGTGTCCGCAGAGCGACGCGAGCGCGAGCCGCTCGAGACGCTCACCGTAAAAGGCGATGTTGGTCGGTGAGAGGATCAGCTCGCCCGTCCACTCGTCGACGACCAGCTCCAGCCCGGAGTCACTGGCGAATCGCCAGATCTGGTTGGGCTGGTAGCACGAGATCAGCAGGCCGCCGTGCGCGTCGAAGGCCAACCCGTCGGGGACGCACCGCTCCATCGGGATGACCATCTCGAGGGGCCCGCCGGCGAGGGGCATCGCGCTCACCCCGGGCGCCGCGGACTCGACGACGTAGAGCGTCGTCTCGTCGATGGCGAGCCCGTTGGCGAAGGCGAGCGCCCTGGTCGCCACCTCGGTCGTGGTGCCGTCGGGGTCGATCACGACGATCCGGCCCGAGGGCTCGTGGAACGAACCCGAGTCCGAGACGAAGAGCCGCCCGTCGGGAGCGAAGGCCGGGTAGTTGGGGTAGTCGATCGCCGCGCCGAAGGGGGTCACCGTGAAGTCGGCGTCCATCCGCCACACCTGGTGGTTGCCCGGGTCGCAGACGTAGAGCGCACCGGCGCCGTCGAGCGCCATTCCGAGCAGGGCTCCGCCCTCGATCACCGTCACGACGTCGACGGTGCCGTCGAGCCCGACGCGGTAGACCTGGCCGGCCTCGCCGCCGGCCCAGAGGCAGCGTCGCACCGGGTCCCAGCAGACGCCCTCGACGTGGTCGAGGTCGGAGGCGAGCACCGAACGTTGGAACGATGTGTTAAGGGGGCTCACGACCTACACCCTACGGAGGCTCGCGCCCGAGTCGGCGTCGAAGAAGTGGAAGCGCTCGGGATTGAAGCGGACCTTCAGGATGTCGCCGACCTTCACGTCGGCGCGCGGACCCATCTTGGCGACCAACGTGGAGGGTCGGGTCACGACCTTGCCCTCGTCAGTCACGACGAAGGCGCTCGTCCCCTCGGCGTCGAGGAGCGAGAGGTGCACCAGGATCTCCGCGCCGAGGGCCTCTCGTCGCTCGACGCGCGTCATGATGGCGTCGCCGCCCTCGCCGGCGAGGACCTCCACGTCCTCGGGGCGGGACCCGAAGACAATGCCGGCGCCGCGCACCGCCGCGAGGTCGTGACTGGTGTTGTAGCTCGCGGGGATGGCGAGTCGTTGGGCACCGAGCACGAGGAACGCGTTCTCGCCCTCGCCCTCGACGCCCGCGCGCAGCAGGTTCATCGGCGGCGAGCCCATGAAGCCAGCGACGAATTCGTTGGCCGGATGGTCGTAGAGGTCCTGGGGCGTGGCGACCTGCTGGAGCTGGCCGCCGCGCATCACCGCGACGCGGTCGCCCATCGTCATCGCCTCGATCTGGTCGTGGGTGACGTAGACCGTCGCCACTCCGAGGAGACGCTGGATTCGCGCGATCTCGAGGCGCATCTCGACGCGCAGCTGGGCGTCGAGGTTCGAGAGGGGCTCATCCATCAAGAAGGCCTGGGGACTCCGCACAATGGCCCGGCCCATGGCGACGCGCTGGCGCTGACCCCCCGAGAGGGCCTTCGGTCGACGCTCGAGGTAGTCGGTGAGGCGCAGTATCGCGGCCGCCTCGCGGACCTTGCGGTCGATCTCGACCTTGGACTCACGCCGGACCTTGAGGGCGAAACCCATGTTCTGGGCGACGGTCATATGGGGGTAGAGGGCGTAGTTCTGGAAGACCATGGCGACGTCACGGTCCTTCGGCAGCACGTCGTTCACGACGGTGTCGCCAATCATGAGCGTGCCCGACGTGATCTCCTCGAGGCCCGCGAGCATCCGCAGCGCGGTCGTCTTGCCGCATCCCGACGGCCCGACGAGGACCATGAACTCGCCCTCGGCGACGTGCAACGTCAGCTCGTCCACCGCGCGGATGTCGTCGCCGAAGATCTTGGTGACCCCGTCGAAGGTGATCTCTGCCATTAGTGGGTGCTTCTTGGTGGGGTGGGTCGCGCGGTCATCGGTCGATGCCCATCGTGAGGCCCTTGACGAGGTAGCGCTGGAAGCCGAGGTATACGACCATGGCTGGCAGCGCGCTGATGATCGAACCGGCCATCAGTTGGGGGATCGACGTCGTGCGCCCGGCCGAGAGGACCGCGAGGCCGACGGTGATCGGTCGCTCCGAGGTGTTCTGGATGAAGAGCAGGCCGACGAGCAGGTCGTCCCAGATCTGGATGAACTGCAGCACCGTCACCGTGGCGATCGCCGGGACCGCAATGGGCACGACCAGTCGCCACAGCACCCCGAAGTAGCCGAGGCCGTCGACGATGCCCGCCTCTATCAACTCGTCGGGCACGCCTCGGAAGTAGGTCGTGAAGAGGAACACGGAGAAGGGCGTGCCCAGCGCGGCGTAGACGAGAACGGCGCCGGCGTAGCCGCCGGTGAGGCCGAGCTTGGTCACGTTCACGAACTCGGGCATCAGGATCGCCTGCAGGGGCACCATCATCGCCGAGACGATGACCAGGAAGACGACGGTCGACAGGCGAAAGCGAAGTTTGGAGAAGGCGAAGCCGGCCGGCAGTCCGATGAGCAGGATGATGACGATCGAGGCGCTGCAGATGATCGTCGAACTGAGGACCTCCTGGCCGACGGGGATGACCGACGTGAGCGCCGACCAGCTGCCGAGCGAGAAACCCTTGCCGGCGAGGAACTGCGCCTCGGTCATCAGGCTGTTGTAGATCATGACCCAGAAGGGGTAGAGCATCACGACGGCGACGCCGACCATGACGACGAAGAGCGTGACGCGCCCGGACTTCAATCGACGTCGTCGCCTCACCGGTGCGATGACGGGGGACTCGGAAGGGTCCAGCAGCGGCGTCGTCACTCGTCGGACCCGATGAGTCGTAGTTGCACGACGCCGACGATGGCGGTGAGCACGAACAAGATGAGCCCGTACAGGGCTGCGGTGCCGAAGTCGCCCTGGTTGAAGCCGGTCTGGTAGATGAGGAACTCCATGGTCGTCGTGGCGTAGCCCGGACCGCCGCCGGTCATGACAAAGATCAGGCTGAAGAGGGCGGAGAACAGTGCGATGACCGTCATCACGAAGGCCAACTGGATGAAGCGGCGCAGGTGGGGCAGCGTGATCGACCGGAAGATCCGCCAACGCCCGGCCCCGTCGATGCGCGCGGCCTCCTCGAGGCTGGTGTCGAGGGTCGCCAGTCCAGTGAGGAACAGCATGGTGTTGGTCCCGATCATCGTGAAGATGAAGGTGATGCCGAGCGCACTGAGGGCCGTCGACTCGTAACCGAGCATGTTGGTGTTGGTCGCGGAGAACCCGAAGAAGTGGATGAGAGAGTTGAGCGTGCCCTGGTACGCGAAGAACCGCTGGGCGACGAGACCCAGGACTACCCAGGAGATGGCCGTGGGCAGGAAGTAGATCGAACGAAAGATCCGCCATCCCGCGACGCGTTGGTGCAACAGCACCGCGATGGCGAGCGGGAGGCCGAGGGCGAACGGGACCGACAGCAGGAGCAAGGCATTGTTGCGCAGCGCGGTCCACAGCGTCGGGTTGTGGAAGGCCTGGTTCCACGTCGACGGTCCGATCCATGAGGCGGTAATGCCGTCCCACTGGGTCATGGAGTAGTAGACGGCCTGGCCAATGGGCACGACAATGAACCCGAGCACCAGCAAGATGGCCGGCAGTGCGAAGACCGCGCCGGCGAATTGGCGACGCCGTGCGAGGGTCATTCGTCGGCGAGTTGGCGCCACGGTGACGCTACTCATGGGGCACTGCGGTCATTCGGGTCCCGTCGAAAGGGGCATCCCCACCCCGGTCCGCGCGGGACCGGGGTGGGGATGCGACGTTGAGTACTGCTTAGAAGCCGTAGCCCGTGGGACTGCGTTGGGCGGCGGGCAACTGCTGCCAGGTCTGCTGCATGTTCTGCAGCGCTGACTTCGCCGACTGCTGGTTGCCGAGCACTGCGGGAAGCACCTTGTCCGCGGCGTTACCGACATTGACCTGGACGAAGTTGTCCATCATCGGGTACGCCACCATGTGGCCCTTCGTGACGAAGTCCAACATCTGCTGGTTCACCGGATTCGACGTCGTGAGGCCGGCAATGTCCGGGATGAGCCCCGCCTGGTCGATGATGTGGCCCGCTTGGTTCGTCGTCAGGAAGTCGATGAACTTGAAGGCCGCCGCCTTGTTCTTCGAGTACTTCATGACCGAGAATCCGTCACCGGGGTACTGGACGACCCCATTGATCGGCGTCGTCGAAAACGGTGGCACGAAAGCCGCCACGTTCGAGCCCATCTTGCTCGTGTACTGCGCCGTGTCCCAGGTGCCGTCGACCAGCATGGCCGCCTTGCCCTTCTCGAACGTCTGGATGTTGGTGGTGTTCGTCAACACGTCCTTGTTGGTGTAGCCCTTCGACTGCAGCGACGCCCAGTTCTTCAGCTGGGTGACGTTGGCCGCCGACGTCCACGGGATGGCGCCGTCGTAGAGGCCCTTCCAGTCGGCGAGCGAGTGCGCGCCGATCATCAGGTAGCTCATGTCGTACCACGGGTAGAACTCCGTGCTGATCGCCTGGCCGCCATTGCCGTAGACCATGGGCGTCACGCCGATCGCCTTCAACTTGGCGCAGGCCGCGAACAACTGGCTCCAGTCGGTCGGCACGCTCGTGATGCCGGCCCGCCTAAAGAGGGCCTTGTTGTAGAAGCCGATGTAGAACTGGGTCTCCAAAGGCATCGTCAACGGACCATTCGCCTTATTGAAATTCGGGGACTCCCACTGGAGTCCGCCCATCTTCGCCAGGTCGGCCGCCGGGACGTTGCCCTTCATGTTCACGAGAAACTTCGAGTACTGGAGGTCGAAGATCCCGGTCCACATGACGGCGAGGTCGGGTCCGTTGCCTGAAATCGCGGCCGCCTGCAGCTGGGCGAAGTAGCTCGTCCCGGGCTGGGCGACGATCTTGATCGCGATGTTCGGGTTCGCCTTCTCGAAGGCCTTCACGAGATTGGTCGTCGCGACGGCGTTCTGCTCGGTGCCGTAGTTCTGCCACAAGGTCAAGGTCGTCTTGGCGCTCGCCGAAGCCGGTCCCGACGCGTAGAACGTACCGGCGAGAACAAGCGATGCGGCAGCGGCGCCGAAACTCCTCATTCGTATCTTTTTCAAAGTCGCACTTCCCCCTTAACTATCCGGAGCTCGCCTTGAACCCCGGTCCTTTCAGAGCGTTCGCCCATCAAGATCTCCCTACCACCGGCTCTTCGAGGTGGGGCCGTTGGCCCTGCTCGAGCGCCAAAAAATCGAAGTCGCAGCCGGACGGGGCCTGGTTGACATGCCGTCGGTAGAGTTCAACATATCCCCGGTGGACCGCTCGGGTTTCGTCACGAGCACCGCGGCGAGCGGCCAGTTCCTCGTCGGAAAGTTCGACGTCGAGCACCCCGGCATCGGCGTCGACGTTGATGATGTCGCCGTCGCGCACGAGACCAATGGCTCCACCCACGGCCCCTTCGGGGGCCACGTGGAGGAACACTGTGCCGAAGCTGGTGCCGCTCATTCGAGCGTCGGTGACGCGCACCATGTCCGACACGCCCGCGTCGAGCAGCGGCGCCGGGATCGGTATCATGCCCCATTCGGGCATGCCGGGCCCTCCCACGGGGCCGGTGCCACTGAGCACGAGAACCGCGTCGGGCGAGGCCGTGGCGTCGGCGCCCGTTCGTGCCGCGACGTCGTCGGCCCCGTGCATGACGTAGGCCGGTCCGCGGTGGGCGAGCAGCGTCGCGGTGGCGGCCGATCGCTTGATCAGCGCCCCGTCAGGTGCGAGGTTGCCGCGAACCACGCGAAAGGCGCCCTGCGCGTCGATTGGGTCATCGCACGAACGCACGACGCCGTTCGGGAGCGGAGCTTGGCGCTGGACCTCGCTGGTCGTGCGACCGTCGGCGAGCACCACCGTGCCGTCGAGCCGGTCGCCCAAAGCGCCCATCACCGTCGGCACGCCGCCAACGGCGTCGAAGTCCTCCATGAGACCCGACCCCGAGGGCTCGACGTCGGCGATGACCGGTACCGAGCGTCCGACAGCGTCCACCATTGAGAGGTCCAGGCGCAGTCCGAGACGCCGGGCCATGGCCGTGAGGTGGATGACGGCGTTGGTCGAACCGCCGAGCGCGCCGAGCATCACCAGGGCGTTTTGAACCGAGGCCTGGCTCACCTGGCTCGAGGACGTCGCGCCGGCGCTGGCGAGTTCGACGATCCGTCGTCCGACGAGGCGCGCGACGTCGGCGTGGCGGATGTCGCCGGCGGGAATCGAGGTCGATCCGGGCCACGAGAGTCCCAGTGCCTCGGCGATCGCGCCCATTGACGACGCAGTGCCCATCGTGTTGCACGAGCCCTTGCCCAGTGTCAGGGCGTCTTCGAGGTCGCTCCACTGCTCGTCGGTGAGATCGCCACGGCGCCGTTCGTCCCACATCCGCCATAGGTCGGTGCCGGTGCCGATGCGCCGACCCTCGAACGTCGCCACGGGCCTCGGGCCCGAGACCATCAAGAGGCACGGCACGGTGGTGCTGAAGGCGCCCATCAGCGCGCCGGGCACCGACTTGTCGCAGGCGGCGAGCACGACGACCGCGTCGATGGGCTGGCTGCGCACCGACTCCTCGAGCTCCATGGCCAGCAAGTTGCGGTACAGCATCGACGACGGCTTCATCAGGTCCTCGCCCAGGGAAAGGACCGGGAACTCGACGGCCACGCCGCCCGCCTCGTTGATGGCTTCGCGCAGCGGACGTATCAAGAGGGCGAGCGGCTGGTTGCAGGGGTTCAGATCGCTGGCGGAGTTGGCGATACCGATGATCGGCCGCCCACCCCGTGCGTCGACCGCGGCGCCGCCCATCTTCAGCGCGACGCGACTGTCGAGGGCGACTTCGTCGTCGCCCCGCACCCACCGATCACTGCGCAAGGTCATGGCTCGGGGACCCCGATCCCTTCGGCGCCCGGCTTGGAGATGGTCAGGTCCAGGCCCGAGTCGTCGAGCCACTCGAGGGCGATGGCCGCGCGGCGGACCTTCTCGCGGACGTTCGCGACAACGTCGGCCAGCACCTGCTCGCCGGCCGGGTACACCGCGCGCGCGTTGCGTAGGCCGAACTTGGCGTAGAGCGGCGCCGCGACCGTGGCGATCTCGGCTAGCTCGTGGCCGCGCACCATGCCACCCAGGGCGTCGGGCGCCTCCACGTAGAGGTCGATGGGGGCGTCGCTGATTGAACGGATCTCGGCGATCTCGCTGAGGCTGAAGTCGCTCGGCACGTTGACGGTGGTGCCCCCGACATCGACCAGCTGGCGGAAGGTCACTGGATTGGAGGGCGCGAGCACCGCGGAGATCTTCCAGACGATGTTGCTGGGCAACTCGCCGTCGGCGACGATCGCTCGGAGAATCTGCATGAGGCCGGTGTCGGCGATCAGGAAGCCCCGGATACCGAGGTCGGCGGCGCGAAAGATGTCGTCGATGGCGTAGCGCAGCTGGTCGAAGCCGCGAAGTCGGCCCGAGAGGAGCATCCCGTCCGGACTGCGGACCGAGCCGCCAATGCCGAACTCCTCGCGGGGACCGACGAAGAGGTTGACCTCGAGTCCCTCGTCGGCGCCAATTTGCGCCATCGTCGTCAGGTCGGACTTGGTGAGCAGCATCGCCCCACTGCCTTGCGACACCCGGTGGATCGGTACCTTGTAGAGGCGGGCCTCCTCGACGACGGCGCGAAGCGCCGCCGGATTCTCGACACTCGGGATCTCGATGCGGTAGTGAGCCCCGTCGGGGAAGCGCGCCGGGCTGGCCCCCGGTTCGCCGACGAGGGTCCCGACATGGCGCTCGAGCGCTGCAGTGCCCCGCGGACTTCCAGTACCTCTAACCATGCTTCCCCTCCTCATCCGACGACCTTGACCTGGCTGTGCTGCGGACCATCCTCGTACGTCGTCAACGGCCACCCTTCGGTCGCCGTGAGCAGCTCGACGTCACCGTCCCTGACGAGGTAGGTCTCTTCGATCTTCGCCCCACCGTGCACGCTGGGATTCCACGCCACCGCGGAGTCGGCCACGCACTGGAGGTTCCAGAACGGCGAGGTCTCCTGTCCCGGGGCGAGCTCGAACTCGCGCTGGTCAAAGGCGATGGGCCCGCCTTGAAAGTGCTCGCGCCACGTGCCGGTGCGCCCGATCGACGCGTAGCTGGCAGCGAGCGTCTCAATCGCACCACCCCAGGTGCCGCCGGGCAGCGACGCCGCGAGCACGTCACGGTTCACGACGCTCAACTCATTGGCCAACTGGATGATCGGGTCGTCGGGTCGGCGAACCGCGATGCGGGTCGCGGCCACGTGAAGGCCCCCTCGACGGGCCACCACGACTGCCATCACGGCGTCGTCGACCGTCCGTCCAATGGCGAGCGGGTGGCGTAGTTCGCGCAGTCGCTCGTCACCTCCGACGATGAGGCAGACGGCCTTGGCGCCGTGACGTTCGAGCTCGGCACTGACGACGGCCGCGACGTCGAAGTCCGTCGAGACGCCCGGGTGCCAGGACTCGATGCCCGTGCCGAGGGCGTGGCCGGCGAGAGCGCCGAGGAACCGCAGCTCGTCGAGGTCCGCGGGTGAGAGGACCATCCGCTCGATCACGAGGTCGTTGGAGACGTCACGCCCGATCGAATCACGGTCGGTGATGAATCTGTCGGAGGGTTCTCCGCTAAAGGCGACGGCGGCCGCGAGCGGTGCGTCGGCGTCGAACCACGGCACGCCAATGACGTTCCAACCGAGCGCCGGGAGGTCGAAGTCATGGGCCAGTCGCGGTGCCTCGATCTCGGTGGTGATGAGTGTGCGCCCACGGTCCGTCTCGACCACCCACACCGGATCACTCGCGGCGGTGAGGTCGATGGGGTCGGACATCCCACCGGTGATCCAGTTCACGGATCCTGATCGGGTCAAGAGCAGAGGCCGGTCGTCGAACATCGCCCGGAGCGCCGAGGCGCGCGGACGCGCGGCGTCCGTCCGATCGCCGATACTCAACTGTCTGTTCGGCACAACAAAACGCTTGTCGGTATTGATTACGACATACAAGCAGGTATTCCACTGCCCGTCAAGCCGATTGTTGACAATTTGGTCGGCGCAACCGTATTGTGTTGGACTGTGCCGAACAACATCGAACCCGACAAGCGCTACGAGGTCCAATCGGTTGCCCGGGCCGCGACGTTGTTGGACCTGGTGGGCAACGCCGGAGGCGCCGGACTGGGCGTCACCGAGATCGCCGGCCACTTGAAGGTCGCCAAGAGCACTGCGCTCTCACTGGCGCGAACCCTCAGTGCCGCCGGACTTCTGCGATCGGTAGACCCGGGCCCGCGGTACGTGTTGGGCCTCAATCTGCTGCGTCTCGGCGACCTCGTCGCCCAACAGACCTCGGTTGCCGAACTGGGACTGCCGACGCTGCGCGAGCTCTCCAGCGTCACTGGACTCACTGCGCGGCTCGCGATGAACGAGAACGGGTATCCCGTCTTTCTCGAGCGAATCGACGGCGAAGGTTCGATCCGCTTCCACGCCCCACTCGGGCAGCGGGAAGAGCCCCATGCGACCGCAGCCGGTAAGGCCATCCTCGCCCAGATGCTCGAGAACGAAGTCCGAAGCCTCATCACCGACGCGGGCATGGCGGTGCACACCTCCAAGACGTTGACGAACGTGGAGGCGCTGCTCGACGACCTCGAACGGGTCCGCCGCGAGGGCTACGCGACCGACGACGAGGAGGAGGCCGAAGGTGTGTTCTGCGTCGGTGCGGCCTTCCTTGACCACCAGGGACGATGCGCCGGTGCCCTCAGTATCACGGGTCTGAAGGTTGACGTCCCCCTGCGTGAGGTTCAGCGACTCGGAAACATCGTGAAGAACCACGCCGACCGCGTGACGATGCTGCTCGGCGGTGCTCGCCTTAGGAGTGGTTGATGAAGGCCCTCGTGGTCGCGTCACCCGGGATCGTCTCGCTCGTCCATGTCGACGAGCCGACCGCGGCAAAGGGCGAAGTCGTCGTCGCGCCTCAGATAGTGGGGATGTGCGGCACTGACCTCGAGCTCATCGACGGCAGCATCGACCCTGCGTACGTTCGCTACCCGCTGGTCCTCGGCCACGAATGGGTCGGAGTACTCGAGGCCGACGTCGTCGGCGTGGCGGCGGCGGGGGAGCGCGTCGTCGTCGAGGGCGTGATCCCCTGTGGCATCTGTCCCGAGTGCCGTCGCGGTGACACGAATCGTTGCGTCACCTACGACGAGATCGGATTCACGAGACCGGGCGCGATCGCCGGGCGAATCGCCGTGCCGTCAAGGCTCGTGCACCGGATCGACCCGTCGGTCGACCCCTTCGACGCCGCGCTCATCGAGCCGATGGCCGTCGTATGGCGGGCGCTCACCCGGTTCGCGCTGCGTCGGGGGTTGCGGGTGGCGGTCATCGGTGACGGCACGATCGCGCTGCTCGCGGCCCACATGGTCCGTCTCTTCGAGCCCAGCGAGGTCGTGGTCGTCGGCCGGCGCGATGCCCAGTCCGACCTCGCAACGCGGGCGGGGGCCGACACCTTCACCACCTCCACTCCCGAGGGTACGTTCGACCTCGTGATCGAGGCGGCGGGCAGCGCGTCGTCGGCCGCGACCGCCGTCGCACTCGCCGAACGTGGAGGCATGGTGATCTTGCTCGGTCTGCCGGCGCACGGGACGGTGATCGAAATCGCCCCCGACGACGTCGTGAACAACGACATCGTCATCCAGGGGAGCTTTTCGTACACCCAGCTCTCCTGGACGCAGGTGGTGCACCGGGTGAACGCCGGCGAGCTCCGACCCTCCTTCCTCGTCACGCATCACTTCGAACTCGACGAGGCGATCGAGGCCCTGTCGGTCTTGCGCGGCAACGTGAGCCAATCCGAGCCGCGTGGAAAGGTCGTCGTCACGCTCTAGTCGGGCCGAGCACGGGGCGTCGTTCCTGACGTCAGCAAAGACAACTCCGCCCGGGCACTCGGCCCGGGCGGAGTTGCTTTGGGGGGAACCAAACCTGTTAGACGATGTCCGAGGGGTCGGCCTGCTTGTAGTGGCGGATGCCGAGAAGCGTGAGCACGAGCATGATGAGTGCGGCGAAGAACATGCCGAACGAGCCGTACAGGGCGATCTCGCCGATGAAGCCGAAGGCGTAGGCGTTGAGGAGAAGGCCGCGCAGGGTGTCGCCACGGAAGACCAACTCGACCTGGCTGGCGAGCGCCTTGTTGGAAGGGTCGGCCAGGGCGGCGTTGCTCAGCTGCGCGTAGGTCTTGCCACCGCTGATCAAGGCGGTGTCGACCGCGATGATGTCGTTCGCGAAGATCTGGGCCTGGGAGCCGTTGAGGACTTGCTTGCCCGCGTACTGGGTGAGGTTCGCCTTGACGAGGTCCTGGTAGTCACGCTCGGTCGACGTGGGGAAGAAGACCTTCTGTTCGACCAGCTGCGACCTGACCTGCGAGCTCGTGAAGTTGTACCCGACGAGCATTCCGACTCCACCGAGTAGGAAGGAGACGGTTAGCAGCAGGCCAACCCAGTTGAGTATGAGGTCCAGAGTCTTGCGGCGCATGATTACTCCCGATTGAATGATTTTCCGATGACTCCAGACTGACACCCGTCATGGTGTGGGTCCTAGGGCAGAAGGTCCCTTTTGGGCTGTGTGACGAGCGCGATCGGACGACCTGCGTAGGGGACAAAGTCCCAACGCGGGACTTACGTCACCGTCCGCGGCGCGACTATGACTCGATCGAGAGTCCGAGACGAGTGAGGTAGCCGAGGCCCATCACCGCCGCCTCGCAGCCGACCGTCGCGAGCGCCTCGACGTCGGTGTCGTCGCGCACCCCTCCGGCCGCCACGACCGCGATGCCGCTGGCGCAGACCTGGCGGTAGAGCTCGAGGTCCGGGCCGCGCATCGTGCCATCGCGCTCGATTGCGGTGACGTGTAGTCGGGTGACGCCCATGCGCAGGCATCGCTCGAGCGCCTCGGCGACGCCGAGCCCGCTCGACTCGGCCCAACCACGAACCGCGAGCGCACCGTCTCTCACGTCGAAGGCGACCACCAATCGCTCGCCGAGTGACGAGACGTAACGCCCTAACGCGGTGTCGTCGGCCCAGACTGCGGTGCCGACGATGACCCGTGACGCGCCGGCGACGAGCGCGTCGTGCGCGGCATCAATCGAACGGATGCCCCCCGAGACCTGGAGGGGGATACCGTTCGACACAGCCACACATCGTCGCACGACGTCGGAGCGGAGTGCCCCGTCGCGAGCGCCTTCGAGGTCGACGATATGGATAAGTGAGGGAGCCGTCGCGACGATCCGTCCCATGAACTGCTCGATCGGCTGACGGAAGAGGACACGCGCGTAGTCACCCTGCTCCAGGCGGACGGCGTCGTTGCCGAGAAGGTCGATGGCGGGGATGATTTGCATAGCAGCGTGTTAGCATGTTAGCATGATGCAATGACTAGTGGCAAGGTAATTTCGGCCGGAGCCAATCCGGAGACCGCGACCCGATTCGACGATCTCGTGGCCGCATTCGTCCGCCTGCGCGACCCTGAGGTCGTTGCAGCATTCCTCCGGGACCTCTGTACGGCGACGGAGCTCGACGCGATGGGTCAGCGCCTCCAGGTGGCCCGGATGGTCGACGAGGGCGTCCACTACCAGGAGATCTCGCGGCGAACCGGCGCCTCCACCGCGACCGTCACTCGGGTCGCTCAGTGGCTTCACCACGGCGAGGGCGGCTACCAGGCCGTCCTGAAGAGGGGCCGTCGATGAATCGCCGCCTCACCCTGGCGCTCCCTTCGAAGGGACGACTCCGCGAGCCGTCGTGGTCGCTCCTCGAAGCCAGCGGCGTCTCACCCCAGGAGCCGGGCGAGCGCGTCCTACAGTCGCACTGTCGAAATGCCGACATCGACCTCTTGTTCGTGCGCGCCGACGACGTGCCCGAGTACGTGCAGGACGGAGTGGTTGATTGCGGCATCACCGGTCTCGATCTGATTCACGAGCGTGAGTGCGACGTCGAGGTCCTGCTGCGGCTCGGCTTCGGGAGCTGCTCGTTGCAAGCGGCCGTCCCGATGGAGGACGACGCGACCCGAATCGAGGACCTCGATGGACGTCGCATCGCGACGTCGCACCCGAACATCGCGGCCAAGATGTTGGCCGACCGGGGAGTCAAGGCTGAGATCGTGCGGGTGGCCGGCTCGGTCGAGATCTCACCTCGACTAGGTCTCGCCGACGCGATCATCGATCTGGTGTCGACGGGGAGCACGCTGCGTACTAACGGACTGCGCTCCGTCGGGGTGCTGTTCGAGTCCGAGGCCGTGCTAGTCGGCCGCGCCGGCTCGGTCGACCACGAAGCCCGCCGGATCCTTACGATGGTGCTCGGCTCGGTCGTGAACGCCCGAGCCAACCGGTACCTCTTGTGCAACGTGTCGAAGGACCGCTTGAAGGAGGTCACCGCACTTCTGCCGACGTCGGGATCGCCGACGGTGATGGATCTGGCGACGCCCGGCGTGGTCGCGGTCCACGCTCTCGTGCCCGCCGCGGACATATGGCGGCTGCTGCCCAAGTTGGAGGCCTGCGGCGCCAGCTCGATCCTCACGTTGCCGGTTGAGCGGATGGTGCCGTGAGCAAGCCCGTGAAGACCGACCGCCCGGTGTCCATCGAGGACATCGTGAGCGACGTGCGCCAACGCGGTGACGCCGCCCTGATGGAGTGGTCTCGACGCTTCGACGGCACCAGCGCGACCGCGCCCGAGCGAGCCGTTGCCTACGGAGACATCCCCACGGCGGCCGTGCTCGCTGCGGCCGACGCCGTTCGCACGTGGCACGCCGCGCAGCGTCCGGCCGACCTCATGCTCGAAGTATCGCCCGGCGTCACTCTCGAGCGCCGATGGTCGGCGCTGCGGTCGGTCGGCGTGTACGTTCCCCAGGGATTGGTGTCGTCACTCGTCATGGTGGCGATCCCCGCGCAGGTCGCCGGCGTCGAGCGCATCGTTGTGTGCACGCCGCCCAAGGGCTCGGCAGCGGTCGCCGCCGCCGCGGCGCTGCTCGGCATCGACGAGGTGTGGGCGGTTGGCGGAGCCCAGGCGATCGCCGCGATGGCCTACGGTACTGATTCGATCGCACCGGTCGACAAGATCTTCGGTCCGGGTGGGGCGGCGGTCAACGCCGCCAAGCTGTTGGTGAGCCGCGACGTCGCGATTGACCTGCCGGCCGGGCCCAGCGAGGTCGTCGTCGTCGCTGACCTGGGCTTCGACGAGACAATCATCCAACAGGAGTTGGATGCCCAGATGGAGCACGGGCCCGACTCCCGGGCCTACGTCGTGCGCGTCGGGGACGACCTCGACGCCGCATTGGCTGAGATCGAGGGCTACGCAGCCGAGCACGTGGCGCTGCTCGGAGACCGGGCCGAGTCACTCGCTGGACGAATCCGGAACGCGGGGGCGGTCTTCGTTGGCCCCTACTCACCGGTGCCCGCGGGCGACTACGCGACCGGTGGAAACCACGTCCTGCCGACCGGGGGCTGGGCCCGCTCGACCGGCGGTCTCGGCCTTGAGGCCTTCATGAAGACGGTGACCGTCCAACGGGTGACGAAGGAGGGTCTGGAGCGCCTCGCTCCGACGATCGAGGCCCTCGCCGACCTAGAAGGCATGACGGCCCACAAGGCCACGGCCCGCCGATGAAGCCGGTCGCGCTCGTCGCCTACCAGTGGCCGCCCTCGAACGAGGTCATCGCCGAGCGGGTCGGTCTCGACCCGAGGTCGATCCTGCGATTCGACGGCAATGTCGCCGCGACGCCGCCCGCGAGCGCCCGACCGGCCGCCCTCGCCCGCGCCCTCGCCGACATCAACGAGTACGACCGGAGTCGGTACCTCTCGCTGCGCGAGGCGATTGCCGCGCGCCACGAGGTCGGTGTCGACCAGGTGGCGCTCGGCGCGGGGAGCGACGAGTTCATCGTGCTGCTCGCGCGCATCTTCGCCGAGGGAGGGACGATCGCCACAGTCCCGGCGTTCTCATATTCGATGTATCGCTTCGCGGCCGCGATGGCGAACGCCACCGTGATCGACGACCCACGAGAGGCCGACGTCGTGTTCGTCTGTCGCCCCAACAACCCGACTGGGGAACTACCGCCCATTCCCAACGTGGCGGGTCAGCTGATCATCGACGAGGCCTACGCCGACTACGCCGGCGTCGACGCGCTCGACCGGATCAACGGAGGGGCCATCATCCTGCGCACCTTCTCCAAGGCCTACGGGCTCGCCGGCGCGCGCGTCGGCTACGCCCTCGCCACTCCCGAGCTGACCGAGATCATCACCTCGCGCCAGGCGCCGCTCTCGGTGTCATCCCTCTCGGCCTCCCTCGCGTTGACCGCGCTCGCAACACCGCTCGACGTGTCGGCCCAGGTCGCCGAGCGCGAGCGACTGGCCGGCGAGCTGCGAACCCTCGGCCTCGCGCCCGTGCCCTCATACACGAACTTCCTGTTCATCCCGATGGAAGACCCCCAGTCACTGGTCGATCGGCTCATGGCCTACGGCGTGGTCGTTCGCGCCTACGAGGGCGGACTACGCATCAGCGTGAAGGACGAGCTCGACGACGACATCCTGCTCGACGCGCTGCGCGCGGTGCTCTCGGGCGTGCCGATGCCCGAGCAGGCGCTTCGCCACCGTCGCGCCACCGCCGAGACGCTACTGACGGTGCGATTGCGCGTGCCGGGCGAAGGTCGGGTCTACGTCAACACCGGCGCCGGCTTCTACGATCACATGCTCCAACAACTGGCCTTTCACGGGGGGATGGATCTGCGCATGGAGGGAGTCGGCGACCTCGAGACCGGTGACCACCACATCGTGGAGGACATGATGCGTACCTTCGGCGAGGCTCTCGACGAGGCCCTCGGCGACCGTCGAGGACTCACCCGCTACGGCGAGGCGCGCGTGCCCATGGACGAGGCCTTGGCCCACGCCGTCGTGGATCTCTCGGGGCGGGCCACGGCCAACATCTCCATCAGCCCCGATCCGGGGATGGCCGCGCACGCCTTCGAGTCGCTCGCCCAGACGGCGCGCATCACGCTGCACGTCACGGCCACCGGCCAGAACGACCATCACGTCGCCGAGGCGGCCTTCAAGGCGGTCGGTCGGGCACTCGCCCAGGCGTTGACGCGTGACGGCTCGCTCGTGCGCTCGACGAAGGGTTCCCTGTGAGCGACGTCGTCGTCGTCGACTACGGCGCGGGCAACACTCGCTCGGTCCGCGCGGCCCTCACGCACATCGGACGAACGAGCATCGTGAGCAGCGACCCTTCGTCGATTCGCGACGCCGAGTTCGTCATTCTGCCCGGCGTCGGCTCGGCGCGCAGTGCGATGGAGCACCTCGACCGGACGGGCGCGTCCCGGGCCCTCCACGAGCGTTTCGACGGAGGCGTTTCGACCCTCGGGATCTGCCTCGGCATGCAACTGGCGCTCGAGACGACCGAGGAGGACGGGGGCGTCGCGGGCCTCGGGCTGTTGGCGGGCTATGTGCGTCGTCTGCACGGAGAGCGGGTGCCGCGCCTCGGCTGGGCCCGAGTCGAGCCGTGGGGCGACACCTACTACTTCGCGCACTCCTACGCCGTCGAATCGGCTGACGCGGTCGCCACCTCCGACGGGGTTACCGTCGCCGTTCGTCGCGGCCCGTTCCTCGGGGTGCAGTTCCACCCTGAGAAGAGCGGCCCGGCCGGCCTGAACTTCCTCGAGCGATGCCTTTCGCCCGCCTAATCCCCTGTCTCGACGTGGCTCACGGTCGGGTCGTCAAGGGTGTCAGCTTCGTCGGTCTGCGCGACGTGGGCGACCCCGTCGAGCTCGCGAGGTTCTACAGCGACGGCGGCGCCGACGAGCTCGTCTTCCTCGACATCAGTGCCACGCCCGAAGAGGCCGTGACGATGACCTCGGTGGTCGCACGGGTGGCCGACGTGCTCGAGATCCCGTTCACGGTCGGGGGCGGGGTGCGAAGTGTCGAGGACGCGACTCGGATCATCGAGTCCGGCGCCGACCGCGTTGCGCTCAACTCCGCGGCGCTCGCCGACCCTTCGCTCATTACCGCCATCGCCGATCGCTACGGCAGCCAGGCCGTGGTCATCTCGATCGACGCGGGTGACGGGGTCGTCCACACGCACGGCGGGCGGGTGGCGACCACGACTCCGACCGTCCCGTGGGCGATCGAGGCGGCCGAGCGGGGAGCCGGTGAGATCCTCTTGACGTCGATCCGCTGCGACGGACGACGCCAGGGCTACGACCTGGAATTGACTGCGGCGGTGCGCGGCGCCATCTCGGTGCCGGTGATCGCCTCGGGCGGTGCCGGTTCGGCCGAGCACGTCGCGGCCGCGCTGCAGATCGCCGACGCGGCGTTGGTGGCGTCGATCGTGCACGAGAACCCCACCGGTCTACCCGGGCTTCGGCGAGAGATCGAGAATCTGGGCATCCAACTTCGACCACTAAAGGACGGCAGATGAGTCAGGAACTTCGTGCGGCGATCGTGCAGGACGACGCCACTGGACGGGTGCTGATGCTGGGCTGGATGGACGACGAGGCGCTGGCGCTCACGCGCTCGAGCGGCCTGGTCCACTTCTTCTCGCGCTCGCGCCAGCGACTCTGGAAGAAGGGCGAGACGTCGGGCAACACGCTGCGTGTCGTCGAGGTGGTGCCGGACTGCGACGACGACGCCGTGCTGGTGCGGGCCAGCCCCGATGGGCCGACCTGCCACGACGGTTCCACATCGTGCTTCACGCCCTGGCTGTGGCGACGGATTCTCCAGCGAGAGAGCGACGCGACGGAGGGCTCGTACGTGGTGTCGCTGTTGAACGAGGGAACGCCCCAGATCGCGCGCAAGGTCGGCGAGGAGGCCGTTGAGCTGGTCGTCGCCGCCCTGAACGAGAATGACGAGCGAGTCGTCAGTGAAGCCGCCGACCTCTGGTTCCATCTCCTGGTGCTCTTGCGAAGCCGCGGGCTCGACCCCGCGGCGCTCGAGGACGAGCTGCGCCAACGGGACCGCTGACCCTCCCTGCGTCGTTCGATGCGAAGGTCCAGTCCCGAGAACTAGCGTGGAGAGGTTGGCCGGGAGCCTGACGTCCTTGGCCCGCATCTCATTCCCGGCCGTGAAGGAGTTCGCGATGTCGACAGCTGCGTCACGACCGGGTCACGTCACCCGGACCGTCGAGCCGGGTGGGCAGTGATCGCCACCTCGGTGTCGTCCGGCGTGGTCGTCCTCGTCGGAGCGGTCTTTCTCGCGTGCGCCGTTGAGATGGTCGAGGCACTGACCATCGTTCTCGCGGTCGGCCACACGAGGGGTTGGCGGTCGGCCTTTGAAGGAACGGCCGTCGCCCTGGTCGTGCTCACCGCCCTGGTGGCGGCGTTCGGGCCCGCGCTGGTCCACGTTCCACTAAGCGTCCTACGACTCGTCGTCGGTGGCGTCTTGCTGATATTCGGGATGCAGTGGCTGCGCAAGGCGATCCTTCGTTCGACCGGACTAAAGGCGAAGCACGACGAGGACGCAATCTACCGGGCCAAGGTGGCCGAGTTGCAAGCTGCTGGCTCTGGTGTCGGCCGCGACCACGTCGCCTTCGTCATGGCCTTCAAGGGCGTCTTCCTCGAAGGGCTCGAGGTGGTTATCACCGTCTTGACCCTGGGGACGTCCGCCCACCGCCTCGGACTGGCGGCGACGGTGGCGGCGATCGCTGTCGTCCTGGTCGGCATCGTCGGGGTCGTCGTTGCCAAGCAGCTCTCGAACGTCCCGGAGAACGCAATGAAAATGGGCGTCGGGGTCATGCTCGTCAGCTTCGGAACGTTCTGGACCGGTGAGGGCCTGAAGGTCAGCTGGCCCGGCAACGACACCATGATCCCCGTGCTGGTCGCGACGTACCTGCTGGTCACCTGGCTGATCGTCGCCCTCGTGCGCCGCGAGTCACCGGTGGTGACCGAGGTGGTGGCGTGAGGCGCGGATCATCGTTGCCGGTCCGTCTGGTGAGGGGCTTCGCCACGTTTTGGTGGGACTTCCTCGTCGGCGACACGCCCGAGCTCTTCGTTGCGGCACTCGTCATCATCGGGGTGATCGCGCTGCTCAGCGAGGCTGGCCACTTCAATGCCGCCGCCGTCGTGGCTCTGCCCCTGCTCGCGGTCGTGGCGCTGGGCATCTCGGTTCGGCGCGCTGTCCGCGCGGCACGTCGAAAGTGACTCAGGTCGCCGGCAGCTCGTAGGCGGTCATCGACAGCGATCCCATCTCGTAGCCGTCGACCAGGGTTCGCGTCGGGGTCGCCGCCGCCGCCGAGAGTCCGGCGATGTAGGCGAGGGGCAAGAAGTGGTCCGGCGTCGGGACGGCGAGGCGGTAGTCGACGTGGTCACCGGCCCGGCCCAGCTCGGAGCTGTCCGAGGTCATGATGGCGCGCACGTCCTCGTCGAATCGTTGGGCCCAGTATGTGCCCTGACCGGGCGAGTTCCAGTCCATGAGCCGAAGGTTGTGAACCACGTTGCCACTTCCGATGATCAAGACGCCTTCGGAGCGAAGTGCGTGGAGCTGAGCCCCGAGGTTGAAGTGGTACTCGTAGGGGAGGCTCGCGTTGATCGAGAGCTGAAGGACGGGCACGTCGGCGTCGGGGAACATGTGCACGAGCACGGACCAGGTGCCGTGATCGATGCCCCAGCTGTCCTCGTCGAGCCCCACGTAGGTCGGCTGGACCACGTCGACGATCCTCTGGGCCACGCCCGGGTCCCCGGGCGCTGGATACCGGACGTCGAAGAGTGAGGACGGGAAGCCGTAGAAGTCGTGGATGGTACGCGGCACGGCCATCGCGGTCACGGCGGTGATGTTGACGAACCAGTGGGCGGAGATCACGAGGATCGCTTTCGGCTTGGGCATCGACGACGCGAAGTTGGACCACGCGTCGGTGTAGCGATTGTGTTCGAGGGCGTTCATTGGACTGCCGTGGCCGACGAATGCTGCGGGCATCAAGAGAGTCATAAAGTCCTCGTTTCGATTTACTCATCGTAGCGGTCGGCAATTCGCCGTTCGTCGCCGTAGCCTTTGGTATGCGCACGCGTCGGACGTTGGGGGCGTCAGCCCTTCTGGCCTCGCTGCTCGCCGTCACGACAGGCTCGAATGCGGGCGCCGACGCCAGCGCCAATCTGGCGTGCGCGACCCAAGTGGTCGCCACGTGGACGCTTCCCCAGATCGCCAACGAGACGATTGTCGTGCCGGTGAACGCCACGAGCATCGGTTCGATGGGGCCCGCCGCGCGGGCTGGCTATGGGGGACTTTTGCTCTTCGGTACCACTGCACCACCGACGCTGAGCTCGATCCTCGCGACACTCCAGGGCCAGCGACCGGGCCATTTCACGATGATGGTGATGACCGACGAGGAGGGAGGTGGCGTCATGCGCCTCACCAATCTCGTGAGCCCGTTCCCTTGGGCTCAGACCATGGGCCACTCTGCAACCGTCGCTCGAATCAGTGCGATCGCCCGTCGGGTCGGTACTCAATTGACCGGCGCTGGCGTCAATACAGATCTCGCCCCGGTCCTCGACGTCGACGGCCGGGCCGTTTATCCCGGATCGGCGAACCCCGACGGCTTTCGCTCGTTCAGCGGAGTTCCCGCCGTGGCCGCCGCCGACGGCGCGGCGTTCATGGAAGGCCTCATGCGGGCCAACGTGACGTCGGTCGTCAAGCACTTCCCGGGACTCGGCTACTCGACGCGCAATACCGACTACGGTCCGGCGGCCACGCTGCCGTGGTCGACGCTGCAGTCGACCGGCCTCGTGCCATTCCGCCAGGCGATCGCCCACGGAGCCACGGCCGTGATGCTGTCGAACGCACGGGTCCCAGGCCTGTCTTCGCTCCCGTCGAGCATCTCACCGGCCGTGATCAAGGTGCTGCGCCAGACCCTGGGCTTCCACGGACTCATCGTCACCGACTCGCTCTCGGCCGGTGCGATCAGCGCCCTGCACCTGGCCGAACCGGCCGCCGCCGTGAGGGCGCTTGGGGCTGGGGCCGACCTCATCCTCTTCGGCTCGCCGAGCTCGCCGGCGTCGTCATTGGCCCGGGCCGGCCTGATCTCGAGCGCCATCGTCGCTGCAGTCACCGACGGGACGCTCGCCAAGACCACGTTGGTCGACGCCGCCGCCCAGGTGCTGGCGGCCCGCAACACGGTGGCCTGCCCGACACCGGCGGGGTAGTCGGCTAGAGGTAGTGAGGGGGGACCTCGTGCGAATCGCGACGAATCCGGCGGATCTCTTCCTTCAGTCGGGCGACCTCGTCGCGGAGTTCAGCGATCGTCTCGACCAACTCGTCGCGGGTCGGCTCCGTCGCGGTCATGTCCCAATGCTCGCACACGCCGAGCTTTACGCGGGTTTCGACGGTCGATTCAAGTGAGCGCTTGAACTCGGACCTCGCCCGAGCGCATCCAACACGCGCGCCGCGATGTTCATTAGCGTGAGGGCTGCCTGGCCCAGTGAGGCGCCGGCACTGAGGGGGACTCCATGGCAATCAACGATCTGGACGTGCAGGACAGCGACCGCCTAGCGGCACTGGGCTACAAGCAGGAGCTGTCGAGGGTGCTCTCACTCTTCGACAACTTCTCGGTGGCGTTCGCGTACCTGAGCCCGATGGTGGGCATCTACTCGCTGTACACACTCGGCCTCGGCATGGGTGGTCCGCGCTACATCTGGACGATGCCCGTCGTCGTCGGACTCATGTTGCTGGTCGCGCTCGTCTTCGGAGAGCTCGCCAGCGAGTATCCCCTCTCGGGTGCCCTCTACCAGTACGGCAAGTACAACGTCGGGGCTCGCTACGGCTGGTTCGTCGGTTGGATCTACGGCTTCGCGCTGCTGGCAACGGTGGCGTCGGTCGACTCGGGCATCGTCGGTTACGTGACGAGCCTCTCCAATATCTGGTTCAAGACTCATCTCGACCCCGCGAACCACGTCACGATCTTCGTAGTCGTGGCCATCGTCATCATCTTCTCTGCCGTCTTGAACTCGGTCGGAGCCAAGATCATGGGCCGCGTCGCGGGTCTCGGCGTCTACGTCGAGACGATCGGGACCTTCGGGGTCGCCATCGCACTGGCGATTCACGGCTTCCACCACGGCCTCGGCTACACCTTCACCACCCAGGGCGTCCAAAACGCCGCGACCAACTCGTTGGGCGTCAACTTCGGCGGCCACTGGTTGACTGGCGCGGCCCTCGTCGCCGTGCTCGCCAACGTCTACATCTTCTACGGGTTCGAGTCGGCGGGCGACATCGCCGAGGAGACGAAGGAGGCTGGACGTCAGGTGCCCCGCGCGATGCGCAACGCCTTGCTCTACGGCGGAATCGCGTCGTTCGTGCTCGTCCTCGGTCTTTTGCTCGCGACGCCTAAGTCGGGCATCGGCAGCGTGATCAGCGGCGGCATCCCTTCGCTGCTCGCAGTATTGCCGAGCTGGCTCCAGGACTTCTTCCTCGTGATGGTGATCATCGCGTTCTTCAGCTGCGGCACGGCCGTCCAAGGTGCCGGCGCCCGCGTGGCGTTCGGTCTGGCCCGCGACGGGGCGATTCCGTTCGCCGCCCAGGTCCGCAAGGTCCACCCCAGGCACAAGACGCCGGTGAACGCGATTATCGTCGGCACGATCGTCCCGTTCCTCTTCTTGCTACTGGTGCTCGTCAACCCGTCGCACAACATCCACATTCTGTGGTTTGACTACCCGGCCAAAGTGAATGCCCTCTACGCGCTCGTCTCGTTCGCGACGTCGGGCATCTACCTGTCGTTCCTGTTGACGGTGCTCGGAGCGCTCATCGCCCGCAGCCGCGGCTGGGTGCCCAGTGGCTCGTTCACGCTCGGCAAGTGGGGTTACCCGGTGACGATAGGCGGAGCGCTGTACCTCTTCGTGATGCTGCTCAACATCGTCTGGCCGAGTGCGCTCACCAGCGGCCGGGCGGCGTACTTCAACTACGGGTGGGTGACGTTACTCGTCATGCTCCTCATCGTCGTGGTCGGAGGCGTCTACGAGGGGCTGGCACGACCGGACAAAACGGTGGCGACGCACCGCATCGAGGAGTAGATCGACGATGCTCCCGACACCGCATGCGCGGTGTCGGGAGCATCTGGTCGTTCTACCTGTCGATCGCCTCGAGGTAGGTGTTGATGAGGTGCAGCGCCTCGTCGAAGAAGGCACCCGACTGGGGACCCTCAGCGAGCTCGCTGTCCATGATGGTCATGGTCGTCTCTACCAGCAGGCGCGCGGCGAAGTGAGCCCGCTCGTCGTCGAGTGTGGCGAATCGCTCGCGCAGCAGGCGCGCCACGAAGTTCGTGGTGTCGGCGGTGTCGGCGTTGTCGATCTCGACCAGCTCGGGCACTGACTGGAAGGCCCGGCGCATAACGGCCGTCGTCGGGTGCTCGTTGCGCAGTCGGCGCACCAGGACGAAGAGCTCGTGGCTCCACTCGGTGAGGTCCGGAGCCGTTGGCAACTCGCTCAGCTTCCCGAGCAGGTAGACGGAGCGTTGCTGCTGGTCGAGGCGGAAGAGCTCGACCAGAATCGCCGTCTTGTCGGGGAAGTAGTGGTACACCGTGCCGATGTTGACGCCGGCGAGCTCGGCGACGATGTTGGTGTTGAGGCCCTGGATTCCGCGTTCCACGACCACCTCGGTCGCGGCGTTGAGGATGTTCGCGAACGTGGCGACCGATCGGGCCTGGGAGGGCTTCTTCATACGTGCCTTGGGTTTCGTGGTTGTCTCAATCATCATGCTGTACCCATCTTCTTCTTAGTTCGGGGTCGTACCGCCAGTGATCATGGGAAGAGGCCCCGAAGTTCGGTCGCCTCGGCGATCCGTTCGACGCCCACGACGATGGCGGTCTCGCGCAACGTCAGCTCGAGTTGCTGGTGGCGCGTCCAGATGTGGTTGAACGCCTCGTGCATAGTCTTCTCGAGGCGCTGCTGGAACAACTCGGTCTCCCAGAGGTAGCCCTGCATGTCCTGGGCCCATTCGAAGTACGAGGCGACGACGCCGCCGGCGTTCGCGAGCACGTCGGGCACCACCGGGATGCCCCGACCGGCGAGCACCGCCGCACCCTCGCCGGTCGTCGGTCCGTTGGCCGCCTCGACCATGATCGACGCGGCCATGGTCTTGGCGACGTCCTCATCGATGACGCCCCCGAGCGCCGCGGGTATCGCGATGTCGCTCGGCAGGGTGAACAGGAGGTCCGAGGGGATCTCCTCGGCGCCGGGGTAGCCCATGACGGTGCCGGCTTCCTTGTAGTGCTCGGACATCGTGAGGTGGTTGATGCCGCCGGGCACGTGGATCGCGCCGCGAATGTCCGCGACGCCGACGACCTTCATGCCCCGCTCGCTCAGTAGCTTGACGAGGGGAGCGCCCACTTTGCCGTAGCCCTGGATGACGACGCGCTGCTCGTTGGCCAGTCGGCCCATGCGTTGGAGGAGTGCGCTCGTGCAGATGGTGACGCCGAGCGACGTGGCGCCGGCGTGGCCGAGGGTCCCGCCGATGGCGAGCGGCTTTCCAGTGACGACGCCGGGCGTGTTGTGGCCGCGCAGCATCGACACGGTGTCCATGATCCAACTCATGACTTGGGGGTCGGTGTTGATGTCGGGGGCGGGGATGTCGCGGTCGGGTCCGATCATCGGTGCGATGGAGAAGGCGTAGCGGCGAGTCAGCCGCTCGAGCTCGGCGCGCGACAGCGTCGCCGGGTCGACCTTGATGCCGCCCTTGGCGCCGCCGTAAGGGATGTTGACGACGGCGCACTTGATCGACATGTCCGCACTCAGGGCGGCGATCTCGTCGACGTTGACGCTGGGGTGGAAGCGGATGCCGCCCTTGCCGGGACCGCGCGACGTGTCGTGCTGGATGCGCCAGCCGTGGAACATCTCGACGTCGCCCGAGTCCATGCGAACCGGGACCGCGACTTCGAGGATCCTCTCGGGAGTCACGATCCGCTTGATCAGCCCCTCGTTGAGTCCGAGCACCGCACCGGCCTTTTCAATCAGCGACGTGACGTGCAACCACGGATTGAACTCGTGAGGATGGGCCTCGGTCGGATGCGTGACCACGTTGTCACCAGCCTTTGGGATAGGTGAAAGCGACGTTGCTTCCACCCACCAGCGTAGGGCAGGTTTCGGCCTCGAATGCACCAGCAAAGTACGCCAGGTACTCTCTCATCCAACTAGAGGCGAAAGACCATTCATGAAAATATCGACCATGCTCAGCTACTCCGGCGGCTTCAAGCAGGCGGCCCGCAACGTCGCCGAAATGGAGAAGGCGGGCCTCGACCTGGTGTGGGTCGCCGAGGTCTACGGCTACGACAGCCCCTCCCTGATGGGTTACCTCGCGGCGCTGACCGAGCGGGTCGAGATCGGCTCGGCGATCCTGCCGATCTACACGCGGACGCCCTCCCTGCTGGCCATGACCGCCGCCGGGATCGACGCCCTTTCGGATGGACGTTTCCACCTGGGCCTCGGAGCCTCGGGACCTCAGGTGATCGAGGGATTCCACGGGGTGCCCTACACCAACCCGCTCGGGCGGACCCGCGAGATCATCGAGATCTGTCGCGACGTATGGCGCCGTGAGGCACCGCTCGAGCACCACGGCAAGAACTTCACGTTGCCGCTGCCGGCCGACCAGGGGACGGGGCTCGGCAAGGCGCTGAAGATGATCACTCACCCCGTGCGAAGCGAGATCCCGATCTGGATCGCGTCGCTCGGTGAGAAGAACGTCGCGATGACCGCCGAGATCGCGGACGGCTGGATTCCCGTCTTCTTCATCCCCGAGCGGGCCAACGACGTGTGGGGCGCGTCGCTCGCGATGGGTCGCGCGAAGAGGAGCGCGGCACTCGACGAGCTCATGATCACCGCGGGCGGGCTGCTCGCGATCGGTGAGGGAGATGACGTCGTCGCGTTGCGCGACCTGATGCGCCCGATGACGGCGCTCTACGTCGGCGGGATGGGCGCCAAGGGCAAGAACTTCTACAACGAGCTCTTCGTACGCTACGGATTCGAGAAGGAGGCTGAACTCATTCAGGACCTGTACCTCGACGGCAAGAAGCGCGAGGCCGAAGCGGCGATCCCGGCCGAGTTCCTCGAGCTCACGACGCTCTGTGGGCCCCAGAGCTACGTCGCCGAGCGCGTCGCCGCGTTCAAGGAGGTCGGCGTCACCCACCTGCAGGTCCACCCGGCCCCCGTGGGCGAACAGACCGCAGCCTCGCTCATCGAGACCGTGAGGGCAATGTCGTAGCCGTCGTGACCCCGGCTCGCCGGGCGAACCCCACCTACAATCAGGGGATGTTGGTGGACATCATCGTGTACGACGGGGTGGACGAGATGGACGCGCTCGGACCGCTCGAGGTCCTGCGAAAGGTCCAGTCACTTCGTGACGACTTCGAGGTCCGACTCCTCTCTCCCACGGGACAGAAGAAGGTGCGTGGTGCCGCCGGCCTGGTCTTTTCGACCGACGGCCCGTTCGAGACGACGGGGGCCGAGGTCGTGGTCGTGCCCGGGGGAGGGTGGGTTGCCCGGGCGCCGGTGGGCGCGTGGGGCGAGCACCTGCGAGGCGAGCTGGAGCCCCAGCTGGTCGTCGCCGCGGCCAACGCCCGGATTATGGCCGGTGTCTGCACCGGGACGATGCTGCTGGCCCACGCCGGGGTCATCGAGGGCCGCCGCGCGAGCACGCACCACGCGGCCCTAGGCGAGCTCGCCGCCCTCGGCGTGGAGGTGGTCGCAGACCGGGTCGTCGACGACGGCGACCTGCTCACCAGCGGCGGCGTGACGAGCGGGATCGACCTGGCCCTGTGGCTCGTCGAACGTGAGCTCGGCGCCGATCTGGCCGAGCAGATCTCGCGGGTCATCGAGTACCCGTGGTTCCGCCCCAGCCTCCCGCCGCCCGACGGCGTGCCCAGCCTGTTCGTCGTGCCGGTCGAGATGTTCGAGCAGGAGCCCTAATCGGTTTGCTCGTCGTCGGGGCGCGTCGAGTCGCGTCCGCCCGAGGCGAGCCAGGCGTCGAACATCGCGGCGTAGGCGCCGCCGGCGGCGAGCAGCTCGCCGGGCGTGCCCATCTCGACGACGCCACCGCGGTCGATGACGACGATGCGATCGGCGCGCTGGGCGGTGGTGAGCCGGTGGGCGATCAGAATCGCCGAGCGCCCCTCGAGCAGGCGGTCGAGGGCGCGCTCGATCGTCGTCTCACTCTGCAGGTCGAGCGAGGACGTCGCCTCGTCGAGAATCAGGACCCTCGGACGTGCGAGGAAGGCCCGTGCGAGCGCGAGCAGCTGGCGCTCGCCGGCCGAAAGGGTTTGGCCGCGCTCGTGCACGACGGTGTCGATCCCCTGGGGGAGGCGGTCGACGAGGTCGCGCAGGCCGACGACGTCGATGGCCTCCTCGATCTCGGCGCCGGTGATGTGGGGACGCCCGAAGGAGAGGTTCGAGCGGATCGAGCCGGCGAAGAGGAACGCCTCTTGGGGCACCACGCCGAGCTGGGAGCGCAGTGAGCGCAGGGTCACGGTTCGGATGTCGACACCGTCAAGCAGGACCCGGCCCGAGGTCGGGTCGTAGAAGCGGTTCGCGAGCTTGGCCATTGTCGACTTGCCCGCGCCCGTCGGGCCGACGAAGGCGACCGATTCACCCGAGGCGATCTCCAGGTTGATGTGGCGCAGGACGAGGTGCTCGTCGTCGTAGCCGAAGCTCACGTCCTCGAACGAGATCCGCCCCTCGATGGTCGCGAGCTCGGTCGCTCCCTCGACCTCGTCGACGGTGGGTGGGACCTCGAGCAGCTCGCGCAGCCGGATGATGGACGAGCGGCCCTGCTGGAGCGCGTTGTACTGCTGGACCAGGAGCTGGATCGGGCCGAAGAAGCGGTTCAGGTACAAGAAGAAGGCCACCAGTGCACCGAGGCTCAGATGGCCCTTCAGAACCATGTCGCCGCCGATGCCGAGCAGCAGCCCCTGGCCGAGGATGCCGATCATGATCGTGGCCGGCCCGTAGATGGAGTTGACGCGTCCGGTGTAGAGGTTGGCGTCGCGGTAGGCGCCCACGACGTGGCGGTGGTTGCGGATGTTACGGCGTTGGCGGTTGTTGGCGGTGACGACCCGGATGCCGTAGAGCGACTCGGAGAGGTCGGCCAGAACGTTCGCGATGCGGTCGCGGCTGAGGAGGTACCCCTTCTCCGACGCCCGGTGGAACCAGATCGAGATGACGAAGAGCAGTGGCACGACGAGCAGGACGGTCCAGGCCGCCAAGGTGGCGTTCAACCAGAACAGGACCGCGGTGATCACGATCATCGTCAGACCCTGCGCCGCGAACTGGCTGATGCCGTCCTGGATGAGCTGCTGGAGGTTCTCGATGTCGCTCGTCATGCGGCTCATCAGGACGCCGGCCTTCTCGTCGGTGAAGAAGTCGAGGCTGAGACGCTGGAAGTGGGTGAAGACCCGGATACGCAGGTCGTGCATGACCCGCGAGGCGAGCATGCCGGTCACGTCGACCTGCACGCGCTGCAAGAGGGCGCTGGCGAGCGCGAGCACGAGGTATCCGATCCCGCAGGCGGCGACGACACCGAGCGACCGGTGGCCCGCGACCATGCCGTGGTTGATTGCGTACTCGGTGAGCAACGGGCCGGCCTGCAGGATGAGGCTGGTGACGATCACGAGGACGGAGCCACTGACCACCCACTTGGGGTAGGCGCCGATCAGCCGCGCCAGAGTCAGGCGCTGGCGCTCGCGCTCGCTGGGACGTTGCGTGAACGTGAGGTCCGACGGTGGGTGGTCGGGCTCGTGGGCGAGCAACTTGGTCGCCTCATCCATCAGCTCGCTGGGGATGCCGCCGAAGGGCAGTCCCGCCACCTGGCTCGATCCGAACATGGCCCCGCCGCCGCTCCAGCCGCCGCCCCAGGCCATCAGTCCTCCTCCGGCTTCGTGCTCTGGGCGAGGACTTCGGCGTAGAGGGGGGTCGAAGCGAGGAGTTGCTCGTGGGTGCCGCTCGCCACGACCCGTCCCTCGTCGAGCAGCAGGACCCGGCTCGCGAGGGCGATCGTCGAGATGCGGTGCGCAATGACGATCGTCGTGCGCTGGGCGAGGAGCCGATTGAGCGCCTCGTAGATCCCCGCCTCGACGTGGACGTCGACCGAGCTCGTGGCGTCATCGAGGATCAATATGGGTGGGTTCACGAGCAGCGTGCGCGCGATTGCGATCCGCTGGCGCTGGCCACCCGACAGGGTGTAGCCCCGTTCGCCCACGACGGTCCCGTAGCCCTCGGGCAAACGCTCGATGAACTCGTGCGCGTTGGCGGCCCGGGCGGCAGCCTCGACCTGCTCGGGACTCGCGTCGGGCCGGCCGTAGGCGATGTTGTCGTGGATCGAGATCGAGAAGAGGAAGGGCTCGTCGAGCACCACGCCGACGTGGTCGCGTAGCGAGGGCAGCGTGACGTCGCGCACGTCGTGGCCGTCGATGCGGATCACGCCATCGTCGACGTCGTAGAACCGCGTCACCAGTCGCGCCACGGTGGACTTGCCCGACCCGGTGCGCCCGACGATGGCGACCGACTCGCCAGGCTCGATGTGGGCGTCGAAATCGTGCAGGATCTCGGCGTCGTCCGAATACGAGAAGCGCACGTGGTCGAAGTCAATCGAGCCCCGCACGTCGGCGAGGTCGTAGGCGCCCGGACGCTCCATGATCTCGGGGGTCTCATCGAGGATCTCGAAGATGCGCTCCGCGCTCGCCCGGGCCCGCTGGCCCATCATGACCAGCTGGCCCAGCATCATGAAGGGGGCCTGGAGCATCAAAAGGTACGCATTGAAGGCCAGGATCGCCCCGATGCCGAGGTGGCCGTCGATGACCATCCAGCCGCCGAAGAAGAGGACGAGGGCGAGACCGAGTTGGGGGAGGTTCTGCACCCACGGCGACCACTTGCCCCGGATCTGGGCGTCCTTCACGTACGCCCAGGCCACTCGCTCAGCGGCGTCGGCCAGCCGATTGACCTCGGCCTCCTCTTGGGCGAAGGACTTGACAACCCGCACGCCGTTCACGTTCTCGTCGACGATCGTGGCGACGTCGGCGAGGCGCGCCTGGGTGATCCACGAGATCGGGAACATCACGCGGCGCATCCGGATGCCCACGAAGTAGAGGATCGGCATGACCGTCATCGCAATGCAGGCCAGAAGTGGGCTGATGCTCAGCATGAAGCCGAATGCGAGCACCCCGATGCAGCACTGGACCAGGATCAGTGGGGCGAAGGTCGAGTACATCTGGACGCTGCGGATGTCGCTGTTGGCGCGGCTGATGAGCTGGCCGGACTGCACCCGGTCGTAGAAGCCGAACGAGAGCCAGGTGAGATGCTCGTAGATCAGCGACCGCAGGTCGGCCTCGACGTTGTAGGCCGTGCGAAAGACGTACTGGCGCGAGACGATTCCCGAGACGCCGGCCAGCAGGCCGACGATGAGGATACGCACGACGTCGGAGTGCAGGGCGGTGGAGTGGCGTACCAGATCGTGGTCGATAGCTCCGTTCAGCATGTTCGGCACCAGAGTCTGGAACACGAGGCTGAGGAACGAGAGCCCGATCGCCAGTAGGAAGGTCGCCCGGTGCGAGGCCATCACCGGCAGTATCCGGCGCCACCAGGCCAGGTTTCGGTCCCGCGAGATGCGCACGCGCGGACCGGGGTACTTCGAAGTCACTCCGCCCAGGGGATTGGCCGGTCCGGCGTCACGGTCACGTTCGACACGTGTTGAAAGAGGGGTGACCACCTCGCAATCGTACCGGTCGCCTACGTCGACGAACTCCGTTGAGCGGCCGGTGAGACGCCGACGAGCGACGACCAGACGACGTAGTGTGACCTCGTGCCCTCACTGCATGTGATCAACCATCCGGTCGTGGCCGACAAGGTGCGCCAGTTGCGTGACGCCTCGACATCGAACGCCGACTTCCTTCGTCTGGCGGGGGAGATCTCGCGATTCGTCGCCTACGAGGCCTTTCGCGATACTCCGGTCACCCGCACGACCGTCGACACGCCGGTGCTGAAGGGTGCGCCCGCGGTGCGCATCGACACCGAGTACCTGATCGTTCCCATCCTCCGGGCGGGCCTCGGCATGAGCCCGGCCGTCCAAGAGGTCCTGCCGCACCATCGGGTCTGCCTCGTCGGTCTTCGACGCAACGAGACGACGTTGCAACCCGACGTGTACCTCGACGGGCTGCCCGAGTCATTGACCGGCGTGCACGTGGTGCTCTGCGATCCGATGCTCGCGACTGGTGGCTCCCTGGTCTGCGTGCTCGACATGCTGAGGTCCCGTGGGGCCGGTGACGTCACGGTGCTCTGCCTGATCGCAGCGCAGCCGGGCGTGGATTTCGTTTTCTCGCGCCACCCCGACGTGGCCATCGTGGCCGCCGCGCTGGACGCTGAGCTGAACGACGTCGGCTACATCACGCCCGGCCTGGGCGACGCGGGCGACCGTCTCTTCGGACCTCCCGCACGCTGAATCAGAGGCCGATGTCCTCGTTCCAGAGCTCGGCGTGAGCGGCGATGAACGTGGCGAGCAACTCCGTGCAGCCGGGGTCGTCGAGCACGACGATCTCGACGCCAAGTTCACTGAGCCAGTCGTGTCCGCCGTGGAAGTTCTGCGCTTCGCCAATCACCACGGCCCCGATGTTGAACTGTCGCACGAGGCCCGAGCAGTACCAGCACGGTGAGAGCGTCGTGACCATGACGCAGTCCGGGTAGTCGCGCCGTCGGCCCCCCCGTCGGAAGGCGTCGGTCTCGGCGTGGACCGACGTGTCGTCCTCCTGCACTCGGCGATTGTGGCCCGAGCTGATGAGCGTGCCGTCGCGCGTGAAGAGGGCGGCGCCGATTGGGATGCCGCCCTCCTCGAGGCCGAGGACGGCCTCGTCGTAGGCGGTGGCGAGCATCGTCGCAGCGAGCGAGCGATCAATTGGTGGTCGAGATGGCGTCATCGGCTAAGTATGCTCCAGCACCGTGGGCGAACGCACGTATTCAGTGGAGATCGGCTCGCAACGAGTGGACCTCCCTCTGGAGTCGCTGAACGACCAATTGGCGCTGGCCCTACTGATCACCGTGGACATGGGCGTCGAGTTCATGTCGCGAGCGGGCGAGGAGCTCGCCGACATCCTGCGCCCCTACGACGTCGAGATAGTCGCGACCGTGGCGACGATGGGCATCCCCGTCGTCGTGGAGGTGACCCGCCACCTGGGCCTCGACCAATACGTGATCCTGCACAAGACTCCCAAGATCCACCTCGCCGACGCCGTGTCCGAGCCGGTGCGCTCCATTACGACCGACGCGGAGCAGCGTCTCCTCTTCGACCGAGCCCGAATCAAGGACGTCGAGGGCCGTCGAGTGGCGATCGTCGACGACGTGATCTCGACCGGTGCGTCGACCGGCGCGGCCCTGCGATTGCTGCGCCGGGTCGGCGCTGACATCGTGGTGATCGGCACGCTGGTGACCGAGGCCTCGGTGTGGCGTAGCTCGCTGGGTGACGACGCGCGGATGGTGCGCGCACTCGGGTCGATCCCGGTCTTTCGACCGGACGGATCGGGTGGCCTGGTCGAGGACTGGGTCGGCTGAGTCAGTGCACGACAATGGCCCCGAGCGAGATGCTCGGGGCCATTGTGGACAACCTCTCTAGAGGTTGGGCTCTAGCTCCTTCTGGCGAGTGACCTGGCGTGCCACGTTGCCCGTCGCGCGCTCGAGCAGGAAGTACACGAGTCCCGCGATGATGATCCCGGTGGGTACCGAGAAGTCGGCGCCGCCGTACCAGCCGGCGGTACAGATGCCGTTCACCGGCGTGGCCGCACAGGCCCCACCGAAGTGGTTCGAGATCGGAGTCATCCAGTGGAACGGGAGGTTGACCGGGGGCGGCGCCTTCGAGAAGGCGATGGTCGCGGTGACCAGACCGGCTACGAAGGCCACGATGGCGTTCCAGTTGATGCCGGTCGAGCCGACGTAGTAGAGGCCGTCCTTGTCGGTTCGCTGCAGTTCGGCCGCGTTGTAGCGGTACTTGCGCATGATCCAGTCCGTGATCAGAATGCCGAACCACGGGGCGATCCACACGATGATGACGCCGACGAACTCCTTCATGTAGAGCGAGAAGGTCGACTGGAACATCGCCCAGATGGTCAGGCCGCACGCGATGAAGCTGTCAAGCACGACGGCCTGGTAGCGCTGCAGACGTAGACCCATCGCCTGGAGTGACACGCCCGAAGAGTAGAGGTCGAGCGAGTTGATGCCGAAGAGCTGCACGATCGCGAAGATGAGGAAGATCGCGACGACCCAGCTCGGGATGAAGTGCTGGCCGTGGAGGGCCTCGAAGGGGTTCGCGCCGTTCCACGCGGCGACCTGTCCTTTCGATGAGAGGAAGGTGAACGTCGCCGCCCCCAGGACCATCATGGAGATCTCCGGGATGGCCGTGCCGACGAAGATCCACCCGACGATCGCCTTCTTGCTCGCGTCACGCGGCACGTAGCGCGTGTAGTCGTTGCCGACCTCGGTCCAGCCGAGGCCCGAGAGGGCGAACGTAAACGCGAGACCAGCGGTGTAGAGCTCCCAGTTGGCGTAACCCGAGCCCGAGAAGTTGGCTGAACCGTGCTTGATGTCGTAGAACGTCAGGAGCACGAAGATCG
This sequence comes from Acidimicrobiales bacterium, assembly GCA_025351385.1. GTDB lineage: Bacteria > Actinomycetota > Acidimicrobiia > Acidimicrobiales > RAAP-2 > RAAP-2. The sequence continues at coordinate 3,999 of JANXWA010000029.1, read as the reverse complement.
CCGCGAACGGGATGATCAGGGCCCGCAAGACCTTCACCATGGTGGCGTGGCCGAGGTAGGGGACCACCGCCTGGATGGCCGCCGCCAGGATGATGAAGACCACCTTGAGCGTGCTCGAGACGTGGATGCCGGCCATCTGGCAGAGCACGATCGCCGCTCCGACGATGAGGATCAGTCCCTCGGTCTCGAACCCGATCTGCGTGATCCAGTTGAAGAAGGCGACTAAACGCGACCCGTGGGAGCCGAAGGGAGCCCGGCTGACGGTAAACGCGGTCGTACCGGTCTCGGGGCCCTGCAACGAGGCGAGTCCGAGGAAGAAGTACGAGAGATTGCCAATGATGATGATGCTGAGCGCGGTGTAGAAGCTGAAGCCGAAGCCCATGAGCAGTGCGCCGTAGATGAAGTACTCGACGTTGATCGCCGATCCGCCCCACAGGGCACCGATATTTCGGGGTGTCGCCCAGCGTTCATTCTCCGGGACGTAGTCAATGCCCCTTCGTTCGACGTGGAAGACCTGGTCTCCCGATGATCCATCATGCATCTCGATGCCTGTTGCCACTGTTGTGGTCCTCCCTAATAGATGGTGTTTAACTGCTACGGCTCCGTGGGGTGCTGGACGTACGCGCCAAGTATTGCTGATTGGGATTGCGTTGTCGGGGAATCGTGACGGTTTCGTGACAAGAATCTAAAGGCCTTTGTTTGTAAGGGATATTGGGGCATTGTGCCGGTCGCGCGCCGCGCCGCGACATTTACTTCCTTCTTATCGACCCCACAAGACATCCACAATCTCGCCCTCCAAGATGGTTGTGTGCCGATCTCAACCGAGTCGGGACGGAAAGTAGGTCAACCCCATGTACCGCACAAACAAGCAGACGATGACAAGGCGCGTCGGAATCACGAGCGCCGTCGCCATCGGCGCGCTCGCTACCGGCGCTGGTATCGCAGGTGCTTCAACGCATCACCATTCCAAGATCGACGGCCCACTTTCGGCCACCGCCTCACCACTGGCCGACCAGGCGAGAGGCCTGGGTGGTCTCGTGACCGCCGTCACTGGCACCTCGATCACCGTGCAGAACCGCAGTGGTGCGTCCACGACGTACACGATCGGCTCGACGACCACGGTGACCAAGGACGGAGCGACCGCGTTGCTGACCGACCTGGCCGTTGGCCAGAGGGTTGACGTCACGCTGAGCGCTCCCGGTTCGACTACCGCTTCTAGCGTCGACATCGACATCGCCAAAGCTCATGGCTGGAACACCGACAAGCGCGCCGGCGGCGTCGTCACGGCCGTCACCGGCACGTCGATCACGGTGAAGGACCGAGCGGGAACGACCACGACGTTCGCGCTGGACTCGTCCACGACGGTGACCAAGGAGCGCACCGCCGCGACCTCGGGCGACCTTGCCGTCGGCGAGCACGTCCGAATCACGATCAGCTCCACCAGTTCGACCACCGCGTCGAGCGTGGAGATCGAGCTGGCTCACGCCGCGGGCCAGGTTGTGGCGGTCACCGCGAGCACGATCACGGTCACTGACCACGTAGGTCCGAACGTCACCATCGACGTCACCGGCACCACGAAGTACTCCAAGAACGGGGCGAGCGCCACGTTGGCTGACGTCACCGTGGGCTCGATCGTTTTCGCGGAGGGGGTCTTCGACTCCGCCAATACCGTGTTGACGGCCACCACAGTCGGAATTGGCCAGCCCAAGTTCACCGGAGGCCATGACGGCTTCGCCATGATGGGCGCCGGAGGCGGAATCGGACGTCACGGTCACGCAGACCACGGTTATATGGGTGGGTTTGGCGGCATGGGTGGCTTTGGCGGCCAGGGCGGCAATCGCTAGGCCGCAGGCCGATTTCTCAGGACCCAGGCGACTCCTCCCGGCCGTCTGGGTCCTGACGCATTCGTCATCAGATTTTCAGGGTCCAGGCGGTTCCTCCCTTCCGCCTGGGCCCTGAAGCAGTTCCTGAGGGAGAGTTTGGGCCCGTGAACTTGTTTTGCTTAAAGTTCTTGCTAAGTTGCCTCAAAAGGAGAACCAGCACAAGGCCGGTTCTTCGGGGGAAAGCAGGAACATGATGTCACCAACGTTCGATCGTCGATCGTTCCTTACTCACTCGGCCGCAACTATCGGTGGCGTCGCGATGGCTGGCACCGTCGTTGACGGCCTCCTCGCCGGAGTGGCCGGTGCGACGACGGGTGTAAACCACGGCACACCGAAGAAGGGCGGGAAACTGACCATCGCCCTCATCTCCGACGTGCCGAACTTCCATAAGTTCAATGGCGCGCAAGGCAAGATGGACGCTTCGGGATTCTGCGTGGCCAATGCGCTCTACGACCCCCTCTTCGTCATGTCGAAGAGTGGCCGAACCGCACTGCCGATGCTGGCCCTGTCGGCAACTCCCAACTCCAACTACACCCAGTGGACCGTCGCTCTTCGACAAGGTGTCAAGTTTTCCAATGGTGACCCGTTCAACGCCGACGTCGTAGTGGCCAACTGGGCCGCCTCCGCCGCCGACCCGACGGTGGGCCTGGCCATTCGTCCGATCATCGCCAAGTGCGAGAAGATCGACACCAACACGGTCAAGTACACCCTGGTCATCGCCTATTCGACGTTTCCGGTCTCCTTGGCGGAGCAGCAGGTCTCCTACATGGCCCACCCGAACTCGCTCGCGGCCGGATTCGCCGGAACGCCTCTGGGCACCGGTCCGTTCAAGATCAAGACGTGGCAGGTGGGCGTCGAGTCCCAGCTGGTCCGCAACGCCAAGTACTGGCGTTCGGACGCCCACCACCGCAAGCTGCCGTACCTCAACGCGATCAACTTCAAGACCATCGCCGACGACAACGCCCGCAACCAGGCGTTGCAGGCTGGCGATGTCGACATGATCCTGACCCAGGACGGTGGCGCTATTGCGAACTTGAAGCACATCAGCGGCATCAACTACGTCACCGATGTCAACTCGTTCAGGGACCCGTCGGTCAACTGCCTGATCATCAACACGACCGGTACGATGAACCAGTACTTCGCGTGGGCCGGTCAGTTCACCGCGGCCATTGGACTGCCGGGAGCGTTGAGCTACATCCTGAAGGGTCAGGCACCGCCGGCCCAGGTGCAGTTTGCTGACTGGCAGGGAACGAAGGGTGCCGTCGACCCGTCGACGCTGCAGTGGAACACCAAGTTGAGCCCCGTGCTGAACGACGTGACGATCCGCCAGGCCTGCGCAATGGCGATCAACCGCACGACCTACTGGAAGGTGGTCGACGGCATGACCGGCGTGGTCGCCGACGGCATCTACAAGAAGACGTCGCGCTACTACAAGAACCCGGGCTACCCGGCGTACAACCCAGCCGGAGCCAAGGCCCTGGTCCAGGCGTACAAGTCGAAGAACAACGTGTCGGCGGTCAGCTTCGTGATCGACATCGTCTCGGGCAACTCCGCCGCGACGAAGGCGTTCTCCTTCTTCCAGCAGCAGTTGGCCGCGGTCGGCATCACAGTGACCTCTCGCCCGGTGGTCCAGAGCACGTTGATCAACAACGTGATCTACGGAACCTACGACTGCGCGACGTGGAACCAGTTCGGCACCGTTGACCCGGCGCTCAACTACGTGTGGTTCAACTCGTTCTCGGCGGGCGAGAACCCACCGTCCGGGCTCGGCATGGCCGCACTCCCCACCGGGACGATGATCGCCGGTGCGGTGAACTTCGCCCACTTGGGCGACGCGGCCATCGAGGCGGCGATGCTGAACGCGCTGGCGTCGCCACCGAACTCGGCCGCTCAGGTCGGTCAGTGGCAGCTGGTGAACAGCACGTTCGCCAAGGACATCCCCTACCTCTGGCTGGACACGACGGTCACCGCGTTCGCGGCTCGCAAGAACGTCCAGAACTGGATCTCGGGAACGGCCGCCGACGGCGTCACACCGGTGCTCAGCCCCGATGGCGGCTCGGCTCGGTGGGATCAGATCTGGAAGAGCTAGTAGCTCCTTTCATCATCTAGGACGAGG
>JANXWA010000020.1 GCA_025351385.1 Acidimicrobiales bacterium | reverse complement strand
GTGCGACCTCGAAGGCGGCCACCGAGACCGCTACACCGGCGTTCAAAGAGCTGATCTTGCCCAACTGGGGTATCGACACAACTGCCGCGCATCTCTTGCGCCAAATGTCCCTCCGTGCTCGCGTTTCATTTTTCAGTGACGCAACGTCATGAATCGTAGCCAACACTTGGGTTTTCGTGAAGTGATTTGTCGCCTGGCGGTTTCGGTTGTGGCGCTTTCAGCGTTCACCTTTGGAATTCCACTGGTCGCAGCTGCTGCTGGTCCCGCCTATTACTCAGTGACGTTTGCTCAGAATGTCAATTCACTGGACCTTGTCTACGCCTCCCAAACAGCCAACTCGCCTACTGCTCTCACAACTTTTGCAAATTTGCTTCCGATGTTTGCAAATGCGGGCAAGTCATTTCTTGATTGGAATACGGCCTACGACGGAAGCGGGCTGTCATTCGCAGACGGCGGGACTTATAGCTTCAGTTCTAAGATCACTCTGTATGCGATTTGGGTAAATCCCTATCACACGGTCACACTGGCGCAGAATGTGAATGCCCTGGATCCGGTTTATGCACTGATGACTGACAATGTCTCGGCACCTTTAACAATGTTTGCAAATCTAGTTCCATCGTTTGCGAATTCAGGCAAGGTATTTGTTGATTGGAACACATTGGCGGACGGAACCGGAACTTCGTTTGCTGACGGTGCTCAATTTGATTTCTCCTCCAAGCTGACCATCTACGCGATTTGGCGAACTATCCCGACCGCAGTCGCGAGTTTTGCAGTGAATGGTGGAAATGGAGCCATTACACCGTTAACAAGTCAAGTGGGGGCAACGGTTTCCCTTCCATCGAGTGCCGGAATCACGAACCCAGGACACACTTTCGTTGGCTGGAACACTGCAGCCGATGGGAGTGGGACTGAGTATGCCGGCGGAGCTACGTACGTGTTGAACGGCGATCAGACTCTCTACGCGCAGTGGACCGCCGACGTTTATGTCGTGACGTACTCGTCTGACGGTGGAGTCGTCACTCCGTCAGTGTTGGACTACACCTTCGGCACACCTGCGACCGTTCTCCCGACGCCTACTCTTTCCGGCTCGTCCTTCAACGGTTGGTACTCGGCTCCGGTAGGCGGATCCTTAGTCGGACTCGGTGGGGCGCTTTTCATCCCTGTCGCGTCGGTCGTCCTCTACGCGCAGTGGTCGGTGAGTGGGTTCGTCGTCACGTATTCAGCCAACGGAGGTCTTGTCGCTCCGACGACTGCGAACTACCTACCTGGTTCCGGTCCGGTCCTCTTACCCACGCCTACGAATCCCGGGTCGACCTTCACCGGTTGGTTCACCAACCTCTCGGGGGGAACGTTGGTCGGACAAGGTGGGTCGCCCTACACCCCCGTCGCGTCAGTCATCCTCTATGCCGAGTGGTCCCAAGTGCTCACGGATACGTTGACATTCAATGCCAACGGCGGCAGTGGTTCTGTTGCGCCAATCAGCGGCGTGCACGGTTCATCGGTCACGCTGCCTGGCCAAGACGGAATGCTCCTCGCCGGCTTCCTCCTAGCTCATTGGAACACCGCGGCCAAAGGCACCGGGACGTCCTACACCGCGGGACAGCGGTTGACTCTGTCGGGATCGTCGACCCTCTACGCGCAGTGGAGCGGCCACGCACCGGCCCGTCTCCTTGGTGCCGTCGGTTCGTTCAAGAAGAACTCGGCGGTGCTGTCAGCAGCGTTGAAGAACCAGGTGAAGCACCTGGCCACATCCATCAAGGTGAAGAAGTACCGCTCGGTCACTCTCTACGGCTACACGTCGGCGACTGGACTGACCTCGCTCAACATGTCGGTCAGTCGAGCGCGGGCCACCGCTGTTGCGAAGTACCTGCGGGGCCGACTGAGCGCTCTGCACGTGAGGGGTGTTGCCATCAAGTCGGCGGGCGAGGGGGCTGTCGGGAAGAGGACCGGCGCCGCGTACTCTCGCGTTGAGGTGTTCGTACTCTGATCAGGAATCGCTCCCGCTCTCGTCAAGTGTCTCGGTACCGGTCGGGCACCGGCGAGCGCGGAGGTCGATTTCTGTTGGGCAGGTCGGACGAGGCTCCTTGGGCGGAGATGAGAAGGCGGCGCCCAGGGCGACGCCGATCGCCAGGCCCACGGCGCTCGCTCTCAGGGTGAAGGCTCGGAACACTTCGAGAACCGATGTAAATCGGTCGACCACCTTCGTCTTGACCTTCTCGGAGCCGGTGGAGGGATTCGAACCCCCGACCTGACGATTACAAATCGCCTGCGCTGCCAGACTGCGCCACACCGGCTTGGAAGTACCAAGGTTAGTTAACTTCGACCGACCGCAATAGGCTTGGCCGAATGAGCGATCCATCCCAACCTCACCACGGTTCGCACACCGCGGGCTCGCACTATCAGCCCTCGCTCGGTGTCGTGTTGACCATCATTGTTCTCTTCGTCGCAGCGACGTTCCTGATGCTTCGATCAGCGAGTCCTTCAACACCGACCACCACCACGCTGCCCGCCGGGTCAACCACGACGACCAAGCCCCAATCGAAGGTCATTCCGAAGTCTCAAGTGCGCGTGCAAGTCGCGAACGGGACGTCGACTTCGAAATTGGCTGGCCGCTACACGCAGCAGCTGCTCACGCTGGGATGGGACACCCTGCCCGCATTGAACGCGGCCAGAGTGATCGGGACCATCATTTACTACAACCCGCAGTTCCGGTGGGCGGCACTCGAGATCGCGAGTGAGGTCCACGTCAGCGCCCACGCCGTACAGCCACTCAATGGATTGCATCCGGTATCGAACGCCGCAAGCGACGACGTCATCGTCGTGCTTGGCCCCGACCTCGCTGTTGGCTAGTCATGTCTGCGGTGGCAGGTGGACCGAGTAGCGCTTCAACGCCGCTCGCAGCACGTCCATCGACATGGGGCGGAGTTCTTCGAGCGGGCGATTGCGGTGACGGCGCACGCCGAGGTCGACCTGGGCGAGGCTGTGCACGCCAAACTGCCGAGCGATGTCGATGAGCAGCGCGATCTCGACACCGTAGGCCTTCTCCAGCGTGATCGACTCGAGGGCGCTGCGCCGCCCGGCGGTCTCACCGGCGAGGGGCTGGCGGATCTCGCCCAGTCCGGGGTAGAGCAGTGAAAGGATCGGTCGGGCCGCCAGCTCGTTGACGCGGCCCCCGCCCGAGGGCATGTTGTGCAGCGGTCGCTCGTAGTAGCCCTTGACCAACTCGATGTCGCTGCGTTCGAGCAGAGGCTGGATGAGGCGGGCCACGAACTCCGACGTGGTGTTCATCACGTCGGCGTCGAGGAAGACAACGATGTCCGACGTGGTCGCAGCGAGACCGGCCCGCATCGCCTCGCCCTTGCCGCCCGGGCCCTCGATGGCGACGATCCGGGCCCCGTGGTGGTCGGCGACTGTAGTCGTGTCGTCGACCGACTCGTCGTTGACCACGACCAGCTCGTCGACGAGGTGGCGGTGGACCTGCACGGCGTCGAGGACGGTGCCGACCGTCGCCGACTCGTTCTTGGCCGGCACGATGACGGCCACGGTCGTGGCGGCCTTCAGCCGGGTGACCTTCTCGAGGCTGAAATCTTCTCGACTGAGGGTCCAGGGGACGTCGGGACTACTCACCCCATTGAGGATAGGGGCACCTCGGACGAGGTCGCACTTGACACGCGACCAGCCAGCGACCAGAATTGAAGGGTCATCAAGAGCGACTGAGGGACGGCCCCGTTGAAGTCGCGACAACCAGTGTGATACACGAGCACCCGCTCATCACACCAGGTGCCAAAGGCCGAACGATGAAAAGGGAGTTATGAGTTTCGCTACAGGTCTTATATGTCGAGAGTGCGGTACCACCTACCCGAGTGATGCGCACTATGCGTGCGAGTTCTGCTTCGGTCCGCTCGAGGTCTCCTACGACCTCGCCGGTGCGAAGGAGGCGGTCACCCGCGAGTCAATCGCCCAGGGCCCCAACTCCATTTGGCGCTACGGCGCACTGCTGCCCGACCCGGGCGTGGCCCCGGTCGACCTCGGGGCCGGCTGGACGCCGCTTCGACGGGCCACGCGCCTCGCCGACGTGCTCGGCGTGAAAGAGCTCTGGCTGAAGGACGACACGCGCAACCCCACCGGGTCGTTCAAGGACCGCGTGGTCTCGGTCGCGCTCTCCAGCGCTCGCCGTCTGGGCTACGCGACCGCCGCCTGCGCCTCGACGGGCAACCTCGCCACCTCGGTTGCCGCTCACGCCGCATTCATCGGGTGGCCGAGCATCACGATCATTCCCGCCGACCTCGAGAGGTCCAAGATTGCCATGACCGCAATCTTCGGCGGCACGGTGCTCGGCGTCGAGGGCAGCTACGACGACGTCAACCGACTCTGCATCGAGCTGGTCGCCGAGCACGGCGACTGGGCGTTCGTCAACGTCAACATCCGGCCCTACTACGCCGAGGGCTCCAAAACACTGGCCTACGAGATCGCCGAGCAGCTGGGCTGGCGCGTCCCGGACCAGGTAGTTGTGCCGGTCGCTTCGGGCAGCCAGTTGACGAAAGTGGCCAAGGGTTTCAAGGAGTTCATCGAGCTCGGCCTGATCGACGGGCCGGCACCAGTGCTGTTCGGGGCCCAGGCGACTGGCTGCTCGCCGATTGCGACGGCCTTCGCCAACGGCGCCGACGTCATCACTCCCCAGCGCCCCAACACGATCGCGCGATCGCTCGCGATCGGCAACCCGGCCGACGGACCCTACGTCCTCGACGAGTTGCGTCTCCACGGTGGGGACTGCGGCTCGGTGCCCGACAGCGAGATCCTCGAGTGCATCCGCCTGCTCGCCGAGACCGAGGGCATCTTCGCCGAGACGGCGGGCGGCGTCACGATTGCGAGCCTGCGCCAGATGATCGAACGAGGCACGATCGACCCCACGAAGTCCATTGTGGCCATCATCTCGGGCCACGGCCTGAAGACCCTCGACGCCGTGGTCGACACCGCCACCGTCAGCGCGACCATCGCCCCGTCGTTGGCTGCGGCCGAGGACGCCCTGCGATTCCACCAACTGGTGGCGGCGTCGTGAGCGTCACGGTCCGCCTGCCCAGCCAGTTGCGCTCGCTCGTCGGGGGAGCGGGCGAGGTCCCCGTCGAGGCCTTGACCGTGCGCGAGGCAATCGCGGCCGTCGATGCGGCCTACCCGGGCATCGCCTTTCGAGTGCTGGACGACCGTGGAGCCCTGCGTCGGTTCGTCAACGTCTTCGTGGCCGACGAGGACGTCCGGTACCTGGACGGACTCGACACCGTCCTCGAACCGGGCCAGACCGTCTCGCTGGTCCCGGCCGTCGCCGGCGGCTGACCTCCGTTAGCACTCACCTCCCTAGACTGCTAATATTGCGTTGCACCAAAAAGGTGCGATCGCACTAGGAGGATCCACCGTGGCGAAACTGATTTCTTTCGATGAAGAGGCCCGCCGGGCCCTGGAACGTGGCATGAACAAGTTGGCCGACGCCGTTCGAGTGACCCTCGGGCCCAAGGGCCGCAACGTCGTGCTCGACAAGAAGTGGGGCGCCCCCACGATCACCAACGACGGCGTCTCCATCGCCAAGGACATCGACCTCGAGGACCCGTTCGAGCGCATCGGCGCCGAGCTGGTGAAGGAGGTCGCCAAGAAGACCGACGACGTCGCCGGTGACGGTACGACGACCGCGACGGTCCTCGCCTGGGCGATGGTCCACGAGGGGCTGCGCAACGTCGCCGCCGGTGCGAATCCAATGTCGCTGAAGAAGGGCATCGAGGCGGCCGTCGAGGCGGCCGTCGCATCGCTGCGTGACCTCGCCAAGCCTGCCGACACCAAGGAGCAGATCGCGCAAGTGGCCTCGATCTCCGCGGCGGACAACGAGATTGGCGAGATGATCGCCGACGCGATCGACAAGGTCGGCAAGGACGGCGTCATCACCGTCGAGGAGAGCCAGTCCTTCGGTATGGACATGGACCTCGTCGAGGGCATGCGCTTCGACAAGGGCTTCATCGCCCCCTACTTCGCCACCGACACCGAGCGGATGGAAGCGGTCCTCGAGAACGCCTACATCCTGCTGGTCTCTTCGAAGATCACCTCGGTGCGCGACATCCTCCCGGTCCTCGAGAAGGTCATGCAGTCGGGTCGCCCGCTCTTGATTATCGCCGAGGACATCGAGGGCGAGGCGCTCGCCACGCTCGTTGTCAACAAGATTCGTGGGACCTTCAAGTCCGTCGCCGTGAAGGCGCCGGGCTTCGGGGAGCGCCGCAAGGCCATGCTCCAGGACATCGCGATCCTCACGGGTGGCACGGTCATCTCCGAGGAGATCGGGCTCAAGCTCGACACCGCCGGCCTCGAGCTGCTCGGATCGGCCCGCAAGGTCGTCGTCACGAAGGACGAGACGACCATCGTCGAGGGTGCCGGCTCCGAGGACGACATCAAGGGTCGCATCAGCCAGATCAAGGCGGAGATCGAGAACACCGACTCGGACTACGACCGCGAGAAGCTCCAGGAGCGCCTCGCCAAGCTGTCCGGTGGCGTCGCCGTCATCAAGGTCGGCGCGGCCACGGAGGTCGAGTTGAAGGAGAAGAAGCACCGCATCGAGGACGCGGTGTCGACGACCAAGGCCGCCATCGAAGAGGGCGTCGTGCCCGGGGGCGGCGTTGCGCTGTTGCGCAGCCAGTCCCGGATCCTCGAGTGCGCCGACAAGTTGAGCGGTGACGAGGCGACCGGTGCGCGCATGGTCTCCAAGGCCGTCGAGGCACCCCTCAACCAGATCGCGGTCAATGCCGGGCTCGAGGGTGGCGTGGTCGTGGACAAGGTCCGTCATCTGAAGAACGCGACCTCCGGACTGAACGCGGCGACCGGCGAGTACGAGGACCTGATCAAGGCCGGTGTCATCGACGCTGCCAAAGTCACCCGCTCGGCGCTGCAGAACGCGGCGTCGATCGCGGCGCTGTTCCTCACGACGGAGTGCGTCATCGTCGACAAGCCCGAAGAGAAGGCTGCGTCGATGCCCGGCGGGGGCATGGACGACTACTAAGTCGGACTACTCGCAGATCCACGTGAGCCGTGGGGCCTTCGGGCCCCACGGCTCTTCGTTGGACGCCACGCCATAGCATTGGCGGATGAACCCTCCCGCCCCGCTCGGACCCGCACGAGGACTGAACGTCGTCCACCTGTTCTGCCACCCGGACGGGACCGTCGACGCCGGCGCGGTCCGAAAGGCCGTCGACGAGGCGGTCGACGCCGGACTGCAGGTGGTCACCGCCGCGATCATGGGCGCCAAGGCCGACACGTGCTTCATGGTCCTCGGCGAGGACCTGTGGGACCTGCGCCGGTTCCAGAGCAAGGTTCAAGCGGCTGGCTTCAAGGTCGCCGAGAGCTACGTCTCGGTGACGGAGGTGAGCGAGTACGCCGCGGGCATGCCCGAGAAGATGATCAACGACCGGCTGAACCCCGTGCTGCCGCCGGCCGGCATGAGGGCCTTCTGCTTCTATCCGATGTCTAAGCGCCGCGGTGAGGAGCACAACTGGTACGCGCTGTCCTATGACGAACGGATGCGGCTCATGCGCCAGCACGGCGCTGCGGGCAAGGAGTTCAAGGGCCGAATCCTCCAGGTGGTGACGGGCTCGACGGGCCTCGACGACTGGGAGTGGGGCGTCACGCTCTTCGGCGTGCACATCGACGACCTGAAGGAGTGCGTCTACTCGATGCGCTTCGATGAGGCCTCCACCCTCTACGGCGAGTTCGGCGCTTTCTACACGGGCCTCGTGGGCACCGTCGATGAAGTGCTCGACGCGACGTCGGCCTAGCCGGCGTTGGTAGCGTCATGACGGTGGAACCGGTTCCCGAGAAGACACTTCGTCGCTGGGCCGAGTCGCTGGCCGGTGTTGCGCGAACCGGGCTCGGCTTCACCCAGAGCCAGTACGAGCGTGAGCGCTTCGAGGAGGTCCTGAAGATCGCCGGCGACATCAAGGTTGCGGCCGACGAGGGCCTCGAGGGCGTGCCCGACGCCGACGGCTACGTCACGGAGTGGATGAAGGACGTCGGCCGAGGGGTCCCCGGCTACCAGACGCCGAAGGTCGCCGTCGGCGCGGCCGTCACCAACGACAAGGGTGAGTTGCTCCTGATCCAGCGGGCCGACTCAGGTGTCTGGCTCTACCCGACTGGCTGGTGCGACGTGGGCTACTCGGCTCCCGAAGTGGTCGTCAAGGAGGTCCTTGAAGAGACCGGCATCGAGGTCGAGCCGATTCGGCTGATCGGCGTCCTCGACGGTATGCGCCTCGGCAGCTCGCGTATTCCGCTGTACTCGCTGCTGTTCTTCTGTCGGGCGATCGGGGGCGAGATGAACATCCATCCCCTTGAGTGCACCGACGCCGGATGGTTCACCCGTGACAACCTCCCGACGCCGACGATTGGCGCCGACCGTTGGGTGGAGCCGATCTTCGCCGCCTTCGACGGTGAGCGCCGTGACGTCTTCTACGACGACCTCCGTCGACCCGTGTGGCGAGGTGAGGCATGACTGTGACGGTCGAGATCGCGACCCACGTGACCGATGTCCTCGTAGCCGGGCTCAATCGGCTCCTCCCGCAGTTGTCGAGTTCCGCGGCCCCGCTCACTGTTGGCCAGGTGGAGGTGATCGTCGGATCACCGACGTCGACGCTCTTCGTGGCACGGGACGGCGATCGCGTTGTCGGCACCCTGACGTTGGTGGTCTTCGCCATACCCACCGGGGTTCGGGCGTGGATCGAGGACGTCGTCGTTGACGAATCATTCCGAGGCGGCGGCGCCGGAGAGGCGCTCACCTTGGCCGCCATCGACCAGGCAAGAGCGTTCGGTGTTCGTTCGATTGACCTGACCAGCAGGCCATCTCGCGTTGCCGCTCATGCGCTCTACGTGAAGCTCGGATTCGAGGCCCGCGAGACCAACGTGTTTCGGCTAAGTCTTGATTAAGTCAAAGTATCACCTTATGTGATACAATAAGTCGGTGACCGATGCTCAGAAATACGCAGTTTCCTTTCGACTTGATGCTGAGGCTCAGCACAATCTGAATCTTTTGGAAGCTTCGGGACTTTCACGTTCCGAAGCCATTCGCAAAGGTCTGCAGGTTGCTGCAGACCAGTTGCGTCGTGGCGAGATCATCTACGCCGAGGCGCAAATGGTCGCCAGCGACCAGCAGGACCGTAAGGAGATGTTGGAGATTGCGGCATTCATGGAGTCGCTTCGTGTTGAGGGGTGACATCTTTCGCTTCCGTACGAATGACGCAAGCGGACATGAACAGCGTGGTCCACGTTTTGGCGTCGTCGTGCAATCCAACGCCTTGAGTCCGCTCTCGACGGTGATTGTTGCGCCTACCTCTCAAAGCGCACTCGCCACACATTTCCGACCTGTCATCAACATCGAGAGTGGGCAGACCAAGGTGCTCATCGAGCAGATGACAGCGGTTGATGCTCGACGTCTCGGCGATGTTGCAGGTCACGTGACTATCGAAGAAGAGTGGGCGATCGACGAAGCAATTGCGCTCGTCGTAGGTCTCGCCTGACGGACCTCTTCGTTTCCACCAAGACGCGGTAGACGAACGTGTTTAGGTATTCGTTAGAAGATTGACGTTGGTACGACCGTTGTGAGGTCGTGAAGTATCGGGAGTTACTCAAAGAGTTGGCTGATGATGGCTGGGTCCAGATTCGCCAAACTGGGAGCCACAGACAGTTTCACCACCCCACGAAGTCTGGTGCGGTTACGGTGGCTGGTCGACCTAGCGAAGACGTTCCCAAGGCGACTCTCGCTAGCATCGTGAAACAAGCAAGTTTGGAGAGGATGCGCCGATGACCCAATACACAATCATCATCGAAGACGCCGGGTCAAACTTTGGCGCCTACGCTCCCGATATTCCCGGGTGCATCGTTACAGGTCAGACAGTGGAGGAAACTACTCGCCTGATGACTGAAGCCCTTGAGGTGCACATCCAATTGCTACGTGAGATGGGTGAACCGATCCCAACACCTCACACTCTTGCTGCCCAAGTACTGATCGCTTCATAAACGATCCTCGAGAGCGGCCATTTTGGCAGAGTCAGGTTTTACCAAAGTGCAGTAGACAAATGTGTTTCGGCTGAGCCTGTAAGCGCATCGAGCGAGGCTTCTGTAGCGTCTGACAACATGGGCAGGAAATCCGTACTAGGAGTCATTGGAGCATGTTTTCTCATTGCGTCCGTCCTAACTGTGACTTGGCTAGTTGTTAACAACACGAGCGCTCGACGTTCAGCGGTGCGTCCATGCAACGTCTCGTCGCTCAAGGTCACTCAGATGGGCAGCGGCGGACTCGGCCACAGTTGGCTGGTCCTCGTCTTTGAGAACACGAGCAACACCGAATGCAAGATCTTCGGATACCCGTCGATCACAGTGCAGCTTGGAATCGGACCGTTCTCGAATCAGAACGGTGCTGCCAAGAGGTCGAAGCCGGGATCGACTGTAATGGCGACTGATCAGATCGACGTTTACGGCGGGGGCCTCTCGGGCAGCGTTGCCAACCAACGTCTGACGCTTCCTGTCGTATCGCTGAAGCCGCATGGAGGCTCAGCTTCATTTGTCATCGGCTGGAGTGGGGAGGGTGGAGGCAAGGCATGCCCCTGGTTCCGATCGTTCACTCTCGCTTGGAGAGGAAGTCAAGTGAATCTGCGAACCAGCCCAGGTCCGCTTTGCGGTGAGCTTGATGTGACTCCGATTGTTCCAGGGAACACTGGGGATTTCACCGAAAGTGGATAATTGAGTTTCTGCCAAAACGCGCTATACGAATGTCGTTTGTTCGTAGAAAGTGAGCCGGGACTCGAATAGGCGAAGGACCCGTCGTGTCGATACTTCCTCGCGCTTCACAACTCTCTCGACACTCGCTTAGGTCGATGAATGATCATTTGGCCGTCAGTCCAGTTCCACACGGCGCCGCGTATCTTGGAAGTAACGCAGGTTTCTACGAGTCAGTGTGCCGCGACCGATGGGAGGTCGTGAAGGTGCGTGCAATCATCCGGGAACTGGAGCTAGACGGTTGGTTCCAAGTTCGCCACAAAGGCAGCCATCGTCACTACCACCACCCGCTCAGGCCAGGCACCGTCACGGTGCCTGGCGCGCTGGGTGATGAGGTGTCAAAGTCGGTCCTCGGTAGCATTGTGCGACAGGCAAGTTTGGAGAGGAGATTCCGGTGAATGAGTACACGATTGTGATCGAAGACGCGGGATGTAACTTCGCCGCCTATGTCTTGGACTTTGACGGCTGCATTTCCACTGGAGCAACCATCGAGGAAGTCACGGCCAACATGCGGGAGGCAATCGCCGCTCACATTGAAGTCATGATTGAGCATGGAGAAAATGTTCCAGAGCCGATGCCATTTGTGATGACGAAGAAGATCGCCGTCTAAACGCAAACATCGTTGATTCTCGCAACGGCCGGTGGATCAGTCTGTTCAGGTACGCACTCGGAAGTTGAGTCATATTCATGCTTGGGCAACGTTAGTGTCACGCAATGAATAGAAAGATTGACCACCCGGTTGCGAGTCAGTCGATTCTTCGACGCCGACGAAGTTGGGTTGTGCTGTCATTTCTCATTGTTGCCGCCATCGTTGCAACGATGCTCTATTTTCGGCCAGCTCATTCTTATGCGGTCAGTGGGAACAGCGAAGTTTGGAGTGCCGACGTCAAAATTGCTCTCGCTGAAGGTGGCTCAGGTGGGACCTTTGCGCCTACAGGTGCGCTTCGAAATCTTCCAGGCGTGGGGAAGATACAAGAAGTCGTTGTTGATAAGGCAAGGCGATCGCGATTGCGAGCATCACCCCACCGGCGACGGGACCGCCGTACACGAGGCCTCCGGCCGTGCCGAAGAGCAGTTTGAAGCCGAAGTCCACCTGCCCGGCGATGGTCGGCGCACTGTAGCGGGGCAGCGTCTGGGTCAGAGTCCACAGGCCGACGAGGACCGTCGGGAGCAGAGCCGCGGCCGCGTGGCGTCTCGCCCATCGGACGATCAGGAGGGCGCCGACCGGGAGAAGGCCGATGAGGGTAAGGCTGCTGTCCGAGACGACCGCGAGCAGCAAGACTAGTGAGACCGTTACGACCTCGGCAGTCGTCTCGGGGGCCTCGCGAGCCACGATCGCCGCGGCGATGAAGACCAGAGCCGTCGCGAATATCGTCCCGACGTCGATCTCGAAACTGACTAGTCCACCGCCCGGCCCGAAGAGGCCCACGACCAGTCCGCCAGCCAGTGCGACGATCGACGGCACGCCGAGGCGCCACAGGCAAAAACCCACGGCGTAGACCAGGAGCGCGATGCTGGCGCAGAAGATGGTCCAAATGAAGAGGTGGTTCGAGGTCCCGAACCAGAAGACCTGGATCTCGTAGAGGAGGTGATTGGTCAACCAGAGATGGCCCACGTAGAGCTCGACGTGTCCGGCGAAACTCTCGTGGGTGTCGATGATCCTTCGGATCAGCCCCCACTCGTCGTAGAAGTACCACGTGCGGTTATAGCGGATCGCGATGATCGC
This sequence comes from Acidimicrobiales bacterium, assembly GCA_025351385.1. Lineage (GTDB taxonomy): Bacteria > Actinomycetota > Acidimicrobiia > Acidimicrobiales > RAAP-2 > RAAP-2. The sequence continues at coordinate 54,904 of JANXWA010000020.1, read as the reverse complement.
CACCGCGAAGAGGGGCAGGACCGTCCAGGCCATGACGTGGAGGAGGTCGGGAAGGCTCTTGACTCGTCGGCCATTGGACACCGCGTCATGCTATCGACGGTCGAGGAGACGTCCGAAGGACTCCGGACGTGAAACTGATCGCACGGACTTCGCGGCGCAAGACGACAAGTCCGGTGTCGTCGGGGCCACATTCGAGCGCGACCTCCTCGCCACGGTGCGCTCTCGATCTCGCCGACGTCGGGGGCACCAGGTTGAATTGGTGTAGTAATTAGTCCATGGCGGGGGTGCACCGTGGGTGAACAGATGTTGAGAGGTCGGGTGGCCATCGTCACCGGGGCCAGCCGGGGCATCGGCGCGGCGATTGCCGAGAGGTTCGCCTCCGAAGGGGCGATGGTGGTCGTGACCGCGAGGACCATCGATCCCGAGGCGAGTCGGCTACCCGGAACGATTCACGAGACCGTCGAGCGCATTCGAGCCAACGGTGGCGACGCCGTGGCGCTGGCCGCCGACCTCTCGCACGCCGGCGAGCGTACGGCACTCGTTGATGAGGCATTGTTGAGGTTGGGAGCGGTGGACATCCTCGTGAACAACGCCGCGGTCTCCTTCTTCCAACCGGTATCCGAGTTCTCGGCCAAGCGTCTGGCGCTCATGTTCGACGTGCAGGTCGCGGCGCCGATGCACCTATCCCAGATGGTCCTGCCCGGCATGGTCGCCAAGGGCGAGGGCTGGATTCTCAACATCTCGTCGCGTGCGGCGCTCCATCCACACATTCCGCCCGATCCGAGGCGCATCGGTGCCACGGTCTACGGGATGTGCAAGGCAGCCGTCGAGCGGTTCTCCACCGGTCTGGCGTCCGAGACCTACGACGACAATGTGGCCGTGAACGCCCTCTCGCCCAATCTCGTGGTGCCGACACCGGGCACCCTGTTCCACCAGCTCGTGCGACCTGATGACCCCGACCAGGTCGTCGAGCGGCCCGAGGTCATGGCCGAGGCGGCGCTCGCACTGTGCAGCGCCCCGCCACAGAGTCGCACCGGACTGATCGCCTACAGCCAAGACCTCTTGGACGAGCTCGGCATCGTCGTGGCGAGTGGCGCCGGCGTGGTCGCGACGTGAACGGCGCCGACGGCGCTGGCGCCTCGAAGGCCGTACCGGTCCCGACGCCGGACACCGAGCGCTACTGGCAGGGGACGGCGCGCGGCGAGCTGTGGATCCAACGATGCGGCGCCTGCGGGCGCTCGTACTTCTATCCGCGTGGTGGCTGTCCCCATTGCTCCTCCACGGACGTCACCTGGACGAGAGCCTCCGGTCGGGCACGACTCCATACCTACGTGATCAGCCACCGTCCCGCTCCGGGCTTCGCGCGTGGCACTCCCTACGCCATCGCCGTGGTGGAGCTCGAGGAGGGTCCGCGGATGATGACCAACATCGTCGGAGTGGCCAACACCCCCGAGCAGCTCGACCTCGACATGGCGCTCGAGGTCGACTTTGAACCCCGCGGCGACCAGATGGTTCCCGTCTTCCGCCCGGCCACGGATGCGCCGTGAGCGACCGACGGGCGGTCATCGTGGGCGCGGCCGAGACCGAGCGGATCGGTGTCGTCCCCGACGTCTCGGCTCTCGAGATGCACGTCGAGTCGGCTCGATTGGCCGTGGCCGACGCCGGCCTGCGAATGGGCGACGTCGACGGGGTCGCGACAGCCGGGATCTCCCCGATCGCCGTCGCCCACTATCTGGGCATCGCTCCGACGTACGTCGACGCCACGACCGTCGGTGGCTGCTCTTTCCTCGTGCACGTGCGCCACGCCGCCGCCGCGATCGCGGCCGGGCAGTGTGAGGTGGTATTGATCACCCACGGCGAGTCCGGCCGCTCGCGAGTCGGAGCCCCACCGCGGGTCATGGATCCCGCCTCACCGATGGGTCAGTTCGAGGCGCCCTACGGCATCTCCGGGCCACCGACCCTGTTCCCCATTGGGGTACTTCGCTACATGAAGGAGTTCGGCCTCACCCACGAGCAGTTGGCCTCGGTGCCGGTCGCCCAGCGGCGCTGGTCGGTGAACGTTCCCCGAGCGATGTACCGCGACCTACTCACGGTCGACGACGTGCTGGCGTCGCCGATGATCGCCTACCCGATGCATCTGCTGGAGTGCTGCCTCGTCACCGACGGGGGCGGCGCGTTGGTCGTCACGTCGGCCGAAAGGGCCAAGGCGGTGCCCGGTCCCAAGCGCCCGGTCTACGTGCTCGGCGCGGGGGAGGCGGCCGAGACACCGCTGGTGTCGATGATGGAGGACTTCACGACGTCCAAGGCCTTTCGTTTCTCGAGCCGGAGCGCCTTCGCCGAGGCTGGGCTCCGACCGGGCGACGTGGATCACCTGATGATCTACGACGCCTTCGCTCACCTGCCGATCTTCGGTCTCGAGGACCTCGGGTTCGTCGGTCGTGGTGAGGCCGGTGACTTCATCGCCGACGGCAACACCTCACCGGGCGGCATGCTGCCGATGAACACCAACGGCGGCGGTCTCTCCTACACCCACACCGGCATGTACGGGATGTTCCTCATTCAAGAGTCAGTCCGACAGTTGCGCGGCGAGGCGGCAGCGCAGGTCCCCGGCGTCGAGGTCAGTCTGGCTCAGGGGGTCGGGGGAATGTTCATGGCGGCGGGCACGCTGATCCTCGGCACCGAGGCGGCGGCGGGCCGATGACCGGGGCGTGGATGACGGCACCAATGCGCGCGATACTGGTGCGCGATGCGCAAGGGGGCGGTCATGGAGATTGACCTGGGTCCGGAGTACGGGACCTTCCGAGCCGAGATGCGCGAGTGGATCGAGGCGAACACGCCCTCGGGGCTGAAGGACCTCGCGAACTGGGGTTGGCAGCCGATCGCCGGCGGTCGGCGTGGCATTGGCATCGCCCAGGCCGTGCAGGATCCGACGTACCGGGAGTGGGAGCGCCGGCTCGTCGACGAGAGGCTCGTCTGCGCGCAGTGGCCCGAGGAGTACGGCGGGCGCGGTTGGGACCCGGTGCGCTCGGCCCTGTTCAACGAAGAGCTCCGGCGCCAGGGCGTGCCGGCGGTGCGACGCGGCATGGGCGAGGCACTCGTCGGCCCCGCGATCATCGTCCACGGTACGCCCGAGCAGAAGGCTCACTTCCTCAATCGGATCGTCTCGGGTGCCGACGTCTACTGTCAGGGCTACTCCGAGCCCGACCACGGGTCGGACCTGGGCGCCGTCGAGACTCGCGGCGTCGTCGACGGCGACGAGCTGGTCGTCACGGGCCAGAAGATCTGGACGTCGGGTGCTCGACTGGCGAACATGATCTTCGTGCTCTGTCGCACCGACCCCAACGCGCCCAAGCACCGGGGCCTGTCGTACGTGCTGGTGCCCTTCTCCGAGGAGAACGGCGTGACGGTGCGCCCGGTGCGCCAGATGTCGGGGGCGGCCGAGTTCTGTGAGGACTTCCTCGACGGTGCGCGCGCCCCGCTGTTCAACGTGATCGGTGGGCTCGACAACGGATGGGCGCCCGCGATGACCACCCTCGGCTTCGAGCGTGGCGGCGCCGCCACGACCGCGTACCTCGGCTTCGATCAGGAGTTCTGGGAGCTCGTCGACGTCGCTCGCGCGAACGGCAGAGTCAATGATCCCTTGATCCGTCAGCGCCTCGCCTGGTGCTTCACGCAGATCCAGTTGATGCGTTACGCCGGACTTCGTCTGCTGGCGTCGCTCGCCGAGGGCCGCCAGCCAGGCCCCGAGGCGTCGGTGTCGAAGCTGTTCTGGAGCGAGTACCACAAGACCTTCGGCGAGATCGCCCTCGAGGTGGTGGGGACCGGCGCCATGATCCGTCCCGCCGGCGAGGGCTACGCGACCGACGACTGGCAGGACATCTTTTTCGCCAGTCGGGCCGGGACCATCTACTCAGGCACGAGCCAGATCCAGCGCAACATCATCGGCGAGCGCGCGCTCGGCCTACCGCGAGAGCCGAGCGTGACGCAGTGACGGCCGAACGATTCCCCATCGAGGCCGGTCACATCATGGCCTTCGCCCGAGCGCTCTGCGACGACAACCCCGTGTACTACGACCCGTCGAGCGACGAAGCGAAAGCGGTCGGTGGCATCATCGCGCCACCGACCTTCGTCCAGGCGAGCGCCCAGTTCGACCCGGACTATCCCCTGCGACCCAAGCCCGGCGAAGTGTGGTTCGGCTCGGGTGCGACGCCGTCGGGGCGGATCCACTCCGAGGGCGCCGCCGGCGACTCGGGCGGCGCCAACGGCGGCACGATCCTGCACGCCGAGCAGCACTACGAGTACCACCGCCCGATCCGCGCCGGCGAGGTGCTCACGGTCAGTGTCCATTCCGGTCGGACGTGGGAGAAACAGGGGCGGCGCGGTGGACTCCTGCACTTCGGCGAGTCGATCACCGAATACTGTGCCGCGGACGGCGAGCTTGTCGTCACCGCGCGGTCGGTCGGGGTGCGCACGGACCAGACGGTGAGGGACTGAGATGGCGCTCGATTCCGCGTTGCTTCGAGTGGGCGACGTCCACGAGGCGACCGTCGTCGACAACCTGACTCGCACGCAGATCGTCCAGTACGCGGGGGCGTCGGGGGACTACAACCCGATCCACACTGACGAGGTCTTCGCCACCCAGGTCGCCGGCTACCCGAGCGTCTTCGCCCACGGCATGCTGACGATGGGCCTGACGGGCCGGATGCTCACCGACTACGTCGGGGATGGCCGCTTGACGAAATTCGGTGGTCGGTTCACCGCACAGGTATGGCCCGGGGACACGCTGATCGCTTCAGCGACGGTCAGCGCCATCGAGGAGGACGACGGCGTCGTCGTGGCGCAGTTCGACGTGGCGACCCGCAACCAGCACAACGTCGCGGTCTTCACCGGATCGGCGAGCGCTCGCCTCGACTGACCGGCGCAGTCGAACGTCCGCACCGTCCTTCGGTTGGAGGTGCAGTGACCTGTGTTACCGTCGCCAGGAGTTGTGCACACGAGGGAGGACTATCTATGGGCTACGACTACGACAACGACCCGCGAATCGATCCACGGATCAAGGCGATCTCGGCGCTGCTGGCCGACGAACTGCCGATCCCCCGGGCGGAGAGTCGCGAGGGGCTCCTCGACTACGCCCGTGGCGAGGCAGCACTCGCCGGTTACGCGCTCTCCCAGGCAGCGATGGAGATGTGCGACGTCGAGTCGGTCGTCTCGTCGGCCGGTCTGCGGGTGAAGACCCATCACGTGACATCCCAGCCTGACGGCAACACCATCAACGTCCAGATCATCCGACCCGACAACGACGAGGTGCTGCCCTGCGTGTACTACATCCACGGCGGCGGCATGACGACACTGTCGTGCTACTGGGGCAACTACCGCGCGTGGGGCAAGATCCTCGCTCACAAGGGTGTGGCGGTCGCCATGGTCGACTTCCGAAACGCACTGGTGGCGTCGTCGGTGCCCGAGGTGGAGCCGTACCCCGCCGGCTTGAACGACTGCGCGTCGGGCCTGCAGTGGCTCCACGCCAACGCCTCCGAACTTCGGGTGGACGACTCGCGGATCGTCGTCGCGGGCGAGAGTGGTGGCGGCAACCTCACGCTCGCGCTCGGCATGAAATTGTTGCGCGACGGCGACGTCGGACTCATCAGTGGGCTCTACGCGCTCTGCCCCTACATCGCGGGCAGCTGGCCCCGGCCGGAGTACCCCTCGACGTACGAGAACGAGGGAATCTGGCTCAACGTCCACGAGAGCCAGGGGGCCCTCGCCTACGGCATCGAGGCCTTCGAAGCCCGCGATCCCCTGGCGTGGCCCTCCTTCGCGACTGCGGACGACGTTCGCGGCCTTCCACCGGTCGTCATCAACGTGAACGAATGCGACCCTTTGCGCGACGAGGGCGTCGCGTTCTACCGGCTGCTGATGGCCAGCGGCGTCAACGCGCGTTGCCGTCAGATCATGGGCACCATGCACGCGACCGAGCTGATCCCCAACCTCTGCCCTGACGTGACGCACGACACTGCTCGGGACATCGCGGCCTTCACCCAGGGCTGACGTGAAGGTCGATCGAAGGCCCCCGAGGTCCGGCCGGTGCCCCGCCGCTCGGAGGTACGGATGAACCACCACGAGCACTGCGACGCGTTGGAGACTGAGGTCGGGCGATTCGCCGATGTCCTTGACGCGGTCGCCGGTGAGACCGTGGTCGAGTCCTGCCCCGGTTGGTGCGTCGTCGACGTGGCCGAGCATCTGGGCACGATCCATCGGTGGGCCGACCAACTAGTTCGCCGAAGGGCCGCCGAGCGGCTGACGTTCGAGTCGCTCGGCCCGGAGACCGTTCCGGTGACGTCCGAGTGGATTCGTGGCGGGGGACGTCAGCTCGTGGACACCCTTCGCCACGCCGATCCCGATGAGGAGATGTGGGCCTGGGGCGCCGATCACCACGTGCGATTCTGGTCGCGCCGACAGCTGCACGAGACTTTGGTGCATCGAATGGACGTCGAGCTCGCCGCCGGAGGCAACCCCGAAGCGGAGCCGGTGGTCGCGGTCGACGCCATCGACGAGTTCCTTGTCAACCTCGCATCGGCCAGCTATTTCTCTCCGGGGGTGCTGAAGCTGCGGGGCGAGGGGGAGAGGCTCGGTCTGCGCGACCTCGACACTGGTGCCCGTTGGACGGTGGCGCTGCTTCCCGATCGCTTCGACGTTGTTCGTGTGGACGATGGCTACGCCGCCGACGTCGACGCGGCGATCGTGGGTCCGTCGGTTGCGTTGCTGCTCGCGCTCTATCGACGCCGCGGCCCCGACGAGTTCGGGGTCCGCGTCGAAGGTGATCGGCGGGTCGCCGACCTGTGGCTGCAGCACTCGGCCCTCGGGTAGTCCTCCGAGTGCATCCGTGCACGTAAGTCGAGTCGGCCGCAGCGTCGAGCAGGCATCCACTGCGAATCGACCATCGGGCCGGTTCTTCGTCTTGGTAAAGTGGCTCACTTTACGAACTTCTACGGGCCACGCGCGCGGAAGTGGAGGTGGACGTTGATCTCACTCGAACGCGACGGTCTGTTGCTCAGCGACGACCCCTCGCTTCTCGACGTGGATCTCATCCACCACTGGCTGAGTGACGAGAGCTACTGGGCCGCCGGTCGGAGCCTGGACACGGTCCGTCGGTCGATCGAGCGCTCGCGGTGCCTTGGCGTCTACCGTGACGGCGGACAGATCGCCTTCGCGAGGACTGTCACCGACGAGGCCACGGTCGCGTGGATCTGTGACGTCTTCGTCGTCGAGTCCCAGCGCGGTCTGGGCATCGGAACGTGGATGGCGCATGTCGCGGTCGATTGGTGCCGAACGGCCGGCGTTCGCCGGATCCTGCTCGCCACGAGCGACGCGCACGAGGTGTACGCAAGGGTCGGGTTCCGCTCGCTGGTTGCGCCGCAACGCTGGATGGAGATCGACCTTCAGTCCGAGTGATCAGTCGGAGGTCCGACGACGGTTCGGACCGGACGCGCAGAACTAAGGTTCTAAACGGCAAGTCGCCAATCGCTCCCAATCAAAGAAGGTCCTAATTGTCTGAACTCTCGATGCCAGGTCGTGTCGTCATCCTCGGGTGTGGTTCGGTGACCCAATGCCTCTTGCCGCTCCTGCTCGACCACTTCGGATTCGACCCCGCGAGAGTGAAGGTCATCGAGAGCCGTCAGAACAGCGAGCGCATCGCGTCATCGGTGGCCCGTGGTGTCACCTACCTCCAGTTCGAGATCACGCGAGAGAACCTCGAGTCGGTCCTCGCCGAGAATCTGGGCGACGGCGACCTCCTGATCGACCTGGCGTGGAACATCGACATGACCGAGCTGCTGGATTGGTGTCGCGATCACGACGTGCGCTACCTCAACACGTCGGTGGAGGTCTGGGAGCCGTATTTGGACCCCGCGACGACCTCCCCCCAGGAGCGCACCCTCTATCACCGCCACATGGCACTGCGTCGTCAGCTCGCCCGGTGGGGCCGCAACGACGGCCCTTCCGCGGTCGTCGAGCACGGGGCCAACCCCGGCCTGGTCAGCCACTTCACCAAGCGGGCGTTGGTCGACATCGCCGAAGCGGTCGTGCGTGACGGCCTGCTCGTCGAGCGCCACGGGGCGATCGGCGAGGCCGTGACCTCCGGCGCGTACAACCGGCTGGCGCAACTGCTCGACGTGAAGACCATCCACATCGCCGAGCGCGACACCCAGGTCACCGACCGACCGAAGCTGCCCGGTGAGTTCGTCAACACGTGGAGCGTGGACGGCTTCTACGAGGAAGGCGTCGCGCCGGCCGAGATGGGCTGGGGCACCCACGAGAGGTCCCTCCCGGCGCTGGCCTTCACCCACGAGGGCGAGGGTCCGCGCAACCAGATCTGCCTCGCCCAGATGGCCCACAAGACCCTGGTGCGCTCGTGCGTCCCGTCGGGTCCGATCGTGGGCATGGTGATCCGCCACGGCGAGGCCTTCACCATCTGCGACCATCTGACGGTCTGGGAGGGGGACGAGGCGGTCTACCGGCCGACGGTCCACTACGCCTACTGCCCGAGCGACGCCGCCTGGGCCAGTTTCGTGGAGCTCGAGGGGGCGCAGTACGACTACCCGAAGAGTCAGCGGATCATGAACGACGAGATCGTCTCGGGTCGCGATGAGCTGGGCGTGCTCTTGATGGGCCACCCGTACAAGTCGTGGTGGTCGGGCATGCTGACCTCGATCGAGGAGGCTCGCGCCGTCGCCCCCCATCAGAGCGCTACCACCGTCCAGGTGGCGGCCTCGATCCTCGGCGCCGTGGACTGGCTGATCCGTTCGCCCCGCGAGGGAGTGCGGGTCCCCGACGAGCTGCCGTGGCGTGACGTCATCGACGTGGCCACCCCGTACGTCGGAACCCTCTGGTCCGGGCCCATTGATTGGGACCCCGTGTCGACGAAGGCCGACTGGTTCGACCAGTGGTCCGGTCGCACGTTGGACCACGACGACCTCTGGCAGTTCACGAACTTCCAGGCGTAGAGGCCATCGGCGAGCGTCGACGTTCGCGTCGAGGCTGGGTAGCGTTCACTCATGCCCCTCGACCTGGACGATGCCCGGCTCCGTTACCACTACTCCTTCTCGCCCGAGGACCACGAGCGGCTCCCGTTCTACTCGGCGTTGATGCGCGCACTGGAGAGCGACGAACTGGCCCTTGAGTTGCTGGCCGGCGTCGCGCTCGAGCAGCGCAACCCGATGCTCGTCCTCGGCGCACTGCACCTCGCCGCCCTGAGGGGCCACCCGGTCCTCGCCCCGGACTACGAGGCAGCCGTTCGCGGTGAGATTGTCGACGTCCCAGGGGCCGCACGCACCGTGATCGCCGCCCTGCACGACGACCCCGCGCTGGTGCGAGGCGAGCTGCACCGGTTCACCCAGACCAATGAGCCGGGCCGTTCGGCCGTACTCCAGGCGGTCATCGCGCGCATCGCGAACGGGCGGGACCGCACGATCAACCTGATCGACGTCGGGACGTCGGCGGGGATCAACCTGCACTTCGACCATTTCCCGGTCCGTTCACGCGACGACGACAATCCCCTGACCCTGGTCTGCCAGGACCTCGCCGGGGTCAACCGCTCGCTCGCTCTGCCGGACGTCGCCACTCGCGTCGGCATCGACCTCTCGCCCCTGGACCTCGCCGTCGACGACGACCGGCTCTGGCTGAAGGCCTGTCTGTGGCCCGAGGAGGAGCGGCGCCACGGGCGGCTCGACGCAGTCATTGACGCGCGGTCGTCGTGGCCCGACTCGACGGTCCTTGCGGGTCACGCCATGGAATGCCTCCACGAGGCACTGGCGATGGGTGATCGCGAACACCTCACGATCGTGATGAACACGTGGGTCGTGGCGTACTTCTCGAAGGCGGACCAGGCTGCCTACTTCGATGAGATGGTCCGGCTCTGCTCGTCGGAGAACGTCGCGTGGGCGTCGATCGAGTTCCCGTGGGTGGTCGATTGGCCCTCTCCGTCGGGCGACGGTCAGCCCCCGCGCAAGGGTGGTTCGCAGATTCTCGCCACGGTTCCCGGCGGGTCGCCGGCGGCGTGGGGATGGTGCCATCCCCATGGGCACTGGCTCTGGATGGACGACCTCACGTAGGTGAACGGGTCCGGGCGGCTCGGACCGAGGCGTCTAATGTTCGACCATGAACGACAGTGGACAGCCTTTCGACGACGTCCTCGCCCGTCTGATGGAGCGCCAGGCGAAGGACCCCGCCACCCACGGCGGCCGGCTCTTCGGGCTCACCTATCCGACGGGGCGATCGGACATCGAGGAGTTGATCACGGCCGTCAACCGCCAGTACCTCTTCGGCAACGCGCTCAACCCGTTCCGCTTCCCCGAGTTGGCCGCCCTCGAGACCGAGGTCGTGGAGTCGGTCTCCTCGATGCTCCACCGGCCGCCGGGCACTTTCCAGGCCGGCACGATGACCTCGGGCGGCACCGAGTCGATCCTTCTGGCGATGCTGGTGCACCGCGAGCGGGCGCGGGCTCGCGGCATTGAACGCCCGCAGATCGTCGCTCCGAGGTCGGCCCACCCCGCCTACGCCAAGGCCGCCCACTACTTCGACCTCGACCTGGTGCAGGTCCCGCTCGACGGCCAGTGGCGCGCCGACGTCGACGCGACCCGTGCGGCGGTCTCGGAGCGCACGGCCGTCGTCGTCGCCTCGGCCTTCAGTTATCCCCACGGCGTGATGGACCCGGTCGAGGAGCTGGCTGCGATCGCCGCCCAGGCGGGAGCCGGCTGTCACGTCGACGCCTGCATCGGCGGCTTCGTGCTGCCGTTCCTCGAGCGCTTGGGCCGCGAGGTCCCGCCGTTCGACTTCCGCGTGCCCGGGGTCACGTCGATCTCGGCCGACGTGCACAAGTACGGCTACGTGCCCAAGGGCGCCTCGGTCGTGCTGCACCGCGATGACGACTGGTTCTCCCACCAGGTCTTCCTCTACGACCGGTGGGGCTCGGGAACCTACGGATCGGGCGCGATCGCCGGGGCCCGACCGGCGTCGCCGATCGCCTGCTCCTGGGCGGTCATCTCGTACCTCGGGGCCAACGGCTACACCGAGATCATGGGCCAGCTCATGGAAGTGGTCGCCAAGGTCCGCGCGGCGGTCGAGGCGATCGCCGGCCTCGAGATCGTCGGCGAGCCGATCGGGCCGGTCCTCGCCCTACGTTCCGACGTGGTCGACCTCTACGCGGTCGGCGACGAGATGGACGCGCGGGGCTGGCACCTCAATCGCAACACTGAGCCTCGCGGCCTGCACCTCATGCTCTCACCGGCGCACGCGGGCGTCGTCGACCGGCTCCTCGACGACCTCGCACAGGCGGTCGCCTTGGGTGGCGAGTCGCGCGGGGGAGAGGCCCGGTACTCGTGAGCAAGTGTCGCGTGCCGCGTCCCGAGTGCGCCGTGGGCGACGACACCTGAGTATTCTCGTGGCGTGGAATCCCCGGACGAGCGCGCGACGGCGGTGTGGCTGTACAACCGTTGCTGGGAGTTGCTAGAGACCGAGCCCCGCACGACCGACGAGGACGCCGAGCTCTTGACCTGCGCCTTCGCGGCACGCCATCACTGGCTCCACGCCGGTGGGTCCGAGCAGTGGACGATCAGCGATTGGATGGTCTCGCGAGCGGCGGGCGCGATCGGTGTCCCGGGCCTATCGCTATGGTTCGCCGAGCGCGCCTTCGACGCCGCTCGAGCCAAGGGCACGCCCGACTGGCTCTTCGCCTCGACGGCCGAGGGGCTGGCCCGCGCCCACTTCCGGGCGGGCGACCTCGACGAGGGCGCGCGATGGGAGGCCGAGGCCACGCGACTCGTGGCGAGGATCGTCGACGAAGAGGAGAGGGCGCTGATCGCCGGCCAGCTGGCCTCGTTGCGGGACCTTTGACGGACGTCTCGATTGACGCGAGGGCGTTCGACGATTCGATGCTCCCCTCGGGTACGTGTCTCGTAGCCAACGGTTAGGTTCGGTGAGTGCCCGGCGCCCCTGACCGATACTCGCACGGCCACCACGAGTCGGTGCTGCGAAGCCACACGTGGCGTACGGCCGAGAACTCAGCCGGCTACCTCCTCGAGCGATTGCGCAGCGGTGACGCACTGCTCGACGTCGGCTGTGGCCCCGGGACGATCACCGCGGACTTCGCGAGGCTCGTCGCGCCGGGCGTGGTGACCGGGATGGACATCTCCGAGGAGGTCGTCGAGCTCGCACGTCACGGGAACGAGGCAGTGCCCAACCTGCGTTTCGTCGTGGACGACGTCTACGACCTCAGTTTCGAGGACGCCTCGTTCGATGTCGTCCACGCCCATCAGGTGCTCCAGCACCTCAGCAGTCCGGTCGACGCACTCATCGAGATGCGCCGGGTGGTGCGCGACGGTGGGTTGGTCGCCGTTCGCGACGGCGACTACGGGGCCTTCGCGTGGTACCCCGCCGACGACCGCCTGAGCCGGTGGATGGAGCTCTATCACCAGATCACCCGGGCCAATCGCGCCGAGGCCGACGCCGGACGCCATCTCGTGGCGTGGGTCCGTGAGGCCGGGTTCACCGATTTCGAGGCGTCGTCGTCCAATTGGACCTTTCAGCGGCGCGACGAGCGAGCCTGGTGGGGCGGTCTATGGGCGGAGCGGGTGCTCAAGAGCTCCTTCGCCGTCCAAGGCCTCGAGTACGGCCTGACCACGGAGGCCGAACTCGCCGACATCAGTCGTGCCTTCCTCGATTGGGTCGACCACGAGGACGGCGTGTTCATCGTCGTGCACGGCGAAGTGCTCGCGCGACGATGAATGATGTGACGGGGACTGTTCCCAACGGCGCCAGCGAAAGGCATCGGTAGGCTTCGCGGATGAACATCGACCTCGTGAGTCTCATCGTCCGCGACTACGACGAGGCCATTGCCTTTTTCGTGGGCGACCTCGGCTTCGACCTCGTAGAGGACAGTCCCTCGGTCGGCGGCGACGGCCGCGCGAAGCGATGGGTCGTGGTTCGACCTCCGGGCGCGGTCTCGGGCCTCCTGCTCGCCGAAGCGAACGGCGACGACCAGAGGGCGGCCGTCGGCGGACAGTTCGCCGGACGGGTGGGGCTGTTCTTGCGGGTCGAGGACTTCGACGCGACGTTCGCGTCGATGACCGAGCGCGGAGTGCATTTCGTCGAGGGGCCCCGCCACGAGCCCTACGGCAGGATCGCCATCTTCCAGGACATCGCGGGCAACAAGTGGGACCTGATCGGGCCGGTCTAGCGGGGACCGACGACGGCCTCAGTCGCGCGCGGCGAAGTGGGGGTTGAAGATGAAGCCGACGACGCCTCCCGAGGGGTTGCGCACTGCGCCGACGACGATCCCGTCACCGACGTCGTGAGGCGCTTCGAGCACCTCGGCACCTCCAGCCGTCGCACGCTCGACGCACGCCGCCACGTCACCGACTCCCCAGTACGCGGTGGCCCCGCGCGAGAGGTCGCCGTCGGGCACCAGGCCCAACTCGTAGCCCGCCACGTCGAAGCCGACGTAGAAGGGCTGGTCGAAGTAGGGGGCGAAGCCGAGGAAGTCGGTCCACCATCGCTTCGCGCCCTCGAGGTCGGGCGAGGGGTAGATGACGGTGCGCAGTCCGAGGAGTTGTGGGTCCATCGGGCTAACGTACCAAACGCCATCGCCGTCTCGCCGGCCGCTCAGCGCTTGCGACAGACCAGTTCGCCGGTGCCGATCGGGACGATCATCGCGTCGACGCGCGAGTCGGCGAGGGCCCGATCGATCATCTTCGACAGGTCCTCGACGTGGCTGATGGCGTTGTCGGCGATCAGGATCCCTCCCGGCACCAGCTTGGGCACGATCGCCTCGTAGCAGGCCTCGTACACCTCCTTCTCCGCGTCCAAGAAGCAGAAGCCGACCTGGTCGATCTCCACGTCGTGGAGGAAGTAGTCGGATTCGACGAACTGCACCACGTCGAGGACCTCGGCTTTCTCGAACGTCTCACGGGCGAGCCGCGCCTTCTCCGGGAGGATCTCGAAGGTCGTCAACGTTCGACCGGTGGCCCGACACGCGAGCGCGAGCCACAGTGTCGAATAGCCGGCCGAGGTGCCGACCTCGATGATCGATCCCTTGGGCGCGGCGGCGGCCCACAACGCGATGAAGCGACCGGTCTCGGGAGGGACCTGGCGGAGACGTTCAAGGCGCGGCGTGCCATCGGCCCGGTCCTTGGCGTCACGAAGTTCCAGCTCCGACATTCGGTCGAGCACGCTCGTGGGTATCTCACTGAACATGTCGGTCCCCCTTCGTCGTTAGGCCAAACTACGGCCGTCGGAAGCTCAGCGTTCCAGGACGCGCGACGCAACAATCCACGGCGTGGCGACCGGCCCGAAGAGCCAACGACTTCGCCGGCCTAGCCCCGCCGCGGAATTGAGAACGAAGGAGTGAGAGCGCCAGACTCAATCAGCCCCAGCGCCTGCTCGAATGCGAAGGCGACGCACAGCAGCGTGGCCTCACTGCCCGGTCGGCCCACGATCGACAGGCCGACCGGCAGGCCCTCGATGAGGCCCATGGGAACTGTGGCGATGGGCCAGCCGGCGATGGCCGGTGCCCGGGTCACCTGCGACCAGCGACCACTCCCACTTCCACCGAGGAGGAGATCGTGCTTCCACGCGGGGCTGTAGCAAGGGGCGATGTAGCAGTCGGCGTCGCTCAGCGCGGGCTCGAGACATTCGTCGAGCGCCCAGGCGAGGTTGCGGACCCGAGCCTCTTGGTACGAGTCCCCGGCCCGTCCACCGCTCGCGAGTGACTGCTCGAAGTACTCGTGGCCGAAGAACGGGAGTTCGACGTCGCGGTGGTGGTCCTCGAACTCGATGACCTGGCCGAGCGTCGTGGGTCCGACACCGCCCCGGGTCGTCAGGTACGACGTCAGGTCGTCCTTCATCTCGCAGAGCAGAACCGTGAGCTCGTCGGCGTCGACCTTGGCGTCAGCCTCCGTCACCGTCCGGTCCGATGTAGAGAGGCCCCGCTCGGCGGCCCGACCGACGGCCGATCGGAACATCTCGTCGGTCGCCGCGTGGTGGGTCATCAGATTCGTCGCCACGGCCACGCGAACGCCGCCCGTACCACGCAGCACGCGGTCGACGACGCCGATGGTGCCGGAAAGGACTTCGAAGAGTGCGGCCGTGTCGACCACGTTGCGTGCCATCGGTCCGGGACTGTCCTGACTGGCGGCGATGGGCACGACGCCCCGACTCGACACCGTGCCTACCGCAGGCTTCAGCCCGACGACTCCGTTGAGCGACGCCGGGCACGTGATGGAGCCATCGGTCTCAGTGCCTACGGCGAGGGGCGCTAGACGCGCGGCGAGCGCAGCGCCGGACCCCGACGATGATCCGCCGGCGCTGCGGTCCAGTTGGTAGGGGTTGGCGGTGAGGCCGCCGACGGCCGACCAGCCGCTGGTCGAGAAGGGTGAGCGGAGATTGGCCCATTGTGAGAGGTTCGTCGCGCCCAGCACGACCACACCGGCCTCGCGCAACCGCGCGACGAGAGGGGAGTCGTGGCTCACCGGTCGCCCGAGCAGTGCAGTGGACCCGGCCGTTGCGGGCAGCCCGAGAGCCTCGATGTTGTCCTTCACCAGGATGGGGATCCCGTGGAGTCGGCTGCGCACGAGGCCAGCCGAGCGCTCATCGTCGACCCGTCGGGCCGCCACCGTGGCGTCGGGGGCGAGGGCGATGATGCTGCGCAGCTCCACGTCCGTGCCCGGGGCGTCGATCAGTGCGATCCGATCGGTCAGCGCTTCCACGATCTGCTCCGAGGTCGTCGCACCGGCGTCGAGCTGGGACGTGAGATCACTCGCCGATGCGTTGCAGATCCAGTCGTCGGACAGGGTCACGACGGCCCCTTTCGTCGTGGCCGAGGCTAACACCGGGCCCGGATATCGACCGGCCTGAGTATCCGACGCCCTACCGGCGGCCGGAGCCTCGCAACGTTGGGTCCTCGACTGACGGTGCGACCGTGAGGTCGAAGGTGCCTGAACAGCGAAGCGACCCGTGAGCGTCCTCGCGAGCGCACTCGATCAGGCGCAGGGGCCGTTCAGTTGTCCCGTCGTGCCGCGATGGTGGTCTTCAGCACGTCGTTCCAGGGCGTCGGCTCGAGCCCGAAGGTCGCGCGGGTCTCGGAGTCGTCGATGACGAACGGTGCGTTGAACTGGTACATCGTCGTGGGCAGCTCTCGAATCAGGGGATTGAACAGGCCGAGCGCACGCAGTGCGAACATCGGGACCGACGTCACCTTGACCCGGGACATGCCGGCAACGTCGGCGATGTCGTCGAGCAGCTCGCGTTGGGTTCGGGGGGGGTTCGCCGGCGCATGCCAGGCCCGACCCCACGACTCCTCGCGTTGGGCGCACGTCACCATCGTGCGCGCGACGTCGACGGTGTAGTTCCAGCTGTGGGCCACGTCCGGGCTGCCGAGCACCTGGCAGCCCTTCCCGGCCAGCACCCGAGGTAGGGCGCGCAGGTTCACGAAACCCTGCGCTTGGGGGCCGATGAAGTCCGAGGCTCGAACCTCGGTCGCCGCAATCCGCCCCTCGTCATGGGCGCGCTTTGCGTCGCGCCACATCGTTGCGCGGACCTGGGCCTTCTTGTAAGGCGCGCTGAGGGGGTCGTGCGGCGTCATCGGGCCGGTGGGCTGGCCGTAGGCGTAGAGGTTGCTGAGTGTCACCAGGCCGCTCCCGGTCGACTCGGCGGCGGCCAGAATCGCTTGGGCGATCGGCGGCCAGTCGGTCGACCACTTGTCGTACGCGGGGTTCGCGCAGTTGAAGATCGCCTCGGTCCCCGTGGCCTGGGCAGTGACGGCGGCGACGTCGGTCGCGTCGGCACCGACCAGTTCGATCGATGGATGGCGGGGACCGCTGGCGCTTCGGGTCATCACCCGGACCCGGTGCCCCTGGTCGGCCAGTTGCTCGGCGACGGCCGTTCCCATCGCGCCGGCGCCGATGATCAGGTAGGTACTCATGTGGACTCCTCGCTAGTTAGAGAGCACTGCTCTCCGAATAAGTGTGGCACAGATCGAAGGCATATGCAAGAGCACTGCTCTCCAATTTGTGCACGGGCCGAGCTGACCTGCGATAATGGACTCATGAGTGACGTCCGTCGATCCCGAGCCGAGGCCCGGGTCCATCAGATCGAGACCATCAAGTCGACCTCGCGACGTCTGATGGCGAAGAGCGGCGCGCCGGCGCTCTCGTTGCGCGAGGTGGCGCGCGAGATGGGTCTGGTCTCGTCGGCGATCTACCGGTACTTCCCCACTCGCGACGATCTGCTGACGGCGCTCATCGTCGACGCCTACAACGACCTCGGGGCGTCGGCCGAGCGGGCGATGGCCCGTTGCGTGGAGGGGGACCCCCGTCGACGGCTCCACGTGGTCGCCGGATCGATCCGTCGGTGGGCCAAGAGGAATCCCCACGAGTACGCCCTCATCTACGGTTCGCCGATTCCCGGCTACGACGCCCCGGAGCTCACGATCGCCGCGGCGACGCGGGTGACCCTCGTGCTCGCGACCATCGTCGCCGACGCCTGGCGTGGAGCCGAGAAAGGCGTGCGCGCGGTTGTCGACGTGCCGATTCACGACGGCATGCTTGAACGCCGGGGCTTCGAAAGGGTCATGCCCGGTGTTCCCGACGTCACGAGGGCGCGGGCGATCATCGTCTGGTCCCAGATCTTCGGATTCGTCAGCTTCGAACTCTTCGGCCACTACAAGGGGTCGGTGCGCAACACCAATCGCTACTTCGACTTCGTCGTGGACGAAATGGCCAACCTGGTGCTACCGACGTCGGTCTGACGCGCGGAATTCAGGTCGATGGATGCGGGCGGACACGATGGGTGTTGGCGCCGGTGAGAGGATGAGCTGGTGCAGTTGGCCTTCCCCCTTCGAACCGAGCGCCTGCTGGTGCGCCCGATGAGCCCCGACGACCTGACGCGTCACCATGCGATCTTCTCGGACCCCGCGGTGGTCCGTTACCTCTACGAGGAGCCGATGGACCTGTCGACCGCCCGTGAGCACCTCGCTCGACGGTGCAGCGTCGATCTGCCGGTCGAGGGGGGTTGGCAGAACCTTGGCGTCGAGGTCCAAGGTGAAGGCGAACTCATTGGCGAGGTCGGCGTCGCATTCGTCAGCGAGGTCCACCACCACTGCGAGGTTGGCTACGTCTTCGACCCGGCCTCGTCGGGCCACGGCTACGCGACCGAGGCGACCTCCCTGGTGGTGGAGATCGCCTTCTCGGTACTGGGGGCCCATCGGGTCAGCGCCCGTCTCGACGGACGCAACAGGCGCTCGGCCCGACTGCTCGAGCGACTGGGCATGCGCCGCGAGGCCCACCTGGTCGAGAACGAGTTCATCAAGGGTGAATGGACCGACGAGGTCGTTTACGCGGTGCTCGAAGGCGAATGGCGCTCGGCCCATGGACCCGTGCGACCAATCGACGTCGTGGCGTCTCTTTGGGAGTCAGCGACGTGATCGCACGAGGGGCGACGAGCCCGACGGGCCAAACACGCCGTTGGGCCGAGCCTCGTCAGTCCGGTCAGGCCCGCGGGTAGCGTCGGGCATGGGCCTTTACGCCGAGCAGGTGCTCCCGCGACTCATTGACCGGATGTGCGGGTCGAGCGGCATGATCCGGTGGCGTCAGCGCACGACCGCCGGGCTGGAGGGTCAGCTCGTCGAGATCGGATTCGGCACCGGCCTCAACTTGGCGCACCTCTCGACCTCGGTCACCAGGGTCTACGCCGTCGAGCCGTCCGCGGCGGCCCTTCGTCTCGCGCGGCGGCGGAACCCCGACTTCGACGCGCGAGTCACCCACGTTGGCCTCGACGGCGGTTCGATCGGACTGGACGACGAGTCCTGTGACGCGGCGCTGTGCACCTTCACCCTTTGCACGGTGCCGGACCCACTTCGCGCGCTCAGCGAGATCCACCGCGTCCTTCGTCCGGGCGGCCGCTTCCACTTCCTCGAGCACGGGATTGCGCCCGACGGCGCAACCGCCCGTTGGCAGCGTCGCCTCGATCCGTGGGAGCGGCGGCTGGCCGACGGCTGCTCGCTGACCCGCGATCCCCTCACCCTCGTCGCCGACGCCGGCTTCACGGTCGAGGTGGTGCGTCAGCGCTACGCGAAGGGTCCGAAGCCCTGGAGCTACTTCACGCTCGGGCACGCGACGAAGGTCTGAGTCTTCGCGCGTCCCGGCCTCGACCACGGTGGTCGGTCCCTGCATGAAGCCCGGTACGGTGAAGGTACCGGAGTGCCATCGAACTGGAGACCCCCATGCGCATTGCCAATGACATCACCGAACTGGTGGGAGGGACGCCGCTCGTGCGTCTGCGCACCATCGTGCCCGCCGGCGGGGCGCAGGTCCTCGCCAAGCTCGAGTTCTTCAACCCCGGCGGCAGCGTGAAGGACCGCATTGCCGTCTCGATGATCAACGCCGCTGAAGCGCAAGGTCTGCTGAAGCCCGGCATGACGGTCGTCGAGCCGACGAGCGGCAACACCGGGATCGCTCTGGCGATGGTCTGCGCCGCACGGGGTTATCGGGCGATCTTCACCATGCCCGAGACCATGAGCAAGGAGCGACGAATGCTCCTTCGAGGGTTCGGCGCCGAGCTCGTCCTGACCCCCGGTCCCGAAGGGATGGGTGGAGCAATCGCCAAGGCCCGGGAAATCGCCGAGGAGGGTGGCCACTTCATGCCTCAGCAGTTCGAGAACCCAGCGAACCCGGCCATCCACCGCGCGACGACCGCCGAGGAGGTCTGGAACGACACCGACGGCGGCATCGACATCTTCGTGGCGGGCGTCGGAACCGGCGGGACGATCACCGGCGTCGGTGAGGTCCTGAAGGAGCGCAAGCCCAGCGTGCAGATCATCGCCGTCGAGCCGGCCGCGTCCCCGGTCCTTTCGGGCGGGGCGAAGGGCCCGCACCCCATCCAGGGGATCGGCGCCGGATTCATTCCGGCGATCATGGACATGAAGGTCGTCGACGAGGTCATCCAAGTCCAGAACGAGGACGCCTTCGCCACCGCGAAGGCCATGGCGACCCGCGAAGGCCTGCTGGTGGGCATCTCGTCGGGTGCCGCGACGTGGGCGGCCCTGCAGGTCGCCGCCCGACCTGCGAACGCCGGCAAGACCATCGTCGTGGTCATCCCGTCGTTCGGGGAGCGCTACCTCTCGACCGCGCTCTTCGAGGGACTCGGCGACTGACGATGCTGGCGACGCTTCGACGTGACGTCGAGGTGGTCCTCGAGCGCGATCCGGCGGCGAGGAGCGTCCTCGATGTCGTGCTCACCTATCCCGGGCTGCACGCCGTGTGGGGCTATCGCCTCGCTCATGCGCTGTGGCGGGCCGACCTTAAGTTGGCGGCGCGAGTGATCTCGGCGTCGGTGCGTGTCGTCACGGGCGTCGACATCCATCCGGCGGCCGTCATCGGGCAGGGACTGTTCATCGATCACGCCATCGGCGTGGTCGTCGGTGAGACGGCGGTCATTGGCACCGACGTGACCATGTACCACGGCGTCACACTCGGCGGCCTGACTCTCGACAGGGGAAAGCGCCACCCGACGGTCGGCGACCGCGTCATGCTCGGTGCCGGGGCCAAGGTGCTCGGGCCCGTCACGCTGGGCGACGACAGCCGCATCGGGGCCAACGCAGTCGTCGTGCACGACGTGGCGCCGGGCAGCGTCATCGTCGGCGTGCCGGGACGGGTCTTGCACCCCCAGGGCCACGTGCCCGGTCCGGTCGAGGTGGTGAACCTGATGGAGAGGGTCGAAGAGCTCGAGCGGCAGGTGGCCGCCGACGACGACTTCACGATCTAGGAATCGAGCCTTTTCACTCGGACGGCTCGGCGAAGTCGAACATCCACCGCACGCCGAAGTGGTCGAGGCACGAGCTTCAGTAGGAGCCCCAGAACATGTCCTGGGGTCCCGATCCCTCGCTGCCGCCACTCGAAAGCGCCTCGTAGGGCCGATCGGTCTCGGCGCGGGTGTCGGGCTCGAGGTTGATCGTGCCGTTGTTGCCGACGTGCAGCTCGTGGCCCATCGACTCGATCATGTCGGTGGCCATCAGTACGTGGCCTCCCAGTATCGGCAGCTCGATGTGCAGCACCATCCTCCGCTCGGCCTCGCTGAGCGCCGGCGTGTTCTCGTCGGCCGGTACGTCACCGATCCGGTTGAACGGGAACACGAATTCGATCCCGAACACCGATCGGTAGAAGTCGAACGCCTCGTCGGTATTGCCCATGAAATTCAGGTGCGTGCTCACCCGGCTCGTCCGACAGCCTCCTCTCGGTGACCGGGATGATATTGCCACCGCTCGTTGCGCGCCACGGTCTCGTGATCCCCACCCGGCGGGCCCTAGGTCGTGCGCTCCCACTGGTACTGGCGGACAACCTGGGCGACCTCGAGGGAGTACTCCTCGTAGAAGGCGAGGCGTCCGAACTCCTGGGCCTCGCGATGTCGGGGATTGGATCGCCACCGCGCGATCGCGTCCAGGTCGTCGAAGTACGCCACCGTCACGCCCTCGCGCGTCACCGGGTCGCGGAAGCTGTAGTGGTGCTGGTATCCGGGAACCTCCACCACCAGCTCGTCCATCTCCTGGGACAAGATCGCGTACTCCTCCTCGGAGTGGTCGGTCCGGGTCGACCGGAAGATGCAGATGACGGGCAGGTCGGGCGCCATGGGCCATGGTACCCGTGACGTGGTGCCTCGGCGAGCTCCTTGGGCGCTCGACCCGCGGACCGTCGCCCATCTCGTCGGCGAGAGGAGGTGGATCAAAGGGACCGGTCCACCCATAGGGTCCGGATACCGAGTCGCTTGTTCCGTCCTCGGTCCAGTTCGCCCTGGAGGCACTTCACTGATGCTGATTATCATCGCGTTCGCTGCGGGATTGATTGCCGGAATCTCGCCGTGCATCCTGCCCGTCCTGCCCGTTGTCTTCATGGCTGGCGCAGCGTCGCCGGAGGCTTCGACCTCAGTCGCCCACGACTGGCGCCGGCCGATCGCCATCGTCGTCGGCCTCGTCGTTAGCTTCAGCCTCTTGATTCTGGCCGGCTCGGTGATCATCTCGTCGCTCCACCTCCCGCAGTCGTCCTTGAAGTACCTCGGCGTCGGCCTGCTCATCGTGGTCGGACTCGGTTACCTCGTGCCCTGGATCGGCCACGTGGTGGAGCGTCCCTTCGCTCGAATCACCGGCTGGCAGCCCACCAGCTCTCAGGGAGGTTTCGTCGTCGGCCTCGCCCTCGGACTCGTGTTCTTCCCGTGCGCCGGACCAGTGCTCTCGACGATCATCGTGCTGGGCAATACGCACCACATCAGCCTCGAGACCGGTCTCATCACCGTCATGTTCGGCGTCGGCGCCGCCGTCCCACTCCTCTTCGTCGCCCTCGCGGGCGAGCGGCTGGTCGGTCGGGTCCGGACCTTGCGCCAGCACGCCGCCCTACTGCGCCGGGTCGGAGGGGTCGTGTTGATCGTGATGGCGATCGGCATCACGACGAGCAGTTTCGACTTCCTGCAACGGGCTGTCCCGGGCTACACCAGTGCGCTACAGAAGAGCATCGAGGGTTCGTCCTCGGTCCGCCAGCAGCTCAACAATCTGAAGGGCGGGCCCACGGGTTCGCTCACCTCGTGCCCGTCGGCCGACGCCTCGCTGGTGTCGTGTGGTGCGGCACCCGACTTCCATGCCGTGACGGCCTGGCTCAACACGCCCGGTGACCAACCTCTCTCGATTGGCCAGTTACGCGGCAAGGTCGTGCTCGTCGACTTCTGGACCTACTCGTGCATCAACTGCCAACGGACGCTGCCCCACGTGGAGGCGTGGTACCGGCGCTACGCCGCCGACGGCCTCGTCGTGGTCGGCGTCCACACGCCGGAGTTCGCCTTCGAGCACATCGTGGGCAACGTGAAGGCGTCGGCCGCGACGCTCGGCGTCAAGTACCCCATCGCCGTGGACAACAACTACGGTACGTGGAACGCGTACGCCAACAACTACTGGCCGGCCGAGTACCTGGTCGACGCCAAGGGGGTGGTGCGCCACGTCGAGTTCGGCGAGGGCAACTATCCCTTGACCGAGCACCTCATCCGTACGCTGCTCACGGCGGCGCAGCCGGGGATCAAGCTCCCGCCACCGACGTCGGTGGCCGACCTCACGCCAACCGAGGCCGTGAACCCCGAGACCTACGTTGGCTACTCGAGGGGGCAGTACCTCGACTCCGCAGTGACTCCGGTGCCGAACGTCGCAACGACGTTCCAGTTCCCCTCGAGCCTGCCGTCGGCCTCGTTCGGCCTGTCGGGAGTCTGGACGGTCCACGGCGAGGAGGCGACCTCCGGCCACGACGCCGTCCTCGAGCTCAACTACCAGGCTCGTCACATCTATCTCGTCATGGGAGGCTCAGGCACCGTCAGGGTGTCGGCCGGTAACGGAACCGCGCCGACGGTCCTGCACGTGGGCGGCGTGCCGACGCTCTACACGCTCTTCAGCGCCCCCACGTCCTCCACTGGGACGATGGTGCTGCACTTCACCCCCGGCGTGAAGGTGTTCGTCTTCACCTTCGGCTGACCCGGAGCGAATTTTCGGGGGTCGGGTACACTCCGCTCAACGGGCCTGACGCCGTCGTTTGTCGCCGTCGAGCCCCTAGTGGAGGGATGCGAACAGTGGGACTCATTCTAGGAATCATTGCCGCGGTGGTCGTCCTGTTCGTCATCCTGGTGATCGTGATGTCGGTTCGAATCGTCCAGCAGGGGTTCGTGGGCGTCGTGACGAAGTTCGGTGAGTTCAAGGACGTGAAGAACCCGGGTCTCGCGTTCATCTTCCCCTTCATCGAGGTCATGAAGATCGTCGACGTGCGCGAGACGCCACGCACCGGCGACCGCCAGCAGGTCATCACCCGCGACAACGTCGCCGTCATTGTCAACGCGACCATCTTCAGTCAGGTCGTCGATGTCCGTCTCGCCCTGTTCACCAATTCGGACTATCTCGTCAGTGTCGACAACCTTGCCCGGACCTCGGTCCGGGCCGTCTTTGGCAGCATCACCCTGGACGAAGCCTTCTCCCAGCGCGAGCGAATCGGTACCCTGCTCCAGACCCAGATGGAGGAGGCGACCGACAAGTGGGGCGTGCGCATCAATCGCGTCGAAGTGCTCGAGATCACGCCGCCCGAGCAGATCCTCCAGGCCATGGCGCTCCAGAAGCAGGCCGACCAGGAGAAGCGGGCGCGGATCCTCGAGTCCGAGGGCCAGCAGCAGTCGGCCGTCAACGTGGCCGACGGTCAGCGCCAGGCGGCGATCAAGGAGGCCGAAGGCGCCCAGCAGTCCCAGATCCTTCGGGCCCAGGGTCTGCGTCAGGCGATGATCCTCGAGGCCGAGGGTCGGGCCCAGGCCATTGCGTCGGTCTACGCGGCCATCAAGGAGCAGGCTCCCGACCCGACGCTGGTCGCCATCTTGCAACTCGACACCCTCGCAAAGTTCGCCGAGAGTGCGAACACGAAGCTCATCATCCCCGCCGAGAGCGCAGCCCTCTTGGGTGCCGCGCAGGCGATCAAGAGTGTCATGGCCGACGTGCCGGGCATGACGCCCTAAGCGGAGCGGCCACCGACGCGCTTCGACGCGGGTCGTCGTCCGCGTGCCGTCGTGCGTGGGTGGCGGCGCCACGGTGGGTCCCGTCAGTGCAGGCAGAACTCGTTGCCCTCGGGGTCGAGCAGCGTGATCCAGCGACCCTCGGGCTCGTCGAATTGCGCGACCACGGTGGCGCCGAGAGCGACCAGGTCGGCCGCCCGATCGAGGAGTTCCTCCGTTGCGACGCTGATGTCGAGGTGCACTCGGTTCTTCGCGGACTTGGTCTCGGGCACGCGCAGGAAGAAGAGCCGGGGTCCGACTCCGTCGGGATCGACGATGGCGTAGGCGCGGTCGGGGTCGCTCCGGTCTATGCCCATGGCGTCGAGCGCGTCGTCCCAACTGTCGAAGCCCGCGGGCGGCGGCTGTTCGATGTAGTTCAACGCGGCTCGCCAGAATCTACCGAACTCACGGGGCGAGGTCGAGTCGAAAGTGACCTGGATAACCCGTCCCATGGTGAGATTCCTACCACGACCGCGGGTCCGAGGTTCGAGAGGGCAGTTAGACCGGCTCGACCCAGAGGGTCGTGCCGTAGGCCTTGCGCACGACGACGGCGGTACCGTCGGGCAGCTGCGCCGGCCAGTCCGTGACCGCCTTCCAGGACTCGCCCTGGATCTTCACCCGACCGGGGTGGTTGGCGTCGCCGACGGGCAGCTCGACGAAGCCGCGCATATCGGTCATCGCAGTATTCGTGGGCAGCGACATGTCGATCTCGAAGGCGTGATGATGGAACCTTCGCATCGCGAACGGGCGCAACAGCACGAGAGTGACCGCGGACACCCCGAGCCAGGCGAAGGCCTGGACGAGGAAGGGCAGCCCGCCCAACGCCAGGACGAACGAAATCGCCGCGCCGAAGCCGATGAACACCGCGATGAGCGCGTTGGTGTGCACCTCCGCGGCGAAGCAGAAGGCCACGATGACGGCCCAGAAGAGTATTGCCACCATAGGGCGCAGTATATGAGTGGAGGATGACCCGCGAACGGGCTGACGGGCCCACGCTCTCGCCCCCGTGTGGTCCGGTCGCCGACCCCGGACTCCGCACGATTGTGAGGCCGCTCGTTAGCATTGGCCCATGGCGGTCATCACTCCCTTCCTCTGGTTCGACGACCGAGCAGAGGAGGCGTTGCACTTCTACGCCGGCGTCTTCGCCAACTCCCAGGTTGTTGACGTCTCCAAGTTCGAGGACGTCGACCAACCGGGCGCGGGGTTCTTCATGGGGACGCTGCGACTCGAGAATCTGACCCTGATGCTCTTCAATGGTGGGCCGGCTCACACGTTCAGCCACGCGATCTCGCTCTTCGTGTCGTGTGAAAGTCAAGAGGAGGTCGATCACTACTGGTCGGCGCTCGTCGACGGCGGGACGCCCGACCAGTGCGGGTGGCTGAGGGACCGCTTCGGGATATCGTGGCAGATCATCCCGCGATTGCTCGGCGAACTCATGAGCGACCCCGACCCCCGTCGGTCCACGCGCGTGCGCGACGCGATGCTCCAGATGAACAAGATCGACTGCGCCGTACTCCAAGCCGCCTACGACGGCTGATTCGGCACCAAACCACTGGCAATGAGGCAGCGGGGCTGAGAGAATCCGAACGTGGATAGTGTCGGACCCCAGTCATCGGAGGATCGGCCCGCGAGCCCCCGGGGTGACGTCGAGGTGATCGAGAGTCGGGTGGCGAGCGTCGGGGCGCTGAGTGTTCGCCGCGCCCTCCCGACGAGGGGCCGGCGCATGGTCGGCGCCTGGTGCTTCGTCGACCACATGGGGCCCGAGGCGCTGAGCCCCGACCGGTCGATCGATGTGGCGCCCCATCCGCATATGGGGCTGCAGACGGTGACCTGGCTCTTCAGCGGCGAGTTCCTCCACCGTGACAGCCTCGGTTCGGAGCAGCTCATCCGCCCCGGCCAGTTGAACCTCATGACCGCCGGATTCGGCGTCGCCCACTCCGAGGAGAACCCCGGGCTCACCAGTGGTGTGCTGCACGGCGTGCAGTTGTGGGTGGCCCAACCATCGTCGGAACGTAACGGCGGGGCCGCCTTCGAGCACCACGCAGAACTGCCTCGCCTCGATCTGCCCCACTGCACGGCGACTGTCTTCGTCGGGACGCTCGAGTCCGCGACGTCGCCGGTGCGACGTGACGGCGACCTCGTCGGGATCGAGCTGGCCCTTCACGGAGGCGACACGACCGTCGCGCTTCACCGCACGTACGAGCACGGACTCGTCGTCGTCTCGGGCGAGGTGCTCCTCGAGGGCGTCACCGTCACCCCGGGCCACCTGGCCTACCTCGACGCCGGGCGCGACGAGTGTCGAATGACGTCGCGAGGTCCCAGTCGCGCTGTGCTCGTCGGCGGCGTTCCCTTCGATGAGCGGGTGTTCATGTGGTGGAACTTCGTCGCGCGAACTCAAGAAGAGATCGCCGAGGCGTGGTTGGCGTGGGCGGCGGGCGACGAACGCTTCGGTGCGGTCGCGTCGGCATTCCCGCGCGTCGAGATCGCTCCGCCGCCGTGGGTGTTGCACAACAACTGAGGCGCCAGCGCGATTGGTGCAATCCCCACCCCGTTGGTTGAGAATCCCCCAGGGCTACCATGGACTCGTCCAGACCAGTGAGAGGTGTATGGAGCGAAAGCGCCGCGGCGAGAGCGAACGCCTACGGGTCCCCCCACCGCTGATCAAGCGGAGGATCGCCTCCGGTCGCGGCGCGATGGAGCAGCCCAACGTCACTCACGACGGCGAGGCACGCCTCACACCACGATTTTGGGTGGCAATCGTGTTGACTGGTGTGGCGACCGGCCTCTTCGGTGACCTCTTGATGTGGGTCCTGCGTCAGGCCGAGCACCTGGCCTTCCATTACGAGTCGGGCAGTTTCCAGGCCTCGGTCGTGGCCACCTCGGGGCCCCGTCGGGTCGTGTCCTTGCTGATCGCTGGAGTGATCGGTGCCGTGTCGTGGTACTTGATCCGTCGGCTGCTCGCCCGTGAGAGGTCCGACGTCGATGACGCGCTGTGGAACGGGGACGGTGAGCTCTCGCCGCGACGCAGTCTCTTAACGTCAGTGGTGTCCGAGGTCGTCATCGGGTTGGGTGCGTCGATCGGACGCGAGGCGGCACCGAAACTGATGGGCGGTGCGTCGGGTAGCGTCCTGTCGCACTGGTTCAATTTGACGCCGGCCCAGAAGCGCCTCCTCGTCGCGTGCGGCGGTGGCGCCGGGCTGGCCTGTGTCTACAACGTGCCCCTCGGTGGGGCGATCTTCACGGCCGAGGTTCTCTACGGAAGCTTCGCGCTGCCGGTGGTGATGCCCGCGCTCGTGACGTCACTGCTCGCGACGATGGTCGCCTGGCTCTACCTCCCGAGCGCGGCGACGTACGCGGACATCCCCGCCTACCGGTTCAGTGCGTCGCTGATGGTCTGGTCGCTCATTGCGGGGGTCATCGTCGGGCTGCTGGCCGTCTTCTACGTCCGACTGATCGGCTGGGTGTCGCACAATCGGGCGAGGGGAGTGCACATCCTCTGGGTGATGCCCCTCGTCTTTCTCGTCGTCGGCGTGATCGGCGTCGCGTACCCCCAACTCTTCGGCAACGGCAAGGACATGGCCCATCAGGCATTCCTCGGGCTGGGAGGTATCGGACTCCTCCTCGCCCTCTTCGCCCTGAAGCCCTTCGTCACGGCGCTGACCCTCGGCAGCGGCGCGGCGGGCGGTGTCTTCACGCCATTCCTCGCCACCGGTGCCCTCTTCGGCGCCTTCCTCGGTGCGGCGTGGATAAAGCTGTGGCCGGGCACGCCGATAGGCGCATTCGCCCTGGTCGGAGCGGCTGCAATGATCGGTGCGTCCATGCAGGCCCCGCTAGCGGGCCTCGTGCTGGTCGCGGAACTGACCCACACTGGTTTCGCCATCATGATCCCGATGATGGTCGCGACCGCCATCGCCACGTTCCTCGTGCGTCAGATCGACGGCTACTCCATCTACACCGCGCGCCTACCGCGACGGGACAGTCCGGGTGACCACGAGGAACCGCCGATGGTCTGAGTCGTTATCGCGGACGAATCGGAAGGGGAGGACGATGGCGGAACGGCCGGTCGATCGAGTTCTTCGTGATCGCGGACAGGCCCCGGACCGACCAAGGACGCTCGTTCGAGGCGACGAATGAGAGGGTCGGCGGCGAGCGCGGCTGGGCGGAGAGCTTCGTGAAGGTGGACGCCCTTCTCGCCTGAGAACGCGGCGGCCTCGACCCTCGTTCGTGGAACAATGGTGGCGTGTACGTCCCCTCGAAGTTCACCATCGACGACGACCACGCCTGGCGGGTCGTGGCGGACGCCGGTGCCGGGGTGCTCGTCATCTCGACGAAGGAGGGCCTCGCGAGCGTCTTCGTCCCGGTGATCGTGAGCGGGGACCGCGCCACGATTCGTTCACACGTCGCCCGGGCGAACCCGTGGTGGCGCGACGTCGAGGACGGTATGGAGGTGCTCGGACTCTTCCTTGCGGCCAGCGCGTACGTGTCGCCGTCGAACTACCCGAGCCGCCTCGAGAGCCCCGACGTCGTGCCGACGTGGAACTACGTCGCCGCCGAGGTGCGCGGACGGCTCCACGTGCGCGACGACGCGGACTGGCTCGACGATCAGGTGCGGGCCCTCACCGACGGCTTCGAGGCGCCACGCTCCCCGCGTTGGAGTGTGGACGACGCGTCGCGCGAGTACGTCGGTCGTCAGCTGAAGGCGATCGTGGGAATCGAGATCGACGTCGACTCCATCCAGGGCAAGTCCAAGCTCTCCCAGAATCGGCCGCCGGTCGACCACGATACCGTGCGCGAGAACTTCCGCGTCGGGACATTGGCCGAGCGCAACGTCGCCGATCGTATGTCCGGCGATGACTGACAGTCCGGCCGACGTTCGCCGCGCGTCGAGTGAGGACTGGCGGGGGCTGCGCACGATACGGCTCGAATCCCTCAGCGACACGCCCGAGGCCTACGGATCGACCTACGGGGAGTCGGCCGCCTGGCCCGACGAGCGCTGGCACGCGGCGGCGGCCCAGTGGACCTACTTCCTCGCCGAGCGTGACGACCGCGTCGTCGGGATGGTGTCGGGTGGCACCAACGACCATCGTCCCGGCACTCGCTGGCTGTACGGGTTGTACGTGACGCCCTCCGAGCGCGGGACGAAGACCGCCGCTCGCCTCGTCGAGGCGGTGGGCGAGTGGGCACGCACGCTGGGCGCCGCCCAGCTCTACCTGCACGTCACGTCGAGTGTCGCGCGGGCCCGGGCCTTCTACGAGAAGATGGGTTTCGTGCCGACGGGCGACACGCTCACGATGGACCGCGACCCGTCGATCACGCTGCTCACGATGGTCCTCGAACTTGACTGAGACCCCGTTTCGAGTGGAGCGCGTCCACTCGCGCAAGCTGCACGACCTGCGTCGACGGGTCCTGCGCGCAGACAACCCCGAGGTGCCCGTGGTCGACCCGCGCGACGAACAGCCGACGTCGCTGCACTTCGGTGGATTGGAGGGCTCCCGGCTGGTCGTGAGCGCCTCGTTCTATCCTTCGACGCCTCCGATGAACCCGTGGCTCGCGACCTACCAGCTGCGCTACATGGCGACCGACTTCGACGTGCAGGGGCTCGGCTACGGCGGTCGGGTCCTCGCGTTCGCCGAAGCCGAACTTCGCCGGCTCGGGGCCGAGCAGATCTGGGCGAATGGCCGTGACTCGGCGCTCGGCTTCTACCGGGCGAGCGGCTGGTCGATCGTGGAGGGCTCCCAGTACCAGAGCCTCGAGACCAACCTGCCCCATACCGTGATCTTCAAGCGACTTGTCAGCGACCCGACGGCGGCGTAAGAGCGTATTCAGTAAGTTTGAGGGATGCGCAGATACCTCCCCATCGTCATTGTCGTCGTCCTGGTCGGCGCAGGCGCGCTCACCTGGAGCCAGTTGCAAACGTCGACCACGACCACGTCGACCACGACGACCAAGCCCGTGCCCCACTACCCAACCGCCCCGCTGACCGGGCTCACCGACGTGTCGGGCCTTTCGGTCGAGCGACCGGCCCTGATCGTGAAGATCGAGAACACCCCCGACGCCCTGCCCCAGTGGGGCGTCGACCAGGCTGACGTCGTCTACGAGGAGATCGTGAACGGCGGCATCACTCGCCTGGCGGCGATCTTCAATTCGCACGCGCCGGCCAAGGTCGGTCCGGTGCGGTCCGTGCGTCCCACCGACACTCAGATCGTGTGGCCGCTCGGGGGGATCTTCGCCTACTCGGGAGGTGCGGCGTACGCCGTGGCGAGCATCTCGACGGCGCCGGTCAAGCTGGTCGACGAGTCGAGCGCCGGCGCCGCGATGTTCCGTGACCCCACGCGCTATGCGCCGCACAACCTCTACGCGGCGGCTTCGGGCCTCTTCGCCTTCGGCGGCACGCCCGTGCCTCCGCCGGCCTTGTTCACCTACCGCAGCGCCAAGACGGCGCCCACGGGCCCGAAGGTGTCGAGCGTCGTCGTGCCGTTCCCGAGCATCTACCCGGTGACGTGGACCTGGAACACCGCGACGCTGTCGTGGGACCGCACTCTCTTCGGTGCCGCCGACATCACCGGGACCCACGTGCGCGAGTCACCGAAGAACGTGGTCGTGATGTACGTGAACTACGTGAACGGCATCGGTACGATGGCGTCGTACGGCGACCTCCAGGGTCACGGGACCGCGACGGTCTTCACCGACGGCACGATGGTGCGAGGGACCTGGTCGCGGGGATCGGCGAAGTCCGACGTCGTCACGTTCCAGACCGCCAACGGCAAGCCCATCGCACTGACGCCGGGACAGACCTGGGTCGAGCTCTTGAACGTCGGGGCGATCGTCACCGTCAAGAAGTAACGGCCCGCTCGAGCCGTTCGAGGGTCTCGACCATGGAGAGACGATTCCTCTCCGGATAGCCCAGCACCATTATTGCGAAGGCCCACGGCTTGTCGTAGTTGAACGACTCGGTCACCTGGGTGCCGCCTACCACCTCGACGAGGTCGTAGCGCCAGACGAACTGGGCGATGTGGTGCCACGCGATGCACCGATCCTCCTCGAACGCCACGACGACGTTCGACGTGGTGTACGTCGCGCCGATCTTCATCTTCATGGAGAAGCGGGCGCCGAGGAAGAGCCGGTCGGGGGACCGCCGGACGTGGCCCACGGTACCGGACCCGTCGAGGAGCACGTGCTGGCGCGGATCGGCCAAGAGGTCGAAGATCCGTGACGCCGGCGCTGCGATGACGCGGGTGGCCGACACCGATCGGGTCTTCGTCATTCGTCCAGCGTAGGGTTGTTGGTGACGTCGGGAACGGAGGGTCATGGAGTACGCAGAACGGTTGATCGACGGTCCTGACGGCCGGGTCATCGAGGTCGCGACGCTGGGCAGCGCCTCAGGGACGACCGTATTCGTCCACCACGGCACGCCCGGGTCGTCGGCGCTGGTCCGTTGGCTGGCCCCCCTGGCGACGAGCGGCGCTCTACATCTGGTGACCATGTCGCGCGCCGGCTACGGGAGGTCGTCGCGCCGTGAGGGGCGAAACGTGGCGGCCGTCGTCGACGACGTGCGCACGGTCCTCGACGCCCTTGGACTGGGCTCGTACGTGGCCGTCGGCTGGTCGGGCGGGGGGCCGCACGCCCTCGCCTGCGCCGCCCTCGACGCACCGAGGTGTTCGGGCGCCTGGTCGCTCGCCGGCGTCGTGCCCATCGACGCGGACATCGATTGGACCGAGGGGATGGGCCCGGAGAACCTGGAGGAGATGGCCTTGGCCCAAGAGGGCGGCCCGAGGTACGAAGCGCACATTGCCGAAGTGGGCGCGCAGTTCGCCACGGCGACGGCCGACAACATCATCGAGATCTTCGGCGGTCTCCTCTCGGACGTCGACAAGGCCGCTCTCGCGGATGACGGGGCGAGGGGCATCTTCGCCGACGCCATGCGCCACGGCTTCGCTGACGGCTGGCGGGGCTTCTTCGACGACGACCGGGCGTTCATGACCGACTGGGGTTTCGACCCGACGTCGATCGACGCGCCGGTGTCGGTCTGGTACGGCGACGCCGACCTCATGGTGCCCCCCACCCACGGCGCATGGCTCGCGGCGGCCCTGCCGACGGCGACGAGTCATCACTTCCCGGGCGACGGCCACCTCTCGATCATCACCAATCGAAGCGATGAGCTGCTCGCGGACCTCGTCGCCGGGTCCGGCGGAGCCCGTCCGTGAGCGACACAGCGAGCGACGAAGGAGCACGATGCGCATAGGCAACCTCTACGGCCACGAGGCCACGTTCCTGGGGGTCCCCGCGGCCGATCCGGACCGGGCAAGCGACTGGTCGAGTGCCGGCGCCGCCATCATCGGCGCACCGTTCGACGGCGGGACTTCACACCGGTCTGGTTGTCGATTCGGCCCCCAGGCGATCCGTACCTCCGACTACCTGCCCCACGACGGGATGCGTCCCAGCCTCGCGCTAGGCGTCGACCCGTTGGTCGACCTTGGGGTCGTCGACCTCGGCGACGTCGAGATGCCGTCGGGGGAGACCGAAAAGTCGCTGAATCGCCTCGAAGAGCGGGTCACCCTGGTGGCTGCGGCGGGGGTGGTGCCGATCATCCTGGGCGGCGACCACACGATCGCGCTGCCCGACGTGACCGGGGTCGCCCACCACGTGGGCTGGGGACGGGTGTCGGTCATACACTTCGACGCCCACGCCGACACCGGCAACACGCAGATGGGCTCGCTCTACGGCCACGGCACTCCGATGCGCCGACTCATCGAGTCCGGGGCGTGTCGCGGGGACCGGTTCTTGCAGATCGGGCTGCGCGGCTATTGGCCCGAGCCCGAGACTCTCGCCTGGATGGCCGAGCAGGGCATGCGCTCGTACGAGATGGGCGAGATCGTCGCACGGGGACTCGACGACGTGCTCACCGAGGCGATCGCCATCTCGATGACCGACTGCGACGCGGTGTTCCTCTCGGTCGACGTCGACGTCGTCGATCCCGGCTCGGCCCCGGGGACCGGGACGCCCGAGCCGGGTGGGCTTTCGAGCCGCCAACTGCTCGACGCGGTGCGGCGCATCGCGATGGAGGTGACCCTCGGCGGGGTCGACGTCGTGGAGGTCTCGCCCCCCTACGATCACGCCGAGATCACGGCCTACCTCGGGAACCGGATCGTCCTAGAGGCGCTCGGCGGCGTCGCGTGGCGACGCAAGCGACTTCGGGGCGATTCCGTGCGCAGTCCGTCGGACCCGTTGCTCCGCGACCGTTAGTCGCGCATCGTGTCGAGGATCCGAACGACGAGCTCCTCGGTGGTGTTGGGATGTAGGAAGGCCAGTCGTCCGATGGTCTCGCCTTCCCACTTCGTGGGGGTGACGAAGGCGATCTGATCGCGCAGCAGCTGATGGCTCCATGCGGTGTACTGGTCGGCCGACCAGCCCTTGCGACGGAAGAGGACGACCGAGAGGCTGGCGGGGCGCACCATCTCGACGTGGTCCATTCCGTTGATCAGCTCCTCGGTGCGGTGGGCCAGGTCGACGGCGGCCTGCACCGCGGTCTCGTACGCGGTGGTGCCGTTGGTGACCAGTGAGTACCAGAACGGAAGCCCGCGGGCCCGGCGCGAGAGGTGGATCGCGAAGTCCGAGGGGTTCCACTCGTAGTGCGCGTCGTCCTCGGAGTGCAGGATGTCGAGGTAGCTGGCCTGCTGGGCGAGCACCTTGCGCGCGACCGTGGGGTCGCGGTAGATGAGTGCGCAGCAGTCGAGCGGGGCGAACAGCCACTTGTGCGGGTCGACGATGAAGCTGTCGGCGTGACGCAGTCCGGCCAGGAGATGGCGCTCGGTTGGCGAGAACAGCGCCGCCCCTCCGTACGCACCGTCGACGTGGAACCAGAGGTCGTGCTCACGCGCAAAGCTGCCGAGGCCCTCGAGGTCGTCGACGATCCCCGCGTTGGTGGTGCCCGAGGTGGCGACGATGCCGACGATGGTATCCGGACGGGGATCGTTCGCCAGCGCCTGCTCGAGGCTCTCGCGGGTGAAGCGATGGTCGTCGGTCTCGACCTCGAGGGGCTGGATGCCGAGCACGTGCAGCGCCTTGCCGATGCTCGAGTGGGCGTCGGCCGATATGGCGAAGCGCACCTCGTGGCTCGCCAGATGGGGTCGCTTGGACAGACCGACGTCGCGTCCGACGGTGAGGCTGGACAGGTTGCCGAGCGAGCCACCCGATACGAACGCGCCCCCGGACCCGACCGGCATTCCCGCGAGGTCCGCGAGGTACTCGAGCGCCTGGTTCTCCGCCAGCACCACGCCGCTCGACTCGAGCCAGCTGGTGCCGTTGAGGCCCGAGCACGCCACGACCATGTCGAACAAAAGGGAGCTCTTGGTCGGTGCGTTGGGGATGAAGGCGAGGAAGCCCGGCGAGTCGATCGAGACGACGGCCGGGGCCAGGGAGTGCTTGAAGAACTCGAGGATCTTGTCGGGGTCGTGGCCCTCGGGGCGGATGAAGCCGTCCAGGCTCCCGGGTGCGATCGCGTGGAGGCTGCCAAAGTCCAGCGGCACCGGATCCATCGAGAGGCGGTCGCGGCAGTAGTCAAAGACCTCGTCCGCGAGCTCGGCGTTGTACTCAAACATCTGGTGCCCCATTGCAC
Source organism: Acidimicrobiales bacterium (assembly GCA_025351385.1). Classification (GTDB taxonomy): domain Bacteria; phylum Actinomycetota; class Acidimicrobiia; order Acidimicrobiales; family RAAP-2; genus RAAP-2. Next base: position 19,689 of record JANXWA010000020.1, on the reverse strand, counting down.
GGCCTTTCGAATTTGGTCCCTATCCATCGTACGCACTTGCGCCTCTTCGCAGAATCGTCCGATCAGAAGAGGTCAATTGAACGGAAGTATCATCCCTTGATGGCACTAGCGCGCGTTGGCTACCTCGGACCGGAGGGCTCGTTCTCCCACGAGGCCGTCGTCACCATCGACAACGTCGACGCGGTGGCGTGCGACTCATTGACCGATCTTCTTGGCGCCGTGGCCGACGGCACGCTGGACCAGGGACTCGTGCCCCTCGAGAACGCGATCGAGGGTACGGTCTCGGCGACCATCGACGGCCTCGTCTTCGACCACGACCTGGTGATCGAACGCGAGATCGTGATCCCGATCCGGCTGCACCTGCTGGCCCGTTCGGGTCTCACGATCGGCGAGGTGACGACCGTGCGCAGCTACGTGCACGCCCTCGCCCAGTGCCGGAGCTTCCTGCACCGGCTCGGCGTGACGGTGGAGCAGACGACGTCGACGTCCCAGGCCGCGCGCGAGGTCGCCGAGTCGAGCGAGCCGCTCGCCGCCGTCGCCTCGGCACTGGCGGGACGCCTGTTCGGATTGGTGGAGCTCGCGGCGGACATCGAGGACCACCCCGGCAACGTCACCCGGTTCGTCCTCGTCGGACGGGACTCGGTCGCCGCGCCGACCGGTCACGACCGCACGACCATCGTGTGCTTCCAGGACGCCGACCGACCGGGATCGCTCTACGCCATCCTCGGCCGATTCGCCGCGCGCGACATCAACCTCACCAAGCTCGAGAGTCGCCCGACCAAGCTCGGACTCGGCGACTATTGCTTCGTCATCGAGTTCGAGGGTCACGTCGCCGACGACGTGGTCGCCGACTGTCTCGTCGACCTGCAGGCTCACCTCACGCGTGTGAAGTTCCTCGGTTCGTATCCGGTCACCGGTGATGAGGCGTCGGACCGGCGCGAGGAGGTTGTCGAGGCCCGTCGGTCGGCCGCCGAGTGGATCAGGGGAGTGCGTTCGCGCATCCGGCCCTGAGCCACTCGCCCGAAGAGCCAGCTCTCGATTGATGCCCTCGGTAGGGTGGTGGAATGCGGAGAAGGATCGTTGTTCTCCCCGGAATCGCGACCATCGCCTTCGGCGTCTGGCTGCTCGTTCGGGAGCGCGCGCAGAACGGCGTGTGCAACGCGACCTACGCCACGACCTCGTCGTCGGCGCTCAACCGGGTCTGCATGCGCATCGTGCTCGCGTACTTCGAGAGCTTCGTCTTCATCTCGGCGGGACTGATCATCACATTGCTGACGGCGATGGTACTCAGCAAGAGGAGCAAGAAGTTCAAGCGGGTCACGCGTGGTCAGATTGCGGCGGTGCCCTCCAATTGGGGCGCCTCGTCTCGGGTCCAACACTGAGGATCGTGGCCGTCAGTGGACGGACACGATCCGTCGGTCGCACACGTCGATAGCGGTCCTGTTCGACGTCAGACGTCCCATGCCGATTCGACGAAGTTGACGATTGACCGTGCGAACATCGGGTCGGCGACCGCGCCCGCACAGTCGGAACAGTGGAGCGGCCAGACCTCCGGCCGAAGCGCTGTTCGCCAGGGGCACGATCACCGAGATCGTGACGGCGATGACGACGATGGCCCGTTGCACCCTTTCGGCCATCGTCGGGCCTGCTCATTGCACAATCGACGACATCGGCTTTCCCCCGATTGGAGACTCCTCACCGCAACCTACTTTGTGGGATCGCCGCCGTCAGTCCACTCTGATTCGGCTCGCTGGCGTATGCTCCCGCTCGAAGGGACGCTCAAGCAGTCGGCGTTCGAGGCGTGGCGGGCTCTCGAGGACCCGACCGGGGGATGCCCTCGGTCCCCACGGGTCTGCACCCTCGGCCCGGTGCGGAACACGGCGATCAGTGGAGGCCGTGTGCTCTTCGTTCACCGGTCCTCACACTGCGGCCGGCTCGTACAGTGGGGATGGTGGCATTGCGGTCGACGAGTCGACCGGATGTCATGGCGACGACCCCAAGGAGACGGATGCGACGCACCTCGAACGCCCGACGTCCAAGGATCAGTTCGATCCTGTGGATCGCCGCGACGTTGTTGATCGGTGGCTTCGCGACTGCTTTGCCCGCCGCTTCGTCGATTCGAGCGCCGGCCGTGGCGACATCGTCACCGAGCTACTCCGTCGGCATCGTGCGCTGCACCTTCATCGACCGCACCCGATCGACCGTCAACTATTCGACGTCCCCGCCGTCGGTGCTCGCGAACCGCCGAGTACTCGTCACCGAGATCCGCTACCCGACGGCCGCGCCCGCGTCCGGCGCGGTCGAGAGCCCGGGAGCAGTGCCGGCCCAGGTCCTTGGCGGCTTTCCGACGATCGTCTTCGCTCACGGCTACGACGTGACGCCCGACACCTACGCGGCGCTGCTGGACTTCTGGGCGAAGAGCGGCTTCGTGGTGGTGGCGCCATTCTTCCCCGAGGAGAACCGCAACGCGGTGAGCGCCCAGAACAACGCCGACACTGAGTACGACCTCTGGAACGAACCGGCGGACCTCGCGTTCGTCACGCGCCAGATCTTAGAGGCGAGCACCGCCGCGACTGCGCGCTGTCCCCTCGTCCATGGCCTGATCCTCGCCTCGGCCCTGGCCCTGGCCGGTCACTCCGACGGAGGCACGGTCGTGGGGATGCTCGCGGGGGCTCGGGGTACCGATCCCCAGGGGAACTCATACGCTGATCTTCGATCCGGCCTCGACTTCCGCGCGGCGATCGTGATGTCCGCCCAGGAGGACGGCGTCTCGTCGTACCGGTCGACGTTGAACGGTCCGGCCCTGCTCGTCGTGCAGAGCGCAGCCGACCGGTGCAACCGCGCCAGCGGCTCCCTTCGCCTCTACCGGGACGTCCACCAGGGCGACAAGTGGTTCCTCGAGCTCATGAGGGCCCACCACCTGCCTCCCTTCACCGGCGAGGACGCCTCGGCCTTCAAGTTCGTCGCCGGCGTCACCACGCGCTTCTTGCAGGTCGCCTTCGGATCGACGTCCACGGTCTCGGGGATCGTGGCCTTCGGGAACGGTCAGCCCGGCGTCGCGCGAACGTACCACTCCGGACGGGGACCGTCCATCGCGCCCCTGACGACCGCTCCGCTCTGCGGACTCCACTAGTACGGCGAGCGGTCCGCCGGATTGCGGTGATCGCGATGGCCCCCATCGCCGTCGATACGCCAGTCGGACCAGATCGCCCACTCCTCGGCGATGAGGTCGCCTTCGAATCGGCTCACGTTCATGCCGTTGGCGCGCCTCGAGTCGGGACCGTGGGCGATGAGGCGACTCCAGAGGCGCGTGTCGGCGCTGGACTGGTCGACCACAGCGAACGTGACGTTGGCCGAGAGGGCCATGCCCACCACCGCAATCGGCACGGCGAGGATGACGGGAAGTCCGATGGCGTGGAAGGGGGATACCTTGCCGAACCGTACGAAAGTCGTCGACAGACCCCCGTGGAGGCCGAAGCCGAGGTCGCTGCGGCCGCCCGAAATGCGCTCGCGGTGTCGATGGTGTGGTGCTTCCCCAGGGCGTACGCCGCGACCAGGTTGTCGGGCTCGTCGCCGTTAATCCGAACCCTCGATGTCGCACCAGCGCGAGAGCGGCGAGTGACGCGGCCGCGAGCACGACCACCGCGACGGCCACAACGAGCGGATAGATAGTCAGTCGTTTGAGTCACGGTCTCCGGCCAACGTGCCCCGTGGGGGCCGACCGCGCCTGGTCCGACTCCCGGTCCGCGCGCGAGTCCGAGGTCGGTTCGATGATCAACCTCAATACGCCCTTCAGGGCACCGCGCCCCTCAAGTCGTTCAAGAGGCAACACGCCTATTTGCGCGTTGGCGCCACCTCGCGACGGTGGCGCGCGACAGCGGTTGGTCCGTCGATCGGTCGCCGTGTGATCAGCCGGTGACGGCGATCGGTGACTCCGTACCGAGCTCCATCGGCGCTCGTGCGAGGAACACGTCCAGCTGGTCGGGCGAAAGTGGCTGGGCGACGAAGAACCCCTGGCCGACGTCGGCGCCGAACTCTTGGAGCAACCGCAGGACGGCGACCTCCTCGATGCCCTCGGCGACGAGGCTGAGGCTCAGTGCGTGGGCCAGTTCGATCGCCGACCGCACGATGGCCTGGGCTCGCAGATCCGACGCCAGGCCAATGATGAAGGAAGTGTCGACCTTCAGTTCATCGATTTCGAGCTCGAGCAGCTGGGACATGGACGAGTAGCCGACGCCGTAGTCGTCGATCGCCATTCGCACGCCCTTCGTGCGCAGGTCGTTCACGCACTTGGCGGTGTGGAAGGGATCGCTGCCGAGAGTGGATTCGGTGATCTCGAGCGTGAGTCGTTCGGCGGGGAAGTCACGCGACGCGAGAAGGGCTTCGATGAACGACGGGAGATCGTGGTCCACGAGGTCGTACCTCGAGATGTTGACAGTCATGTAGAGGTGGTGCCCGCAGCGGTCGAGGCGGATCGCCTCGTCGACCGCCTGTTCGAGGACGACCCGGGTCAGTTGCGGCATGAGCCCAGCTCCCTCGGCCATCGGGATGAAGATGTCGGGCTCGACCAGGCCGAGCTCGGGGTGCTGCCAGCGGGCGAGGGCCTCGACTCCTCTCACTTCGAGGGTCTGAATGTCGAACAGCGGCTGGTAGTGCAGCGTCAGCTCGTTCGCTTCGATCGCCTCCTTCAGGGCACCCACGAGCTCGAGGTGCTCTCGGCTGTTGGGGTCGTTCACCGCGCGGTAGACCGCGTAGTCGAGATGCGCCCTCTTCGCCTCGTACATGGCGACGTCGGCGCTGCGCAAGAGCTCCGTCGACGACGCGCGGTCGACCGCGGAGATCGCCACGCCGGCACTGGCGCCCACGTGCACCGTCACCCCGTCGAGCACGCAGGGATTGGTGAGTGAGGCCGTCAGTTCGGCCGCGATCGCCACGAGCTCGGCCTCGGACATCACGCCGGCAGCGACGGCGAACTCGTCACCGCCCAGTCGGGCGAGGAACCCCCGGCCGGCCAGTCTCGAGCCGAATCGCTTGCTGACCACCCGAAGGAGGTCGTCGCCGACCAGGTGGCCCAGGGTGTCGTTCACGACTTTGAAGCCGTCGAGGTCGATCAAGATCACTCCGGCCCGCCCACCCTCGAGGGTGCCGTACTGCGAGTCGAAGTGCTCGAAGAACGAGCGACGGTTCGGGAGCCCCGTGAGAGCGTCGGTGCGCGCGTCGAGGTCCGAGGCCGTCATCAGCTCACGTTCCTCTCCGAGCGTCAACCACATTCGCGCGATCACGAGGCAGAGGGCGGCGAGGGCGAGCGACAGGACGACCGGGGCGTTGGTGCGGATGCCCACGCAGGCGGCAATCACCCCGATGGAGAGCAGTCCGGCCGCCACCGGCATGAGCGAGATGCCGTAGGACGAGTCCGACGATCCGCGGGACCTCGAGTGGCGGCGATCGTTCGCCGAGGCGGCCAGTCCCATCAGCCAGACGCCGAAGATCCACGACGAGTCGAGGAAGGTGCCGCCGACGTAGGTGTTGGCCGCCTGCTGATTGAGGTAGACGACGTCCCCGACGATCCAGCAGATCAGGCCCGCCATGAGGAACACGACCGACCAGTTCGGTCGGTAGCGGTTGGGCGCCAGTCCGGCGATGAGCAGCACCATCAACACCAGGTCGAACAGAGGGTAGGCCATGCCGACGACCACCTGGAGCGGCCGGCCGCTGACCTTGAGGACCGGTCCGAACCAGAGCAATCCGGCCAACGACGCCATGGCGAGACCGGCGATGACCCCGTCGAGGCGGATGCTGACGTGCGTCCTCCCCACCTTCATTTGGGTCAAGAGCACCACGCCGACGATGAACGCGCCGTAGCACGCGAGGTAGAACACGTCGCTCAGCGCGGGCGAGGGGATCGGATGGAGGTTCTGGTCGTGGTACGTGTAGACGAGCGTCCCGATGGAGTTGAGTGCGACCGCCGCCGCCATGAAGCGCCACGGCGCACGCAACTCCGGCGACCTTCGCGCGCAAAGCAGCATCGGGATGATGGGCACGGCAAAGGCGATGTTGTAGACCCAGTTGTCCCAGAAGATGCTGACGCCGTGAGGTCGTGGTACGACGACCGTCGAGACGCAAAAGGCGACCACGATGACGCCAGTGAGTGACTGGAGCCACTTGTCTCTCGCCAGGAGCGAGAAGGGCGGTGACCGGAAAAAGCCGGGCTTGGCGATGATTGGCTCGGCGCGCGCGTCAGTGCTCGTCATGAAGCGGGGTCAACCACGGGAGCGGTTGGACATCGGTCGGGAACGTCAGGGCCGGTCGTGGGAACTAGGTGAAGGAGACTGTTCGAAGTTCTCGTCACGCCGGGCGGATTGCAGTCCAATGTCACAAGACGGATGTCTCGTTCGCACTGGCTCTATTGGAATGCCCGGCACGAGGTCCGTCTATATCACCTCCGTAACCGAGTTTACTAGTGTGCGGTCGGACAACGTCTTCGCCCGGGACACGGGACCAACCAACGCCGAGGCGAGTCCTCGTGACGGCCCCGAGCAGTTCAGACCCTCTGGGAGAGCGAGTCGAGGTAGTAGCGCACCTGGATCGCGACGGCCGCTCCCTCGCCGACGGCCGACGCGATCTGCTTCGTCGAACCGGAGCGGACGTCACCGGCGGCGAAGATGCCGTCGACATTGGTGCGAAAGTTCGTGTCGGTGACGATGAAGCCCCGTCCGTCGACTTCGAGCGAACCGTCGAGGAAGGCGGTGTTGGGATCGAGGCCGATGAAGATGAAAGCGCCTGCGGTCTCGTGAACGGTCTCGGTGCCGTTGGTCGAGATGGTGATCGACTCCAGCTTCCCGGCGTCGTTCGCGTTGAACGACGTGACCGACGCGTTCAACTCGACGCTCATCTTGGGGTGGTTGAGGACCTTCTCCTGGAGCAACTTGTTCGCGGTCAACTTCGACATGGCTTGGACGACCGTCACGTGCTGGGCGAACTGGGTCAGGAAGAGCCCCTCCTCGAGTCCGCTGTTGCCCCCACCGACCACCGTCAGGTCGGTCGCCCCCCGGTAGAACGGTCCGTCGCACGTCGCGCAGAAGTGGATGCCGGCGCCGATGAGGTCGGCCTCGCCCTTCGCGTCGGTGCGCCGGTAGGTTGATCCGGTCGCGACCAGCACGGCTGGAGCTTGCACGTAGTCGCCCGTCGAGAGCTCGACGCGCATCATCGGCCCGTCACGCCGGATCGACGTCGCCCCGACGGCCTGGAGGATCTCGACGCCGTAACGCTCAGCCTGCTGGGTCATGCGTTCGGCCAACTCTGCGCCACCGACGCCGTCGGGGAAGCCGGGGTAGTTGTCGAAGCGCTCGGTGACGCCGGCCTGCCCGCCGGGCGCGGACTTCTCGACGATCAGGACTCGCGCATTCTCGCGCGCCCCGTAAATCGACGTCGTCAGCCCCGTCGGCCCGCCGCCGATGATGACGATGTCGTACTCGTGGCTCGAGGCGACGCGCGAGAGTCCGATCCGGTCGGCGAGCTCGTCGTTGGACGGCTCGGCGAGGAAGCCGCCGTCGGGAAAGACGATCGTCGGGATGATTCGCTTGCCGCTGTTGCGAGCCTCGACCTCGGCGCTCTTCTCGGGGTGCTCCTCGAGGTCGATCCAGTCGTAGGCGACGCGGTGCGAGGCGAGGAACTGCTTCGCCCGTCGACAGTCCGGGCACCAGCTGGCGCCGTAGACGATGAGAGGACCGGACGGTGGTGTCGGAGTGGACGTCATTGAACCAGTCTCGCACCGCCGTCGGCGGGATCGGGAGAAGATCTTCGCGGTGACTTCGGCACTCTTGTGGGGGACGACCGAGGCACCGGAAACCTCATTGTATTTTCGCGACTCGTCGGACCGTTCCCCTAGGGGACATCCCTGAGGCAGAGGGTTTCACGGTGGGTCGAGCGATTGGGCATCAGTAGCGTTCGAGCATGACGAGAAACGATGCGGGCGTCGCGGTGTCACCCTGGGTGACGGGTCGGTGTCCACGATGAGCGAGGTGGCCTTGGCGAGCGATGCAGCGCTCGACCCGAGGGAGAGTCCGTGGGCCGTCGAGACCCACGGACTGACGAAGCGCTTCGGCGAAAACGTCGCGGTCAACGACGTCGAGCTGCTCGTGCCCCGGGGCTGCGCCTTTGGCTACCTGGGACCGAATGGCGCCGGCAAGACGACCTTGATCCGAGTCCTGCTGGGCCTGCCGCAGGCCGACGCCGGCACGATGTCCCTGCTGGGCTTTCCGGTGCCGCGCTACCGCGACCGGGCGCTCGCGAGAGTCGGCGCGATCGTCGACGAGCCGCGCTTCCACGGGCACCTGACCGGTCGACAGAACCTGCTCATTCTCGCTGCGGCCCGCGAGCCCGTGGCCCGCGGTCGCATCGACTCCGCTCTGGAGCGTGTCGGGATGGCCCAGCGAGCCAACGAACGGGTGTCGAAGTACTCCATGGGGATGCGCCAGCGTCTTGGCGTGGCGGCCTGCTTGATTGGCGACCCGCAGCTGCTCATCCTCGACGAGCCGATGAACGGACTCGACCCCGCGGGCATGCACGAGATGCGCGACATGATCCAGTCGCTCGTGGCCGAGGGCCGCACCGTCGTCCTCTCGTCGCACCTCCTCGACGAGGTCGAGCGGACCTGCGACGCCGTGGCCATCGTCGACCGTGGTCGGGTCATCCGTCAAGGTCCGATCTCGCAACTCCTCGCGGGCGCGTCGATCGCCCTCGAGATTGATTGCGCCGAGCCGTCTCGCGCCGACCAGCTACTCGGGCGACTGACCATCGATCCTGTCGTGGAGGTCGGCGAGCAGGGGCTGACCATCGCCCTTCCGGCCGGCACCCTCCGCGACGTCGTCGCGGAGATCAATCGAGTACTCGTCGAGGGCAACGTGCCGGTCTACCGGCTCCAGGAGGTCCAGGTCTCGCTCGAATCGTGGTTCCTGCAGGTGACGAGCCGACTGGGGGTCGACGAATGACGACGAACGCCAGTACCCCCACCGCGACGGTGTCCCGCGACGCAGTGGCGGGCGCGCCCGATCGGCGCGGATCGTGGATCCCGACCGGACGGATGATCACTACGAGGATCATGGAGCTGCGCCACCGCCGCGGCCTCATGATCGCGCTGATTCTCGTCAACATCGGACTGCCCACGGTGTTCCTGGCCATTCGGCTGCTCATGCACGCCTTCGCTCCGAAGACCTACGGGCCCGCAGGTGGCTACGACGTCTTCACGCAACTGGTGGCGGGCGTCATGTACGTGTTCGGCTTCATCGTGGCGGCGACGCTCGGGTGCACGGCTGGCTCGATCGACCTCACCGAGGGGATGTTCCGACACCTGGTGGTGACCGGTCGTTCGCGACTGGCCCTGTACTTCGCGCGGATCCCGGCCGGTCTGGCGATCATCGTGCCGATGGTCGCCACGGGGTTCGCCGTCGTCTGCGTGGTCTGCGTCCTGGCGGCGCCCAAGACCATCAACTACAACGGCGCGAGCGTGCCGGCCGGACTCTCCCAACCGGCCTTCGAGGCCTGGGCCGGTGACCACGTCGACCAGGTGATCTGCGACTTCCCCTACGGTCCCGAGGTCAAGGTCCACGTCCGGTGTGGCTACACGCCGAGTCGCGGAAGCTACGTCATCCCGGGTCAGCCGTCGCCCAACGGCGGCGGCGTTCCAACGGCGGCCCAACTTCGGACTGACGCCATAATGATCGCCCACCTGGACTACCTGGACTTCAAGCGGTTCTTCCTGTCGCCCTCGATCTCGCTGATGGTGCGGTCGGGCCTGTGGCTCGAGCTCGAGGCGGTCATCGGCCTCATCGTCGGCCTCGGATTGGGTTCGCTGATCGGCCAGCGAACGGTCGCCGTGATCATCATGATCGTGCTCGAGGTCATCCTGACACCGGTCCTCTCGAGGGCCCACATCCCGCACCTCATCAACCTCCAGCGCGGCGTCGTCGGCCTGGCGATGTCCCATCTCGAGCCCTACGGGCTGCCCCTCCTCTTCGGAGGTGGCGGAGGTGGCCCGAACTTCGGACGCACCGCCGACTTTCTCGTGCCCGAGACGAGGACGGTCGCGGTGTGCGTCATCGTCGCGTGGTTCGTGGGCTGGACGTTGTTGGGCGCGTGGCGCATGGCGAAGCGTGACGCCTGAGCGGAGGGAGTGGGATTTGAACCCACGGTGGGCAAGCCCACGCCGGTTTTCAAGACCGGTACATTCGGCCGCTCTGTCATCCCTCCGAGAGGGATTCTAGTGGGGTCCGACTACTTCTTCTTGTGGAGGCGGGCCCGTCCGGCGTGGTCGAGCACGACCTTGCGCAGCCGCACCGACTTCGGCGTCACTTCGACGGCCTCGTCGTCGGAGATGAACTCGAGTGCCTGCTCGAGCGAGAAGATGGTCGGCGGCGCGATGCGCTCGGTGTTGTCGCTGCCCGACGCGCGCATGTTGGTGAGCTTCTTCTCCTTGGTCGGGTTGACGTTCATCTCCTCGGAGCGTGCGTTCTCGCCGACGATCATGCCCTCGTAGACCTCGACGCCCGGTCCCACGAACAGCACGCCGCGCTGCTCGAGATCGAGCAGCGCGTTGCCGGTGGTGTCGCCGCGACGGTCCGCGACCAGCACGCCGTTCTGGCGCAGGCGGATGTCGCCGAACCAGGGGGCGTAGCCGTCGAAGTTGGAGTGCATCATGCCCCCACCACGCGTCTCGGTCATGAACTCCGTGCGGATGCCGACGAGTCCACGCGCGGGGATCCGCCACTCGAGTCGCACCCAGCCGGTGCCGTGGTTGACCATGTCGGTCATGGTGCCCTTGCGGGTCGCGAGCAGTGTCGTGACCGCGCCGACGTACTCCTCGTGGACGTCGATGGTCACGTGCTCGAGCGGCTCGTGGATCTTGCCGTCGACGACCTTGGTGACGACCTGGGGTTTGCCGACCGTCAGCTCGAAGCCTTCACGGCGCATCGTCTCGATCAGCACGGCGAGCTGCAGCTCGCCGCGGCCCTGCACCTCCCAGGAGTCAGGTCGCTCGGTATTGAGCACGCGCAGCGCCACGTTGCCGACCAACTCCTTGTCGAGGCGGTCCTTCACCATGCGTGCGGTGAGGAGCTTGCCCTCGGTGCCGGCGAGCGGCGAGGTGTTGATGCCGATGGTCATCGAGAGGCTCGGCTCGTCGACGTGCAGGGGCTCGAGGGCGATGGGGTTGTCGGGGTCGGCCAGGGTCTCGCCGATCGTGATGTCGTCGAAGCCGGCGACGGCGACGATGTCGCCCGGTCCGGCGCTCTGGGCCGGGATGCGCTCCAGCGCCTCGGTGATGAACAGCTCGGTGATCTTGGCGTGCTCGATGGTGCCGTCGATGCGGCACCAGGCGACGCGCTGGCCGCGCTCGAGGTTGCCGTTGATCACCCGGCAGAGGGCCAGCCGACCGAGGTACGGCGAGGCGTCGAGGTTGCAGACGAGAGCCTGGAGGCCGTGGCCCTCCTCGTACTCGGGGGCCGGCACGTAGTCGGCGATCGTCTGGAACAGCGGCGTCAAATCACCCGACGTGTCGGTCGGGTCGAGGGAGGCCCAGCCTTGGCGGGCGCTGGCGTAGAGGATGGGGAAGGAGATCTGGTGCTCGTCGGCGTCGAGGTCGAGGAACAGGTTCTCGACCTCCTCGACGACCTCGGCGATGCGGGCGTCGGGACGGTCGACCTTGTTGATCACGAGCACGACCGGCAGACGCTTCTCGAGGGTCTTGCGCAGCACGAATCGGGTCTGGGGCAGGGGCCCCTCGGCGGCGTCGACGAGCAGGACGACTGCGTCGACCATGGCGAGACCTCGCTCGACCTCGCCGCCAAAGTCGGCGTGACCAGGTGTGTCGATGATGTTGATGGTGAGGTCGTTCCACTTCACCGCGGTGTTCTTGGCCAGGATCGTGATGCCCTTCTCGCGCTCGAGGTCGCCCGAGTCCATGACCCGGTCGGTCAGGGCCTCGTGGTCGGTGAACGAGCCGGTCTGGCGCAGCATTTTGTCGACCAAAGTGGTCTTTCCGTGGTCGACGTGGGCAATTATCGCAATATTTCGAAGGGAAGAACGTAATGTCATGGCCCAACCACGCTAGTAGGCGTGGCCCTTCTCTAGAACTTAGGCCGCGATCGGCAGTCCCCGTCGACGTTGCGCGACGGCGGTGCGCACGAGGTCACGGGCCCCGGCCCGCAGGTCGTCCATCGAGCCGTCGACGGCCAGGCAGACTCCGGCCTCGGGCCACAGGCCAATGAAGCGAACGGGCGCAATGCCCGCCGGATGGGCCAGCGTCTCGGTGGTCAGGTCGGCTCGAAGCCCTGGTCCGGCGCTCTTTCCCGGGGCTCCGGAGCGGACCCGCACGATGACGCGCTCCCCGTCGCGCGCGATGACCAGATCGCGCCGCGCGCGCAGCGTCACTCGGGCCGTCGCGACGTCGTAGTAGGCGTCGCTCGGCGCCATGGTCCACGTTGAGCGAAGGTCGGCCGTGATCTCGCTCAGCTGGGTCGCCCAGTTGACGGCCTCGGCGGTGACGAGGCCGACCACCGGGTCCGGCGAGGAGGCGAGCCAGCTCGCCATCGAGCCGTTCCGGGCGTAGCCCGCGGCGGCGCGCAGTAGCTGTTCGGCCACCTCGTCGCGCACCGCGTCGGTGATCGAGGTGCCCGGCGAGGACGGGCGGCGAAGCGCGCCGTTGCCCAGCGCCCGTCGCGCGATCGCCGGCGACCAGTGGAAGCCGTTGGCGGCCCGTCCGGCCTGCTCGACGTTCCACGCGTCGAGACGGCGGTGGCCGGGGGTGGCCACCGCGCGAAAGCGTGCGCTCAGCGACCTGCGGTGGTCGTCGGTGAGCCTGGCGGGCCGGTCCGGTGCCTCGGCGACGAGTCGGTCGATCTGTCCCGAGGCAAGTCGCCGGTGCGCCAGGGTCGTCATCGCCGGCCCCACTGGTCGGCGACGCAGGCGAGGACCTCGCCGACGCTGCGCCGCAACATCTCGTGGTCGACGTCGCGGACCCACAGCTCGCCGGTCGCAGTCGAGAACGCCGACGTGCGCAGTGGCACGGCCGAGGTGCGCAGGGTCTGGACGAGCGCGTGGTAGCGCATTGCTCGCTCCACACCCTCACCGAGCGGCGCGGTGGTGAGGTCGAAGAGGACGATCGAGGCGACGTCGCGGTCATCGGTCCCGATCATGAGGTCCACGACGTCGCGCAGCAGGACGTGTCCGCCGGCCAGGGACTGGTTGGCCCGCACCGAGCTGCGCGGCATCCACCGACCGGGCATGGGACCCAGGGACCGCGTCAGCGTGACGCCGTGCGCCGCGACGTCGGTGGCGAGTCGCGCCCGCTCGTCGATGTCCATCGTGTCCACCAGACGGATCGACTCGTCGTCGGTCGCGCGCCACGCGCTCAGCGCGTCGTCGAAGGCGTTCTCGATGGTCGTCCCGACGCTCCAGAGGCGAAGGACGTGGTTGACGAGGACGCCGCGGAGGCGACCGTGCGCCGACGACGTGAGTTCCGCTGTTCGCGGGCTCAAACGCAGGGAGGCCGAGCGCACGACGATCGGTGACGTCGGACGCGCGGTGCCGAGCACTTCGAACAGTCCGTCCTCGAGCGACGCTCGCAGCCCGGCGGCGCTGGAGCGGTCGACGCTAGGTCGAGTGGCCCGATCGCCGCGCAGCGCGTCCACCACGTTCATCGGAGAGTCGAGCAACGTGGTCATGGCGATACTCTTGCGCTGCCCTGTGACACGACCTAGCGTGGCGGCGTGTTCATCGCGGTCTTCTCGTTCTTCGTCCTCGCCACGTTGGTGCTGGTCGTGCTGACGATGCGCTGGGCGATCCATCGCGACCGCGAGCGCCGTGCCGGCCAATCGGGCCCGGAGGCGGGCTAGGGCTTCAGGCGATCCTCGAGCTCGCGCAGGGCCCGGTCGAGGTCGGCGATCGCACGCTCCACGACGGACAGCCGGTCCTTTAAGACCGCGTCGATCTTCTCATCCATCTGCTCGTCGACCCGTTGGTCCACGCGCTTGTCGACCTGTTCGCGCAGGCGCGAGTCGAGGGAGTCGACGATCGGTTGGGTGAACTGCTTCACCCGGCTCTTCAGGTCCTGGGACCAGTCATGGCCGGAGTCGGTGGTTTCGCTCATGGCGACAGGTTACGGCTACGCCGGTGGGCAGTACACGCCGGCGTTGAACTGCAGCGTGTTGAACTGACCGGCCCAGGGGGGGTTGAGCAGCGTCGTCTCCTGGGCCTTCAGGACCGACTTGGGCGTGCAGGTGGCCGAGAAGGAGATGAAGCCGCGGATGTTGCTGCCGCTGGCGCCGGCCACCGGGATTGGCCCTCCGTTGCCGAAGGCGACGGCGACGAAGACGGGCATCGACGCGGTCGAGAGACCGTAGTTACGGTACTCGGACTGCGAGGCGTAGACGCCGGCGTTGAGCGACGGGTCGACCGACGTGATGCCGGCGGCCCAACCCGAGAGCATCGCCTTCCAGTACGTGGCGTAACGCGCGATGGTGGCGCTGGACGAGCCTCCCGGGGCGTCGATGCCGGAGTGGTTGTCGGGGTAGCCCTCGGGGTCGAAGATCACCCAGTCCGGCTTCAGACCGACGCCCAGCCCGCGGTACTGGTCGATCTGGGTCGCCACCCACGCACCCGCGGCGAAGCCGTGGTTGTAGAAGGTGGTCGTGGTTTGGGGCTCGGACGCCATCGCGCCGCTGACGGTCCAGAAGGAGAGCCAGGTGACGCGCTTGTGCGAGTTGTAGATGCTCTGGCCGATCAGGAAGTCGGGCGAGGCGGCGACGCTCTTCGTCGACGTGAAGCCGACCCAGGGCGAACTCTGTGTGCCCAGGCCGCCGGTCTCGCTGATGATCGGCCAGCCGTCGCTGATTGCCTGGCCCCACTTGGACGAGGGGATCGCATAGACCCCTACGCCCTGGGGTGGGGGCGAGCTAACGCCGGCGGCGTAGAGCGTCAGCGTCGATCCGAACTGCAAGCCGGCGACGATTCCACCCACCGTTCGCGCGGCGCTGCCGGCGGTGACCGAGACGTCGGTCGCGGCCCAGGTCGGCGTGCCGACGGTGTTGGTGATGGCGAAGAGGTCGCCCCAGTTCGCGGCCTGACCGGCGATCGTCAGCTGCGTCGGTGTCAAGCTCACGAAGATCGAGCCGCTCAACGGCGGCGCGCCCGGTGCGGCTACGGTCACGTTGATGGCACTCCACACATGGGGCGAGACGACCGCGGCGTGGGCGTTGGCGAGGGTCGTCGACAGGGGCGACGAGAAGAGCTCGATCGCGCCGTTGCTCGTGAGCGCCGCGACGTCGATCGCGGTCGACGAGAGGCCCACGGCGATGGTCCCGGACACCTTGGGACTCAAGGTCAGCGTCGTGACGTCCAGCGTCGACCACGTGGTGAGGTTCGGGCCGGAGTTGGTGTAGACCACGAGGTCACCGTGGTTGGTGGTCGTGGCGAAGGTCGCGACGGCCCCGGGAATGACGATCGGGTCACTCGCGATGGCCGTCGTCGCCGGCACCGTCGTGGTCGTCGTGGGCACCGGTTTGGTCGTCGTCGTGACGGGCTTGGTCGTAGTGGTGCTGGTTGACGAGGTGGTGGCGGACGTCGTCGTGGTCGTCACCGGAGGCTTGGTCGTCGTCGTGGTGGGCTTGATCGTCGTCGTCGTCGTGGTCGACGACGTGGTGGTGGTGGGGGGGTTGGCGGAGGTGCCGCTCGTGCCCGCGACGAACCCGGGCGCGCTCGTGAGGAAGGGGACGGGGTGGCCGGTCCCCCAGCCCAGCTGCAGCACTTCGATGCCGTTGGTGGCGGTCCGATAGGCGACGGTCGCGGCGAGGCCGGTCACGAGGATGCTCGCGAGGCCGTTCGAGGCGACGACGCCGCTCAGGTCGCTGAGGTCGGTCGGCACGTACGCCCGCCAGGCCGCATTGCGCCGCAGGTTGTGCCAGAGGGGGGTGACGGGGTCGTTCTGGCTGAGCAGGATCACGTGACCGTCGGAGTCCACGTAGAGCAGGTCGACGTTGCCGAGCGGGTCGAAGAAGGGGATGGGGTCGGCGGCGGGCGCGGGGAGGTGCTGGCCGCTCGAGAGGTTCGTCCACTGGGGCGAGGCGCCGTTGGCCTGCGTGAGGAGGGCGAGGTCACCGCGGTTGGTGCGGTAGGCGACCACCCCCTCGGTGGCGTTGTTGGCCGTGTGCGGCCCCCCGAGCATCGTCGTGTGGTTGATCGAGGATTCGAGGGAGAGCGCGTTCCACGGTAGTGGTCCCGAACCGGAGTCGACGAACTGGTACATCGGTAGGCCCACGGGGACCGACGACGTGGCGCCACGCGACCAGGTGTTCACGAGGCTGATGCTGGCCAGCACCACGATCGCGACGACCGCTGAGCGTTGAAGCTTCATTCGTGTCCTTAAAATGGGATGAACCCGATTCGTGGACCTCCACCAGAGTGAAGTCTAGGGGTGGGGTCCCGGGGTGCTCGGTCGCGTGATCCGTCGGCGACGGTTGTTACGTTCGCGTGACAATCGACGTCGGGGCTGACGACGCGCCCGCACCGACGGCGTTCAGCGCACGCACGATGACCCGGTACCGATGGCCCTTCACCAGATTGACGACCCGGATCGCCATGGTGTTCCGAGCGAGCGAGCTCCAACGCGATCCTCCGTTGAGTGAGTACTGATACGAGGTGACGGCGCTGCCCCCGTTGCTCGGTGGGCGTTTCACGTGGAGCACGAAGCCCCCGACGATCGCCGTCAGTTTCGCGATGCCCGCCCGGCCGGGCTTCGTTGGCGTGGCGGCTGACGCGAAGATGATGGTCGTGGAGTAGATGGCCTTGGACGCGTAGCTGACGGTGACGACCACCGGCCCGGGGGTGTCGGTCGAGACGGTGAACGATGCTGTGCCGGTACCGTCGGTCGTCACCGAGTACGCCGCGCTGCCGTTCGTCGTGACGCTCGAGAGGTCCCCGTCGATGAGGACCTGGCCGTTCGCACCGCTGCCCGAGGCGGTGGCGCCGACCGAGACGAGTGCGTTCGCGAGCGCCAGGTTGTTGGAGTCGTGCAGCGTCGCTGTGACGATTGCCCCGGGGCTCTTCACCGTCGCGGTGGTCGAGGACGTCGCGAAGGAGCTCTTGGTGGCGTCGAAGGTCGTCGGGCACAGTCCGGCCATGAACGCCCCGGGCTTGGGGCTGCCCAGTCCCGACGCCATGTCGTAGCCCGGGCCGGCGCTGTAGCTCCCGACGCCGAAGAGGTCGTTGCCGCCCGTCGTCACGTCGACGTAGCCGGTCGACGCCATTGCGTAGAGCGAGGGGTTGATGAAGCCGAGGCGGCTGACGCCGCAGGTCTGGGCCGCGGTGGCGACGAGCGCCGAGACGATCGGCGCACCGATCGACGTGCCGCCGATGGGCCCCCAGCCGAGCCCCGAGCAGCCGTGGCGGCAGACCCCCGAGGCCGTGCCGGTGAAGTACTCAATGAAACCCGTGTTGGGGTCGCCCATCGTCGAGACGTCGGGCACGAGGCGTTTGGTCTCACCGGGGTTGATGCCGGGTGCCACCTGCCACGAGGGACGTGACCAGAGGGCCGAGCGCCCGCCGCCGCTCGCTCCGGCCTGGGTCGAACCCGGACCGTCGTTCCAGACGGTCTGGGCCAGGGGGTTGATGTTCGAGACGGTGAGCCCTCCCACGCCAGTGACGTAGGGCTGGGAGGACGGGTCGTCCACGGCGAGGTTGTTGTTGGTGATGCCGTGACAGTCCGATGACCCGTTGTCCCCGGCCGCCGAGACGACGGTCTGGCCCTGGGCCGCCATCTGCTGGAAGATCGGCTGTTCGGCCGCGACGTCGCCACTGGGGTCGGATTCGCACGTCCCCCACGAGCTCGTGACGATCGTCGCGGAGTTGTCGTCAGCGATCGCCTGGTACACGTCGGTCGGGCCCGAGGAGGTGTTCGGACCCTGATAGATCTGGATGGCGGCGCCCGGAGCGAGCACGGCGGCCTCCTCGACGTCGAGGGTCGGCTCGTTGTCGTAGGCGCCGATCGGCCCGCCATCGACCGATCGGGCGGTGACCGACGGATTGAGGCCGTAGCAGCTGAAGAAAATCGCGAGGTCGGCCGGGTCGTAGGCGCTCAGCTCGTAGGCGGCGATTGTCTGACCGGCGCCATTGTGACCGCTCGCCCAGGCGGTGGCGAGCCCGTAGACCTGCGCCTGCTGGATCGCGGTGTAGCCGCCCAGTGAGTTCGGCGTGGAGGTGCTCTGGCTACCGGCCGAAGGACACGTCGTCGGGGTGGTCACCGCGGGTCTCGCGCGAGGCTTCACGAGGTTCGGTGTGGGCGGCGTCACCGTCGAGAGGCCGGCCACGCCCGCGACGACCCGCGCGATCGCCGCGGGCAGGGTGGCCGGTCGGGTGAACTGCGCGGCCACGATCCCGTCGGGCCGTCGGACCGTCGCGATCGCGGTGGCGAAGGCGCGAGCGATGTCGGTGGTCGAGCCGCTCAGGTGCAGTACGACGCGTCCCTTGCTGATGCTGGCGACTCGAAGTCCGAAGCCGGCGAAGTAGGCGCGCACCGCGGCCACGGTCGTCTGGGTGGCGCCGAAGCGACGGGCGAATTGCAACGTGGTGAGGTACCGGTGGTAGTTCCTCGATGCGGGGTCCGACAGACCGGCGATGAACGTCGTGAGAGCGGTGTCATCTCTCGCGCGCAACGTGACGTCGAAGGTGGTCGAGATCGATTGGTGCACGACGGTGTCGGCGGCCGGAATCGGTGACGAACCGGCGACCGAGACGCGCGCTTCGACGGCGACGGCCGAAGACGGAACTCCGACGCCGACCAACGCGACGATGAGGGCGAGGGCGGGCCAGAGGGAACGGGGTGGTCGCGCCATGGGCTCAGCCTACGAAGGAGTTGGACGGATACACCAGGCAACCTGGAGAGTTGTGAAAACTGTTAGGGATTATTTACTTGGGCGGGAATCCGGCCGCGGCGTACCGGGCGGTGAGGTCACCGCACTCGGCGCATATCGCCTCGGGCACCAGTCCGGCGCGGATGAGCCAACCGAAGATGGTGCAGCCGATGCAGTAGCCGACGAAGCCCTCCAGCGACGACCCGCCGATCACCAGCAGCAGGATCCAGCGGGCGTAGGTCCATCCGGCGGTGAGCCAGACGATCGTGGCGGCCGACGTCATGACCGCGCCGAGGGTCTGGGCGAAGCGCTTGGGAGGGCCGGGCACGGGTTTCTGCCACGACGTGAGGCGCGGAGCGGCGACGCGAACGGCGAACTGGCCGAGCGGCGAGATTGTGGGGCCGGCCGCGACGCGCGCGAGGAAGCCGTAGGTCAACGGGATCAAGAGCCACGCGGTGTTGGTCGCCAGGGCGACCACCGACATCGTGAAGACGCCGATCGCGACGGTGCGGGCGGCGGCGTCGTTGACCGGATTGGGGAACGAGAAGAACTTTTTCATTTCCCTAAATCTAATCGGAATAGTCAACTATTCGCAACGGTCGTTCGAAGGGTCGCGACGCCGTCAGGTTGCGCTGATCGGGGCGATCAGCTCGAGGGTCCGCAGGAAGGCGGCGTTGGCCTCGCGCAGCACCGTCGGCTCGTCGACGGTGAGCATGGTGCGGTCGCGCATGAGGATCCGTCCGTCGACGATGGTGGTGTTGACGCAGCTGCCGTTGGCGGCGAAGACCAG
>JANXWA010000003.1 GCA_025351385.1 Acidimicrobiales bacterium | reverse complement strand
GTTGTTGATTGGCTGGTTCTTGGCGTTGTATTGGGCTCTGAAACCGGACTCATTGAGCTCTTGAAGAATCCTCTAGTGGACGCGCCGACGTGAACCCGCGCTACCGCCTATGCAACGAAGTACTTGGCCATTGGATGGTGGCAGATGATTGCATCGGTGGTCTGCTCAGGGTGAAGTTGGAAGCCTTCTGAGACGGTGACTCCAATTCGGTCGGCTCCGAGTAGACCGGCAACCTTGGCGTTATCGGTGAGGTCAGGACATGCAGGGTAGCCCCACGAGTAGCGTCCGCCGCGGTACTGCTGACGGAATAGTCCGGTCAACGAGGGCCCGTCCTCTTCGACGAAGCCGAGTTCGTGGCGGATTCGCTTGTGCCACATCTCGGCGAGCGCCTCGGCCATTTCCACACCTAGGCCATGCAACATCAAGTAGTCGGTGTAGCGGTTCTCTGCGAATAGCTCCTGGCAACGCTCGGACACCCGAGAGCCCATCGTGACCAGCATGAAACTGGCGTAGTCGTGGTCAGGACTACCTACGCAACGGAAGAAGTCAGCGATACAGAGATACGGCGCCACGTGTTGGCGGGGGAAGGTGAAACGGGCGACCTCGACCGTGCGGGAATCGTCGTCGTACACGATGAGGTCGTTACCGTCGGCGGCGACGGGGAAGTGGCCCCAGACGACCTGGGGGAGGAGGAGGTTCTCCTCCTTCGCGATGGCGATCTGCTCGCGCAGCGTCGCGCTGACGCGCTCCTTGAAGGCGGGGTCGTCCTCGCCGTTCTCGGGACGGAAGCCCCACTGGTTGCGAAAGAGGGCCGTCAGGTTGAGGTAGTCACTGATCTCGTCGACCGACATGCCCTTGGCGACGCGGCTACCCAGGAACGGCGGCACGAAGATGGGGTTGTCCTGGTCGACGTCGGGGCTGCGCGCGGGCAGTCCGTCGGGCGCCGCGCCAGCCTCGCCACGGATGCGCCGAAAGACCTTGCGCTCGGAGAGTTCGCGCCCGTAGAGGGGATCGTCCTGGCCGTCGCGACGGATCTCACCCAGCCGGTCGAGGACCCGCAGT
Source organism: Acidimicrobiales bacterium (assembly GCA_025351385.1). Classification (GTDB taxonomy): domain Bacteria; phylum Actinomycetota; class Acidimicrobiia; order Acidimicrobiales; family RAAP-2; genus RAAP-2. The sequence goes on along the minus strand of JANXWA010000003.1, from coordinate 68,135 downwards.
CCCTCGAAGGCGTCCTTGCCGTAGAAGACGCGGCCCTGGTAGATCTCGCGCAGGTCCCGTTCGACGTACGTGCGCGTCAGTGCGGCGCCGCCGAGCAGGACGGGTACGTCGCTCATGCCGCGCTCGTTCATCAACTCGAGATTCTCTCGCATGATGAGCGTCGACTTCACGAGCAGCCCGCTCATCCCCAAAGCGTCGGCGTGGTGTTCTTCGACGGCCGTCAGCATCTCGTTCACGCCGACCTTGATGCCGAGGTTGATCACTTCGTAGCCGTTGTTGGTGAGGATGATGTCGACGAGGTTCTTGCCGATGTCGTGGACGTCGCCCTTCACGGTCGCGAGCACGACGCGGCCCCGGCCGCCCTGGTCGCTCTTTTCCATGTGGGGCTCGAGCTGCGACACGGCGGCTTTCATCGTCTCGGCGCTCTGCAGCACGAAGGGCAGCTGCATCTCGCCCGTGGCGAAGAGCTCGCCGACTTCGCGCATACCGTCGAGCAAGATGTCGTTCACGATGTCGAGGGGTGGCGTTCCCTCGGCCATCGCCTCGTCGAGGTCGGCCTCCATGCCGACCCTCGCTCCATCGATGATCCGCCGTCGCAGCCGGTCGTGCAGCGGTAGGTCGTCGAGTGAACTGGTGTTCGCGCTCGAGGCCGAGACGCCCTCGAAGAGCCCCAGCAGCACCGTGAGCGGGTCGTAGTCGTCATTTCGACGGTCGTAGACGAGGTCGAGGCAGACCCGGCGGGCCTCCTCGTCGACTCGGGCGAGTGGGAGGATCTTCGACGCGTGCACGATCGCGGCGTCGAGGCCGGCCTCGGCGCACTCGTGCAGGAAGACGCTGTTGAGGACCTGACGGGCCGCGGGATTGAGGCCGAACGAGACGTTGGAGAGTCCGAGGATCGTTCGCACGCCCGGCAGCTCGGCCTTGATTCGCCGGATCGCCTCGATGGTCTCGATGCCGTCGCGTCTCGACTCGACCATGCCCGTCGAGAGGGGCAGGGCGAGGGGGTCTATGAAGATGTCGTGGGCGTCGAGCCCGTAGCGCGAGACAGCCAGGTCGGTGATGGCTCGGGCGGCGCGGACCTTCCAGTCGGCCGTGCGGGCCTGACCCTCCTCGTCGATGCAGGTGGCGACGACCGCGCATCCGAACTCGGCCGCGAGCGACAAGAAGCCGTCGAGGCGCGTGCCCGGTCCGTCGCCCTCCTCCAAGTTGACCGAGTTCAAGATGGCCTTGCCGCCGAGCCAGGTGAGGGCCTGGCGCGCAACCTTCGTCTCGGTGGTGTCGACCATGATGGGGACCGACGCCTGGGTCGCCATTCGGCTCATCACCTCGTTCATGTCGGCCACGCCGTCGGCTCCGGTGTAGTCGACGCAGACGTCAAGGATGTGCGCACCCTCCTTGATCTGATCGCGCCCGATCGCCACGCAGGTGTCCCAGTCGCCCGCGAGCATTGCGTCGCGGAACTTCTTGGAGCCGTTGGCGTTCGTCCGTTCCCCGACCAGCAGCACCGAACGATCCTGCTGATAGTTGGTGGCCGAGTAGATCGACGCCACCGCCGGCTCGAGTAACGGCTCGCGGTGCGCGGCCCGGAGCGGGCGCACCACCTCGACGACGCGCGCGAGGTGCTCGGGCGTCGTGCCGCAGCACCCGCCCACGACCTGCACTCCGTATTCGGTGACGAACTTGGTCAGGTGCTCGGCGAGCGCGTCGGGGGTGAGGTCGTAGTGCATTCTGCCCTCGACGACGCTGGGCAGACCGGCGTTCGGCAGGCAGGCGATGGGCATGGGGGCGGTCTCGGAGAGCTGGCGCAGCGGCTCGTACATCTCGACCGGGCCGGTCGCGCAGTTGAGGCCGAGCAGGTCGACGCCGAGGGGGGCGAGCGACGTGATGGCGGCGCCGATCTCGGTGCCCGGGAGCATGCGGCCCGTCAGCTCGATTGTCACCTGAGCCTGGATCGGCACGATCCGACCGTGTCGGGCCATGGCGCGGTGGCACGCGGCTATGGCGGCCTTGCCCGAGAGCAGGTCGTAGACGGTCTCGACGACCAGCAGGTCAACGCCGCCCTCCAAGAGCCCGTACGCGAGTTCCTCGTAGCTGGCCGAGAGGTCGTCGTAGGTGATCTGGCCGAGCGTGGGGAACTTGGTGCCCGGTCCGATCGATCCGGCGACGAAGCGCGGCGAGCCGGTGCTGGCGTACTCGTCGGCGACTCGCCGGGCGATTTGGGCCGACGCCAGCGCCAGTTCGTGGGCCCGCTCGGCGATCCCGTACTCGGCGAGCACCACCGAGAATGCTCCGAATGAGTCGGTCTCGATGACGTCGACCCCAACGTCGAGGAACGAGCGGTGCAACCGCTCGACCGTCTCGGGCTTCGTGACGACCAGGACCTCGTTGCATCCTTCGAGGGCCTCGCCGCCGAAGTCGTCCGCGTGCAGCTCCTGGAGCTGCAGATTGGTGCCCGTCGCGCCGTCGAAGATGAGGACCCTCTCGGCGAGCGCCGTGAGGTAGGGGTCGTCCCCGCTCGGGCGGGCGAAGGGCGGGCGAGTGCGGGGCTCCATTGACTACTCAGGCTACCGGCGCGGCCCTGACTCACTACGCTGACGTTGTGAAGATCTACACCCGCGACGGCGACGACGGGACGACGGGTCTCTACTTCGGTGGACGCGTGACGAAGACCTCGGACCCCATCGAGGTGAACGGCGCCGTCGATGAGGCTCAGGCCGCGCTCGGTTGGGCCCGCTCGTTGAGCGAGCCGGCCGGCCGGTTGAACGAACTGCTCGTCACGGTGGAGCGCGACCTGTGGGTCTTGATGGCCGAGGTGGCGACGCTGCCGACCAATCGCCATAAGCTGATGGCCGAGAAATCGCTGGTCTCGGGGGCGATGGTGGAGCGCGTGGAGGCCGAAATCGACGCCCTGTCGGCGCAGATGGAGGCCCCCAAGGAGTTCATGGTGCCCGGGGAGAGCCAGTTGTCGGCCGCTCTCGACGTCGCTCGAACGGTGGTGCGACGGGCCGAGCGCGTCGCCGTCGGCTATCCCCTGGCGGGCTCGCTGGTGGTCGCGTACCTCAATCGACTGAGTGATCTCGTGTGGACCATGGCTCGCTTCGCGGAGGGTCCGAACCACCGCACCGCGCGCCAACACGACTAGAGAGGAAAAGATGTCACCCACTGCTCGCATCTCCACGCCCACCGAGGCCTCCGCACAGCCGACGATCGTCGTGCCGGTCATCTTCGACGACGGCGCTGCGTTCATCGCGGAGTCGGTGCCGCTGGTGCTCGGGGGTCAGAGCATCCCTCGAACTCTCTCGAAGGAGTGGTGCGCGCAACAGGGCCTGAAGGATGAGGCCGGCAGCGTCGCGGTGCTGCGAGCCCTTCAAGGGGCCAACGTCGCCTTCGTAAGTCTCGGCTCGACGTACACCACAATCGAGAGTTTCCGACTCGCGGGCGCCGCAGCGATGCGCTGCGCCGGGGGGTCATCGGTCGCCTTCCTGTTGCCGACCGACGCGGTCGAGGCGCCGCGCGACGCGGCCCAGGCGCTCGTCGAGGGCGCGTTGCTCTCGTCGTACGACTACAAGAAGTCCGACGATGGGTCGACGTTCGACGTCGTGCCGCTCGGTAAACCCTTGCCGACGGTCGCCGTGCACGACGCGGTGACCGAGGGCGTGGCGCGCGGTGGCGTCGTTGCCGAAGGCGTCAACTGGGCCAAGCACCTCATCAACTCACCGGCCACTGACATGGCGCCGAGGGAGCTCGCCCGCTGTGTCGAATCGCGGCTCGACGACGACTACTTCGTCAAGGTCGAGGTATGGAGCGAGCCGAAGATCCGAGAGGAACGCCTCGGCGGGCTGCTCGGCGTCGGCGAGGGATCGGCCCAGCCGACGAGGTTGGTCTACGCGATGTACGACCCCCAGCCCGGGGCGTCGTTGCCCCACGTCGCGCTCGTCGGTAAGGGCGTCACCTTCGACTCCGGTGGACTCTCGCTGAAGACCGCTGAGGGCATGACGACCATGAAGACCGACATGTCCGGCGCCGCGATCGTGATGGCGGCCCTGTCGATCGCGAGCCGACTCCAGCTGGCCGTGCGGATCACGGCCATCGCACCGATGACCGAAAACCTGCCCGGCGACCGGGCCGCCAAACCGGGCGACGTGCTCACGATCCGCAACGGCATGACGGTCGAGGTCCTCAACACCGACGCGGAGGGCCGCCTGATCCTGGCCGACGGACTGAGTCTCGCCGTCGAGGCCAACCCTGACGCCATTGTCGACATTGCGACGTTGACCGGAGCCCAGCGCGTCGCGCTGGGCGACGAGATCGGTGCCCTGTTCGCGACGACCGAGGTGCTGGCCGACTACTTCGCGCTCGCCAGTTCGCGCAGCGGAGAGGCGCTTTGGCGGATGCCGCTGCCCGAGGCCTACGAGACGCACCTCGAATCCGACGTCGCCGACATGAAGAACATCGGCAAGCCCGGCGCCGCGGGCTCGATTTCGGCCGCGCTGATGCTCCGGCGCTTCACCGACGGGCGGCCCTGGGTGCACCTCGACATCGCCGGACCGGGACGGGCCGAATCGAGCCACGGCTACCTCACGAAGGGCGCCACCGCCTTTGGCGCACGAGCGATCGTCGAGTTCCTCGAGGCAGTCGCCCTCGACTCGACCAAGTCCTAGGGCTCGAGTCTCCGCACGCGCGTTTCGCGTGAGGGCACGGCACGAGCCAGAGACGTCGACCGTGTGTCGAGGCCGTCGGCGCGTCCGACGAGCACGGTGGCGAAGAGTTCCTCGCCCGTGATGCCGGCCCAGCCGAGCACCGCGGACGCGTGACGGAAGTTGCCCCAGAGCGTCGCCTGCCATCCGCCCTCTTCGATGAGCAACAGCAGCGCCATTGTCGCCATCGCCGCGTCGGTGTGCCAGTAGGGGACCGCCCAGGCCGACTGGTCGTCGAGACCCGAGCGAGCCTTGTCGGCCTCGGCGTAGCGCGCGGCGTAGTCGTCGGGCCGACACGTCACCAGCACGACGGCCCCCGCGCGCGCGAGACCGGCCGCCCGAGATGATCGCTGTCGCCACGACGGGTCGGTGGCCACTTCGAAGTAGGACTCGACCTGGTCGGCGCCGAGCGTGTACAGGCGCACCCCGGCGCTGTTGCCGGCGGTCGGCGCCCAGAGGGCCTGGGCGCAGAGGTCGTCCAGCCAGTCGAGGTCGACCGGCGTCGCATCGAACGAGCGCACCATGCGTCGCCTCGCCAGTAGGGTACGAAGTTCCACGGATGCGGTCTACCATGCCCGGTGGACGTGAATGTTGACCTGGCAGGTAGGATTTCCAGACACCAAAGGAGCGACAGTTGTCCACACCCCGAGATCTGTTGAACGCCGCGAAGGCCGAGATCCGCGAGATCGATCCGCACGACGTCGCGGCGCGACTCGACCACTTCACGCTGCTCGACGTGCGCGAGCCCGACGAGTACGAGCAGGGTGCGGTGCCCGGTGCGGTGCACGTGTCGCGCGGCAACCTCGAGTTCTCCGTCGAGGGCCGACTGCCCGACAAGGGCGCTCCGATCGCGGTCTACTGCGCCGGAGGCGTCCGTTCGGCCTTCGCCGCCAAGACCCTCCAGGACCTCGGCTACACCGACGTGGTGTCGGTGATCGGCGGATTCAACAAGTGGAAGGACGAGGGCCTGCTCTGGACGACTCCTCGTACCATGAGCCAGGACCAGCGCGTGCGCTACCACCGCCACCTCTTGCTACCCGAGGTGGGCGAGAAGGGCCAGATGCGCCTGCTCGACTCGAAGGTCCTCTTGCTCGGCGCCGGCGGGCTCGGCTCACCGGCCGCGCTCTACCTGGCCGCGGCCGGAGTGGGCACGATCGGCATCATCGACATGGACGTCGTGGACTCGTCGAACCTGCAGCGCCAGATCCTGCACAACCTGGACCGCATTGGCATGCGCAAGGTCGACAGCGCGAAGATGACTCTCTCGGCGATGAACCCGGACCTCAAGGTCGTCACCTACGACACGCGCCTGGGCGCGGACAACATCCTGGACATCATCGACGGCTACGACGTGATCGTCGACGGCACGGACAACTTCCCGACGCGCTACCTCGTGAACGACGCGGCGCTGGTGAAGCGGATCCCGGTGGTGCACGGCTCGATCTTCCGCTTCGAGGGCCAGGTCACGGTCTTCAACCCGTACGTCGGTCCGTGCTACCGCTGCATGATCCCCGAGCCGCCGCCCGCCGAGCTGGCCCCGAGCTGCGCCGAGGCCGGCGTACTCGGCGTCCTGCCCGGCATCGTCGGGTCGATCCAGGCCGTCGAGACGATCAAGCTGTTGTTGGATCTCGGTGAGCCGCTGGTGGGACGCCTGTTGACCTACGACGCCCTCGACCAGTCGTTTCGAACCTTCAAGGTCCGTCGCGACCCGCAGTGTCCGGCCTGCGGCGACGGGGCCGGACCGATCGTCATCGCCGAGTACGACGACCTCTGCATGCCCCACGCGGTGTCCGTCTAGGCCATCACCACGATCGTGCCGGCGAAACGGTCGTGCAATGTCTGGCGATGCGCGTCGAAGAGCGGGAAGAGGTCGTCGAACAGCATCACGACGACGAGCAGATCCAACGTGTAGCGCGCACCCACCAGAACGATGACCGTCTGGTAGAGGGCGACGAAACCCCAGCGCTTCAGCGACTGTAGGGCAGTGATGCGCTGGCCCGTCGCCAGGTCGCGCACCCGCGTCGCCGCGACGCGGTTGCCGATCGTCTGGCCCCGGGCCGACGCGAGGAGCCGCACGAGGTAGAGGCCCTGCACGCCGGCCGACGCGAGGACGCCGAGCAGGACCGAGAGCGACCCGAACAAGAGGAAGGCCAAGTAGCTCGGCAGCAGCAGGATCACGTTGTCCGAGAACGTCGCGCCGAAACGACGCCACCAGCCAGCCAGGCGCAGGCCCGTCGACGGGTCGGCCAGACCCAGGGACGAGGCCGTCGCCCCACAAACGTGACAGGTTGAGCCGTTCATCGGCGAGCCGCAGTTGGAGCATTGCATCTGTCCATTGTGGTCCAGCCAGCGAGGACCTCGCGACTCCGCCCCGCGACGCCCGGCCACCGCCCCTCATCGCCGGTCAACGCCTAACGTTGGCCCCGTGACGAAGGACGAACGAACGACGGACTCGGGCATCGAGGTTCGACCGGTCTACAACGCGATCGACCTCGAGGGGTTCGACGAGGCGGCCATGCTGGGCGAGCCCGGTGGCTACCCCTACACCCGAGGCGTGCAGCCGACGATGTACCGGGGACGGCTGTGGACGATGCGTCAGTACGCCGGCTTCGGGTCGGCCGAGGCGACCAACCAGCGCTTCAAGTTCCTGCTCGAGGCCGGCCAGACCGGCCTGAGCTGCGCCTTCGACCTGCCCACCCAGATGGGATACGACGCCGACCACGTCCGAGCCGAGGGTGAGGTCGGCAAAGTCGGCGTCGCGATCTCGTCGCTCGACGACATGAGACTGCTGCTCGCCGGCCTGCCGCTCGACGAGGTGACCACCTCGATGACCATCAACTCGACCGCCTCGACCCTGCTGCTGCTCTACCAGCTGGTCGCCGAGGAGCAGGGAGTGGCGGGCGAGCAGTTGCGCGGCACGGTCCAGAACGACATCTTGAAGGAGTACGTGGCGCGCGGCACCTACATCTACCCGCCGCGGCCGTCCATGCGACTCGTCGTCGACACCTTCTCGTACTGCGCGAAGGAGATGCCCAACTGGAACACGATCTCGATCTCGGGCTACCACATCCGCGAGGCCGGCTCGACGGCCGTCCAGGAGGTCGCCTTCACCCTCGCCAACGGCGTCGCCTACGTCGAGGCCGCGCTCGGCGCCGGTCTCGCGATCGACGACTTCGCTCCACGCCTCTCGTTCTTCTTCAACGCACACAACAACCTCTTCGAGGAGGTCGCCAAGTACCGTGCGGCGCGCCGCCTGTGGGCGGCGATCATGCGCGACCGCTTCGGCGCGAAGGACCCCAAGTCGATGATGCTGCGCTTCCACACCCAGACCGGTGGCTCGACGCTGACCGCCCAGCAGCCCGAGGTCAACATCGTGCGCGTCACCGTCCAGGCGTTGGCGGCGGCCCTCGGCGGGACCCAGAGCTTGCACACCAACGGGTTCGACGAGGCTCTCGGCCTGCCGACCGAGCGCGCCGCGAAGCTGGCCCTGCGCACGCAGCAGGTCCTCGGCTACGAGACCGGCGTCGCCGACACCGTCGACCCGCTCGCTGGCTCCTACTACGTCGAGTCCTTGACCAACGAGGTCGAGCGGCTGGCCGCGCAGTACATCGCCACGATCGACTCGCTGGGTGGCGCCGTGGCGGCGATCGAGTCGAACTACATGCAGGGCGAGATCGAGGCGGCCGCCTACGAGTTCGCCCGCAGCGTCGATCGCGGTGACAAGGTCGTCGTTGGGGTCAATCGGTTCGTCGAGACGTCGTCGACTAAGGCTGAGGTCTTCCCCGTCGATGAGGACCAGCAGCGCGCCCAGGTGGCACGGGTGATCACCCTGAAGGCCTCGCGCGACCAGGGGGCGGTCGCCGCGGCGCTGGCCGACATCGAGGTGGCGGCGCGGGGCTCGGCCAACGTGCTCTATCCGATGAAGACGGCACTGGAGCGAAGTGCGACGCTAGGCGAGGTGGCCGACGTGCTGCGCGGAGTGTTCGGGGTGCACCAACCGAGCTAGCGCTCGAGCGGCTCGGTGAAGTGGGTCACCATTGGTCGGTCCGAGTAGAACGGGTGGGTCAGCGAGCGCCACTGCTCGAAGAGCTCCGAGTCGCGAAAGACCTTGTGCGCGCGGACCGAGGACCAGCGCACGAGCAAGAGGTAGAGCGAGTCGTCCTCCTCTTGGCGACGGACCTCGGCGCCGAAGCAGTCAGGGGCCGACTCGATGATCGGCAGAGCTTGCACCATCGACGCTTCGAACTCCTCTTCGCGACCGGTGGTGACGGGCAGTAGTGCGTGTTCGAGGATCATGTCCGGGACAATAGTCTGACGCGAAGTGCGTTGTCCTGGGCCACGGCGATACCGGTGCGCGCCAGCGCGATGGCCCCGTCGAGGGTGGCCCGGTCGGCTTCGGGCGTGACGCAGGCGGCCGTGAACTCCGGCTGGTGGTTGATCGCGCCGTGGGTCGGGATGCCGAGCAGCGGGTGGATTGTCGGCACGACGAGTGAGACGTTGGCCATGTCGGTCGAGATGGTGGGCTTGGCGGCGCCGGCGTCGTCGTCCTCGAAGCGCCGACCAATCGCCTCGGCCTGAGTGCGGTAGTGCGCGAGGAGGTCGCGGTCGCAGTCCATGTGCGAGAACGGGTTTCCGAGCTCGGTGACGGCGAGCGTCGCCCCGGTCGCGAGCGCCCCGGCCTCGAAGCAGCCGTCGAGGCGCGCCCGCAACTGGGACAGGCGTTCGCTCGTGACCGAACGGGCCATGTACCGGCCGACGACGTGGCTCGGGATGATGTTGGCGGCCGAGCCGCCGTCGACGACGATGCCGTGGACCTGGTCGCCCGGGCGAAGCTGCTGGCGCAAGAGACCGACGGCTACTTGGGCGATCGTCAGCGCGTCGAGGGCGTTGACGCCCTCCCAGGGCCCGGCGGAGGCGTGGGCCTCCTTGCCCGCGTAGGTGACGTCGAAGTGGTCGACGGCGAGGCAGATCGCCTCGAGCAGGTCGCTCGGCCAGGGGTGCACCATCATCGCGGCGTGGACGCCGTCGAAGTATCCGGCGTTGATCAAGTCGATCTTCCCGCCGCCGCCCTCCTCCGAGGGCGTGCCGAGCAGGGTGACGGTGACACCGAGTTCGTCGGCGACCGATCCGAGGCCAATGGCGGCGCCCAGGGACGCCGCGGCGATGATGTTGTGGCCGCAGGCGTGGCCCACGTCGGGCAGCGCGTCGTACTCGGCGCAGAACACAATGTTGAGCGGGCCGGTGCCCATCGTGGCCCGAAAGGCGGTGGGTAGCGAGGCGGCGTTGCGTTCGACCGCGAAGCCGGCCGCCTCGGCGGCCACGGCCACGGCCTCGGCGCTCTCGAACTCCTCGTAGCCGAGCTCGGGGTGGGCGTGAATGAAGTGGCTGAGTCCGACCAGCACGCCGCGAGCACCGTAAATCGCGCCGGTCGCCTCGTCGTAGGCGGTCATTCGACCACCACCACGACGTCCCCGGCGCTCACTGAGTCGCCGGCCGCGACGTTGATGCTCTTCACGACGCCGGCCTTCTCGGCGTTGACGGAGTTCTCCATCTTCATGGCCTCGAGGATGAGCACGGTCTCGCCGGCCTCGACCTCCTGGCCCACCTCGACGTTGACCTTCACGACCGTCCCCTGCATGGGGACGGTGACGCTGCCCGAGCCGCTGCCGACGACGCCGGCGTGGTGCTGGCGCCGGGGCTTGGCCGCGGTGCTGTGGGCGCGCGGCAGTCCGTCGTCGCCGGTGTCGGACATCCACAGCGCGACGGTGACGCGCCGTCCGTTGACTTCGGCCGTCACGTCCTTGCGGTAGCTCCCGTCGCCGACCGAGACGGCGGCCGTCTCGGCCATGGGCAGGTCGTCGAAGTCGAGGTTCGTCTCGACCCACTTGGTCGAGTGGGTACCGTTCACGAACTCCTCGTCGGAGAGGATCACCACGTCGGCCGGCAACGTCGTCGCAACGCCCTCGATGCGGGTCTCTTCAATGGCGCGCAACATCCGGCGTCGGGCCTTCTCGCGGTCCGAGCCCCACACGATCAGCTTGCCGATGAGGTTGTCGTAGTACTGCGAGACGGTGTCGCCGGCCTGGTACCCGGCGTCGAGACGAACGCCCGGGCCCGAGGGCTGGTCGAACCTGGCGAGCGTGCCCGGCGTCGGGGTGAACCGTCCACCGGACGGGTCCTCGGCGTTGATGCGCACCTCGATCGAGTGACCGGTGCGACGGATCTCGTCCTGGGTGAAGTCGAGCGCCTCGCCGGCGGCGATGCGCAACTGCCACTCCACGAGGTCCAGCCCCGTCACCATCTCGGTGACCGGGTGCTCGACCTGTAGGCGGGTGTTCATCTCGAGGAAGAAGAAGGCGCCGCCTTGGTAGAGGAACTCGACGGTGCCGGCGTTCACGTAGCCGCAGGCCCGCGAGACCTTGACGGCCGCCGCGCCCATGGCCTGGCGCACGTCGTCGGGGAAGTTCGGCGCCGGCGACTCCTCGATGAGCTTCTGGTGGCGACGTTGAGCCGAACAGTCGCGCTCGCCGAGCCAGAGGGTGTTGCCGTGGCCGTCGGCGAGAATCTGCATCTCGATGTGGCGCGGCCACGTGAGATACCTCTCGACGTAGCACTCGGAACGGCCGAAGTAGCTCAGCGCCTCGCGCATCGCGCTCTCGAGCGCCTCGGAAGCGTTGTCGGGCCCCTGGACGACCTTCATGCCGCGCCCACCGCCACCGAAGGCGGCCTTGATCGCGACGGGCCAACCGAACTCGTGGCCGAAGGCCACGACCTGGGCGGCGTCGGACAGCGTCTCGTTTCGTCCGGGCACGCCTTCGACGCCGGCCTTCTCGGCGGCGAGGCGCGACGAGATCTTGTCGCCCATCACCTCGATCGCCTCGGGCGGGGGACCGATGAAGGTGACGCCCCGGCTCGTGACCGCCCGGGCGAAGTCCGTGTTCTCCGAGAAGAATCCGTAGCCGGGATGCACTCCGTCGGCCCCCGAGCGGTGGATGACGTCAAGGATCGCGTCGGTGTTGAGGTAGCTCTCGGCGGCCGATTGGCCGCCGAGGGCGTAGGCCTCGTCGGCCAATCGCACGTGGAGCGCGTTGCGATCCAGTTCGGAGTAGACGGCGACCGTGGCGATGCCCATCTCTCGACAGGTCCGCATGACGCGCACCGCGATCTCGCCACGATTGGCGATGAGGACTTTCTTCAGCACGCGAACCTCCGTCTACAGCCTGCCATTTTCTACCACCACGCACCCAAACCCTAATCTTTGGGGGTGAGGTCAATAGTCTGGCGAAAAGAGCACTTCGACGAGATCGACTCGACCAACACGTGGTCCGTCGCTCGCGCGAACGAGGGTGCGCCCGAGGGGCTCGTCGCCTACGCCGACTTCCAAACGGCCGGCCGCGGACGGCTGGACCGCCGTTGGGAGTCGCCGGCCGGCGCGTCGCTGCTCTGCTCGATCCTGCTGCGTCCGGAACTGGGCCCCGACGACCTGCAACTGGTCGTGGCGTGCGTCGCACTCGCGGCGCGCGCGGCGATCGTCCGGCTCTGTGGAGTGCGTCCCGACCTCAAGTGGCCCAACGACCTGGTCGTGGGCGACGCGAAATTGGCGGGGCTGCTCGCCGAGGTCGTGGTGCACGACGGCGCCGTCGCGGTCGTCGTCGGCATCGGCGTCAACCTCACCCACGAAGGACCGACCACGGTCGAGGCGACCAGCCTGCGTGCCGAGTCGGGCGTCACGATCACCCCCGAGGCACTGCTTGACATACTGCTCGACGAGCTCGAGCCCCGCCGGTCGAGCCTCGGGAGTGCCGAGGGACGCGCGCAGCTGCGTGACGAGTACCAGCGGTCCCTGGTGACCATTGGCCAGACCGTGCGCGTCGAGCGGACGAACGACTCGCTCGTCGGGCTCGTGACATCCGTCGACCCGTCGGGGCGTCTGGTCGTCGAGGTCGACGGGGTGGCGACGACGGTCGCGGTCGGCGACGTCGTGCGCGTTCGTCGTCAGGAGTCGCCGTGAGCCGTGCCACGAGGGTCCTCGTCACGGGCGCCGGGGGCCAGGTCGGCCTCGACCTGCTCGACGTGCTCGCCGGGGCGACGCCGCTAGGCGGCGACCGGGATTTCCAGCCTGACGGCGCCGCGATCGGCGTCGACGAGTTCGAGGTCCTGGGACTCACCCACCGCGAGCTCGACATCACCGACCGCGACGCCGTGCATCGCGCCCTGGCCAGCGCGCGCCCCGACGTGGTCGTGCACCTCGCGGCGTACACGGCGGTCGACCGGGCCGAGGTCGAGACGACGACCTGCTTCGCCGTCAACGCGACCGGCACCGAGTCGCTGTCGATCGCCGCCGGTGAGGTCGGTGCGCATCTCATCTCAATCTCCACCGACTACGTCTTCGACGGCGCCAAGGGCGCCGCGTACGTCGAGGGTGACGAGCCCAATCCCCTCAACGTCTACGGCGCCTCGAAGCTCGCGGGCGAGATGCTTTGCTCGGATGCGGACACCGTCGTGCGCACGTCGTGGGTGATGGGCGTGCGGGGCAAGAACGTGGCGCACGTCATCGCCGATCGGGCCGTGGCCGGGCAGAACGTTCGCTTCGTCAACGACCAGACCGGCACCGTGACCGTGGCGAGCGACCTGGCGCGCGTCCTCGCGACCCTGGTGCGCGAGCGACCGGGCGGCACGTGGCACGTGGCGAACTCGGGCACCACCACCTGGTTCGACGTGGCGGCGTACGTGGGCACGACCCTCGGGCGCGGCAACGACTTCGCGACCGCGATTTCGACCAGCGACCTCGACCCCGCCCCTCTCGCCACGCGGCCGGCCCGCAGTGACCTGTCGACCGTCCGGTTCGCCGCCCGGTGGCGGGCTCTGCCCGACTGGCGAGAGGGTGTGGCGCGCCTGGTGCGCGACCGGGACCTTCGTGAGGGGCCGTTGTGAGCGACGTCGCCACGGACGTTGCTGCGGTCGTCGTTGACTTCCACGCCGGCCAGGCGCTGAGCGACTGCATCGACTCGTTGCACGCCAACGGGCTGGTCGACATCGTGGTTGTGGAGAACGGCGTCGCCGGCTCGACGATGCCGGCCCTCAGCGGGCAACGGATCGAGCTGGTCGAGCCCAACTTGAACCTCGGCTACGGGCGGGGAGTCAATCGGGGCGCGGCCGTCGCGCCGAACAGCCGCTACCTGCTCGTGTCCAACCCCGACCTCGTCGTGCACGATGGCGCCGTCGCGGCGTTAACGGCCTACCTCGACGGGCACCCCGAGGTCGGCGTCGTCGGACCGAGGATCGTGCGACCCGACGGCTCGGTCTACCCCTCACAGCGCGTGTTCCCGAACTTCTGGCTTGCCGGTCTGCACGCCCTCCTGGCGCCGGTGTGGCCGGGCAACCCCGCGACGCGCGCCTACCGTTCGCCGCGCGTCGACGGCACCGTCGACTGGGTCTCGGGGGCCTTCTTCATGATCCGTCGCGACGTCTTCGAGGCCGTCGGCGGCTTCGACGAGCGTTACTTCATGTTCGCCGAGGACATGGCGCTCTGCTGGGCGGTGCGCGAGCGCGGCTACGGCGTGTCGGCGACGACCGAGGCCTCCGTGACCCACATCGAGGGCCTCTCGCGAGCCCGCGCCTCGCGCCAAATGCTCATCGCGCACCACCGCAGCGCGCTGCGCTTCGAGTGGCAGACCGCCCGCGGACTACGTCGAGCGCTGGCGCCGGTGGCGACATTGGTGCTCGGTCTGCGCCTGTGCGTGGTGCTGGTGCTGCGCCCTGCGGCTTGACCGGCGCCAACGTCTAGAATCACTAGAGGGCTGCGAGTGGTTCTGTGGTTGCAAGTCGATGCCAGTCGCGGGCGAAACGACCCACGTAAGGCGTCTTATTGACGCTGAGCATGGCGCGGTTTAGAAGTAAGTCCTGCCTCGGGGCGGCCAGAGTGGTCGTTTCGAGCGCCGGTGGAGTGTGCGACCCAGTCGCCGGAGAGTCTCGTGCTGCCGGCGGCTCGCACGGACACCGCTGCAGGCAAGTGTGGGGTCAAAGACCAGGTCAGCACTCGCAGCCCTACTGAAGTGCGGACGAGGACCGGTAGGGTACATCGAGACATGAGTGTTTTCAGCAAGATTCTAAAGGCGGGGGAGGGCAAGCGGGTTCGCCAGCTGGCCGAGCTCGTGGGACCCATCAACGAGTTTGCCGGGCAGATGGCGGCCCTCACCGATGAGGAGCTGCGCGCCCAGACCGACGTCTTTCGCGAGCGCCTGGCCGAGGGTGAGACCCTGGACGACATCCTGATCGAGGCCTTCGCCGTGGTGCGCGAGGCCGCCACCCGCGTGCTCGGTCAGCGCCACTACGACGTCCAGCTGATGGGCGGCATGGCCCTGCACTTTGGATGGATCGCCGAGATGAAGACCGGCGAAGGCAAGACCCTCGTCTCGACGTTGCCGGTCTACCTGAATGCGCTGGCCGGCCAGGGCGTGCACGTCGTGACCGTCAACGATTACCTCGCGACCCGCGACGCCAACTGGATGGGCCAGCTGCACCGCTTCCTCGGGCTCAGCGTCGGGCGGGTCGGGCCCGACCTCGCAGAGTTCGAAGAGAAGCGCGAGGCCTACCAATCGGACATCACCTACGGCACCAACACCGAGTTCGGCTTCGACTACCTGCGCGACAACATGGCCCGACGGGCCGAGCACATGGTCCAGCGGGGTCACCACTACGCCATCGTCGACGAGGTCGACTCCATCCTCATCGACGAGGCGCGCACCCCACTGATCATCTCGGGCCCGGCGTCGGACGTGACCAAGCTCTACTACCAGTTCGCCTCGATCGCGCGCGCCCTCACCCGCGACGCCGACTACGAGGTCGACGAGGAGAAGAAGACGGTCGTGCCGACCGAGGCCGGCATCGAGAAGGTCGAGCGCCAGCTCGGCGTCGCCAACCTCTACGACGCCGTGGCGACCAACTACGTGCACCAACTGGGCCAGGCCCTGCGCGCGAAGGAACTCTTCCACCGGGACAAGGATTACCTCGTCGCCGGCGGCGACGTGAAGATCATCGACGAGTTCACCGGTCGCACGCTCGACGGAAGGCGCTGGTCCGACGGGCTGCACCAGGCCGTCGAGGCGAAGGAGCGGGTGAAGATCCAAGAGGAGAACCACACCTGGGCGACCGTCACCCTCCAGAACTACTTCCGGCTCTACGAGAAGCTCGCCGGCATGACCGGCACCGCCGAGACCGAGGCCGCCGAGTTCGGCAACACCTACAAGCTGTCGGTGGTGCCGATCCCGACCAACCAACCGATGATCCGCCTCGACGAGCCGGACCTGATCTACAAGACCGAGGCGTCCAAGTTCGCCGCCATCGTCGAGGAGGTTCGCGAGCGCAACGACCTGGGCCAGCCGATCCTGCTCGGCACAGCCTCGGTCGAGAAGTCCGAACTGCTCAGCAAAGAGCTCAGCAAGGCCGGCATCACCCACGAGGTGCTCAACGCCAAGCAGCACTTCCGCGAGGCCGAGATCGTCGCCCAGGCCGGCCGCAAGCACGCCGTCACGGTGGCGACCAACATGGCCGGACGAGGCGTCGACGTCGTGCTCGGCGGCAACTTCGAAGGCCTCGCCTCTCGCGAGGCGCTGGGTCGCGGATACCAGGCCGGCACCGAGGAGTATGACGCCGCCTACCAGACCGCGCTCGCGACGTTCAAGCCAATGTGCCAGGCCGAGGGTGACGAGGTCCGCGCGCTCGGCGGTCTCTACGTGCTCGGCACCGAGCGCCACGACTCGCGCCGCATCGACAACCAGTTGCGTGGACGCTCCGGACGCCAGGGCGACCTCGGCGAGAGCCGCTTCTACCTCTCGCTGGAAGATGAGCTGCTGCGCCTCTTCGCGACGGGGGCGGTCTCGTGGGTCATGGACCGCGCGATGCCCGAAGACGTGCCGATCGAGGCGAAGATGGTCAGCAAGGCCATCGAGCGCGCCCAGAACACGGTCGAGGGCCGCAACGCCGAGATCCGTAAGGACGTCCTCAAGTACGACGAGGTCATGAACGAGCAGCGCAAGGTCATCTACGGTCGGCGCCAGCAAGTCATCGACGGCGAGGACATCCACGACGCCACGATCGAGATGATCGAAGAGACCCTGACGCGCGTCGTCAACGAGCAGCTGAGCGAGGAGTTCGCCGAGGACTGGGACTACAACCTGCTCGCGACCGAGCTGCTCAACTACTACCCGTCCCGACTCAAGGTCAGTGACCTCAGCGTCTACGACGACCGCGACGAGCTCGTCGCCGTCGTGCTCGAGGAGGCCCTCACCCAGTACGAGGAGAAGAGCGAGAACTTCCCCGGAGGAATGGACACCGCCAAGGAGATCGAGCGCGACGTCATGCTCCAGATCCTCGACCAACGTTGGCGCGACCACCTCTCGGACATGGACTACCTGCGCGACGGCATCCACCTGCGCCAGGTCGCCCAGCAGGACCCGCTGACCGCGTGGCAGAAGGAGGGCTACTTGATGTTCGAGCACCTCCTGACGGCCGTCGATGACGACTTCGTGCGCTACATCACCCACGTCGAGGCCGCCCCGGTCGAGGCCGAAGGCGACGGGGACGAGGGGCTCGAGCGCGCGATGACCAACGCGAACGAGGTGGCCCCCGGCGCGACCGAGCTGCCCGCGCACGGAGCGGCCAAGAAGGCGCTGCCCAAGGAGGGTGACAAGATCGGCCGCAACGAGCCGTGCTGGTGCGGGTCGGGCCGCAAGTTCAAGCAGTGCCATGGCCGACCCTAAGGCCGAGAACGCTCTACGCGAGGCGCTCTCCACGATCGAGGACCTCGAGGCGCGCTGGAGCGCAGCGCGCGACTACCTGAAGGTGGACGCGAGCCGGGTGCGCCACGCCGCGCTCGCCGGTGAGGCCGAGAACCCCGATCTCTGGAACGACCAGGACCACGCTCGGGCGGTCACGACCGAACTGGGGCGCCTGACCAACGACCTCGAGGCCTTCGACGAGTTGCGCTCGGCGCTCGACGACAGCCTCGTGCTGGTCGAGTTCTCCCGAGAGGCGCTCGTGGCGGGCGAGGCCGACTGGTCGCTGCTCGACGAGCTCTCCTCGACGGTTTCCTCCCTGGAGGGCAAGATCGCCGCCCTGGAGACCCGCAGTCTCTTCAGTGGCCCCTACGACGAGAACGAGGCGATCGTCGAGCTGCACGCCGGCGCCGGTGGCACCGACGCCCAGGACTGGACCGAGATGCTCCTGCGCATGTACTCGCGCTGGGCCGAGCGCCGGGGCTTCGCCGTCGAGGTCGACGAGGCGACCGAGGGCCAGGAGGCGGGACTGCTCTCGGCCACGTTCATCGTGAAGGGTCGCTTCGCCTACGGCTGGCTCTCGGCCGAGCGCGGCGTCCACCGACTCGTGCGCATGAGCCCCTTCGACTCCCAGGCCCGGCGCCAGACCAGCTTCGCGAGCCTGGACGTCACGCCGCTGCTCGCCGACGACGCCGGCGAGGTGGAGATCGACGAGAAGGACCTGCGTATCGACACCTTCCGCTCGTCGGGGGCCGGCGGTCAACACGTCAACAAGACTGACTCGGCGATCCGGATCACGCACCTGCCGACCAACACCGTGGTCAGTTGCCAGAACGAGCGCTCCCAGCACCAGAACCGCGCGCGCGCCCTGCAGATCCTCGAGGCCAAGCTCTCCGAGCGGGCCCGCGCCGAGCGTCAGGCCCAGATGGACGCGCTCAGCGGCCAGCGCGGCGATAACGCGTGGGGCAGCCAGATCCGCAGCTACGTCCAGGCGCCGTACCAGCTGGTCAAGGACCACCGCACCGACTTCGAGACCGGCAACGTCGAGGCCGTTCTCGACGGCGACCTCGACGGCTTCATGGAGGCCGAGCTGCGCCGTCAACGCGCACGCGCGTGAGAATAAGAACTTCCAGAGCCCTTTAACGGCAACGTCACGTGGCACCAACGCCCGTTTTTGCCAAACTAGAATGGACTTCGTAGATACGAGTGCCGCCGCGCACTGTCCCCCCGACCTGAAAGGGTGTTTGCGTGATTCGCTTCGAGAACGTCTCCAAGACGTACAAGAACGGCACACCGGCCCTGAAGGACATCAGCCTCGACATCGAGAAGGGCGAGTTCGTCTTCCTCGTCGGCGCCTCGGGTTCGGGCAAGACCACCTTCTTGCGCCTCTTGCTGCGCGAGGAGCTGCCCGACCAGGGCCGCATCCTCGAGGCCGGGCGCGACATCGGCGAGCTGCCCAAGTGGCGCGTGCCCTACCTGAGGCGCAACATCGGCTGTGTCTTCCAGGACTTCCGACTGCTGCCGAACAAGACGGTCTTCGAGAACGTCGCCTTCGCCCTCGAAGTCATTGGCCGGCCCCGCACGACGGTCGAGTCCCAGGTGCCCCAGATCCTCGAGCTGGTCGGCCTCACCGACAAGTCGAACAACCTGCCCGGCGAGCTCTCGGGCGGTGAGCAGCAGCGCGTCGCGGTCGCGCGGGCCTTCGTCAACCGGCCGCTCATCCTGCTCGCTGACGAGCCGACCGGCAACCTCGACCCCGCTAACTCCGAGTCGATCATGGCGCTGCTCGAGCGGATCAACCGCACCGGCACGACGGTCGTCATGGCGACCCACGACAAGGCGCTGGTGGACCGGATGCGCCGGCGCGTCGTCGAGCTCGATCGCGGCGAGATGATCCGCGACCAGGTCCGCGGCGTCTACGGCATCGATGAGGGAGTGACCCTCTAGTGCGCGTCTACCTGCGCTACGCCGTCAGGGAGACGTTCTCCAACCTCTGGCGCAATCGGATGATGACGATCGCCGCGGTGCTCACCGTCGCCGTCTCGTTGTCGCTCGTCGGTTCGGCGCTGCTCTTGAAGCAGAGCGCCGCCCAGGCCTCGGCGCAGTGGCAGCAGGGGACCCGGGTGACGATCTGGATGCAGCCCACCGCCACGACGGCCGAGATCGCCAACGTCCAGAGCCAGTTGGCGAACCTGCCGATCGTGAAGCGCTGTGAGTTCTTCACCCAGCAGCAGGACTACAACGAGGCGATCAAGATCCTGCCCCCGTCCGAGTCCAAGGTCCTCACCGTCGCGGCGATGCCGCCGTCGTTTCGCTGCGTGCCCACGGTGCCCGCCAACGCCTTCACGGTCGAGGCCACCTTCTCGAACCAGCCGGGCGTCTATCAGGTGACCGCGCCCGAACAGCAGATCCGCGAGATGAACCACGCGATCCGAGTCCTGCAGATCGTGTTCCTGGCCCTCGCCGGGGTGCTGCTGCTCAGCGCCACGGTGTTGATCCTCAATACCATCCGCATGGCGATCTTCGCGCGACGCCGCGAGGTGTCGGTGATGAAGCTCGTCGGGGCGACCAACTGGTTCATCCGCATCCCGTACATCACCGAGGGCTTCATCCAGGGACTGCTCGGCTCGGCCGTGGCGATCGGAGCCGTGACGGCGCTGCACACGTGGTACCCGCTGCACAACGAATTCCAGCTCTCCATGAGCGCCCTGCTGGGCACGAACGCCGTCGTCCTGATCGTCGGCGTCCTGATCGGCTCGGTCGGCTCGGCGATCGCGATCCGACGCTTCCTCGACGTTTAGGACTTCTCGTCGAAGTCGATGGCGAGCGAGTTGACGCAGTAGCGCAGTCCGGTCGGGGTCGGCCCGTCGTCAAAGACGTGGCCCAGGTGTCCGCCGCACTTCGAGCACAGGATCTCGGTGCGATCACGCAGCAGCGACCGGTCGACGCGTTCGACGATCGTGCCCGGCTCGCAGGCGTCGAAGCTGGGCCAGCCGCAACCGGAGTCGAACTTCTGGGCGCTGGTGAACAGGTGCTGACCGCAGCCGGCGCAGGTGAAGACGCCGTCGCTGTCGACGTGGAGGAGCGACCCCGTGAAGGGCGCCTCGGTGGCGGCCTGGCGCAGGACCGCGTAGCGCTCGGGGTCGAGCTCGCCTCGCCACTGTTCGTCGGTCTTCTCGATCTCGTAGGTCATCTCGACAATGTACCGGTTGGGCGAGGAGGCGCGACCTAGAGGAACGTGGGCCGGGGCGCCTCGGGCACGACCCGCGGGAACTCGGGCTTGTCGTCGAGGAGGCGAGAGAAGGCACCGGCCAGACCTTCGGGGTCGAGGCCCAGTTCGGCGAGCAGGGCGTCGGGTCGGTGCTGTTCGAGGTAGGCCCGCGGCACGCCGAGGATCCGCGTCGACGGGAACGGGCGCGAGAGCTCCTGGGCGCGGCCGCGGATCGCCGAGACCATGAGTGTCCCGGCCCCGCCGTGGCGCGTCCCGTCCTCGACGGTGATGACCCGCTCGTGGGCGAGGGCGTCGTCGATCATGTCGCGGTCGGGTGGCAGGACGCGCACGTCGTAGAGGGTGACGCGAGGGCCGTCGGCGCCGAGCAGGCGAATCGCCTCGTAGGCCGAGGGCGCCATCTTGCCCACGGCCAGCACGCAGAGTGAGCCGTCGCCGGCCAGCACCCGGCGAGCCTCGAGGCCGTCGCCGACCTTGTTGTCGAAGGGCTTGGGGAGGGTCTTGGGGAATCGCAGGGCGGTCGGGGTCGACATCGACAGGGCCGTGGCGAGCATGCCGGGGATCTCCTCGGCGCTCGACGGTGCAAAGACCGTCATGTTGGGGATGGCGAGGCAGAGCGCGATGTCGAGCACGCCGTGGTGGCTCGGTCCGTCGTCGCCCGTGATCCCGGCCCGGTCGAAGACGAACACGACCGGCAGGTTCAAGAGGCCCACGTCGAGGTGGGCCTGGTCGAAGGCGCGCGAGAAGAACGTCGAGTAGACCGCCACGACCGGCTTCAGCCCGCCCATGGCCATGCCCGCGGCGGCGGTGACGGCGTGCTGCTCGGCGATGCCGACGTCGAAGAATCGCGTGGGGAATCGCTCCTGGAAGCTCAGCAGGCCCGTCGGTCCGGCCATCGCCGCGGTGATGGCCACGATCCGCTCGTCGGCGCTCGCCAGCGCGACCAGGGCGCGCGAGAAGGCCTGGGTGAAGGACGTGGGCGCGACGTCCTCGTCGTCGAGGCGCGCCGGGAGCTTGAAGTCGTGCATCTTTAGCTTGTCGCTGACCGCGGGCTCGTAGCCGCGCCCCTTGTGGGTCAGCACGTGCACCAGGATCGGCCCGTCCCAGGTCGCGGCGCTCGCGATCGTCGTCTCGAGCGACTCGATGTTGTGCCCGTCGATCGGACCGATGTAGCGCACGCCCAGGTTCTCGAAGAACGTATGGGGGGTGACCATCTCGCGCACGACCGACGTGAAGGCGTCGATGCCCCGGTAGGCCTCCTTGCCCACGCGCGGCAGGTGGGGCACCATGCGGCGCAGCCGCTCGCGCATCGTCAGGTAGGTCTTGTTCAGGCGAAGCGACGTCAACGACCCGGAGAGCTTCGAGATCGTGGGGGCGTAGCTGCGCCCGTTGTCGTTCAGCACGATGACGACGCGCTGGCCGGAGTGGCCGAGGTTGTTGAGGGCCTCGTAGGCCATCCCCCCGGTGAGCGACCCGTCACCCACAACCGCCACGACGTGTCGGTTGCCGCCGTGGCCGACGAGCTCTTTGCGCTGTTCGAGTGCGACCGAGAGGCCGTGGGCGTACGAGAGGGCGGTCGAGGCGTGGCTCGACTCGATCCAGTCGTGCTCGCTCTCGGAGCGGTTCGGGTAGCCCGAGAGGCCGCCGCGCTGGCGCAGGTTCTTGAAGCCGTAGCGACGCCCGGTGAGGAGTTTGTGAACGTAGGACTGATGACCGGTGTCCCACAGGATGATGTCCTTGGGGGACTCGAACACCCGGTGCAGGGCGAGCGTCAGCTCGACCACGCCCAGGTTCGAGCCCAGGTGTCCGCCGGTCGTTGTGACCGTCTGGATGATGAAGTCGCGGATCTCGGCGCTCAACTGGTTCAACTGGTCGTACGAGAGCGCGCGAAGGTCGGCGGGGGATTCGATCGACGGGAGAAGCACCGTGCCAGCCTACCGGCGGGCTCCACGGAACCGCAGGGGACTTCGGGCCCTTCCGGTACGCTCAGCAGGATGCAAACCACCCTGGTCGAACGGGATGTACTCGAGCGTGTGCTCGGCACCGCGATGGAGCGGGGCGGCGAGTTCGCCGAGGTCTTCGTCGAGGACCGCACGACCACGTCGGCCGTCCTCGACCAGCGACGCATTGAGGAGCTGAGCTCGGGCCGGGACCGCGGCGCCGGGATCCGGGTCGTCGTGGGCGACACCACGGGCTTCGCCCACACCGCCGACCTCTCCGAGCGGGGCCTGCTCGCCGCGGCGAGGTCCGCGGCCTCGGTCGCGCGCGGCGGCGGCGGCGGCGTGCGCGAGGTCGCGCTCGGTGCGTTGGCGGATCATCCGACGCGGGCCACGACGCAGCCCCGTGACGTCGACAAGGCGAAGAAGATCGAGCTCCTCCTGCACGCCGACGACGTGGCTCGCACCGAGGGCTCCTCGATCACCCAAGTGCAGATCGGGCTGGGCGACTCGACGCGCCGGTTTGTCGTGGCGAACTCTGAGGGCGTCTTCGCCGCCGACCACCAGGTCCGCACCCGCTTCAATATCTCGTGTGTGGCTTCGGGGGATACGGGTATGCAGACCGGCTACCGACCGATCGCTGGCACCCGGGGCTTCGAGCTGTTGACCATGGAGGCGGTTGAAGAGGCCGCCCGCGGCGCTGCCCGCCAGGCCATCACCAAGCTCGACGCGCGACCCGCGCCGTCGGGTGACCTGCCCGTCGTGCTCGCCGGGGGATCGGGGGGCATCTTGTTCCACGAGGCCTGCGGTCACGGGCTCGAGGCCGACGCCATCTTGAAGCAGGCCTCGGTCTACGCGGGCAAGGTCGGCCAGCAGGTCGCAAGCTCGCTCGTGACGTTGGTGGACGACGGCACGGTGGTGGGCGAATGGGGCTACCTCGCGCTCGACGACGAGGGTCGTCCCGGGGCGCGCAACGTCCTCATCGAGAACGGTGTGCTGACGGACTACATGTGGGACTATCTGCGCGCGCGCAAGGAGGGTCGCAGCTCGTCGGGCAACGGCCGGCGCCAGAGCTACCAGCACCTGCCAATGGTGCGCATGACCAACACGTACCTGCTAGCGGGCGACGCCGACGCCGACGAGATCGTCGCCCAGACGCCGCGTGGGGTCTACGTCGCCCAGCTCGGGGGAGGCCAGGTCAACACGGCGACCGGCGACTTCGTCTTCGGGATGACGTCCGCGTTCATGATCGAGGACGGCAAGATCACCTCGCCACTGCGCGACTGCAACCTGATCGGCAACGGACCCGAGGTCCTGCAGCGCGTCGACGCCGTCGCGACCGACTTCTCGATGACGCCGGGGACGTGCGGCAAGGACGGCCAGAGCGTGCCGGTGGGCACCGGTCAGGCAACCATGCGCCTCACCGGTGTGACCATCGGGGGGGCGTCGTGAGCGACCTGCTCGAGCGCGCCGAGAGGATCCTCGAGTCGGCCCACGGCGACGAAGAGCTCGAGGTGTACGTCTCGACCGGCGTCGACACCGAGGTGCAGGCCTACCAGGGACAGATCGAGCAGTTGGCGACCGCCTCGTCGTCGGGCATCGGCATCCGAATCCTGCGTGACGGTGTCGCGGGCGCACAGGTGGGTACCGCCTGGGCCGGCTCGCTCGACGACGAGGCGGTCGAAGAGGCGCTGCGCGAAGCACGTGACAACGTCCGATTCGCCACCGAGGACGAATTCATCGCCTTCGCCCGGCCCGACGGTGTAGCCGCGGTCTCGCTGGAGCTGACCGACGACGCGGTCACGACGACGCCGCTCGACGAGAAGATCGCCATGGCGATCGAGCTTGAGCGGATGGTCCGTGCTGGCGACTCCCGTATTCGCCAGGTCGACTCGGCCAACTACTCGGACTACGTCGCCGAGGCCGCGATCGTGTCCTCCACGGGCATCCGGGCCTCGTACGCGAGGTCGGGCGCCTACGTCTCGGTCGAGGCCATCGCCAGTGACGGCTCGAACGACGAGACCGGTTGGGGACTCTCGGCCGGGCGAGCGCCGGGTGACCTCGACATCGCGAAGGCGGCGAACGACGCAATACTGCGCGCCACTCGGATGCTCGGGTCGGTGAAGCCGGCGTCCATGAAGTGCACGGCGGTCTTCGACCCCCGCAGCGCCGCGACGCTGCTGGCGATCATTGGCGGGGCCTGCAGCGGCGAGGCAGTCGTGCGCGGCCGGTCGTTCTTCGCGAATCGGATCGGCGAGATGGTCGCCGCCTCGATGTTCACCCTGTTCGACGACCCGACCGACCCTCGCCACTTCGCGGCGAGCGCCTTCGACGGTGAGGGTCTGGCCTGTCGAAGAAACGTCATGATCGAGGGTGGCCAGTTGAAGGCCTTCGTCTACGACACCGTCTCGGCCCGACGTGCCGGCACGTCGTCGACCGGCAGCGCTGTTCGCGGTGGCATCGCCGGCTCGCCCTCGGCGGGCTGTCGGGCCCTGCAGTTGGTTCCCGGCGACATCGACCAGGCCGAGATATTCCGGCGCGTCGGCCACGGCGTCTACGTCGAGTCACTCATGGGCGTGCACTCGGGGGTCAACCCGATCTCGGGCGACTTCTCGGTGGGCGTCACCGGCCTCATGATCCGCGACGGTCAGCTGGCCGAGCCGGTGCGCGAGATCACGGTCGCCTCCACGCTCCAGCGGATGCTCCTGGACATCGTCCACGTCGGTAACGACGTTGAGTGGCTGCCGGGTAGCGCCGCCGGTCAGACGGTCGCGATCGAGGGGATCGCCCTCTCCGGTTCCTAGTCGGCTGACGCGGCGGGGGCCTTCGCCGGAGTCGCCGCCACCGGTGTCGCCGCGGGGGTCGTTGTCGAAGGGGACTCGGTGGCGCCCGACGTCGAGGCCGACGTCGACGTCTTGGTCGACCCGCGGCTGTCGTTCTTATAGAAGCCACTGCCCTTGAAGACAATGCCGACTGCCGAGAAGACCTTGCGCAGTTCGCCGCCGCAGAGTTCGCAGGTCGTCAAGGACGGGTCGGCGAACTTCTGGACGGCCTCGACTCGCTCACGGCACGCCTGGCACTCGTATTCGTAGGTTGGCATGAAGTAACTCCCGTACTGCCAGGTGACCTGGGCAGTTTACTCGGCCCCGCTGTGGGGCCGTCCGGCGCGTCGGTAGCATTGCGCGGTGGACGACTTCCACCAACTACGTCGCGCGTCGGGCGGGGGAGCCTTCCCCCGCGACCTCGGACCATCGGAGATCTCGGCCCGGCGCGCGCTAGCGAGGTGCCGGATCAACATGCTCGCCGCGACGACGGCTGCGGTCGCCGCCAACTCGCTGAACAAGGGCGACGTGCTCGCGACGGCGCGGGTCGCCGGGATGCAGGCGGCCAAGCAGGCCTCGAACCTCCTGCCGATGTCCCATCCCGTACTCGTGGGCAACGTCCACGTGAACTTCTCGATTGCCGACACCTACATCGACGTGGAGGCGAGCGTGGACACGGTGGACCGTACCGGGGTTGAGATGGAGGCGCTGGTGGCCGTGACGGTCGCCGCGCTCACGGTCTACGACATGTGCAAGTCGGTCGACCGCACTATGACGATCGAAGAGGTCGCGATCTGGGAGAAGTCGGGCGGGCGCTCGGGGACTTGGCGCCGCGAGGAGGCGCTCGCCGACCAGGACGAGAAACGCGAGGAGTAGCTCCGCCCCATGAGGGGCCCCGAGGCCGGTACCCTCATGGGGTGACGTTGACGGGAGCGAAGTGAGCACTATTCGAGGCGCGGTCGAGCAGAGTCGTGAGCGGCTCATCGCGTTGGTTCTGCTGTTGGAGCGCGCCTGGCAGTACGGAGCGCTGACCCAGGACCAGATCGTGCGCGAGCTGAGGATCGACGAGTACCCCGTCTCGGCGAAGGGGCCTCGCAAGGTCCTCGCCTACGAGGGCAACGAGGGGGCTGTGCGCCAGAAGTTCGAACGGGACAAGGTCCGCATTCGCGAGCTGGGCTTCGAGATCGAGACCGAGCCGCGTGACGACGGCACCGTTGGCTACAAGGTCGACCCGTCCAGCGGTTACGCACCGCTCATCTACTTCACTCCTGCCGAGGAGCGGGTGGTCAAACTGGCGCTGCGGCTCTGCGGGTTCGGCGCATCGGGGGCCTTCAGCGTGTTCAACGAGGTCCCGGCGAGCGATGGGGGCCTCGAGTCCTCGATGTACTACACGCCCGTCGTGCGAGCGCTCCACCTTCATCGGGCGCTGACCTTCGACTACCAGTCGGGCGCCAACAAGCCCCGCCTGGTCGAGCCGCTGCTGATCCGGGTCTTCAACGGAGTCGCGTACCTCGTGGCGCGGGTCATGGGGTCGGGCGAGATCAAGGGCTACCGGTTCAGTCGGATGACCTCAATGCCGGTCGTGCTGCCCGACACCTTCGAGCCCGACGACGCGACGCTTGAACTGGCGAGGACTTGGCGGGCCGAGTTCACCAAGTCGCCCTCGCCGATCGACGTCGTCGTCACCACCAACGAGAACTACGCCGACCTGCTCGTGCGCCAGTTCCCCGGGGCCCTCGCGGCTCACAAGAAGGACGGCAAGGTCGAGGTGGGCCTCAGCCTCGATAGCCCCCGGGTCGCCCTGCGCTTCGTCCTCGACGCGGCCGACCGGATCCGCCTCGAGTCGCCCAAGTCGTTGAAGGTCGAGTTGGCCGAGTGGCTGAAACAGGTCAATCGCGGCAAGACGCCCCCACTCGAGACGCTCAAGTTCGCTGGACCGGCGACCAACGACGTGCTGGGCCAGACCTTGCAGCTCCTGCACGCGGTGTACGTCGCCGAGGACGGACTGCGTATCAGCGAGCTCGCGACCAGGTTCTCGTTGGACCCGGCCCACGTCCGGCTGATCATGGACCGGTTGGTCTCGCTCGAGCCGATGGTTGGCTCGACCGACGGCACCGGGGCCTTCCCGGCCCACGTCATCAAGGAGTGCGACGACTGGGACGACGAGGCGAGCGACGACTCTTCGTACCGGGCCGATTTCAGCGACCTGCCCGAGGGGGCCGAGGAACCCTCCCCGTACATGTGGCGCGATCTGTTCGAGTTGAACATCGCCCTGCGCGAGGCGTCACGGGTTTACCAGGACGAGGCCATCCTCTCGGCGATCGAGAGGATCGAGGAGGCGACGAGCTCGTTCGTCCAGGTCGAGATGACGACGAACGAGACCCTCCTGGCCGACGTGAAGCTGGCCGTCGACGACCACCGGCAGATCAAGGTTCTCTATACCTCGGGCGTCGCCGAGGCCCCCGGCGTGCGTTCCATCGAGCCCCGTGAGATCAAGGTCCTGAACGGCCACACCTACGTGCGCGCCTACTGCACGACGCGCGTGGCGTGGCGCACCTTCCGAGTGGACCGGATCAACGCGGTCCTCGCGACGTCGCCCGCCACCGAGGAACGCCCCGCCGACCCCGTCACCAACTGGCTGACCCAGGTTGGCGAGGAGGGCGACGAAGTGGTCGTCGTGCTCGAGGCGTACCTGCGTTGGCTGTTCGAGCCCCTGCCGAACGCGCAGTGGCGAACCCTCGACGACGGCCGCCACGCGGTCAAGTTCCGTGTCGCCAACGAGACATTCCTCAACTACCTCATGCTGCGCGCGGGGCCGGGAGCCGTCGTGGCGACGCCGAAGTACGCCAAGGCCGGACACGAGCTCGCGAAGAGGATCGCCGCGCAACTTTGACGACCGTTGGGCACCCTGGAGGTGTCCAGTGCTACGAATGTTCGTCCGACGCTCGAATGACGTGAGCTACTTCACCGACGACGCAGCTCGTGAGATCGAGGGACTGCGCGACGGCGGCCCGGGCTGGTGGCTTCGCGGCGCAGGCGACTCGCGAGACCCGCGTGACGTCGCCAACGTCCTCGTGACCACCGACCGTTCGGCCGTGCACGGCTACGACATCGTCGTGGCGGCTCCGCGGCCGATCTCGATCCTGCTGGCCGTCGACCCTGAGCACGCCGCCGGCGTCGTCGCGGCCCATCGCCGGTCGGTCGGGGCGGCCGTTGACTACCTCGAGGAGCACTCGCTCGTCGTGCGCGACCGCCGCGACGGCGCCGACCGCGACGAGCGCGGACGCTGGCGAGCGGCCGTTGCCTACACCCACGGGATCAATCGCCACGGAGAGCCGCACCTGCACGACCACGTGCTGGTCGGCGCCCGGCCCGACGGGGCGCGCGTGGTGCTCGACAGCCGCGCCCTCTTCGCCCACACGTCGGCCGCGGACGCCGTCTACCGCATGTCGCTTCGCCACGAGTTGAGCGAACGCACGCCGTGGTCGGCGTGGCGTTCGTTCGAGGGGGTCGAGCACGTGGTCGGCCTCGACGAGGGGTTCCGCGCTCTGTGGGGCGGTCATCACCCGCAGCGGGGCGAGAAGTTGCACTGGAGCCGCGAAGACTCGCTGAACCACTGGGGACGTGACCTCGAGCGCTACGAACCCCTGGGGGTCGCCGGCGCGCCGGAGAGGCGCGCGACCCTCGACGAGCACGCCTTCGCCGGCGCCCTCGAGGGTCGGACCGACGTCGCGCGGCGCCACGTCGTCGAGGCCTGGGCGAATGCCGTGACCTTCGGCCAGGACCCGACGCAGCTGACCCGATCGCTGGGCGCGCTCTACCCCGCGCTCGAGGGTTCTCGAGGGGTGCGCGAGCCGACGATACCGGTGCGTGACGCTCGCATGATTCGCGACGTCCGAGAGCACGGCGCGCGGCCCCTCGACTCGAGCGTTCTAGAGGAGTGGCGTCAACGTTCGCGCGAGTTGCCCCGATCGCGCGACGGACGCTCCAGGTAGGGGCGGAAGCGGACGTCGCGGTACGCGGGGGTGAGTTCCACCCACTGGACCCGATTGCTCGGGTCCAGGCCCATCGCGTAGCCGGGCCGTCCTTGAGCGAGGTCCGCCATCGAGGCCCGGTCGCGCTCCACCCACGTCAACGAGCGTCCGGCGTGGCGACCCCGGGGACCGGTCTGGAAGGTGGGCGAGGGAGTCATGGTGCGCCCCGCTAGGTGTCGCAATAGCTCGAGCGTCGGCCGGTCCGCGATCCCCGGCAGGACGATGGTCGTTGGGAAGAGTGAGAGGAAGCCCTCGGCTGAGGTTCCCCACCGGCTCCGGGCCTGGCTGAGGTCCTGAAGGCAGGCGAGCGTGAGAACACCCTGTCCGCCACCCTCCGAGACGATGCCCGCCAACCTCGGCAGTGGGGCCACATTGGCTAGTTCGTCCAAGGCGAGGAGCAGGCGGGCGCCCCCTCGTGACGGTCGTAGGTGGCGTGGACCAGTTCCTCGATGAGTCCGACCACGAGCGGGACCGAGACGGCCTGGTGTCGGCTGGGAGCCACGACATGGAGCTGGTGCGGTCCGGCAAGGAACGCCGCCACGTCGAGTGGCCCCTCCCTCGCCGAGGCGCGAGCGGCGTCGGTGCGCATGCCGGCGAAGAGTCCCGACGCGGTCGACCAGATTCCCGAACGCTCCCGCTCCTCGGTCGCGAGGACGCCGCGCAACGACGTCACTGAGGCGTGATGCTCGCCGTGGCGCTCCTTCAGTTCGTGCACCACGTCGTCGCACCTTCGTTCGTCGATTCGCGACGCGAGCTGGCCGAGTGACTCGCCGCGCAGTGCACTGGCGT
The DNA here is from genome assembly GCA_025351385.1 of Acidimicrobiales bacterium. Classification (GTDB taxonomy): domain Bacteria; phylum Actinomycetota; class Acidimicrobiia; order Acidimicrobiales; family RAAP-2; genus RAAP-2. Next base: position 37,851 of record JANXWA010000003.1, on the reverse strand, counting down.
GCAGCAGAGGAGCGACGAGCGTGCTCGCTCGCTCGGTCCAGTGATCGTCGCCCCGCTCCGATCGGCCGCGTCGCGCGACGTCGACGAGGCTCCGGGTCGCCAAAACGGCGCCATCCCAAGATAAAGATTGTCTAATTGGCGAATAACCGACTCGATGCACTCCGGGCGGTGTCGTCACGGTTCCGGACGGATCGAAGAGCAATGTCGCGCCGTCACGACGAGCGCGCGACATGAGTGACACGACGTCGTTCTTCGTCGACGTGACAACGCAAGAACGGTTGGTGATCAGGAGATTCGGAAGCACCAACGATGACGTCTTTCCGCTTCGACTGGGACCCAAAACGAGCGTCGATCGTTCGTCGCCACTCATTGCGTCGCCGTTCTCGCCTCGTCCCAAGTAGATGCCATCGCGAATCGTCACTCATGACATCTGTTGAAGAAAAGTTCGAAATGCTTGACATTGGTGTTTAAAGCGAGTGAACTTTTAGATGTCCTTCTGCGGAGGAGGTGAACGTGTAGTGAATTGTTGTTCGCAACGATTCGACGAAGCGCTTCTTCGCGTAGGACCGTGCACTGCGATCAGTCGCCGCACAGCAGGGATGCTGGGTAGCACATGAGCGAGTTCGCGTGTCAATGCGGTACCCGATTTCGAGTTCGCCACGGTGGCGGTCTTGAGGTCCCAAATTGATTCAACGTTGAGTCCCAAGGAGGGAAAGTGGCATTAGCCGCGAAGAAGAAGGCTCCGGCCAAGAAGGCTCCGGCCAAGAAGGCTGCAAAGAAGAAGGCCCCTGCAAAGAAGGCCGCTGCTAAGAAGGTAGCCAAGAAGGCTCCTGCGAAGAAGGCTGCCAAGCGTCCGGCCAAGAAGGCTGCCGCGAAGCGCCCAGTGAAGAAGGCCGCCGCGAAGAAGCGTCCGGCTGCGAAGAAGGCTGCCAAGCGTCCGGCGAAGAAGGCCGCGGCAAGGAAGTAGTCATCCCTTCGGGGATTGGCATTGGAGGGGGGCTCGCGCCCCCCTCGAGTGCCGTTTGGGCCCGTTCAGACCAGGTCCTGGGGCTCATCGACGTCGAATCGCCAGGGACTGTCGCTGACGAGGCGCCAGGCGATACCAAGACGCTGAGCCTCGAGGAGGTGGCGTTGGGCCGAGTCGGCGCCGTAGGCGAACCGGAATCCGAGGCCGGTGGGAACCACGAGGACGTTGGTGCCGGTACCGTGATGGTCGGCCACGATCGTAACGCCGGGCTCGGGTTCGAACTGCCCGAGGCCCTCGGGACTGCGCAGGTCGCCGTGGACAACGACGAGCCTGTCGAAGCGCTTTGAGAGAACACGGTAGGCGTGCTGTACTGCTTCGTTGAGGCTCGACGAACTCGATTCGAGCACCTCGGCGCCGAGATCGGCGGCGAACGACGTGACCACCTCGCTCTCGCTCAGGACAATCACGTGGCGCGGTGCGCAACTGGCCAGGACCCCACGGGCGAGCCGACGGGCGAGGGACGACACCTCGTCGATCCCGCCCTGGCGGAGCCGTTCCTTGGCGGTGTCGAACCGTTTTAGTGGCACGACGAACGCGTCGTTCATCATGCCGGTCGATTTGCGTGCTGGACGGCGCGACGTGGTGACGGGGCAGCGATCGTCGCCGGCGGAGCGAAAGGGCGGCTCACGTCGTGGGCGAGGCGTCCGACGCCCGGTCCTGCAGTGCAAAGAGACCGGCCTTCGTCGGCGTGAAGCCGCACGCATCGATGTAGAAGGGCGTAAGGGCGTCGTCAAAGTCGACGTGAAGCCATTCGCATCTGGCCTCGCGCGCGCCCTGGCGCGCCCGGGCGACCAGACGCTCGCCGATCCCTTCGCAACGAAGCGCGTCGACGACCATGACGTCTTGGATCCACGCGTGCACGAGCCCGTCCCACACGACGTTGACGAACCCGACGAGTTGCGCGGGCGCTCGGGCCGTCACCCAACCAAGGGAGTGACGATTCGTCAGGTCGACCCAGTCCCACTCCGAGTCGGCGTAGCGACGAGTGGCGAAGGCCCGTGAGTGCAGCTCGTTCACCTCGCTGGTCTCGAAGTCGCCACGCCATTTGAAGTGAGTAGTCACGTCGTCGATTCTACGTAGCGGGTGCGAGTGATCGTCGTGGGTTCCCGATGCGTACGGTCGTCGTCAGTACCCTTGGGGTGTGGCCCAACGAATCGTCGACCTGCTGGCCTTCGAACGGCCATTGCTGCACCGAGGCGGAGTGGTGGTCGGCGTCGACGAGGTCGGTCGCGGTGCCCTCGCCGGTCCGATGACGGTCGGTGCGGTGGTGATCACTGACCTGACGTCTCCTCCGCCCGGACTCAACGACTCCAAACTTCTGACGCCCGCGCGCCGAGAGGCCCTCGTCGGGCCGCTCGAAAGTTGGGCGGCGGCGTGGTCGCTCGGCTCAGCGAGCGCCGCCGAGATCGACGCCTGGGGACTTCGTATCGCGTTGGCGGTGGCGGCGACCCGGGCGATCGACGGCTTGAGCGTCCGTCCGACCCACGCCCTGATCGACGGCTCGTTCAACCTCCTGCGCGCTCCGCTCGACGTCTCGTTCGGGGCCGTTGCGCCACCGCCGCTCACCTACGCCCGGCTGCCGGTGACGACGGTCGTCAAGGGCGATCGCTCGTGCGCCACGATCGCGGCGTCCTCGGTGCTCGCCAAGGTCCATCGCGACCAACTCATGGTCGCTCTCAGCGCCGAATTCGAGAGTTACGACTGGGCGCGCAACAAGGGCTACGGGGCACCGAGGCACCTGAAGGCGTTACGTGAGGAGGGTCCCTGCTACCACCATCGACGAACCTGGCACCTCCTCGCGAGTTAGCCGATCACCCTTCGTCGGCGTATCGAAACCACGCTTCGCCAGGGTCGATTTACCCCGAAAAGAGTAGGATTTAGCAACCATGTCCTCGTTGCTAACCGTGAACAACCTGTCGGTCCAGTTCACGAGCCGCAACTCCGTCGCTACTGCTGTAGACGACTTTTCCCTGTCCATCGCCCCCGGCGAGTGCGTCGGGCTCGTGGGGGAGTCGGGATGTGGCAAGACCACGACCGGACTGGCCGTCATGCGGCTGCTGCCCGGGACCGGGAAGATCGTCGCCGGGAACGTGGTCCTCGACGGGGTGGATTTGGCGACGCTCTCGGAGAAGGAGATGCGCAGCTATCGAGGCAGCAGTATCGCTCTGATCCCCCAAGACCCCATGAGTTCGCTCAACCCCACGACCAAGATCGGCCGCCAGATTGGAGAGGGTCTGCGGATCCATCGGGGCGCCTCCAAGGAGGAGGCCCGCAAGCGTGCACTCGAGGTACTCGAGATGGTGGAGATGCCGAGCCCCGAGGAGCGGCTCGACCAGTACCCGTTCGAACTCTCCGGCGGACTACGCCAGCGCGTCATCATTGCGATGGGGCTGGTGTGCGAGCCCAAGCTCCTGATCGCCGACGAGCCGACGACGGCGCTCGACGTCACGATCCAGGCACAGATCCTTGACATCCTGGACAATCTCCGCAAGGAGCTCGGCATGGCGATGCTGCTCATCACGCACGACATGGGAGTGATTGCGGGTCGTGCCGACCGTGTCGTCGTGATGTACGGTGGCAAGAAGGCCGAAGAGGGTGAGACCAACGAGCTCTTCCACTCGATGCGCCATCCTTACACTCAGGCCCTGCTGGCTTCGGTGCCCAACCTCGAGAACGCCACCAAGCACAAATTGGCGTCCATTGCCGGCATGCCACCGAACCTCACGAAGGAGATCGTGGGTTGCCGATTCGCTCCGCGGTGCGCCTTTGCCACCGACCAGTGCCGTGGCAGCGACCCGCCCTTCGTCGCCGACGGCAGTCACGGTGCAGCCTGCTTCTACCCCCGGACCGGCCCCCTCGCGATCGGGGCGCCGGTGGCGACCGCGGCGGCGGTCGCGACGACGACGTCGAAGAATGACCTCGTTCGCGTCGAGGGTTTGGTCAAGGAGTTCCCCATCAAGGGCGGTTTCGTGCGACACAATGTCGGCGCGGTCCACGCGGTGTCGAATGTCTCGTTCTCGGTCACCGAAGGCGAGACGTTCGGGCTGGTCGGCGAGTCGGGCTGCGGCAAGACCACGATCGGGCGCATGCTGGTCGGGCTTGAGCCGCTGACCGGAGGCGAAGTGCACTTCGACGGTCGGCTCGTCTCGGCGAAAGGCCAACAGCCGTCGCGGGCCGATCGCCGCGATCGTCAGATGATGTTTCAGGACCCCTACTCCTCGCTCGATCCGCGCATGAAGGTTGGACAGATCCTCGGTGAGCCCCTCATGGTGCAAAAGTCCGGGACCAAAGCCCAGCAGCGAGAGCGCGTCACCGAGCTCTTGTTGTCCGTCGGACTCGACCGGATGTCGGCCGACCGTTACCCCCACGAGTTCTCTGGGGGACAGCGCCAGAGGATCGGTCTGGCGCGCGCGCTGGCACTCAATCCCCGCCTGATCGTCGCCGACGAGCCCGTCTCGGCACTGGACGTCTCGATCCAGGCTCAGATCCTCAACTTGATGAAGGAGCTCCAGCGCGAGCACCGCCTCTCGTACGTCATGGTGAGCCACGACCTCGCAGTCGTTTACTACATGGCCGACACCATCGCGGTCATGTACCTCGGCAAGATCGTAGAGATCGGCGATGCGGAGTCGGTCTTTCGCTCGCCGGCCCATCCCTACACCCGGGGGCTCCTCGACGTGGTTCCGGTGCCCGACCCTGCCGAGGCCCGACGTCGTCGAGGCCGCCAGGTGATCGGCGAGCTGCCCTCAGCGATCAACCCGCCGTCGGGATGTCGCTTCCGCACACGCTGCCCGAAGGCCCAGGACGTCTGCGTCAACGAGGAGCCCCTGTTCCAGCACTTCTCGGAGACCCAGCAGGCGGCGTGCCACTTCCCGATGAAGTCGCCGGTCAAGTTGACGGCGAAGGTCTAGGGAGCTTCGCCGCTCGGTCGTGCGAGCCGGCGGCCTAGCGCTCCAGCAACCGGACTTCGAACGCGTCGCGGAGCGCCTCGCCCACGTAGGTGATGGCGACGATCACAAGGACGAAGAAGAAGGCGGTCGGGTAGATCTCCCACCAGTAGCCATTGGGCTGCTGGGCCGCGCCGTTCTGCATCATCGTCCCCCAGTCGGTCTGGGGTGCCGGGATTCCTAGGCCAAGGAATCCGAGCGTGGAGAGGAACAAGATGGCGTCGGCCACCGAGAAGGTGGCGACCGTCACGATGTTGCTCATGGAGTTGGGGAAGACGTGGCGCCGAATGATGTGGATCCGGCTGGCGCCCATGGCATAGGCCGCTTGGGAGTACTCCAGCTTCTTGATGAGTAGGGCGTCGCCGCGGATGATGCGGGCGTTCGCGAACCACCCGGTGACGCCGATGATGACGATCAGGAAAACGGTCGACCTCGTGAAGACCGCGATCAATGTGATGAGCAGGAAGAGCAGGGGGATCGACAGCAGCGCGTCGAGCAGGCGCATCAAGATAGTGTCCAACGCGCCGCCGATGAACCCTGAGACCATGCCGTAGATGGTGCCGACGACGATGGTGATGAACCCGGCGAGGATGCCCAGGCTGAGCGAGTACTCGCCGCCGTACATTATCCGGCCGAGTTCGTCGAAGCCGGAGCTGTCCGTGCCGAGCCAATGGTGCATCGACGGCGGGCCGTTCCATACCGCGTTGAGCGCCGACGCCTGGTCGGTCTGGTTCGTGTGGTACAGCAGCGGTCCTACGTAGCAGAATCCGACGATGGCGAGCAGGAACATCACCGAGACAATGGCGAGCTTGTTGTGGAAAAAAATCTGCAGTCTTTGGCGCCACAGCGGGATAATGACGTCGCCCGATTCAAGGTCGGCGACGTCGGTGTGGACGATCCCCGCCGGCATCGCCGGCTCCTCGTAGATACTCATCGTCCCGAGCCCTCGACCCGTATTCGGGGGTTCACGATGCCGAGCATGATGTCCGCCAGTAGATTGCCCAGCAGCGTCAGGATCGACACCAGCAGTGTGATGCCGAGAACGGTCGGGACGTCGAGACTGGTGGCGGCGGTGACGAGCTGGATGCCGAGGCCGCTGTAGTTGAAGACGCTCTCGATCACGACGGCGCCGCCCAAGAGCCCAGGCAGGTAGAGGCCGAGGATGATGACGATCGGGCCGAGCGCGTTGCGGAACGAGTGTCGAAAGAGGACCTGGCGGCTGGAACAGCCCTTGGCCTTGGCGGTTCTCACGTAGTCCTGTACGAGGACCTCGAGCACGGCGCTACGCATGAACCGGCTGAGGAAGGCAATGCTGAGCAGGGTCAGCGTCATGACCGGCAGGATGAACCCGAGGGGATTGGTGAACATCGCCCAGGGCGCCACACCATCAGGAGGCTGGGCGGGCAGGTGGGTCCAGCTGAAGCTGAAGAACTGCAGCATGAGGATGCCGAGCAGGAACGCAGGAATTCCGTAGAGGATGAAGGCAGTTCCGGTCGCGACGTAGTCCACGACGCTGTTGCGCCGCGACGCCTGGTAGATGCCCAGGGGGATTGCGATGACGACGGTCAAGATCAGCGACGACAGGGCCAGCCAGATGGTGCGCGGGACGTACAGCGAGATGATGCCCCAGACGGAAAGGTTCTGCTTGTAGGAGACCCCGAGGTTGAAGTGGATGAAGACCTGGTCGAGGTAGTTCCAGAAGCGCACGTAGTAGGGGTGGAACATGCCGTTCTGCACTCCCCAGACGTGCACGGCGTGGGGACTGATATGCGAGCCAAGCACGATGTAGGCCGGGGCGAGGATTCCGTTGGGCTCGAAGTAGGGGAGCGTGAACGTGATCAACATCACGATGAGCAGCACTATGAACGACTGAACCAGTCGTCGTAGCACGTAGGTGAACACTGGGAAAGTTTAGCAGCGCGTATCCGGACGATCACTGGCGACATCGGGGTACCCGACGTCATCGGTCACCGCGATTGTCAACGACGGGCGGCCCCCGACTGGGGGCCGCTCGTCGTTGGTCAGACCACGTCAAAGAGTTCTAGAAGTGGTAGTACTCCGGCATGAAGTTCTCGAGCGGGTTCGGCGTGAAGCCAATCGAGCTCTTCAGCGTCTTGATGACCTCTCCGATGCCGCCCTGAACGAAGTTGTTCGTCGTGTTCGGTTGGTAGAGGTCGGGCAGCTGCTGGGCTGCGATATCCGCGAACTGCTTCAGCGAAGCGGTACCGAACGTCGAGGCCTTCACGGCCTTGGTGAGCGCCGCGTTGCTGAATGCTCCGATGTTGAAACTGGCGCCCGGCACGAAGAGCGACTCGCCCGATGGGTAGTAGTCCGGCGCGTAGATCCAGCCAGCACCCCAGAGGCAGATGCTCCAGGCAGCCGAGTTGGCGACGCAGTAGCTCACCACACCATTGAACGGCTGGGTGGTGACAGTCGTCGAGATTCCGATCGCCTTCCACTCTGCGACTTCGGTGTTGACCTGAAGGGCCAACGACGGAATGCCGCTTCCGTAGAGCATCGTGATCGCCAACTTCTGGCCCTTCTTAATCCCCGCACCACAGTCGCTGGATGCCGTACCGACCTTGGCGCATGAGAGCGCACCGCCCGTCATGACCCATCCGTGGCTCTTCAGCAACGCTGAGGCCTTGGTCGGGTTGTACGGGTAGGGATTGACCGTCGAGGGGCCGCCCGAGATCGACAGCGGTGTCACCGGCGGCATCGGGTTGATCTGCACGTAGCCGTAGCCCTTGAAGATCTTTTTTATCATCCCCGGCTGGTTCACCGTCATCTGAATCGCCTGACGGATGTACAGCTGGTTGAGGAAGATCGACTGCGGATTCTTCTTATTGAAGTTGTAGGCCGCGTAGTCAACCGACCAGGGCGCACCGACCACCAAGTTGTACTTGTTCGCGATGACGGGCCAGTTGGCGCCGGGGTGGGTCGGGGTTCCGGTTTGGGTCAGTACCGTGTTGTCGACGTAGCCGAGGTCGATCGTGCCGGCACGCAGCGCATTCTGCTCAGGGGTCGTAGAGGTGTAGGCGATTTCCTTCACGTACTTGACCTGGGACTTCTGAGGGCCCGAGTACTTGGTGTTCGCCTGGAAGGTCACGTTGCCGAGGTTGTCAAAGGCGATGAGCTTGTAGGGACCACTAACGCCGGACTGCCACATGGTGTTGGTGTAGGTGGACGTCTTGGTCGCCTGGGCGTCCAAGTACTTCTCCACGGCCTTGCAGGCCGTGTTGGTCGACTTCGCACCGTAGGCACCGGTCGCACAGGTCGAGGTCTTGCCCGGGGCGGTGACGTCCCAGGTGTCGGCCATCGGCGTGATCTCGGACAGGTAGTTGTAGAGGATCCAGTTCGGGTTGACACCGGTCTTGAACTTGATGACCACCCGGTTTCCCGAACCGGTGGCCGAAGCCACTTGGTCGGGAATGCCGTAGCCGGCGTTGTACCCGCAGTAGGAGGTGGGGTCGGCCTTGTACATGTTCAAGAAGAACATGACGGACTGAGCGTTGATGGTCTGGCCACTCGTGAACTTCCAGCCCTTCAGGTCGATGGTGATCGTCTTGTTGCCGTTGCTCATGACTGGCATCTTGGCCACGGAGAGCGCTGGCTGGACGGCCGCCGACGTGCCGAGGCCGAACCAGTAGAGGGGACGGTACATCTCGACCTGGAACGCGCTCAGCGTCGCCACTGAGAAGTCCTTGCAACCCAGATAGGGGAAGATGTAGTTCGGACTGGCCCCCGGACCTTCAGCGAGGACAATCGTGTTGTTCGCCGCGCTCGCGCCGGCGCTGCCCGTCGTTACCGCAACAGCGCCCATTGTCAGCGCGCCGGCAGCGGTGCCGACCGTGAGCAAGAGCCGAAGCCTTCGTTTGAATTGCATAAAGTAATTGCCTCCCATAATCGCCCTCGTTGGCGATGCCTCAGTACGCGCACCAGATATCGATGCTTGGTGAGCACCTTAGGTTCACCCTCAGATTGAAACAAGTCAGTTCGGGCCGAGGAATCACTCACTCGGTGACACGACCGGGAGTCGGCGGATCATTGATGCTCCCGATGTCGGCTGAGCAGAACTGGACAAAAAAGATGGACTTGTGACGGTGGTGAGGTTGGAACAGGGTGCTGACGAGGGCTCACAACGACTGTCTGGTGGCCACCCCGTCAGACATCAGCCGCGAGGCGATGATCAGACGACCTCGATGACTTCGGGGAAGTGGCAGGCCACACGGTGGCCGTCTTCGAGTTCGAGCAACTCGGGCGTCTCTGACTCGCAGATCGCCTGGGCCTTCCAACAGCGAGTTCGGAAGCGACATCCCGACGGCGGATCGACCGGGCTCGGCAGGTCTCCCTTCAAGACGATTCGTCGCCGTGACCGTTCCTTGTGAGGATCGGGTATTGGCACGGCCGAGAGCAGGGCCTGGGTGTAGGGGTGGCTGGGCCGTCGGTAGATGGATCCCTGGTCCGCGATTTCCACGATTCGTCCCAGGTACATCACCGCGACGCGATCGGACACGTGGCGGATGACCGAGAGGTCGTGGGCGATGAACAGATAGGCGACACCAAGTCGGGCCTGCAGGTCCTCGAGCAGATTGACGACTCCGGCTTGGATCGAGACGTCCAGTGCCGACACCGGCTCGTCGAGCACGAGGAGCCGTGGACTCAGTATGAGGGCGCGAGCGATTCCCACGCGCTGGCGCTGTCCGCCCGAAAACTCATTCGGGAAACGGTTGGCGAATCGCGGTTCGAGACCGACGAGGTTCATCATCTCGCCCACTCGCTGGTGGCCCTCGGACTTTGTCCACTGGCCGTGAATCCTCAGCGGCTCGGCGATCGCCTCACCAACGGGCATCCGCGGGTCCAGTGACCCGAACGGGTCCTGGAACACGACCTGCATGGTCTGGCGCGTCCCACGCAGCTCCTCGCGATTGAGCCCCGTCAACTCCTGGCCGGCGAAGGTGACCGAACCGGACGTGGGTCGGATCAACTGCAGGACAGCCCGTCCGGTCGTCGTCTTGCCGCAACCTGACTCGCCGACGAGGCCCAATGTCTCGCCCGGATGGATGTCGAACGACGTCCCGCACACGGCATGGACGGTGTTCTCGTAGCTCTTCAGAAACCTGTGGGAGCGCTTCTTGAAGTGGACGACGAGGTCCTTCACCGAAAGGAGTGGGGTGGTGGTTTCGATCGCCACGGGTGCCTCGCTCGTCATTGCGGTGGCTCCTCGTGATCATCTGACGTGTCGGGGAACATCGACGCGAGTGGCATCGTCACCACGTCGCTGGCGAAGTGGCATGCGGCCTGATGGGCTTCGGTCCCCGTCGTCGAGGACACGCTGCGCAGCGCCGGCTCCTCGGTCAGGCAGATGTCCTTGCGCAGTGGGCATCGCGGCGCGAACGGACACCCGGGTTGAGTACCGATCATCGAGGGAGGGGAGCCGGGAATCTGGCGCAGGCGAGCGCCCCCGTCGTCGTCAACCCGGGGGATCGAACCGAGGAGTCCGTGGGTATAGGGCATCGCCGGCGAATAGAAGATCGCGTCGGCGGTGCCGATCTCCACGATTCGTCCCGCGTACATGACCACCACGCGCGACGCCAGTCCGGCCACGACGCCAAGGTCGTGGGTGATCAAGACCAGCGACGCGTGGGACTGGTCGATGGCCACCTGGAGCGCCTCGAGCACCTGCGCCTGGACCGTCACGTCGAGCGCGGTGGTCGGCTCGTCGGCGAGGATGATCTGGGGATTGTTGGCCATCGCGATGGCGATGACCACCCGCTGGCGCATCCCCCCGGAGAACTCGTGGGGGTAGTCGTCGACTCGGTCGTCGGCCCGGGGGATGCCTACCAACTCGAGCAGCCGGATGGCCTCGGCGCGGCGCTTCTCCTTGCTGAGATCCTGATGCGCGGAGATGGCCTCCTCCACCTGCCACCCAACGCTGTAGACCGGATTGAGCGAGGTCAGCGGGTCCTGGAAGATCATTCCGATCTTCAGCCCGCGGATGGACGACAGCTGGCGGTCCTTCATTCCGAGCAACTCGCGATCACCCATGTGAATCGAGCCCGTCACGTTGGCGTTCTTGGCGAGGAGCCCCATCACCGCCAACGCGGTCACTGACTTGCCCGAGCCCGACTCGCCGACGATGCCGAGCACCTCGCGGGGGTTGAGCGAGAGATTGATTCCGCGTATCGCCCTCGTCTCACCCTCGGAGGTGGAGAAGCGGACGTCGAGGTCCTTGATGTCCAGGAGTGGTTCCACCATCTAGGACCGAACCCGATTCTTGCGCGGGTCCAGCGCCGCGCGTAGCCCGTCGCCGATGAAAAAGACCGACACGATGAGCATCAGCAGGAAGGCCGCTGGATACACGAACAGCCAGTACTCGGTCGTCGCGGCGGATTGACCCTGTTCGATCAGGAGGCCCAGCGACACCGCAGGTGGCTGGATTCCGAGACCCAGATACGACAGCGTCGACTCGAGCACGATCGCCCCGGCGACCGTGATGGTGGCGTTCACGATTATCGGGCCGACCGCGTTGGGAATCATGTGGCGAGAGATGATGCGCCAGTCGCTCGCCCCCAGGGCTCGAGCGGCCTCGACGAAGTCACGCTCGCGCAGCGAGAGGAACTCGGCACGAACCAGACGGGCAATGTACGTCCATGACAACGATCCGATGATGATGGCCAGGTAGAACCAGTTGTTGGCCTGCTGGGCCACGATGTGGGCCAGCATGATCAAGACGACGAGGACCGGGATCACCAGCACGAGGTCGACGAATCGCATCAAGACGTTGTCGACCTTGCCCCCGTAGTAACCAGCGAAGGCGCCGACGAGTGTGCCAATGACCACCGACATCGCCGCCACGAGGACGGCCACCTGAAGGTCCTGGAGTACGCCCTTCAGGATCTGCGCCAGCATGTCGATGCCGATGCCGTTGGTGCCGAAGATGTGAGCCGCCGAAGGGCCCTGATTGAATGCGGTGGAGAGCGCGGAGTACTGGTTGGGGTGCAAGGCGGTGTACACGCCCGACACGAGAAGCATCAGGGCGAAGGCCACGAGACCGGTCATGGCTTGACCGTTATGGACGAAGCGACGCACCACCATGGCCCATTGGCCCCGTGACTCGAATTCCATTCCATCGACGTCGTGCTGCGATGCCAGGGGCTCTTCAGACGCTTGTTTGGTCATAGTCGGCCTCAGCTCTTCCCGTAACGAATTCGGGGGTCGAGGATGCCGTAGAGAATGTCGGCGATGAGGTTGAACACGATGACGATGGTCGCGGTCAGCAGTAGATACGCCAGGACGACGTTCGTATCTTGTCCATTCACCCCATCGAGGAAGAACCGTCCCAGCCCGTTCCATCCGTACACCGTCTCGGTGATCACGGCGCCGCCCAAGAGGCCAGCAAAGTCGAGGGCGATGACGGTAGTCACCGGAATAAGGGCGTTGCGCAGGATATGTCGGCGAAGAACACGACGGGGCGAGATGCCCTTGGCCCGAGCCAGTCGTACGTAATCACTGTCCATGACGTCCAACACGGTCGATCGTTGGTAGATCGCCCACGAGGAGTACGTGGCGAGGACGAGAGTCATCGTGGGCAGCAGGGAGTGCGAAAGGTAGTCCGGGAATCGTTGAAAGAAGTTGCCGGTGACCAAAGGGTTCTGTTCGCCCGCGGTCGCCAAGATCACTCGGTGGAAGTGCTGGTCGATGGGCACGGCCACGAATGTCTTGAGGACCAGGCCGATCACGAAGACCGGCACCGAAAGGAAGATGAAGTTGACGACCGACGTAGCGCGGTCCACGGCGGTGTCGTGACGAAGGGCCGCGATGACCCCGACCGAGATTGCCAGGACGATCGCGAGGACCGTGGACAGGATGACCATCCGCATGGTGACCATGGAGTGGATCTGCAGCTGGCGTCCGACGGCGATGTTGTTGTTGTTCATTCCGAAGTCACCGCGCAGCACGTGCGAGAACCAAATCCAGTACCGCTTCCACAGTGGATCGAAGAGGTGCAACTGCACCGCGCGCGCGTGGATCGTCGCCGCGGGAGTGAGAGGGTTCTGTCGCAAGAGGGCGAGCGGGTCGCCCGACTCGGCCACCAGAACGAAGACCAGGACGGAGGATACGAGCAAGACTCCGACACCGATGAACAGTCGTCGAATGATGTAGGAGAGCATTGTTGGGTGAGTATAGGACCGTGGCGCTATCCAAAAGGAACGCGAGGACGGACTGTCATCCGTCCTCGCGTTCCCTTGTGGACATCTACGAGTGAATTACTTCTTGGTCCAGGCGAAGGCGTTCCAGGTCGCCCCAGCACTGGAGGGGTTCGGCAGGATGTTCGCATAGTTGTTGGACCACGCCGTCATGATCGGCTTCTGGTAGAGAGGCAACGTGTTCATGTCGGCCCACATTGCTGCGTCCGCCTGGTTGTAGAACGCGGCCTCTGCCTTCGGGCTGGTGGCCGCGGCTCCCTTGGCCAACAACGCGTCAACCGCAGGGTTGGCGTAGTGGGTCCAGTTGGAGGCGCAGTTGGTCGCGTCCGTGTACGAGCAGTAGATGCTGTTGTTGCCCGTAGCGAACGGCGAACCGACCCACGCGAACTCACCAATGTCGTAGTTCCCGTTCGGAAGGTCCGAGCCGAAGAACGTCGCGGCCGGGTGGTTCACGATCGTGATCTTGATGCCGACCGCCTTCATCTGGGACTGGAACACCTGCTGGGTCGCCGAGCGAATCACGTTACCCGTTGTCGTCGTGAGACTGAGGGTGAGGTCCTGACCCGACTGCGGGCCGAAGTTCGGCTGGTAGTAGCCGTTCGGTCCCATCGTGAAGCCCGCGCCCTCGAGTAGCGACTTTGCCTTGGCGACGTTCACGGTGTCGTAAGCGCTGCCATTAGCGACGTACTGAGGCTGGTTGTTCATGTAGATGTGGTTGTCCAACGGCTTCGTCGACGGAGCGGCCTGTCCCACCGTGGCCGCGATCATCGCATGGCGGTCGGTCCCGTACGCGATCGCCTGGCGCACGGCCAGCTTCGCGAGGTAGGGGTTGGCCTGGTTGAAGTCGAAGTGCTCGAACTGCAATCCAGGAACGACCGAGAACTTGATCTGACTGGATGCCGCTTGAGCCTGCTGGATCATCGTCAACGAGGTGGAAATTGGCTCGAACACGTTGAACGTGCCGGACTGAATTCCCGCGATTCCCGTCGAGTCGTCGGTGCTACCGGCGAAGACGATGGTGCCCAGCTTGCCCGGGTGGCCCCAGTACTTCGGGTTCTTCTCGAGGATCACCGTGTTATTGGACTGGTTGTAGCTCGTCACGGTGTACCAGGAGCCGCTCAGCAGCTTCTTCTCGTCGCCGCCGCCGTTGATGTTGAATCCGGTGTTGAATCCGACCTTGCGGGCCATGTGGGCGGGAACAACTATGCCGAAGAGACTCGGCCAGTCAGCGAATGGCGTGGCCTTGGCGAACGTCACGGTGACGACCTTGCCGTTCGGGCAGAGGTGCGCGTTGCGCTGACTGGACTTACCAGTCGAACACTTGGCCTTGTTCGCCGGCTTGGAGCCCTTCACGCTCAGGATCGAGCTGTAGCCGGTCGTGCCCGCGGCGTCGTAGGGCTTGTTTCCCTTGTCCTTGTACTTCGTCTGACCACTCAGGGACTGCCAGTTGTAGATGAAGTCGTCAGCGGTGATCGGCACGCCGTCATTCCAGGATGCCTTCGGATTGAGGGTGTAGGTCACGACCTGCTGACCGGCACCGTTCAGCTTGGACGTGACGTTGTTCAAGAGGTCCTTGTTGACGTACACGTTCAGCTTGTTGTCGGTAATGAAGGTGCCCGGCCACACCAGCTGCATGATCTCGGCCAGCACGAATTCGTTGGATGCCGAGGTATTGACGTTGAAGCCGGAAAGCGTCTCGTTCAGGTCGACGAAGATCGAACCACCCTTGGTGGTGGCCGATGAACTTGAAATCAACCCCATTGAACTGACCGACATGACCATCGCCACGACCGCCAGCGCCTTGGCACTCCAGAATTTCTTCTTCATTCTCATTGTTTGTTTCCCCTTCTTAAGTTGCGCTAGATGTCCGCTTACTGGTTTCTTAACTTCTTGAATGCAAAAAAAATTGATGCAACCACATTTTGTAACTTTTGGTGTCGGTCTGAAGCCGCCCCGTAAGCCGAGCCCCGTTGCTCCGCTGGACCTTTCCCCCTAGTGACGAAATGGTAACACCAAGGTGAAGGAGGTCGCATGTCAGGGCTGGAGGTTCTCTCGGCGGGCTCTGTGAGGGGATCGAGAGGTGTTCGGCGTCGTGTTCGGGGCCGACCGCCGGGAGGCCCCTCGGCCGCGTTGGCGCCGTCCAGTCGCCGTCACGTGGCCCTATCGATGGACCGCCTCACTGGACGGTCTAGTAGTGGTAGTACTCGGGCATGAAGTTGCCCAGCGGATTCGGAGTGAATCCGATGGTGCTTCTCAAGGTCTTGGTCACCTCGATGGCGGTGCCCTGCTGGGGCTGGTAGAGCACCGGCAGCTGCTGGGCCGCGTACGCGGCGTACTCCGTCAGCTTGGCGGTGCCGTAGGTCGAGGCGTTGATGAGCGACGTCATCTTGGGGTCACTGTAGGAGCCGACGTTGAAGGCGCCATTGGGCACGAACAGGCTCTCACCCGACGGCAGGTAGTTCGGCGCGTAGGTCCAACCCTCGCCGAGCGAGCAGACCTCGTAGCCCGAGGCGCCGCTGCAGTCAGTGATCACGTTGTTGAACGAGTCGGTGGCGTGGGTGAACTGGATGCCAATGGAGGCCCAGCTGGCGATCTCGAGGTTGAAGGCGGTGTCGAGAGCGGCCGAACCGCCCGCCCAGACGATCTTCAGGTTCAGCGTGTAGCCCTGGGCGATGCCCGAGCCGCACTGGCCCGGACCCGTACCGGGCGTGGTGCAGGTCTGGACGCCGTTGACCACCGTCCAACCATGCGATGTCAAGAGTGCCTTCGCGGTGGTGAGGTTGAACGGATAGGGGTTGGGAACATTCGCGCTCACGGTGGACGGAGTGTTGGGAGGCAGTGGGCTGTAGATCGGGAAGCCGTAGCCCTTATAGGCGCTCTTGATGATGGTCGTCTGATCGACGGCCATCTGGATCGCCTGGCGCACGTAGAGCTGGGCGATGGCCGCGGCCTTGGGGTCGGCGGGGCTGAAATTGAACGGCGCGTAGTTGAAGTTCCACTGGGAGCCCGAGTAGAGGCGGTAGCGGCTGGCCAGCTGCCCCCAATTGGGTCCGGCGACGCCGGGCTTGGGCGCCGGGGCGGGCAGGATCGCCGGGTCCACGTAACCCAGGTCGATCGCGCCGACCTGGAGCTGGTTCTCCTCGGCGCTCGTTGTGGTGAAGGCGACCTCTTTCACCCACCGAACCATGGCCTTCTTTGGACCGGAGTAGCGGGGATTGGGCTGGAAGGTCACGTTGCCGAGATTGTCGATGAAGGTCAAACGCCAGGGGCCGTCGACTCCGCCCTGCCAGAGGGCGCCGGCGTAGGTGTTGGACCTGACGGACAGGCTGTTCAGATAGTGCTCGACCGCGAGGCACGCGGTCTTGGTCGGTGCCGCCCCGAACGCTCCAGTGGCGCAGCCGCCCCGGGCGTTGGGTCCGGTGACGTCCCAGGAGTCGGGCATTGGCGTGATCTCGGAGAGGTAGTTGTAGAGGATCCAGGCATGGTTCATCGGGGTCGTGAAGTTGATCGTGACGACGTTGCCTCGGGCTGAGACGCTGCGCACCTGGTCCGGGATGCCGATGCCCCCGCTGTAGCCGCAGTACGACGTGGGGTCCGACTTGTACATGTTGAGGAAGAACATCACGGACTGCGCGTTGACGACCTGGCCAGTGGCGAACTTCCAGCCCTTCATGGAGATGGTGAGCGTCTTGTTGGCATTGCTGAAGACCGGTGTCTTGGCCGGTGATAGCGACTCCACGTACGCGCTCGAGCCACCGCGACCCAGCCAGTAGAGCGGCCGGTACATCAGTTGCTGGAACTGGTTGATGTTGTTCACCGAGGCGTAGGCGCAGCTCAGGTACGGGAAAATGTAGTTGGGATTGGCGCCGGCGGCCTCGGCGAACGTGATGGTGCCGGTCCGCGCGCTGGCGCCCACCGAGGTCGTGACGAGGCCCATCGCCAGAGCGCTGGCCACCGCGCCCACTGTCACTACCTGGCGGAACTTGCGTCCAAAGTGCATCGTGTGGTGCTTTCCCGTGCCACCGCAGTGGGCACAATTGAGTCGAACGCCCCCACGAATGTCGCTCGAGCGACCGCAAGGGCTACTTGTCAAACTACGACGTTTCCACGGTTGAGAGACTTCAGGGCGGGTGGCCGCGCTCGAGAGGGCGGCCCTAGCGCCTTCGTCAGTGGCGCAGCGCCCACTCGAGGATCGCGGCCGTGTCGGGGTGGTCGAAGGCGAATCCGCCGTCGAGCAGGACCCCGGGGCGGACCCGTTGACTGGCGAGGACCGCCACGTCGGCGAGCTCACGTCCGAGGGCCGCGCGAAGGGCGAACAACGGTACCGTCGCGACTGCCGGACGGTGCAGTTGGCGGGCCAACTCGCGAGTGAACTCCAGGTTGGTCAGCGGTCGAGGACTCGCGAGGTTGACGGGTCCGACGATCCGGTGGTCGACGACCCAGAGAATCGCTCGGATCTGATCGCGCAAGGAGATGGGGCTGAACCACTGTTGGCCCGACGAGAGCCGGCCCCCCAGCCCGAGGCGAAAGAGCGGGAGCTGGCGCGCCAACGCCCCACCCGAGGCGCTCATCACGATACCCGTTCGCAGGAGCGACACCGCCGCGCCACTGCAAGCGAGCACCGACGCCGCCTGCTCCCAGCGCACGCAGACGTCGGCGAGGAAGTCGTGTCCACTTGACGTTGACTCATCGAGCGTCTCGGCACCCCGAGAGCCGTAGTAGCCGATCGCCGAACCGCTGGCCAGCACGCCTACGCCACCGGGCAGCCCGGCGAGGGTTCGCACGAGCAGCGTGGTCGATTGGACGCGCGACGAAAGGACCTCGAGTTTGCGCGCCGAGGTCCACCGGCGATCGCCGACGCCGGCGCCCGCGAGATGCACCACGGCGTCGAGGCCGCCGACCCGTCGCAGGTCACCGTCGTCAACGTCGCCCCTGGACGGGTCCCATCGGATGGCGCCGTCGCGCACCGTGTCCGACGTCGGGCGCACGAATCGCACGACGTCGTCGCCTCGCTCGAGCAGCGCTTCGACGAGGGCCGATCCGATCAGGCCCGACGCACCCGTTACACCGACGTGCACACGCGCTCCCACTCCTCGGCGATCATCGCGGCGAGTTGGTCGGGCCTCGAGAGGTGGGCGCCGTGCGCGGCGTCGTCGAGTTCGCGACAGCCAATGGCGGGATTGACCTTCTTCAGCTCGACGCAGAGCTGGCGGTAGTAGTCGCGGATGACGCCGTCGCCGTAGACGTAGAGAGTCGGGACCTTCAGCTGCGCGAGGTCGTAGGGCTGTTGGCCGGAGTGCAGACTGGTGAGGTCGCCCAACAACGCGGGGCCGTCGGCGAGACGCGACTCGCGCTCGGTGTCGCTGAGACGCTCCCAGGCGCCGTTCGAGACGATGCGGCGAAAGAACCGCTCGGCCTCGGCGCGCGGGTCGTCGGTGAGTCGGGGGCGTGAGCTGACGCGGTGAAGGATCCACGGCAGGGGCGTCTCGTAGACGATGACGGCGGACGTTAGCGACGGTTCGGCCAGCGCGGCTCCGAGTGCGATGACGCCGCCGTAGCTGTGTCCGAGCAGGATGACGGGAGAGCTTTGTGCTTCACGTCGGGCGACGGCGAGCAGGTCCGCGACGTGCAACTCAAGGCTCATTGGCTGGAGCAGGCGCGAGCTCTGGTAGCCGCGTCGGTCGTAGGCCACCAGATCGAAACTCTCCATCCGCCTCGCGAGTCGCGCGAAGGATCCGCCCCGGTCGAGTCCGCCGTGGACGCAGACGATCGTGGCCTCGGGCCTCTCGACGCGACGTTCGGCCATGGCCAGACCGGGCACCGGGGTCGAGGCGACGGAGTGGAGGCCGAGTGGGGGGGTCGACGCGGTGCTCACAACGAAAACCTACCGGTTGGAGTCCGACTCGAACCTTCGACCGTCTCGGGACGACCCCTAGGCTGGTGGCGTGACTACGCCCCTCGACCCTTCGTCGTCTCGCTCCACCAAGGGGTCGTTCGGACCCAACGCGTGGCTCGTGGACGACATGTACGACCGCTTCCTCGCCGATCCCGACTCCGTCGCCGAGAGTTGGCGCGAGTTCTTCGCCGACTACCAGCGCTCCACCGTGCCGATCGTCGCCACCTCGGTGACGACGATCGCCGCGGCGCCGACGACGCCGATGGACGGCGAAGCGACGCCCTTGAAGGGTGCCGCGGCGCGGATCGTCGCCAACATGAACGCCAGCCTCGCCGTGCCGACGGCCACGAGCGTGCGCACCGTGTCGGCCCGGCTGCTGGAGATCAACCGTGCGGCCATGAACGAGTCGTTGGCCCGATCGAGCGGGGCGAAGGTCTCCTTCACTCACTTCATCGCGTTCGCCATCCTGAAAGGACTGGGTGAGATCCCGGCGATGAACGCCACATTCGTCGAGGCCGTCGACGTGAAGGGGACTCCTGGCGTTCGTCGCCACGAGCACGTGGGCCTCGGACTCGCGGTCGACGTCGAGCGCCCCGACGGCACTCGCAACCTCCTGGTGCCCGTCATCCGTGACGCCGACACCCTGGACTTTCGGACCTTCCTGCTCGCCTACGAGGACCTGGTGCGAAAGGTCCACCACGCAAGTTTCGGGGCCGACGACTTCGTCGGGGCGACGGTCTCGCTCACCAATCCCGGCACGCTCGGCACGGTCCAATCGGTGCCTCGCCTGATGCCCGGCCAGGGCGCGATCTTCGGAGTAGGGTCGCTCAACTGGCCGGCCGGGTTCGAGGCGGCCGATCCGCGCGCGCTGGCCGAGCTGGGTGTGGGAAAGGTCATGACGCTCACCTCGACCTACGACCACCGCATCATTCAGGGTGCAGAGTCCGGCCTGTTCTTGAAGTACGTCGCCGAGTGCCTGACGGGGGAGCACGACTTCTACGACGAGGCCTTCGCATCGCTCGGAATTCCCTATGAGCCGGCCCGCTGGGCGAAGGACCGCAACCCCCCAGTCGGCGAGGGCGACGCCGAGCGGACCCTGAAGCAGATCCGCGTCCAAGAGCTGATCAACATGTACCGGGTGCGCGGCCACTTGAACGCGCACCTAGACCCGCTGCACAGCGAGCCGCCGGCGCTGCACGCCGAGTTGGACCTCGCGAACTACGGGCTCACCATATGGGACCTGCAACGCACCTTCGTCGTCGACGGGCTCGCGGGACGTAGCGAGGCGACCTTGGAGGAGATCCTGGCGATACTTCGCGAGGCCTACTGTCGCACGATCGGCATCGAGTACGGCCACATCATGGACCCGGCCCAGAAGCGATGGATCCAGGAGCGGGTGGAGGGCGTCAGTCCCGTCGTCAGCGTCGAAGAGCAACACCGGGTTCTCGAGGCGCTCAACGAGGCCGAGGTCTTCGAGCGATTCCTGCATTCGCGCTACGTCGGTCAGAAGCGCTTCGGACTCGAGGGCGGTGAGTCGACGATCGTGGCCCTGCAGACGATCCTCGACGTCGCGGCCGACCAGGGAACCCGCGAGGCGGTCATCGGCATGGCCCACCGCGGTCGGCTGAACGTGTTGGCGAACGTGGTCGGCAAGTCCTACAGCGAGATCTTCTCCGAGTTCGAGGGCAACCTCGACCCCGAGAGCGTCCAAGGCAGCGGCGACGTGAAGTATCACAAAGGCGCCCGCGGCGCCTTCAAGAATCCGCGCGGCGCCACGATCGAGGTCTCGATGGCGTCGAACCCCTCGCACCTCGAGGCCGTGAGCCCCGTCGTCGAGGGCATCGTGCGGGCCAAGCAGGACCTGGTGCTTCGCCCGAGCGCCGTCACGACGGTGCACCAGGCCGAGGGCCACTACCCCTACCTCGCGATCCTGATCCACGGCGACGCGGCCTTCGCGGGTCAGGGTGTCGTCGCCGAGACGCTCAACATGTCCCAGCTGTCGGGGTACCACGTCGGCGGCGCGATCCACCTCGTGATCAACAATCAGGTCGGCTTCACGACCGCGCCGGACTCCGCTCGCTCCAGCTTCTACCCGACCGACGTCGCCAAGATGATCCAGGCGCCGATCTTCCACGTGAACGGCGACGACCCCGAGGCCTGCGCCCGGGCCACGCGCCTCGCCTACGACTACCGTGAGACCTTCCACCGCGACGTGGTCGTCGACATTGTCTGCTACCGGCGCTTCGGGCACAACGAGGGCGACGACCCCAGCTACACCCAGCCCCAGATGTACAAGATCATCGACCAGATGCGCTCGGTGCGAAAGATCTACACCGAGACCCTCGTGCGTCGCGGTGACCTCTCCATCGAGCAGGCCGAGGAGGCGTTGAACGACTTCAACGCCCGGTTGCAGAGCGTTCTCGACGAGGTCCGCACGGTGCCCGTGCCCGAGCTCGACGGCGTACCCGTCGCCGAGGTGCCCGTTGACGGACCGGCCCCGCCGACTGGTGTCGAGCGCGGCGACCTGCTGAAGATCGCGGCTGCGACGGTGACGGCCCCGGCCGGGTTCACGATCCATCCCAAATTGGAGCGCCAGTTCGCCCAGCGTGTCGCGCTGCTCGAATCAGGCGAGGTCGACTGGGCGCTCGGCGAGGCGCTGGCCATCGGTTCGCTCGTGACCGAGGGCGTCAACGTCCGTCTGACCGGTCAGGACTCGCGTCGCGGCACGTTCTCGCAGCGTCACGCCGCGCTCATTGACTACGTGGACGGCACCCAGTTCGTGCCGCTGGCGAGCATGGGCGCGGACGGCTTCTTCACCGTGCGCGACTCCTTCTTGAGCGAGTACGCGGCACTGGGCTTCGAGTACGGCTACTCGGTCGAGGCCCTGCGGTCGCTCGTGATGTGGGAGGCGCAGTTCGGCGACTTCATGAACGGTGCCGAGATCATCATCGACAACTTCCTCGTCGCCGCCGAGGACAAGTGGGGACAGTTGGCCGGCCTGGTGATGTTGCTGCCCCACGGCTACGAGGGCCAGGGTCCTGAGCACTCGAGCGGCCGCATCGAGCGGTTCCTTTCGCTGTGCGCGCGCAACAACATGCGCGTCGCCCAGCCGACGACGTCGGCCCAGTACTTCCACCTCTTGCGCAGCCAGGTGGTGCGCGACCACCCGACGCCGTTGATCGTCTTTACCCCGAAGTCGATGCTGCGCGCCGTGGCCACGCGCTCACCGCTCGCAGCATTCGAGGGCGGATCGTTCCAGACCGTCCTCAATGACCGGGTGGACGTGACGTCCGTCACGCGCGCGGTGCTCGCGACCGGCAAGGTCGCCCACGAGGCGATCGCCAAGCGCGACGAGGCCGGGGCGTTGACGGTCGCCGTCATCCGGGTCGAGCAGCTCTACCCCTGGCCGGGCGAGAACCTGGCGGCCGTGCTCGCTGACTATCCACGGCTCGACGAGATCGTCTGGCTCCAGGAGGAGCCTGAGAACATGGGGGCCTGGCCCTTCGTGCACCGTCAGATGCACGACCAGTTCCGCGGCGCCAAGGTTCGCCACGTCGCGCGCGCCGAGTCCGCGAGTCCCGCGACCGGCAGCGGGCTCGTGCACGCCGCCGAACAGGCCGATCTCCTCGACCGGGCCGTCCTGTGACCCCCGTCAAGGTGCGACTGCGCGTAGTCGTCGACGGATCGAACTTCGCGACCGAGGGCCGGGTGATCCCGAGCCTCGTACAGCTCGACGAGGCGGTGCGCGCCTTTCTCGACGAGAACCCGAACGCTGAGATGATCGTGGTGGCCGACGCGAGCTTCGCGCACCGCGTGGCCCCGGGCGAACGCGAGCGGTTCAAAGAGGCTGAACTGGCCGGCGAGATCGTGACGCCCCCCGCCGGCGCCGTCGGCCGCGGCGACGCTTTCATCTTGAAGATTGCCGACCGCATCAATGGCGTCGTGCTCTCCAACGACTCCTTCCAGGAGTTCCACGACGACTACCCGTGGCTCTTCGACAGTGGTCGTTTGATCGGCGGCAAGCCGGTGCACGGCGTCGGCTGGGTCTTCACGCCGCGGTTGCCCGTGCGCGGAACGAAGTCGACTCGCGCGGTGAAGAAGCTGTCCGTGACGTTGGCCAACGGCGCCAAGCCGGCCATCGGCACGACGCTGACGCCCGTCAAGGCCGCGCGAGCGCCGGCGAAGAAGGCGCCGGTGAAGGCACCCAAGGCGCCCTCGAAAGCGGTCCGGAAATCGACGAAGACCGAAGAGGCGTCGACGAAGAAGGTCGACGAGCCGACCGCGAAGAAGGCCTCGAAGCGCGCGGGGGCGGCCAAGAAGGCGCCGGAGAAGAAGGTGCCCGAGAAGAGGTTGTCCGAGAGGGCCGCGACTAAGGCCCCCGCCAAGCGCACCGCCAAGACGTCGCCCGCGCCGCCGATCCCCGTGCCGGCGGTCGCCCTGCGACGGGGTCGCCACCCCGTCAACCCGGAGGCCGAGTTCACGCTGTTTCGCAGTTCGCACCGCCTCGGGGCCCGGCTCGAGGGCGAGGTCACGGCGTTCACCTCCCATGGCGCGGTCATCAAGGTGGCCCTGAAGAACGGCCAGCTGATCGAGTGCTACGCCCCGACGACACTGCTGGGTGACCCGGCGCCGGCGCGGGCCCGCGACGTCTTGAATCGGGGTGACCGTCGGCACTTCCGACTGGTTACCGTCGACGTGGAACGACGGATCGCGGAGTTGGCGCTGCTATGAGTGAACTATCGATGACGCCGAGCGACTGGCTGCCCCATCGGCCCCCGTTCCTACTCCTCGACACGATGATCAGCATCGAGCCCGGCGTGCGCGCCAGCGGCCTGTGGACGCTCACGGGCGACGAGTGGTTCTTCCCCGGCCACTTCCCGGGCCGACCGACGACCCCGGGCGTCTTGTTGCTCGAATCACTGGCCCAGTGCGGGGCGGTGGCGGTGCTCGCCGATCCCAGGTACGCCGGTCGGTTGCCCCTCTTCGGAGGCATCGAGCACGCCCGTTTTCGTCGCCAGGTCCTGCCCGGTGACAAGGTCCTGCTCGAATGCGAGATGACCCGTCTCTCGGCCCGGGGCGGGAAGGGCCACGGTGTCGCGTCGGTCCACGGCCAGGTCGCTGTCGAGTCGGACCTCTTGTTCATCCTGGCTGACGCGACGTGATCGTCTCCACCTGGAACGTCAACTCGTTGACGGCCCGGTGGCCCCGCGTCGAGGCGTGGCTGATCGAGAAGAGTCCCGACGTGCTGTTGATCCAGGAGACCAAGCAGACTGACGCCAAGTTCCCGTTCCAAGCGCTCGCCGACCTCGGTTACGACGCGGCCCACTACGGCCAGGGCCAGTGGAACGGCGTGGCGGTGCTGTCACGGGTGGGCCTGGAGGACGTGGAGCGCGGCTTCGGCGACGGCGATCCCGAGGCCCGGATCATCGGCGCGACCTGCGGCGGCGTGCGCGTCTACTCGTGCTACGTCCCCAACGGCCGCGCCATCGATGACCCGCACTACGCCTACAAGCTCCGCTGGCTCGCTGCGCTGCGTGACCTCGTGGAGCGGCGCGACCGCGCGACCCACATCGTCGTCGGGGGAGACTTCAACGTGGCGCCGGCCGACCTCGACTGCTACAACCCGGCCCTCTTCGAGGGCGCGACCCACGTGAGCGAGCCCGAGCGCGCGGCGCTGCGCGCCCTCGAGGCGACCGGCCTGGTTGACCTCACGCGCTCGATGCACCCGAACGACCCGTGCTACTCGTGGTGGGACTACCGCAACGGCTCGTTCCACCGCGGGTGGGGGCTGCGCATCGACCTGCTCTACGTCGACGAGGCGCTGGTCGAGAGGGCCACGAGCAGCTTCGTCGACCGCGACGCGCGAAAGGGCGAGAAGCCCTCGGACCACGCGCCCGTCGTCGGTGAGTTCACGATCTAGTTGATGCCCCGGGGCAGCATGGCCTCGATGAACATCGGCCCCGGCGTGGCGTAGGAGCGTCGAAGGGCCACGACAAGCTCGTCGGCCGTGGTCACGCGCACGCTCGGTACGCCGAGCGACGTCGCGAGAGCGGCGAGGTCGATGGCCGGATGGTCGAGCTCGAGCAGGCGCGCGCTGGGCGTGCCCTCGTTGTCGGGGTGGATCCGACGAAGCTCCATCTCGAGCACGGCGTAGCTGCGGTTCGACAGGGCGACGACCGTGACGTCGAGTCCCTCTCGGGCCATCGTCCACAGGGCCTGTGGCGTGTACATCATCGCGCCGTCCGACTGGATCGCCAGCACGCGCCCTCCACTGGCAATGGCCGCGCCGAGCGCGACCGGCAGGCCCATCCCGATCGAGCCGCCAGTCAGGGTCATCCAGCGGTGCGGCGGCGAGAACCTCGTCGCCCCCGAGAGGTGCAGTCCGCCGGTGGTGGACTCGTCCGAGACGATCAGCCCCTCGGGCATGGTGGCGCCGATGGCGGCGGCCAGCATGCGGCTCGTGAGTTCCCCCGACGGCACGTCCACTCGTTCACCGGCCTCGGGACCGAGCGTCGGGGCGTCGAGGCCGTCGACGAGGTACGAGAGCGCCGCCGCGGTGTCCGTGCCGGGCGGGGCGACCGTGACGACCTCGCAACCCGCGGGGGTCAGCCGACTGGCCACGCCGGGGTAGGCGAAGAAGCCGACCGGATCCTTCGCGCCGACCAATATCACGGCGTCGAGGTCGGCCAACTGAGCGATGGCGAACTCGCTCAGGTAGATCAGGTGCTCGGGCCGGTAGACGCCCGCGCCGCGATCGGTGATCGCGGGGAAGGTCTCCATGACGACCCGGCACGACGTCGTGGCGGCGATGCGCGCCGCGAGGTCGAGCTGCTCGGCGTCTACGGCTGGACCACCGACCAACAGCGCCGCTCGCTTGGTGCGCAGGAGATCAAGCGCCCGACGCAATTGGGCCTCGTCGGGCGCTCGCAGGACGTCGCGTGCGAGCACGGGCCACGTCGTGGGCGGGCTCGAGAGATCGTCCCACGCGACGTCCGAGGGCACGATCAGCGTGGCGACCCGCCCTGGGGGACCGTAGGCGGCGTGGACCGCCTGGGCGGTGACGTCGGCCAGGTCGTCGGATCGGGTGGGTCGCCCGACCCAGCCCTCGAGCGCCGAGGCGACCGAGGCGATGTCACTCTGGAGTGGTGCGTCGAGCGCACCGTGGTGCGTCGCGTGGTCACCCACGACGTTCACGAGCGGCGACCTGGCGCGGCGCGCGTTGTGCAGGTTGGCCCACCCGTTGGCGAGCCCCGGGCCCAAGTGCAGGAGCGTCGCCGCCGGAGTGCCACTCACCCGGGCGAAGCCGTCGGCGGCGCCGGTCGCCACTCCCTCGAAGAGGCAGAGGACCCCTCGCACGTCGTTGAAGTCGTCGAGGGCCGCGACCACGTGCATCTCCGTGGTGCCGGGATTGGCGAAGCAGGTCGTGACGCCGTTCGCTCGCAACGTGGCGAGCAGCGCGTGGGCACCGTTCATGAAAGCCTCTCGATCACTGCTGGGGGATGTTGGACTTAGTCGAAGAGTTCGGGGTCGGTTCGTACGATGTCGTCCCAGAGCGGCTGGAAGGAGAACCATCCCGCCAAGGGGAACCCCGTCTGGTCCCTCGTGTAGCGCGCGTTCGCGGCATCGACGTGTATCGGAGTGCCCGCCGCTTCGGCGATCAACTGCGCCTGGCAGGTCCGTTCCATCGTGATGAACCACCACGCCGCCTCGTCGACGGTCTGGCCGACGGTGAACAGCCCATGGTTCTGGTGGATGGCGGCCTTTCGCTGGCCGAGGCCCTGGGCGATCGCCCGGCCGCTCTCCTCGTCGAAGGCGACCCTTCCACCGCCCTCGGTGACGAGCGAGTGGTCCTCGTAAAAGACGCAGGCGTCCTGGGTGATCGGGTCGAGGGTGCGGCCCAGGGACGAGAAGGCCTTTCCGTAGAGAGAGTGGGCGTGAGCCGCGGCGACCACGTCGGGCCGGGCGGCGTGGACCGCCGAGTGGATGACGAACGCGGCCCGGTTGACGGCCCCCTCACCCTCGACGACCTCGCCCTCGTGACTAACGAGGATCAGGTCCGACACCCGGACGTGGCGAAAGTTCATCGCGAAGGGGTTGACCCAGAAGTGGTCGAGCCGCTCGGGGTCGCGCGCGGTGATGTGGCCGGCCACGCCCTCGGAGAAGCCGAGGCGCCCGAAGATGCGCAGTGCCCCCGCGAGACGCTCCTTGCGGTGGCGGCGCTCGGCCTCGAGGGTGTCGAAGGACGGCGGTCCCTTCAGGGCCCGACGGCGCTGGCCCGCTGTGCGGTCTGCCACGTCGGTCATGGTCGAACCCCCGGAACTCGTCGTTGCTGCGAACTATACCGCCGGGTCACTCGCGCAACGTCGGCGATCCCCGCGGCGCGGCGAGCGCCTCGGAGGACTCCAGTTCGGCGCGGATGGCGGCGAGGCGGGCCTTTCGGGCCTCGCCCGTCAGCGGCGCGTTGCGAGCGTCAATCGCGCGGATCGCCTCCTCGATGGGGGCGAGGAATCGAGAGGGTGACCGGTCCGGGTAGCGAGGGTCGTTGCGGCCCCGACTCCACGTGATCAGCAGAGAGTTCTCGGCGCGACTGAGGGCCACGTAGGCGAGTCGCTGCTCCTCGGCCAGTTCGGCGTCGGTCGTCGCGTTGTAGTTGGGCAGTTGGCCCTCGGCCCAGCCGATCGCGGCGACGTGATGGAATTCGAGGCCCTTGGCCCGGTGGATCGTCGATAGTGCCACCGCGTCGCGGTGGTCGTCGTCGAGGCGTCGGCTGGACGTCTCGGGCGCGTTGAACAGGTCTGAGGCCGGGGAGTGCTCGGGGCCGCGACGTTCGTTCGGGATGTTGGCGGCGTCGAGGTGGCTCGCGACGAGTTCGAGTTGCGCGTTAGTGCGCGCGAGCACGGCCATCGACCGCCACGGGCTGCCCGGTTGGTGCTTGGCGGAGAGCCAGGTGGCCACGTGCTGGGCCTCTTCGGCGTCGGTGTTGTAGGAGCGCACCATCGGGACGTCGCCGTCGTGCTTGGCCGGGGTAATACCCTGTGCGCCGTCCTCGAGGAGCGTGTTCGCGACCTCGATGATGTCGGCGGTGGAACGATGGTTGCGCGTGAGGTCGAGGACCACCGTATCGGGCCACGTGCGCACGATCTCGTTCAGCAGCTGCGGATTGGCTCCGTTGAAACCGTAGATCGACTGATTCGGGTCGCCCACGCAGAACAGGTCCGGGTCGTCGCCGGCCATTTGGCGTAGGAGCATGAACTGGAGCGGGTTCATGTCCTGGGTCTCGTCGACGTAGAGCGATTTGTTTCGGTGCCGGAATGACGCGAGCACGTCGGGCTCGTCGCGCAGCAGGGTGATCGCCTCGCTCAATAAGAGGTCGAAGTCGAGCACGCCCCGGCTGCGACAGAGCCCCACGTAGCGGTCGAGCAGGTCGGCGAACTGAGCCGGCGCAAGCGGCGCGTCGCGGCGGAGCTTGCGGGCGGCCTTGGCGTAGAGGGCGCCGTTGAATCCCTGGCTGAGCGCCCACCCCACTTCTTGTTCGATGCGCGGCAGCTGCCAGTCCTCGAGCACGAGGTCGCCGCTCGCTCGGAGCTGGGTGGCGAGCGCGGTGACGAGACGTCGACGGCTCGCCTCGATGGCGAGGGGCTTCAGGTGATGGTCCTCTCGATACTGGGTGACGATCGTCAATGCGGTGCGGTGGAACGTGCCCGCGCGCAGGTCGCGGATCCCGGCGCGAAAGAGACGTTTGCGCAGTTCGTCGCCGGCCTTTCGCGTGAAGGTCATCGCGAGCACCTGGTCCGAGGCGACCTCCTGGTCGGCGATCCGGCGCTGGATGCGCAGTGTGAGGACGTGGGTCTTGCCCGATCCAGCGGTGGCGCGCACGAGCAGTCGGCGACCGGGCGACATCACGGCCTCGCGCTGCTCGGGCGTGAGCCCGACGAGCAGTCCGTCGGAGAAAGTCGTCTCGTCACTCATGGTGACTCTGACGCTACCGGTACCGAGTGACGCTCACGAGGGCGAAGGCGGGTCGGTAACCTGAAGGCGTGCTGCGTGCCTACGGCGACGGAAATCTCTTTGGGGAGCCCTACGGCGTTGGCCCGGTCCAGGTGGTGTGGCTCCACGGTTGGGGCCGGCGCGCCCAGGACTTCGACGAAGCCGCCACCCGGCTCGCCGAACGGGGCGTCGCCTCGGTCGCCCTCGACCTGCCCGGTTTCGGCTCGTCGTCGCCGCCCGTGGTTGCCGGCGGCGCCCGGCAGTACGCGAAGCTCGTGGCGCCGGCGCTGGCGGACCTCGCCGACGGGCCGGTCGTGCTGGTGGGCCACTCCTTTGGCGGTCGGGTCGCCACGGTCATTGCGGCTGACCACCCCGAACTGGTGCGGTCGCTCCTCCTCACGGGCGTCCCGTTGGTGCGCCTCGCCCCGTCGGTCACGTCGCCCCGGGCCTTTCGCGCGATCCGTTGGCTCCACGATCGCGGCATGATTGACGAGCGCCGAATGGAGGCGGCTCGCCAGAAGTACGGGTCGGCGGACTACCGCGCCGCCTCGGGCGTCATGCGCCAGGTCCTGGTGGCGACGGTCAACGAGAGCTACGAGGACGAGCTCGATCGCATCACCGTCCCGGTCGCTCTCGTGTGGGGCACGAACGACCGTGAGGTCCCGCTCGAGATCGCCCGCCGATCGGCGTCCCTGCTCCACGTTCCCTGCACGATGACGACGCTCGACGGCGTGGGCCACCTGGTTCCAGTCGACGCGGTCGCGGCTCTCGTCAACGCGGTCCTGGAGGTCCTTCGCTGATGCACGTTCTTCTCGACGTCGTGATGGCCGCCGCCCTCGTCGCGGCCTACGTGGCGCAGTTGCTGCGGTGGCTGCGCGTCTTGCAGCGTGAGCACTACGAGCCGAACTCGATGAGCCGATTCCTCGGCCGGTGGTCCTCACCCCCGGTCGGCTCGGCGCGGGCTCCGGGTCGGCTGCGCGACCAGCGTCCCGTCACCCTCAGTCACGTGCTCGTGGTCGCTCTGGTCATCACCGTCGTCGCGCGCCTCGACGTGGCGATCGTGGCCGTGACCGCGCTCTACGGACTCGTCTGCCCCCGGGGCCTCTCAATGAGGGGCCGTACCGGCAGGTTGGAGTGGACCAGGCGACTACGCACGGTGGCGTCGCTCGCCACGGCGTCGTCACTCGTCGTGGCCCTGCTCGGGATGCTGACCCGCCGGCCCTGGCTGTTGGCGGTCGCGACGGTGTGGGCCGTCCCGGTCGTGCTCGACCTCTCGGCACGGGTTCTGGCTCCCTACGAGCGGCGTCGCGCCCGGAGCTTCGTCGAGCAGGCCCGGACTCGCCTGGCACGCGTCGCACCGCGCGTCGTCGCGATCACCGGTTCGTACGGCAAGACGTCGACTAAGAACCACCTGGCCGACCTGCTGCGCGCGGACGGCGGAGTCGTCGCGTCGCCGCGCAGCTACAACAATCGCGCGGGGCTGTCGAGGGCCATCAACGAGGGCCTCGCCGACGGGACCCGCGTGTTCATCGCTGAGATGGGCACTTACGGCCCCGGGGAGATCCGCGAACTCACGTCGTGGTGCACGCCCGAGATCGCCGTCGCGACGGCCGTCGGGCCCGTCCACCTGGAGCGGATGAAGACCCTCGACGTCATCGACGCGGCCAAGTTCGAGGTGACCGAGCTCGCGCGCACGGTCGTGGTGAACGTCGACGATCGTCGACTCGCTCAGTGGCCGGACCGTCTGGCGCCGACGGGCCAGCGGGTGCGCACGGTGGGAAGCCTCAACGAGGCCGCGTCGGTGCGCGTCGTGCTCGAGGCCGGTCGTTGGACGATACTCGCCGACGGCGAGGTTCTCGGGGCCGTGGACGTGGTGCTCGGCGTCCAGCCGACGAATCTCGCCTGCGCCATCGGCGCCGCGCTCGAGCTCGGAGTGCCGACCGGCGAACTGGTCGGTCGGCTCGCGCGAGTGTCGCCCGTTGAGAACCGACTGCACGTGGTGAGCGCCGAATCGGGCGTCGTGGTGATCGACGACACGTTCAACGCGAATCCGGCGAGCGCGCTGGCCGCCCTCACGGTGCTCGTCGAGCTGGCGCTGGAGGGCCGACGCGTGGTCGTCACCCCGGGTCTCATCGAGCTGGGTCCCGACCAGTACTCCGAGAACCTCTCGTTCGCGAAGAAGGTCGCCTTCGCCCGTGCCGAACTGGTCGTCGTGGGCCGCACGAACGTGAGGCCGCTCGAGGCCGGGTACGCGGGGCCGATCACCCGCTTCGACACCCGCGAGGAGGCCGTGGCGTGGGTTCGCTCGGCGCTCGTCGTCGGCGACGGCGTGCTGTACCTCAACGATCTGCCGGACCACTACCCTTGATTGGCGGACGACGGCGACGAGGAGAGTCCGGTGACTATTGGTGTGCTCTTCGGCGGACCGACGCCCGAACACGACATCTCGATCCTGACGGGGCTACAGGCCCTCCAAGAGCTCGGTCGGTCGAACCGCGACGCCGTGGGCCTCTACTGGACCAAGACGGGTTCGTTCTTCGTCGTCGCCAGCGACGTCGAGGCCGAGTCGTTCCTCGACGGACTTCCCAAGGGCTCGAGTGAGGTTAGTCTGCGCCTAGGTGACGACGGCGGATTCTTCGTCGGCGGTCGACTGGGCAAGGACCGACGGCTCGACCTCGAGGCGGTCGTCCTCGGGACCCACGGAGGGCCCGGCGAGGACGGGACCATCCAGGCGGCCCTCGATCTCGCGGGCCTGAACTACACGGGACCGAGCGTCGCGGGTGCGGCCCTCGGCATGGACAAGTGGGCCTTCGGGGCGGTCGTGTCGGCCGCGGGTCTGGCGACCCTGCCGCGGGCGCTGCTGGACGGTTCGACCGAGTCACTGCCCTTCGACGGTCCCTACATCTTGAAGCCCCGCTTCGGCGGCTCGTCGATCGGCATCGACGTCGTCGCCGACCTCGCGACGGCGCGGGCCCGCCTCAGTTCGAATGTCCACTTGGCTCGGGGGTGCGTCGTCGAGCCGTTCCGCCAGGACCTGACCGACGTCCAGATCGCGCTTCGCACCTACCCCTCGATCTCGCTGTCGGCGATCGAGCGGCCGATCCGCCGATCGGCGAGCGCCGAGATCCTTGACTACGCCGACAAGTACGTCGGGGGCGAGGGGATGGTGTCGGCGCCGCGCGAGTTGCCCGCGGTCCTGGCGCCGGGCCAACGTGAGGCCGTGGAGCTCGCCACCCGGACCATCGCCAAGGTCGCGTCCGTGCGCGGGGTCGCGCGCGTCGACTTCCTCGCCAGCGACACCGAGCTCTACGTCAACGAGATCAACACGATCCCCGGATCGCTCTCCAAGCACCTCTTCGTCGACCCGCCCCTCAGCTTCGCCGAGCTACTGGGAGACCTGATTGCTGAAGCCCGAGAGCGACCAGCTCATCGCTTCAGCTCCGCCGGCGCCGACGGGCTCGTGCTGCGAAAAGCCGGCTCGATCGCCGCCAAACTCGCGTAGGCGCGGCACCCGCGAGCTCGCCGCTAGCAGTACGTCGCTGTAGGGGTCGATCAGCAGTCCTTGGCGCAGCGCCCAGAAGGCCAACTCGTACTCGTCGCGCGCCAGCGCGTCGTGGTGCAGTGCGAGCGCGGCCCACTCGGCGTCGCGTGAGAGGCGCGCCCCGTGACCCTCGGCGAGGAACCACTCGAAACCGCGCAGCGCGCTCGACAGCGGCTCGCCCTTGATCAGTGCCAGCGCCTGGCGGGCGAGAGGCGCTGCCCTTGCCACAGGGAGTTGGCGGGCCCGACTCACGAGCGTGGTGAAGATCTCGACGTCACTCGTGACGCCGTGGGTGACGTAGAGGCCCGACGAGGTCACCGGATGAAGCCGGGGTCCGTCGGCGTCGACCCCGAGGCTGCGTCGCACCGCACTGGCGGTGTTGGCGAGCGTGCGCAGGCTCGCGTCGACGTCGGCGTGGGTGAGCACACGAGTGCGCAGTCGGTCGCCCGTCACCGGCTCGTGTCGGTGCAGGGCCAGGTAGGCCAGCATCTCAATGCAGCGGCGCCGAAGGGTCGCGGTCATCGGTTCGACGAGCCCGGCGATCTGAGGATCGGCCCGCAAGAGGTCGACGCGCACTTCGTGCCGGGCGGGGCCGGTCAATCCCGGAGCGCGGTTCGTGTCCGCCACGGTGGTGGGACCACGGCCCGTCACGAAGGGTTCGAGGGTGATCGCGCACGATCGAAGCTCGTCGTCGAGGTCGTTCGCGTGGCCCAGGTAGATCACGAGGGTCTGGCGCACGGCTCGCGTGGCCAGGGCACGTAGCAGCTCGGCCTCGGTGTCGGCGAAGACGAGCCGGCCATCGTGCAGCGCGACGACAGACCGGCGCACGTCGTGGGCGTTCCACGTGGGTTCGATCGCCAGTCGACCGCCTTCGCGGGCGAAGGCGACGAGCGAGCCGGTGGCGGAGTCGCCCAGCGAGCACGCAACGACCGGGTCGGTACTCGCGGCACCCAGGGCCGGCATCGGTGCACTCGGAACGTTGATGACTCCGTCTCGGCGGTGGCCGACCGCGTGGCGCAGGTGGGCGATCAGCTCGGGGTCCAATGATCGCAAGAGCTCGACCGTCTCGTCGATGTCCCCGTCGAGGTCGGTGAACTGTTGCTGGCGTAACAGATCGCTGCGACGTTTCGCCATGAGCGCCAAGGGCACGGCCCCCAATGAGAGCTCCGGTCTGCGCAGTGGGCGCCCCGGGGGATCAACGGAACCTCGGTGGGGCGCACCCACGGTCTCGAGTCCGAGTCGCGCCATCACGACCTGGTCGTCAACCGAGGGAGCGTAGGGGTGCGACACGCCCGGCGACGACACGAGGAACCCGAGGAGGGTGACGATGAGTCCGGCCAGCCAAGCGCCGCCACCGCTCCCCGGGCGCCGACCGAGGTGGAGGCGTCGGATGTTGAGCGCCACCTGGACGAGGAAGATCACCCAGAACAGGGCGAGGACCACGAGCAGAGTGCGCATGAGCGGCGCGTCACTGAAACCCGAGGCGAGGCCCCACCTCGTGACGACGACGTACGGCAAGAGGACGAAGTAGACGCCCATCGCCGTCCCCTGGAGCGGACCGGCGACGACTCGCTTCAGCGCGTCGGGACGAGTTGCCACGCGATCGACGTCCCGACCGCCGTTGAGGTGATCTGGAGTTGGCAACTCTGATCCGGGCCGACCACGATGAAGGCGCTCGTCGGGCTGCTCACCGTGGCGCAGCTCAAGACTTCGGTGGTCGACCCGTTGGTTTGGAGGGTCCAGGCGCCGGGACCGAGCAAGGGGACCTCGACGTGTGGCGAGCCCGGTGTCAGCTCGCCGGCCAGTGCGCCGCTCAACGCGGGCGCGTTGGGTACGGGCGCGACTGACCTCGCGGTCGAATCGGTCACGCTGGCGAAGTTGCTCTCGGCCGGATGCCCGGTCGTCGGTGGCGTCGGCGTCGTCGAGGTGGTCGTGGTCGGGGCCGGGCGAGAACGCGTCGTCGTGGTGGTTGTCGGTGTTGGAGTAGCGCTGAACGGCGTCGTCGTCGGCGTCATCGTCGGTGCCGCCGTCGTACGCGGACCAGACGTCGTGAGCGCGAAGACTAGGACGAGCAGCAGCACCGGACTCGACCACATCAACAGGTGCGCGCTCTTCAGGGAGGTGTGAAGTCGCGCCATTAGTTGCGAAGGGTAGCGGTGATGGGTTCAAATAGCGATTCGTCATCGATGGTCCATGGATTCACCTAGATCAGGAATCGGACGGCGAAGTGCTGGAGTTCCTTCTGCAGCGTCCCCGGGGCGGAATGGTCGTTTGCGGCGACCTCGCGCAACGATCGACCCTCGAAGACTCGCGCGTACGTCAATCGTGCCACCCGGTCGTACTGGCTACCACGGAAGCTGTGGAGTCGGGCGAGGAGGGGCGAGGCCTCGTCGGCCGGGTCGTCGTGCTGGTCGAAGTTCGACACTGCGCGCAGGGCCACCTTCTCCTTCAACAGCCATCGGCGCAATCTCCCGCGCAGGGCCGAGAGGACGTCGGGGGCCGCGTACTGGCGCGACTGCCCGGCCCAGTCGACCAGAAGTTCACTGGCGAGACCGAGGGCCATCGACACGGTCTCGCTCGGGTCGGCGACGATCCCGTCCCCGAATCGGAGCTGGCGACAGACACTCACGATGCCCGGGATCAGTGTCTGGAGCAGGGCCCGGTGGATCTGGGGGTCGCCGGCCTCTTCGAGCAGTGCCCGCACGATCTCGGCCCGTTCGAGCACGCTTCGTCCCGCACGCGTCTCGAGCACGGCGACCACTTCGCACAGGTCCTCGAGGTTCCCGAGACCCAGGTCGGGATGGCGTTCGACCAGTCGGGCGAGCGCCCGTCGGGAGCTCGGGGTGCGGCCCACGTGGCGCCACTCCTGTCGGATCTGTCCCAGTACGTCGGTTCGGTTGGTCATGGCGCCCAGTACAGGGCCGCGCGCGCATCGCTCGACGACCCGTCGGGCGCATCGCCCCAGTGCATTTCTCATGACGCGCACTATTCCGCCACCCGCGCACTTCACGGCGCACATAGTCGCGACGTAGGCTGTGTCGATGGACATCGAATCCTTCTACGAGCAGAACGAGGCCCGCCGCGAGAGTGCCGAATTCGAGTTTGGCAGCGAGTGGACCGACGGGTCGGACAACGAGTACGAGCTCTCCTGGGTCGAGGCCACCGGTGAGCTCTACCTCATGGTCGAGCCCGACGCCGTCGTGAACGAGGACATCTTCGGCGACTTCCTCGTCTCGGACGAGATGGTCAGTGACCTCACGGTCGTGATCATCGGCAAGGTGGTCTCGTTGGCCGGTCTGGAGGATTCGATCGCGGGCTGGGAGGACGCCATGCTCGAGGAGAACTCCCTGACGTGGCTCTACGAGCGCTTCCCCCAGTAGCGAACCCCTAGAGGTACGGGGTCGACGAGTCGGCGACCTTGCAGAGTCGAGTCAGCGACGCCACCAGGTCCTGGAGGGGAACCCGTTCGGCTTCGTTGATTGTCGTCATCAGCGGATTCCAGCTGCCGTCGATCGACGTGGCCGCCGCCGCCGCGGGAGTCGCCTTCAACAGAGCACTCATCGCGTCGGACTGCAGTGTCGACCGGCGCGTCGCGGACATTCCCGGAGCCTGGCTGCGCGCCTGCAGGGTGAGAGCTTGATGAACGTATCGGCACGACAGCCGGGCGTCCGCGACGGCTCCACCGGCCCCACAGGAGCTCAACGCAACGCTCGCCGCCGACAACGAGACGAGGACGCCGAGGCTTCGCGCTAGCCGAGCCACGAGTCAGCGGCCTGCAGCAAGAAGTCGCTCACGCTGTGACCGCGCTCGAAGATATCGCACAGGGGGTCCTCGCCCTTGGCCACCTGGCTCAGCGAGATGGCCCGGCGCGCGACGATGGAGATGCGCCGCTCGCTGGCCTCGGTCGGCGACGCGAACGAGTCAGTGGCGGTGACTTCGAGGGGCATCTCCACGCCGCCGATCGGCGCGAGGTCGATGGCGAGGCGCAAGAGGTCAGGACCGTGAGGCATCGGCGGGAGGCTCCAGGTCAGCACCAGCGGGAAGTGGAACTCGTCGGGCGGGTCGACGTCGTCGGGAAGTCCGAGTACGGCGTCCTCGAACGCGAGCAGCGTTCGCGGATCGACGTCGAGTTCGATGTGGAGATCGACCGGACCGCCACAACCGTCCTCAGGGTGCAGGTCGACCTCCCAAGCTTGACGCAGGGAGTACGTCTCGACGAAGTGCCGCTCGTCGTGGACGTGGAAGCCGTGGGTCACAGCGTGGTCTTTGAGGTCTGCGACGAACCCAGCGACGTCAATGGCGGCCATTGGCTCTCAGGTTACTCTCCAACCCCGCTACCGTGGCTGCGTGACCGATTCACTGTTCGCCCCGTTGCGCGAGTGTGCACTCGAGATCGGCGAGGCCATCAGAGGGCACCGTGGTCGGGGCTTCTCCGGCGACCGGCCCACGCAGTATCACTTGGACGTCGTCGCCGACGAGGTGGCCCTGCGGATTCTTCTCGGGGCCGGCTTTCGCGTGGTGAGTGAGGAGTCTGGTGTCTCGGGCGGCGGCGAGTTCACCGTCGTCGTTGACCCGATCGACGGGTCGACCAACTGTGATCGTGGCGTCCCCTTCTACGCCACAAGTCTGGCGGTGTTGCGCGGCGAAGAGTTGGTCGCTGGCTTGGTCCGGAATCACGCGACCGGCGACATCTTCGAGGCCGAGAAGGGCGCCGGTTCGACGCGTGACGGCCAGTCGATTCGAGCCAGTGGACTGCGCGACCTCTCGAAGGCCCTGGTTGGCTTCTCGGGCCAACCGGATCGGAACATTGGCTGGTACCAGTCGCGATCACTGGGGGCGGCGAGTCTGGAGATCTGCCTCGTGGCCGACGGGTCCCTCGACGCCTACGCCGTCGCGCAACAGTCGACGCTGAATCCGTGGGACTACCTCGGGGGGCTTTTGATTGCGCGCGAGGCCGGTGCCGTGGACGCGGACTATCGCCACGAGGAGTTGGTGACGACGGCCGACGTCGTGCGACGTCCGGTGTTTGCCGCGACCGCCGAGCTGTTGGGGACCCTGCTCGAATCCGGAAGCCTCTAGGCTAGGCCACTGCGGGCGCTTAGCTCAGTTGGTTAGAGCAGCTGACTTACACTCAGCAGGTCGGGGGTTCGAGTCCCTCAGCGCCCACCGCCTGGGATTTTGGGGTTAGTGGGGTCAGGACAGCGCTGACCGAGCAGATAGTTGTGCCAAGAAGGCAACCTCGG